>NZ_JBIWIO010000001.1:424566-737223 GCF_044764665.1 Streptomyces sp. NPDC093795
CCCCACCTCCCCCCCAAACAAAAAACACAACAACCACCCCCCCCCCCCCCCCCCCGGGGCCGGGGCCCCCCCCCGGGCCCCCCCCGGGGGGGGGCGGGCCCCCCCCCCCCCCCCCCCCCCGCCCCCCCCCCCCCCCCCCGCTGCCGTACGACTCAGTGGAAGAAGTGGCGCGTGCCCGTGAAGTACATCGTCACGCCGGCCTTCTTCGCGGCCTCGACGACCAGCTCGTCCCGCATCGAGCCGCCGGGCTGCACGACCGCCTTCACGCCGGCCGCGGTGAGGATCTCCAGGCCGTCGGGGAAGGGGAAGAAGGCGTCCGAGGCGGCGTAGGCGCCGGCCGCCCGCTCCTCGCCCGCGCGCTCGACCGCGAGCTTCGCGGAGTCGACGCGGTTGACCTGGCCCATGCCGACGCCGACCGAGGCGCCGTCCTTGGAGAGCAGGATCGCGTTGGACTTGACCGCGCGGCAGGCCTTCCAGGCGAAGGCGAGCTCGGCGAGCTCCTCGGCGGACAGGGCCTCGCCGGTCGCCAGGGTCCAGTTCGCCGGGTCGTCTCCGTCGGCCTGGAGGCGGTCGGTGACCTGGAGCAGCGCGCCGCCGTCGATCGGCTTGACCTCGACCGGGTTGGCCGGGGCGCCCTCGGCGCGGAGCACGCGGATGTTCTTCTTCTTGGCGAGGATCTCGACCGCGCCGTCCTCGTAGCCGGGGGCCACGATGACCTCGGTGAAGATCTCCGCGACCTGCTCGGCCAGCTCGACCGACACGGGGCGGTTGACGGCGATGACGCCGCCGAACGCGGACAGCGGGTCGCAGGCGTGCGCCTTGCGGTGGGCCTCGGCGACGTCGGCGCCGATCGCGATGCCGCACGGGTTGGCGTGCTTGATGATCGCGACGCACGGCTCGGTGTGGTCGTACGCGGCCCGGCGCGCGGCGTCGGTGTCCGTGTAGTTGTTGTACGACATCTCCTTGCCGTGCAGCTGCTCGGCCTCGGCGAGGCCGCCCGTCCCGTCGACGTACAGCGCGGCGCCCTGGTGCGGGTTCTCGCCGTAGCGCAGGACGTTGTTCCGCTCGTACGTGGCGCCCAGGAAGTCGGGGAAGCCCGACTCGTCGGCGGCGGCGTAGTCGGCGGCGAACCAGGAGGCGACGGCCACGTCGTACGCGGCGGTGTGCTGGAAGGCCTCGGCGGCGAGCCGCTTGCGGGCGGTCAGGTCGAAGCCGCCGGTCTTGACGGCGGCGAGCACGTCGGCGTACCGCTCCGGGCTGGTCACGATGGCGACGGACGGGTGGTTCTTGGCCGCGGCGCGGACCATCGACGGGCCGCCGATGTCGATCTGCTCGACGCACTCGTCCGGGGTGGCGCCGGAGGCGACCGTCTCGCGGAACGGGTACAGGTTCACGACGACCAGGTCGAAGGGCTCCACGCCCAGCTCGGCGAGCTGCTCGCGGTGCGACTCCAGGCGCAGGTCGGCGAGGATGCCGGCGTGCACGCGCGGGTGGAGGGTCTTGACGCGGCCGTCCAGGCACTCGGGGAAGCCGGTCAGCTCCTCGACCTTGGTGACCGGCACCCCGGCGGCGGCGATCTTCCCGGCCGTGGAGCCGGTGGATACGAGCTCGACACCGGCCTCGTGCAGACCGCGGGCCAGCTCTTCGAGCCCCGTCTTGTCGTAGACGCTGACCAGCGCGCGGCGGATGGGCTTAACGGTGTCCGTGTTCACCGACATGAACCTTTCGTCCCTCAATGCGGTAGCCGTGCCGGGCGAGACGCCCCACGACGTCGACGAGCAGCGAGCGCTCGACTTCCTTGATGCGCTCGTGCAGAGCGGCTTCATCGTCCGTCTCCCGCACCTCGACCACGCCCTGGGCGATGATCGGGCCGGTGTCGACACCGTCGTCGACGAAGTGGACGGTGCACCCGGTGACCTTCGCGCCGTAGGCGAGGGCGTCACGCACCCCGTGGGCACCGGGAAAACTGGGGAGGAGGGCCGGGTGGGTGTTGACGACCCGGCCGCCGAAGCGGGCGAGGAACTCCTTGCCGACGATCTTCATGAAGCCGGCCGAGACGACGAGATCCGGCTCGTACGCGGCGGTGGCCTCGGCGAGCGCCCGGTCCCACTCCCCGCGGGTGGCGTGGTCCTTGACCCGGCAGACGAAGGTGGGCAGCCCGGCGCGCTCGGCGCGCTCAAGACCGGCGATGCCGTCGCGGTCGGCGCCGACGGCGACGATCTCGGCGCCGTAGCCCTCGGGGTCCGCGGCGATGCCGTCGAGGAGGGCCTGCAGATTGGTACCGGAACCGGAGACCAGGACGACGAGGCGGGCGGCAGCCACTGGGTCACTCTTTCCGTGGTGTTTGTACGGTCGTACGAACGAATCGTGCCGCTCGATACGGGGAACCCTACGAATGGCTCGACCGTCAGCAACGATACCGGCACACCGGGCGGCCCCCACGGGACGGGGGCGGAGCAGGGCGGTAGCGTCAGGGTCCGACGCCGGACGCGCGCGCGGCCGGCACCGGTCGGAGACCCGGACGGCGTAACGGACAGCAGCGCGCGGCAGCACCCAGCAGCACGAGCAGCAGCACCAGTAGCAGCAGACGAGACAGCAGCGGAGACCACGGGTGCGGCCGTGGTCACGACGACAGAGGGAAGACGTTCAGCAGATGCCGGAACGCCAGTCCACGGACGACAACAACCCGTTCGCACCGCCGCCCGAGGGCCGGCCGGATCAGCCGTGGCAGCCGCGGCGACCGGAGGGTTCGGACGACGAAGCGTCCGGGGCCCCGGGCTCGCCCGGGCCGTCCGACGGCCGCTGGAGCCCCCGCCAGCCGGGCCGCTCCGACGACGGCTTCGGCCGCGGGCCCGAGCGCCAGGGAGGCGGCCGCGGCGACGGGCCCGAGGGCGGCCCAGGGCAGGGCGGGCCTGGCCCGAGTGGCGGCCAGGGTCCCCGCTGGGACCCGAAGGACCCGGCGCAGCGGCGTGCGCGGTACGCGATCCTCGCGGGCATGTGGGCCTTCTTCTTCGCCATCTTCGAGATCCCGGAACTGGCGCTGCTCCTCGGCGCCCTGGGTCTCTACTGGGCGATCAGCTCGCTGCGGACCAAGCCGAAGCCGACGACGGACCTGTCGCCGACATCACAGCCGGCGCCCGCGCCGGCGTCTCAGCCCTCGGGACGACCGTCGGGGCAGGGCGCCACGGCGGCCCCGCTCCGCTCGATGCGCACGGCCGCGATCAGTGGCCTGGTCGCGGCGAGCGTGGCCCTGATGATCGTCGCGGTCGGCTTCACCATGCAGCTCGTCTACAGCGACTTCTACGAGTGCCGCGACGACGCCCTCACCCACGCGGGCGAACTGGCCTGCAACGACCTCCTCCCGAAGCCGCTCCGCGCGGGCTTCGGGGTCCGGGAGTAGAGCGGGGCCCCCGGGGCGGGCTTCAGGGCCTGTCCGGGGGCGGGGTCGATTCCCAGGCCGCCGGGAGGTAGTCGTACGGCTCGAAGGCCGAGTCGCCGTACGGGTCGTCGTCGAGCCCCAGGTGGGAGGCGGACCGGGCGGCGGGGGTGGCACCTGGCCGCGCAGGGCCGGGCCGCTCCCCTTCGAAGAGTGACTCGTCGGGGGTTGACGGGGGTACGGGACCGGGGGCGGACCCCGGTACGGGGGCCGCCCCGGAGCCGGAGGCGAGCCGGACGGCGCGGCCGAGGCCGAGGGCGCGCGCGAGGCGGGCGATGGGCCCGGGGGCGGGGGCGGGGGCGACACCGGAGTCGGGGCTGGGGCCGGAGCTTGGGCCGAGGCCGTAGCCCGGGCCGAGGCCCACACCCGAGCCCAGGCCGAGGCCTGAACTCAGGCCGGGGCCGGGGCCGGGGGTCGAGCTGAGGCCGGTGCCTGCGCCCAGACCGGGACCGAGGCCGGAGCCCGGGGCCTGGCCGATGCCTGCGCCCAGGCCGGGCCCGAGGCCGGAGGCCGGAGCCTGGCCGATGCCAGCGCCCAAGCCGGAGCCTGAGTCCAGGCCGGGCCCGAGGCCGGAGGCCGGAGCCTGGCCGATGCCAGCGCCCAAGCCGGAGCCTGAGTCCAGGCCGGCGCCGGAGCCGGGGGTCGGGCCGATGCCTGAGCCCAGGCCGGAGCCGGAGCCGGGGGCCGGGCCGATGCCTGAGCCCAGGCCGGAGCCGGAGCCGGGGGCCGGGCCGATGCCTGAGCCCAGGCCGGCGCCGGAGCCGGGGGTCGGGCCGATGCCTGAGCCCAGGCCCGGGACGACGCCGGACGTCGGCCCGTTCGCGCGCGAGGCCGGGGCCGTCGTCCCTGCCGCGCGCGCCACACCCGCCGTACCCGCTCCCACGCCGGCCGAGCGCGGAGGCGCCTGCGTCGGCAGGGGCTTCGGGCGGAGGGATCGGCGGCGCCAGGCCCGTACTCCCAAGGCCACCGGCGCCCCCAGGCACGCACCCCACAGGACCGTCGCCGCGCCCGTCTGCCACCACACCGGGCCGAACGCGGAGAGCCGGCCGGTGCCGAGAGGCCCGCCCGTCGCCGCCGTGAGCACGGCGACCGCCGTCCCTGACCCCCAGGCCGCGCCGAGGGCCGTGAGCGCGGTGTCCCGGGCCGCCCAGTTCCGCGCCGAGCGGCCCACCAGGTGGCCCTGCACCACGGCGGCGGCCAACGGAGCCGCCGCGGCCGCCCAGTGGACCCAGGTCCCGCGCCCCTCCGCGGGCAGCGCCGCCAGGAGCGGGAAAGGCGGCACGGCCGGATCCCCGGCGAGGCCCAGCGGGGTCGCGAGCGCGCCCGTACCGAGGGTGAAGCCGGGCCCGAGGCCGTACGCCGCCCCCCACACCGCCATGTTCGGCAGCAGCGCGAGGACCAGCAGCAGCACCGCCACCCGTCCGGACCACTCCCCCGCGAGAACCGTGTACGCGGCCTGCGCCTCGCTCGCGTGCCAGGCCAGCGACACCGCCGCGGCCACCGCGCCGCCGCCGAGCAGCGTCACCAGCCCGAGCCCCGCCGCGCGCAGGGCGGCGGCCGCCTGGCGCTGCCCGGGCAACGGGCGGCCCAGCGCCGTCCAGACCCCGGCGCCCGCCGCGCCCGCGGCGACGGCGGGCAGCCAGAACCCGGCGGTGATCAGGTCGGCGGGCAGCGGGCCGCTCACGCTGTAGACGACGACCGCGGCCGCGACCAGCAGATATCCCCCGGCCACTGCGGCGACGGTGCCGCTCGCGGAGGGGCGCGGACGGTCGTCCTCGTCGCCCGCGTCCAGGGTGTCGCGGGCTGCCCGGTGCAGGAGCCAGACGGGAAGGGCCGTCAGGAGCAGCGGGACGACGCCGAGGGGCGCGGGCAGGCCGGACAGGGTGTCCGTACGGACCAGGTCCACGCCGTGGGCGAGCAACCAGAGGCCCGCGGCCAGATGGAGGGCGCCGCCGGGGCCGCTGTCGGGGTGCGGGGAGCTGATCCAGGCCGCGACCACCAGGACCGCGAGGGCGCCGAGGCCGAGTCCGGCGGCGACCGCGCCCCGGACACAGGCGGCGGCGAGCGCGGCGGAACGGCCGCCCCGGACCAGGGGGTACTCGGTCACATGGGTCACGGGGTCATGCTGCCAACGACACGCGCTTTTGCCGCGTAACAGGCAAACCTCCGTTGTGTCGCTCAATATACGTTTATGTACTTTTCCGCCCAGAGCAGCTCTGCGGGAGGTCGACACCGATGAGCCGGAGCACCGCGCATTCCGCACCCTCCGTCACCCTGCCGACCCCGAAGGAGCGGCGCAGGTTGCGTGAGGCCCTCGCCCTGAGCGAGGAGCAGGTCGCCGAGGCCATGGGCGTCACGAAGGCCACGGTCAAGTCGTGGGAGACCGGACGCTCGTCGCCACGGGGCCGCAAACGCGAGGCGTACGCGAAGCTGCTCGGCTCGTCCGAGCCGGCCGGAAGCTCCGGCGAACCTTCGCTGGAGCCCCCCGCCGGGCGGGAAGAGGCACAGGCGCAGGCACAGCCACCGGGGCCGGCACAGGAACCAGCACCGGAGCCGGCGCCGGATCGGGGCCGGACGTCCACGGCGACGCCCGCTCGACCGCAGGCGCCGACGCCCGGGGCCACTCCCGCGCCCGCCCCCTCCGTCGCCGTCAACGTGCGGCCCAAGGCCGCCGCCAAGCGGGCCGCCAAGCCGCCGAACGCCCCGCGCAAGGGCACCGCGAAGCCGCAGGGGCGCCTGAAACCCGTGGTGGCGGAGGCACCGGCCCCCGAGCCGGCGGCGCCGCCCGCCGTACCGGGCCTCACCCCGGAGCAGGCCTTCGACGAGCTCTACGCGCACGCCGCACCCGGGCTCGTCCACCAGACGTACCTGCTGACCGGCCGTCGTCGGCTCTCCCGCGAGGCCGTCGAGTACGCCTTCCACCGCGCCTGGCAGCAATGGCCCGAGGTCGCCGTCGACGCGGACCCGGTGGGATGGGTGCGGGCGACGGCGTACGAGTACGCCCTCTCCCCCTGGCACCGGCTGCGCCGCGCGCACAGGCACCCGGACGCCCCGCCGACCGAGGCGAACCGCAAGGAGCTGCTCACCGCGCTCCTCGAACTGCCGCCGCCCTACCGCCGTACCGTCCTGCTCTACGACGGGCTCGGCCTCGACCTGCCGGAGACGGCGGCCGAGACCGAGGCGAGCACCCCCGCCGCCGCCAACCGGCTGCTGCACGCCCGCACGGTCATCGGGCGGCGGATCCCCGAGCTCGCCGAGCCGGAGACCCTGCACCGGCGGCTCGGCGCGCTGGTCACGGAGGCGCCGACGGCGACCCTCCCGGCGGCCCGCACGGTCCGGACGGGCAGCGAACGCCGGACCCGCACCTGGACCCGCGCGGTGCTCGGCGTGACCGCGGTCCTCATCGGCGTCACCGGCTTCACGGCGGTCACGGCGCCGACCCACTACATCCCCGTGAACGTCCCCGGCGAGACCGTCAACGGCGTCCCCGTGCGCGGCGGCCCGCAGAAGCTCAGCCCGGAAGACCTGGAGCTCCGCGACCAGCTGCGCGCCGAACCGAACCCGGGGCCCGAGCGTCTGGTCCCGTCGACCGAGTAGCCGCGCCGCCGTACGCGGCCGTACGCACGACGGCGTACGCGGGTCGCCGTACGCCGTCGTACGCGAGAGGGCCCCGCCCCCGCCCGGTCACCCGGACGGAGGGCGGGGCCCTCTCGCGTAAAGCTACCGCTGGAGTCAGCCCGCCAGGATGGCGCGCGCCAGCTTGGCCGTCTCGGTCGGCGTCTTGCCGACCTTGACGCCCGCGGCCTCAAGGGCCTCCTTCTTCGCCTGGGCGGTGCCGGAGGAGCCGGAGACGATGGCGCCGGCGTGGCCCATGGTCTTGCCCTCGGGCGCGGTGAAGCCCGCGACGTAGCCGACGACCGGCTTGGTGACGTTGGCCTTGATGAAGTCGGCCGCACGCTCCTCGGCGTCGCCGCCGATCTCACCGATCATCACGATCAGGTCGGTGTCGGGGTCCGCCTCGAACGCCGCGAGGGCGTCGATGTGCGTGGTGCCGATGACCGGGTCGCCACCGATGCCGACGGCGGACGAGAAGCCGATGTCGCGGAGCTCGTACATCATCTGGTAGGTCAGCGTGCCCGACTTCGAGACCAGGCCGATGCGGCCCGGCTTCGTGATGTCGCCCGGGATGATGCCGGCGTTGGACTGGCCCGGGGTGATGAGACCGGGGCAGTTCGGGCCGATGATCCGGGTCTTGTTGCCCTTCGCCTGCGCGTACGCCCAGAAGGCGGCGGAGTCGTGGACGGCGATGCCCTCGGTGATGACGACGGCCAGCGGGATCTCGGCGTCGATCGCCTCGACCACGGCGGCCTTCGCGAACGCCGGCGGGACGAAGAGGACCGAGACGTTGGCGCCGGTCTCCTTCATCGCCTCGGCGACGGAGCCGAAGACCGGGACCTCGGTGCCGTCGAAGTCGACGGTCGTGCCGGCCTTGCGCGGGTTCACGCCACCGACGATGTTGGTGCCGTCACCCAGCATGAGCTTGGTGTGCTTCATGCCCGTGGCACCGGTCATGCCCTGGACGATGACCTTGCTGTCCTTGGTCAGGAAGATAGCCATGGTGTTCTGACCTCGTCCCTTACTTCGCAGCCGCGAGCTCGGCGGCCTTGTCGGCCGCGCCGTCCATGGTGTCCACACGCTGCACGAGCGGGTGGTTCGCGTCCGACAGGATCTTGCGACCCAGCTCCGCGTTGTTGCCGTCGAGGCGCACGACCAGCGGCTTGGTGACCTCTTCGCCCTTGGAGGCGAGGAGCTCCAGGGCCTGGACGATGCCGTTGGCGACCTCGTCACAGGCGGTGATGCCACCGAAGACGTTGACGAACACGGACTTGACGTCCGGGTCGCCCAGGATGATCTCCAGGCCGTTCGCCATGACCTCGGCGGAGGCGCCGCCGCCGATGTCGAGGAAGTTGGCCGGCTTCACGCCGCCGTGGTTCTCACCGGCGTACGCGACGACGTCCAGGGTCGACATGACCAGACCGGCACCGTTACCGATGATGCCGACCTCGCCCTCGAGCTTGACGTAGTTGAGGTTCTTGGCCTTGGCGGCAGCCTCGAGCGGGTTGGCTGCGGCCTTGTCCTCGAGCGCCTCGTGGTCGGGCTGACGGAAGTCGGCGTTCTCGTCGAGAGACACCTTGCCGTCCAGCGCCAGGATGCGGCCGTCCTTGGTCTTCACCAGCGGGTTGACCTCGACGAGGAGCGCGTCCTCGGCGACGAAGGTGTCCCACAGGGTCACCATCGCCTCGGCGACGCCCTCGGCCACCTCGGCCGGGAACTTCGCCAGGGCCACGATCTCGCGGGCCTTCTCGATGTTCACGCCTTCGACGGCGTTGACCGGGACCTTCGCGAGGGCCTCGGGGGTCTTCTCCGCGACCTCCTCGATGTCCATGCCGCCCTGCACCGACGCCATGGCGAGGAAGGTGCGGTTGGTGCGGTCGAGGAGGTACGAGACGTAGTACTCCGCCTCGATCTCCGGGGACAGCTCGGCGATCATCACCTTGTGGACCGTGTGGCCCTTGATGTCCATGCCGAGGATGTCGGTCGCGCGAGCGACCGCCTCGTCGGGGTCGCCCGCCAGCTTGACGCCGCCGGCCTTGCCGCGGCCGCCGACCTTCACCTGCGCCTTGACGACCGACTTGCCGCCAAGACGCTCGGTGGCCTCGCGCGCCGCCTCAGGCGTGTCGATGACTTCACCGGCCAGCACCGGTACACCGTGCTTGGCGAAGAGGTCCCTCGCCTGATACTCGAACAGGTCCACGCGCGTCCGTCCCTTTTCTGATGATCGCGGTTCGTTGTCTGCGTGGGCGTGCCGCGAAGGGCAGCGTGACTGCTCGGTCTCTGTCACAAGGGAGGCGTACACGGTGTCCGTGGACGCGGCATGTCCGTCTCGCAGGTTATCGCCGTGGGCCGTAGGTCCCTAAATCGGAGGTCACTACGGAGCGGTGATACGGGTCACAGATCGCAGGTGCCCGGGGGTCGTGCGGAGGGGTCGAGGGGTGGGGGCCTGCGGTGTTCGCAGCAGGCGGCGCTTGACCTCCGGTCGCCTCACGACGCGCCGGGAGTACGGGTGAGGGGCGTTCTGGCGGCGGTGTGATATGGACCTCAATCGGCTCACGGACACCCGTGCGGGTGGTCCCACGACGACGAATTCCGCACCGCCGGGACACGCCGACGCCGGTCGGGGGTGGTCGGGCCGGTCGACGCCGGGCGGGGCCGCTCGGGGAAGCGTCAGTCGGCGGGTATCGGCAGGGGGCGCTTCTCCAGGGCCGCCGCCATGACCTCGGGGAAGAGGTCGGGGGTGCAGGCGAAGGCCGGGACGCCGAGCGCGGCGAGCGCCGCCGCGTGGTCGCGGTCGTAGGCCGGGGCGCCCTCGTCTGAGAGGGCGAGCAGCGCGACGAACTGGACGCCGGAGGCCTTCATCGCCGCGACCCGCTTCAGCATCTCGTCGCGGATGCCTCCCTCGTACAGGTCACTGATGAGGACGACGACCGTGTCGGCGGGACGGGTGATCTTCGACTGGCAGTGGGCGAGGGCGCGGTTGATGTCGGTGCCGCCGCCGAGCTGGGTGCCGAAGAGGACGTTGACGGGGTCGTCGAGCCGGTCGGTCAGGTCCACGACGACGGTGTCGAAGACGACGAGCCGGGTGGCGATCGACCGCATGGAGGCCAGCACCGCGCCGAAGACGGAGGCGTGGACGACGGAGGCGGCCATGGAGCCGGACTGGTCGACACAGAGCACGACCTCCTTCCGTATCCCCTGGGAGGCGCGCCCGTGGCCGATCAGCCGCTCGGGGACGACCGTGCCGTGCTCGGGCAGGTAGTGCTTGAGGTTGGCGCGGATCGTGCGGTCCCAGTCGATGTCCCGGTGACGGGGCCTGCTGATCCTGGCGGAGCGGTCGAGGGCGCCGGTGAGGGCCGCGCGGGTGCGGGTGGCGAGGCGCTTCTCCAGGTCGTCGACGACCTTGCGCACGACGGCCCGCGCGGTCTCCCTGGTCGTCTCGGGCATGGCCTTGTGGAGGGAGAGCAGGGTGCCCACCAGGTGCACGTCCGCCTCGACGGCGTCCAGCATCTCCGGCTCCAGGAGCAGGGTCGCCAGGCCGAGACGGTCGATCGCGTCGCGCTGCATGACCTGGACGACGGAGCTGGGGAAGTACGTCCGGATGTCGCCGAGCCAGCGGACGACGGAGGGCGCCGAGGCGCCGAGTCCGGCCGAGCGGTCCCGTCCGGCGCGATCACGTCCGGCGCCCGCCCCCTGGCTCGTACGTCCGTAGAGCGCGGTGAGGGCTCCGTCCATGGCGGCGTCGGTGCCGGTGAGCGCCCGGCCGGTGCCGTCGGCTTCCCCGCCGCCCAGGACGAGCCGCCAGCGGCGCAGCCGCTCGTCGTCCGTCGGGGCCGCCGGGTTCATCGGGGTGCTCATGCCGGGACCTCCGTGCCGAGGACGAGGTGGAGGAGGGGGAGGACGGCGTCCGCCCGGTCCTGGTCGGGTGTGGGGGCGAAGCCGGGGACGCCGGGTGCGGTGTGCCCGGCGCTGCCGGTCCCGGGGCCGCGGGCGACCAGTTCGCCGAGGGTGCGGCGCACTCCCGGTTCGTACGCGGAGAAGGTGCGGCGCAGCAGCGGCAGGACGTCGGTGAACGCCTCGGCCGGTACGCCGGTGAGCCAGGTGTCGACCAGGCCGAGGAGCCGCTCGTCGTGGACGAGGAGCAGTCCGCCGCCGGAGGCCCCGCCGACGAAGCCGTCGATCCAGGCGGCGGCGTCGGGCGGCGGGGTGCCGGGTGAGAGGGCGCGGCTCATGAGCAGGGCGGCCTCGGCGTCGGGGATCCGGCTCTCGTCCAGGAGGAGCCGGGCGGCTCGGCCCCTGAGGATGCCCGGGGTCCGGTCGCGGTCGGCGAGCCGGCGCAGGACGCCCGCCCAGCGGTCGGCCGTCCCTGCCGCTCCCGGCAGCAGGCCGATGGCGTGGTGGACCTCGTCGATCCGCTCGCGCATGGCGGTGGCCGCGTCGGTGTCGAGTCCGGCGCAGGCGGGCGGCAGGCCGACGCAGATCCGTTCCGCGAGGCCGGCGGCGACCTCCGCGAGGGCCGCCGTGTCGGTGCCCCGGACGTCGCCGTAGCGCAGTGAGCGGGCGAGGGCCGGGAGGGCCTGGGCGAGGTGGGTGACGTCGGTGTCGAGCGCGGCCCGGTCGGAGAGCGCCCGCATCACGACGGGGAGCGCTTCGGTGAGCCCGGCGAGGAGGCACTGCTCGGCGAGGGCGGTGATGTCGGGGAGGGCGGTCGCCGCCAGGGCCCGGGAGCGGGCCCTGGCGGTGGCGGCGGCCTCGACGGTGGTGCCCCAGACGCCGGCCTCCGCGATCCGGACGTGCAGCTCGGGCTCCCAGCGCAGCCGCCAGGTCTCCCGGAAGGTGCCGGTGCCGGCGCGTCCGGCGGCCGGTTCGCCCCAGTGGACGCCGAGGAGTCGCAGCCGGTGCAGGAGCCGGCTGCGCTCGCCGTCCGTCTCCTTGCGGAGGTCGAGTTCGAGTGCGCGCTCCGTGGCCTCGGGCTTGAGGCGCAAGGTGCGCTGGCGGCGGGTCAGGTCGCGTTGCAGGGGGACGGCGGGGGCGCCGGCCGGTACCTCGCCGAGGACGTCGCCGACGACGAGTCGGTCCCTGACCAGGGCGAGCGGCACGTCGGAGCCCTCGCAGAGGACGGCGCGCACGGCGTCGGTGGTCTCTTCGAGGCCGGGGTGCGGCCGGCCGCGCAGGGCGGCGAGGGTGTCGGCGAGCCGGACGGCCTCGATGACATGGGCGGTGGAGACGAGGTGGTCCTCCGCCCTGAGGAGCCCGGCGACCTTGGTCATCCAGCGCTCGACGGGCCGGTCGGGGGCGGCGAAGAGGTGCCCGTACCAGCCGGGTGAGTCGATCCCGGCGCCGTATCCCGAGCGGCGGGCGAGCCTGCGGTGGGTCCAGGGGACCCAGGTCATCTCGGTCTTCACCTTGGGCAGGCCCTTGAGGAGGGCCCGGTCGGCGGCGACGGTCGTCTTCCGTGTGAGGGCGGGGACGTGCCAGGCGCCGCAGACGACGGCGACGGCGTCGCCGAACTCCTTGCGGGCGGCGCGGAGCTGGATCCGCATGTACGCCTCGCGGACGAGGTCGCGGGGGTGCCCGCCGTGCCCGTACGCCTCGCGGAGGGCGCCCATGGCCTCGGCGAGGGCCTCGAAGGGGGCGGTGGGGTCGCCGTCGCCGCGCAGTTCGACGGCGTCCTCCCACCAATGCTCGGCGTCCTCGTACCCGGCGGCCCCCGCCAGTTCGGCGACGGGGTCGATCCGCCGGCCGCTCCCGGAGACCTCGTCCTCGCTGTCGTCCCAGGTGGGGTCGGAGGCGGCGAGGGTGTGGGCGGCGGGCAGGTCGACGAACCGGACGGCGGCGCCCCGGTCGAGGGCCCAGCGGATCGCGACCCACTCGGGCGAGAACTCGGCCAGCGGCCAGAACGCGGCCCGCCCGGGGTCGTCCACGGCGTGGGCGAGCAGTGCGACCGGCGGCCGCATGTCGGGGTCCCCGGCGAGCGCCACGAGGGCGTCGGCCTCGGCGGGGCCCTCGACGAGGACCACGGCCGGCTGCTCGGCCTCCAGGGCGGCCCGCACGCCGCGCGCCGACCCGGGCCCGTGGTGCCGCACCCCGAGCAGGAGCGGTCCGCCGCCTCGGGCCGTGGCGGGCGTCGTCATACGCTCACCTCGCGGCAGGCGCGGTAGAAGTCCTTCCAGCCGTCTCTCTCCCTGACCACCGTCTCCAGGTACTCCTGCCAGACGACCCGGTCGGCCGCCGGGTCACGGACGACCGCGCCGAGGATGCCCGCCGCGATGTCCGAGGGGCGCAGGACGCCGTCGCCGAAGTGGGCGGCGAGGGCGAGGCCGCCCGTGACGACGGAGATGGCCTCGGCGGTGGAGAGCGTCCCCGAGGGGGACTTGACCCTGGTCCGTCCGTCGGTGGTGACCCCGTCGCGCAGTTCGCGGAAGACGGTGACGACCCGGCGGATCTCGTCGACGCCGTCGGGGGCGGCCGGCAGTTCCAGGGAGCGCCCGAGCTGCTCGACGCGGCGGGCGACGATGTCGACCTCCGCCTCGGGGGTCGCGGGCAGCGGCAGGACCACCGTGTTGAAGCGGCGGCGGAGGGCGCTGGACAGTTCGTTGACGCCGCGGTCACGGTCGTTGGCCGTGGCGATCAGGTTGAAGCCGGGGACGGCCTGCACCTCCTGGCCCAGCTCGGGCACGGGCAGGGTCTTCTCGGACAGGATCGTGATCAGCGTGTCCTGGACGTCGGCGGGGATGCGGGTGAGCTCTTCGACCCGGGCGGTCATGCCCTGCGACATCGCCCGCATCACGGGGCTCGGCACGAGGGCGTCCCGGCTGGGGCCGTGGGCGAGGAGGCGGGCGTAGTTCCAGCCGTAGCGGACGGCTTCCTCGGGGGTGCCGGCGGTGCCCTGGACGAGGAGGGTGGAGTCGCCGCTGACGGCGGCGGCGAGGTGCTCGGAGACCCAGGTCTTGGCGGTGCCGGGCACGCCGAGGAGGAGCAGCGCCCGGTCGGTGGCGAGGGTGGTGACGGCGACTTCCACGATGCGGCGCGGTCCCACGTACTTGGGCGTGATCACCGTCCCGTCGGGGAGGGTGCCGCCGAGGAGGTAGGTGGCGACGGCCCACGGCGAGAGGAGCCAGCGGGCGGGGCGGGGCCGGTCGTCGGCCGCGCGGAGCGCGGCGAGTTCGTCGGCGAAGGCGTGCTCCGCGTGCGGCCGCAGGACCTCGGTCACGGCCTGCGGCTGCCCCGGTCCGGTGTCCGTCTCGACACCGGAACCGGGCTGCGCGATGGTTTCGGGCACGGGCATGGATCCCCCTCCAGATCGTTCGACCTGCTGTGTGATCCACCGTGCACCATGCCACTGACAATCGGATGTCCGCGCTGGTCAGAGGCGCTTGGAGGGGAGAGGGAAAGTCAGTCCGCCCCAGGCCGGGCGGGGGTGACGGAGGGTCAGCCGACGGCCGGGGAGACGGCGACGCAGCCGCCCGCCATCGCCTGCTCGGCCTTGGCCTCCTTGATGACCTTGCCCTGGTAGATGACCTTGCAGGTGAGGTCGGCGGGGGTGAGGGAGACCGGCATGACGGCCGGCGGCATGATGCCCCTCAGCTTCACCGTCTTCTTCCACGGCGTGGCCGGCTTCTTCTCCGACTGGACCTTCGGCTCCATCGCCGTGCCGTCACCGGCGTGGTAGTCGATGGACTCGATTCCCTTGCCCGTGACCTCGTACGTGACCTCGTAGGACTCGTTGACGGACTTGTCGACCTGGTCGGCGGCCTTCTCTGCGGCCTCCGTGCAGGCGCCGAGGCCGAGTGCGAGGCCGGCGACGGCGAGGGCCGAGACGGCGGTGCGGGCAATGCGCTTCATGGGGTTCCCCTGGACGCGTGATGCGGATCGATTGGCCCGGGCAGGCAACCGTAAAGGAAGAGTAAAGTCAAATTGCCCCCGGTCACCCCGCGCGCCCCAACTCCCCAGGCCAGCGGCGTTGTCAGTGGCGGCCTCTACCGTCGGAGACATGAATGCCATGGGGGTGCACATGACGGCCGAGCAGGTGCTGGCACTGGCTCCTGACGACGCCTCGCGCAGGGCGGGAAGCAGGCTCGGCACGGCCGGGCCGTGGTCCGGCACGGGCTGCGACGGCGGCGCGGTGTGGGGTGTGTGCAAGGGCAGCGGCAGCTCGCCGTACCGGACGGTGGTCGACACCACGGGCCCCGCGTACACCTGCAGTTGCCCCAGCCGGAAGTTCCCCTGCAAGCACGCGCTCGGTCTGCTGCTGCTCCAGGCGGCGGACGGGGCGGCGTTCGAGGATGCCACCGTGCCCGACTGGGCCGGGCCATGGCTCACCGCCCGGCGCGGCCGCGCCCAGGGCCAGGCCCGGCGGACCGGGGGCGCCGCCCCCGAAGGCCCGGCCGACCCCGAGGCGGCGCGCCGCAGAGCCGAGCGGAGGGCCTCGCGGATCACCTCGGGCGCACAGGAGTTGGAGCAGCGGCTCGCCGACCTGCTGCGCGGCGGCCTGGCCGCGGCCGAGCAGTCCGGTTACGGGCTGTGGGAGGAGACCGCGGCCCGCATGGTCGACGCCCAGGCTCCGGGACTCGCGGGCCGCGTCAGGGAGCTGGGCTCGATACCGGGCTCGGGGCCCGGCTGGCCGGTGCGACTCCTGGAGGAGTGCGCGCTGACCCACCTCCTCGACCGTGCCTGGCTGACCGCCGACCGGCTGCCCGCCCCCTTCGCGACGACCGTACGGACCCGGGTCGGCCTCACCGCCCCGGCCGGCGGCACCCCGGTGCGCGACCACTGGCTCGTCCTCGCGCAGTACGACGCGGCCGACGCCCGGCTGACCACCCGGCGCATCTGGCTGCACGGCACGTCGAGCGGACGCACGGCGCTGCTGCTCTCCTTCGGCCCGGCCGGCCGGCCTCCGCGGCTCGCGCTGCCGGTCGGCTCGGTGCTCGACGGGGAGGTGACCCCGCACGCGGGCTCCGGTCAGCTGCGGGCGGAGCCGGGCGAGGAGTTCGTCCCTGTCGCCCGCCCCGCGTCCCCGCCGCCGGGCGGGCCGGTGGGCGAGGCCCTCGACGCGTACGGCCGCGCGCTGACCGAGGACCCCTGGCTGGACTCCTGGCCCGTGACGCTGAGCGGGGTCGTTCCCGCGCGCGCGGAGTACGGCTGGCAGCTCGCCGACGCGGACGGCCGCGAGGCCCTGCCGCTGACGCCCACCGCCCAGTCCCGGCCCGGACTCTGGCGCCTCGTCGCCCTGTCGGGCGGCGCCCCGGTCACCGTCTTCGGGGAGTGTGGGCACCGGGGCTTCACCCCGCTCGCCGCCTGGTCCCCGGAGGCCCCGGGAGAGACGGTCCCGCTCATATGACCCTCCGTACGACCCAGCCCACGGCCCACGACCTGCCGCCCGGAGGACCGATGGAGAAGGCCACGACGCCCGCCGACGGCACCGTTACCGAGGCCACTGTGCTCACCGCCGCCGTTCCCGAGGCAACCGTTCCCGCCGCCGGCGGCAGCCCCGGTGCGGACGGCGTCTGGGAGGAGCTCGTCACCGCGGCACTGCTCGGTACGGACCGGAGAGCGCCCGCCTCGCTCTCCGGGGTGGCGGGCGCGGACCTCCCGGGCGCCCTGCTCGACGCCGCCGCGCTGCACACCGTACGACGCAGGGCAGGGCTGCGGCCCGGGCCCGCCGCGGCACCGCCGGAGCCCGCGCCCGACGACCCGCGCGGACCGCTGCCCGAGGCGGCCGGGCGGCGGCTCGACCAGCTGCTCGCCGGCCGGACCGCGCCCTCGCCCGCCGGGCGGCGCGGGGCCGCTCCCGACCTCGCCGAACTGCTCCCGCAGTGGCTGGCCCTCGCCAACGAGCGGGGGTACAGGGCCCCCGCCGCCACCCTGCCCGCCCTCCTCGACGCGGCCAGGGCCCGCACCGACCTGCGGCCCCAGGCCCTTCGCCTCGCCGGGCCCCGCGGCCTGTGGCTCGCCCGGCTCAACCCCGAGTGGAGGTTCGCCCTCCGGGGTGCGGGCGCGGGCGGCTCCCTCCCGGCCCCCGACGACCCGGAGGGCGTGCGGGCCCTGTGGGACGAGGGCCTGTTCGCCGAGCGGGTCGCCCTGCTCGTCGCCGTACGGACGCACGACCCGGCGGCCGGACTCGCCCTCCTCGCGTCCACGTGGTCAGCCGAGCGGGCGGAGGACCGGCTGATGTTCCTGGACTCGTTGCGCACCGCGCTCTCCGGGGCGGACGAGCCGTTCCTGGAGGCGGCCCTCGGTGACCGCAGCCGTAACGTCCGCGCCACCGCCGCCGAGCTGCTCTCCGCCCTGCCGGCCTCGGCCCTCGCGGCCCGGATGGCGGGCCGGGCCGTCTCCTGCGTCGGCCTCGACCGGACGGCCCCGTCGCCGACGATCACCGTGGAGGCCCCGCACGAGTGCGACACGGCCATGCAGCGGGACGGTCTCACGGCGACGCCTCCGGCGGGGCGGGGCGAGCGGTCCTGGTGGCTGGGCCAGCTCGTCGAGGCCGCTCCGCTGTCCTGCTGGCCGCCCAGGTTCGGGGGGCGCGGTCCCGCGGAGATCGTGGCGCTGCCGGTCGCCGACGACTGGCAGGGCGAGCTGCACGCGGCCTGGTGCCGGGCGGCCGTACGGCAGCGGGACGCGGCCTGGTCGCGCGCGCTGCTCGGCTCCCCCGCGACACCCCCCGCGACGGGCCCCGGGACCTCCTCGCTGGCCGAGCGGGCCCAGCTCCTGTCGACGCTGTCACCGGCCGAGCGGGCACTCTGGGTCGCCTCGTTCATCGCGGCCCACGGCCTGTCGGAGGCGTTCCAGCTGCTCGGCGTCTGCGAGGTGCCGTGGGCGGAGCCGCTCGGGGGTGCGGTGATCGACGCCCTCGACATCGCGCGGGACGCGGGCAGTTACCCCTGGAGCTTCAGCGGGGTGATGGGCCTCGCGGAGCGCTGCCTCGCCCCGGAGGCCGCGCGGCAGCTGGAAGCCCTGACGGCCCGGCCGGACGAGGCGGAGGACACCTCGCCGGGCGCGGGCGGCTACTGGTCCGAGGCCTTCCAGCGCCTGGTCTCCACGCTCCGCCTGCGCGCGGCGATGAGAGCAGAACTCACGGAACCGCCGACACCCCCGCAACCGCGAGCGCCGTCCGTACCGACGGCCCCCTGACACGGCGAAGGGCCCTCCCCGGTCGGGGGGAGGGCCCTGAAGGCGGAACGGCATGCCGTACGAACCGCACCCGGCGGCTCCGTACCACCCGCGTCGCGCGCTACGCGGCCACGCGGACGTTCGCGTTCACCCAGTCGACGATGGACGTCGTCGTCGCGCCCGGCGTGAAGATCTCGGCCACGCCCTTCTCCTTCAGCGGCGCGATGTCCGCGTCCGGGATGATGCCGCCGCCGAAGACCTTGATGTCCTCCGCGTCGCGGTCCTTGAGGAGCTCCAGGACCTTCACGAAGAGCGTGTTGTGCGCACCGGAGAGGATCGAGAGGCCGATCGCGTCGGCGTCCTCCTGGATCGCGGTGTCGACGATCTGCTCCGGCGTCTGGTGGAGCCCGGTGTAGATGACCTCCATGCCGGCGTCGCGGAGTGCTCGCGCGATCACCTTGGCCCCGCGATCGTGACCGTCGAGACCCGGCTTGGCGACCACCACGCGGATCGGACCGCTCACACCCATCACTGCCTCCACATGCGACCCCCGCGCCTGATTGCCGGGGAGGTGAACGAACGTTATCTCCAGCATCCCGCACCCGGCCGTTTCGCGGAGGCGAGCGAGGGGGAAATCACACGTGGGACATGTTCGCTCTGCGTCGGTCCCCGCTTTCGGGCCCTACTCCTGGGCCCACCAGCCGCAAGCGGGGCCCGTCGCACAGGAGCCGCGACGAGGTCCGCCGTGCCTCCGTGCCGCCGTCCGTGCGGCGCGGAGGCACGGCGCACCGGGGAACCGTTCGGCCCCGCGCACCGTTCGGGAGGCCGGCCATGGAGCTCACCAAGGTCACCGCCCTGATGAGGGCCACCGCTCTGGAGCTCGCGATCCTCACCGGACACCTCGTCCTGTACCCGTCCGGGATCGTGGCCGAGCGCCTCGCGCCCACCGGCCCCCCGGCCGCGATCACCTCTGGCCGGCGCCCGGTCGTGCTCCTGCACGGGCTCGTGGACAACCGTTCGGTCTTCGTCCTGCTGCGCCGCTCACTCACCCGGCATGGTCACTGCGTCGAGTCGCTCAACTACTCTCCGCTCACCTGCGACCTGCGGGCCGCCGCCGAGGAGCTCGGTCGCCGCGTGGACGAGATCCGCGCCCGTACGGGCCACGCCGAGGTCGACATCGTCGGACACAGCCTGGGCGGACTCATCGCCCGCTATTACGTACAGCGTCTCGGCGGTGACAGCCGGGTGCGCACCCTGGTCATGCTCGGCACCCCGCACGCGGGCACCACCGTGGCCCCGCTCGCCGACGCGCACCCGCTGGTCCGGCAGATGCGCCCCGGTTCGGAGGTGCTGCGGGAGCTCGCCGGGCCCTCGCCCGGCTGCCGGACCCGGTTCGTCAGCTTCTGGAGCGACCTCGACCGGGTGATGGTGCCGGTGGAGACGGCCCGTCTCGACCACCCCGACCTCCTCGTGCACAACGTCCGCGTCAGCGGTATCGGCCATCTCGCGCTGCCCGTGCACCCGACGGTGGCCGTCGGGGTGCGAGAGGCTCTCGACGCGGGTGGACCCGAGGCACGGGCGGCCGGCGCGGAGGAGCCCGGCGCGAGCTCCGTCGCCTGACACTCCGACGCCGTTCTTCGAACGTTTCTCGAACACAAGGCCAAAGCTCTGCCCGTGAGCTGGCGAAACACGGCCGATTGCCCGTTTCCTGCGGCCGCAAACCCTTCCGAAGATTGTCGGCTGCGCATACCGCCGGGTACAGTCGCGCCACTGCTTACCCCCGGGACACCCCTCGTCGGGTCGCCCCGGACTGGTCCTGCTGCCGAGGCGAGAGAGACGTTGGTGAACGACCAGCACCCCCACGCCGGGTACGTCGGAGACGGCGCCCACTCCACCGGCAGTTTCGCCATCGACCCCCTGTTCGGCGCGTACGCCGACAACTCGGCCGACCACAGCGGCCAGTGGGATCTCGGCGGGTACGACGCCTCCGGCGCGCACGGGACGACGGGCCAGTACGACACCTCGCAGTACGGCACGACGGGCCAGTACGGGACCACCGCGCAGTACGAGACCACCGCGCCGCAGTACGACACGACCGGGCCGTACGACACGACCGGCCAGTGGAACACCGCCGGCCAGTCGGACACCACCGGGTCCTGGGACATCACCGGCGCCCACGCGGCCACCGGCACGTACGCCACGACGACCGGGACCTACGACGCCGGCCACGTCGCCCCCTCGTACGACACGACCGGCCAGTGGGACGCCTCCGCCTGGACCGAGGCCCAGCACACCGCCCCGTACGAGACCGTCCACTCCGGCGCCTACGCCGCCCAGGGCACGTACGGCTACGAGGCCTACGATGCCACCGGCCAGTGGGCGGCCCCCGCCTTCGCGACCGACACCGGCGCCTTCGACGCGACCGCCTGGAACCAGACGGCCCCGGAGGCCGAGCCGGTCGTCCCCCACCAGTACGTGCCGCGGGCCGAGCACACTGCCGAGTTCGCGTTCGAGTACGTCGCCGAGACCGGGACGGACGCCGCCGACGCCCTCGCGGACGACGACGGCACCGAGGCCTCGTACGACCCCGCCGCCCCGGCCGCCGACGACCGCCACGACGAACTCGACCACCGTGACCACCTCGACGGCCTCGACGGCCTCGACGACGAGCCCGCCGTCGAGGTCCGTACGGACTCCCCCGCCGCCGGGCGCCCCGTGCGCCGCTCCTCGGGCGGCGGCCGCGGCCGCCGCCGTACCCCCGCCAAGCGGTCCGCGCTGCTGACCGTCGCCGTGCCCTCCGCCTGCGTCATGGGAGTGGCCGGCATCGCCGCCGCCTCCGTCGGCGGACTGGCCGGAACCGGCACCGACGGCGGGCAGAAGGACGACACGACCTCGCTCGCCGCCGCCGACCCGGCCTCCGTGAAGCAGGTCGCCGCGAACAGCGCGCTCGACACCCAGCTCGCCGCGCTCAGCGCCGACGCCCGTGACTTCGGCGAACGCGCCAGCCGCACCCAGGAGCGCATCGACCTCAAGGCCCGCCAGGCGGCCGAGAAGAAGAAGCGCGAGGAGGAAGCGGCCCGCAAGGAGGCGATGCGCCCCAAGTTCAGCCTGCCGGTGGAGCTCCACCGGCTCAGCGCGCGCTTCGGGCAGTCGGGCGTCAACTGGATGTCCGTGCACACCGGCATCGACTTCCCCGTGCAGACCGGTACGCCCGTGCGGGCGGCGACGGACGGCACCGTCCGCACCCAGATCAACAGCGCCTACGGCAACATGGTGATCGTGACCGCCCCGGACGGCACCGAGACCTGGTACTGCCACCTCAGCAGCGCCAAGTACCGCTCCGGCACCGTCAAGGCCGGCGACGTCATCGCGTACTCCGGCGACTCCGGCAACTCCACCGGCCCGCACCTCCACTTCGAGGTCCGGCCGGGCGGCGGTTACGCCATCGACCCGCTGGACTGGCTGCGCAGCCACGGCCTCGACCCGACCAACTGACCCGCGCGTAGACGCAGTACGCAGGAGAGAGGGCCCCGGCTTTTCGGCCGGGGCCCTCTCTCGTACGTACGACAGCTTCTCGCGCTACAGCTTCTCGACCGGCGCGTACCGCAGCAGCAGCCGCTTCGGCTTCTCGTCGCCGAAGTCGATCGTCGCCTGGGCGTCGGCGCCCACGCCCGTCACCGTCATGACCGTGCCGAGGCCGAACTGGTCGTGCGTGACCCGGTCGCCGACGTGCAGGGAGATCACCGGCTTCTCCCCGGCGCGCCGGGTGGCGAAGCCCGAGGGGCCGGAGCGCGAGCGGGCGGAGGAGAGCGAGGAGGTGATCCCCGAGGTCGGCCCGGCGGGCTTCGCCATCGGACCGGTCCGCTTCCACTCCAGATACGTGGTCGGGATCTCCTCCAGGAAACGCGAGGCCGGGTTGTACGAGGGCTGCCCCCAGGCGCTGCGCATCGACGAGCGCGTCAGGTAGAGCCGCTCACGGGCGCGCGTGATGCCGACGTACGCCAGGCGCCGCTCCTCCTCCAGCTCCTTCGCCTGTCCGAGGGCGCGCATGTGCGGGAAGACGCCGTCCTCCATGCCCGTGAGGAACACCACCGGGAACTCGAGGCCCTTGGCGGTGTGCAGCGTCATCAGGGTGATGACGCCCCTGCCCTCCTCGTCCTCGTCCGGGATCTGGTCGGAGTCGGCGACGAGCGCGACCTTCTCCAGGAACTCCGCCAGGGTCGCGGGCTCCTCGCCGCGCTCCTGCTCGAACTCGAGGGCGACGGCAGCGAGTTCCTGGAGGTTCTCGATCCGGGTCTCGTCCTGCGGGTCGGTCGAGGCCTGGAGCTCGGCCAGGTAGCCCGTGCGCTCCAGGACCGTCTCCAGGACGACGGCGGGTCCCGCGCCGGACTCGACGACGGTCCGCAGCTCGTCCATGAGGGCGTTGAAACGCTTGACGGCGTTCGCCGAGCGGGCGGCCATGCCGTACGCCTCGTCGACCCGCTTGAGGGCCTGCGGGAAGGTGATCTTCTCGCGGAGCGAGAGGGCGTCGATCATCGCCTCGGCGCGGTCGCCGATGCCCCGCTTGGGCACGTTGAGGATGCGGCGCAGCGGGACGTTGTCCTCGGGGTTGGCGAGGACACGCAGGTAGGCGAGGACGTCGCGGACCTCCTTGCGCTCGTAGAAGCGCACTCCGCCGACGACCTTGTAGGGCAGTCCGACGCGGATGAAGATCTCCTCGAAGACACGGGACTGGGCGTTGGTCCGGTAGAAGACGGCGACGTCCCCGGCCTTGGCCTCGCCCGCGTCCGTCAGCCGGTCGATCTCGTCGGCGACGAACTGGGCCTCGTCGTGCTCGGTGTCGGCGACGTAGCCGGTGATCTGCGCGCCCGCGCCCGCGTTCGTCCACAGGTTCTTGGGGCGGCGGGACTCGTTGCGCTCGATGACGGCGTTGGCCGCGGAGAGGATGGTCTGCGTGGAGCGGTAGTTCTGCTCCAGGAGGATCGTGGTCGCGTCCGGGTAGTCCTCCTCGAACTGGAGGATGTTGCGGATGGTCGCGCCGCGGAAGGCGTAGATCGACTGGTCGGCGTCACCGACGACGCACAGCTCGGCCGGGCCGAGGTCCTCGTAGCCGGTGCCGACGAGCTCCCGCACGAGGGTGTACTGGGCGTGGTTGGTGTCCTGGTACTCGTCGACGAGGACGTGACGGAAGCGGCGGCGGTAGTGCTCGGCGACGTCGGGGAACGCCTGGAGCAGGTGGACCGTCGTCATGATGATGTCGTCGAAGTCCAGGGCGTTGGCCTCGCGCAGCCGTGCCTGGTACATCCGGTACGCCTCGGCGAGCGTCTTCTCGAAGCCGTCGACGGCCTGGTCGGCGAAGGTCTCCTCGTCGATCAGCTCGTTCTTGAGGTTCGAGATCTTGGCGCTGAACGACTTCGGCGGGAACTTCTTCGGGTCGAGGTCCAGGTCGCGGCAGACCAGGGACATCAGCCGCTTGGAGTCGGCGGCGTCGTAGATCGAGAAGGACGAGGTGAAGCCGAGCCTCTTCGACTCGCGGCGCAGGATGCGGACGCAGGCGCTGTGGAAGGTCATGACCCACATCGCGTTCGCCCGCGGTCCGACGAGCTGCTCGACGCGCTCCTTCATCTCGCCGGCGGCCTTGTTCGTGAAGGTGATCGCCAGTATCTGGCCGGGGTGCACATGCCGTGTGCCCAGGAGGTGGGCGATGCGGTGGGTGAGCACCCGGGTCTTGCCGGAGCCGGCGCCCGCGACGATGAGCAGCGGGGTGTCGGTGTGGACGACGGCGGCGCGCTGCTGCTCGTTCAGCCCCTCCAGGAGTGCGGCGGCGTCCACGACGGGGCGGGGGGCGCCGTCCCGGTAGTACGCGTCCCGGGCGGGCGGGGGCACGTCGAAGTGCTCCCCGAAGAGGTCGTGCGGGACCTCCTCCGCGGCCGGGGAGCCGTGGTGGTCGTCCTCGGGGTGGGGCGGGGGCTCCTCCGAGGAGTGGTTCATCTGGAGACCGGCCAGGAAGCTGTCGTCAAAGAGGCTGCTCATCGCCTCACGAGTCTAGGACGCCCCACCGACATCCGGGCCCGCCTTCGGGTCCTGCCTTCCTCCGGGGCCTGCGGAACCGGTCACACCCGAGGGGGCGACGGCCGCTCCGGGGGTGCCGCTCGTCACGTCCAGAGGGTCGCGATGAAGATGTTCGCCGTGGTCAGGCCGCCGACGGCGGCGAAGAGGCCCTTGTCGACCTTCTCCTCGTCCCGCTTGACGTAGACGAGACCGAGGATGACGACGAGCACCGCCAGCTTGACGCCGATCTTGACGTTGTTCACGGTCTGGTCGTCCGCCTGGTTCAGGCCGACGAGCGCGACGCCCGTGATCAGCATGACCAGCGCGCCGTGCAGCATCGCGGGGCTGAAGCGGGCCGTACCGGCTCCCATCGCCTTCATCTGGGTGAGGAACCCGCCGAGGAGGGAGGCGATACCGATGATGTGCAGGGCGACGAAGACATTGATGAGTACGTCCATGAGGCGGAGCCTAACCGGGGCCTTAGCACCGCTGTCGGGCCGGGTCCAGCCGCTCCGGCGCTTCGGTCGGTCCACTGCCGAAATGTCTCCCGGTCCGTCTTCCCGGACGACCAGGACCGGTCCTGGTCCGTCAACTCCCGCCAATAGCGGTCAACTCACCATCCGGGCGTGACCCCAGGTTTAGCGTCCTTCACCAGGTGGCCGGCTCCCCACCACCGTCGGCGCTCCGGCGGTTGTCGGTCACCCCCGCCGAGAAAACCCGGCGGCGGTCCGTCCCCCTGTGCGGCCCGCCGTCGGCCCGGTGGGCCCGTTCCCCCAGGCAGAGGATGTGACCCGCCCTCGTGGCAGCACACCGAAAACCCAAGCAGTCGCCCCTCGGTGGTCAGGCGGTCCGCACCACCGCCACCCTCGCTCTCGCCTCCGCCGCGACAGCGACGCTCTTCGAGGGGTCCGGGCACGCGGAGCCCCGGCCCACCACCGCCCAGGTCAAGGCGAAGGCCGACCGGCTCTACCAGGAGGCCGAGGTCGCCACGGAGCGGTACAACGGGGCCAAGGAGCAGGCGGACGAGGCCCGCGCCGCGTTCGACCGGCTGCGCGACGAGGCCGCCCGCAGGACCCAGCGGCTCAACACCGCGCGGGCCGGGCTCGGCGCCGTGGCCACCGCCCAGTACCGGTCCGGAGGCCTCGACCCCGCGGTACAGCTCGCCCTCACCTCCGACCCCGACGACTACCTGGAGCGGGCCGCGCTCGCCGAGAAGGCCGGGGACCGGCAGGCCGCCACGATCAGCGCCGTACGCCGCGAGCTCGCCGCGATCCGGCAGCTGCGTGGTGAGTCGGAGGTACGCCTGACCGCGCTGCGGGGACACGAGGCGGAACTGCGACGGCAGAAGGCGGCCGTGGTCGGCAAGCTCCAGGCGGCGCGGACCCTGCTCGCCCGCCTGACCGCGGAGGAACGGGCCCGGTACGAGGCCGAGGCCGCCGCGACGGCCGACCGGGACGGCTCCGGCACCTCGGCGAGGAACGGCACCTCGTCGGGGTACGGCGGCACGGTCGTTACGACTTCCGGCGGCTCCGCCCCCGTGCTGGCCGACCGCTCCTCGGGGAGCGCGCGCGGACCGGTGACCGCCCCGAACGCGCGGGCCGCCGAGGCCATCTCCTTCGCCCGCGCCCAGCTCGGCAAGCCGTACGTGTGGGGGGCGACGGGCCCCTCCGGGTACGACTGCTCGGGCCTCACCCAGGCGGCCTGGCGCGCGGCCGGCGTCTCCCTGCCCCGCACCACGTACACCCAGATCAACGCCGGCACGCGCGTCTCCCGCTCCCAGCTCGCCCCCGGTGACCTGGTCTTCTTCTACTCCGGGATCAGCCACGTCGGGCTCTACATCGGCGGCGGCCAGATGATCCACGCCCCCCGACCGGGCGCCCCGATCCGGGTCGCCCCGATCGACGAGATGCCCTTCGCCGGAGCGACCCGGGTGGGCTGAGGGCCCGCTTCCGCCGGTCCGAACCCCCGCGCCGACGGGCTCAGACCAGACGGCGTGCGGTGGCCCAGCGGGTCAGCTCGTGGCGGTTGGAGAGCTGGAGCTTCCGCAGCACCGCCGAGACATGGGACTCGACCGTCTTCACCGAGATGTAGAGCTGCTTGGCGATCTCCTTGTACGCGTACCCCCGGGCGATCAGTCGCAGCACCTCCCGCTCCCGCTGGGTCAGCCGGTCCAGGTCCTCGTCCACCGGGGGCGCGTCGGTCGAGGCGAAGGCGTCCAGGACGAACCCGGCGAGCCGGGGCGAGAAGACGGCGTCGCCCTCCTGGACCCGGAAAATCGAGTCCACCAGATCGGTGCCGGTGATCGTCTTGGTGACGTAGCCCCGGGCACCGCCGCGGATCACCCCGATCACGTCCTCGGCCGCGTCCGAGACCGACAGGGCCAGGAAGCGGACCGGGTCCTCCGGCGCTCCCATCAGGCTCGCGCAGCGCCGCAGCACCTCCACCCCGCCGCCGCCCGGAAGGTGCACGTCGAGGAGGACGACCTCGGGGCGGGTGGCCGTGATGACCGTGACCGCCTGGTCGACGTCGGCGGCCTCGCCGACCACCTCGACGCCGGTGACCTCGGTCCTGCCGATCTCGGCCTGCACACCCGTGCGGAACATCCGGTGGTCGTCGACGAGCACCACCCGCACCCGGCGCTCCGTTCCCGCCGCCCCCGCCTCGGTCCCGGTCGCTGCCCCGGTCGCTGCCCCGGTCTCGTCGCTCATCCGTCCGCCCTCTCCATCTCAAGCTCCACTTCGGTGCCCCCGCCCGGCACGGACCGCAGCCGGGCGGTGCCGCCGTTGCGCTGCATCCGGCCGATGATCGATTCTCGTACGCCCATCCTGTCCTCGGGCACCGCGTCCAGGTCGAAGCCCGGTCCCCGGTCCCGCACCGAGACGAAGACGGTGCTGCCCTCCACCTCGGCGTACACCTGCACGGCCCCGCCCTCGCCACCGTACTTGGCGGCGTTGACCATCGCCTCGCGCGCGGCCTGCATCTGCGCGACCAGCCCGTCGTCGAGCGGGCAGTCACCGACGACGACCACTTCGAGGGGGACTCCGTGCTTGTCCTCGACCTCGGCCGCGGCCTTCTTCACCGCCTCGGCGAGGGTGTCGGGCTCCTCGTCCCTGCCGGTGCCCTCGGGCTTGTACAGCCAGTTCCGCAACTCCCGCTCCTGGGCCCGGGCGAGGCGGCGAACCTCGCCGGCGTCGTCGGCGTTGCGCTGGATCAGAGTGAGGGTGTGCAGCACGGAGTCGTGGACGTGGGCCGCGACCTCGGCGCGCTCCTGGGCGCGGATGCGCATGGTCCGTTCCTCCGTGAGGTCCTGCGACATCCGGACCAGCCACGGGCCGGCGAGCAGGGCTATGCCGGTGAGCACCGCGACGGCTGCGGTGAGGGCCGTGCCGAGCTGGGCGACGGAACCTCGGACCACCATGAAGACCGCGAGGCCCGTGCCGACCAGGGCGACGCCGACGAGTCCGCGGACGAGGTGGAAGGCGCGGCCGCGACCTCCCGCGTCGCTCCAGCTGGCCCTGCGGGCGTTGTCCGCCTGGCGCCAGACCAGGACGACGCCGACGCAGATCAATATGCCGGGCCAGACGTACCGTCCGGTCTCGTTGTCGACACTGATGTTGCCGACGACGACCGCACCGCCGATCGCCAGGGCTATCAGGGCGAAGACCTGCCCCCGGTCGGGCTTGCGCAGTCTGCGGCGCCCGTCCGGGGTGGTCTCGAAGACGGGGCGCGGGGCGGTCCGGCCGCCGACGCCGAGCGGGACGACGATCCAGAAGGCCGCGTAGAGCAGGACTCCCAGGCCGTCCGTGAAGGAGAGGGCCACGAAGATCACTCGCACCCAGACGACCGGCAGGCCGAGGTGTCCGGCGAGGCCGCGGGCGACACCGCCGAGCCACCGCCCGTCGGCGCTCCGGTAGAGCCTGCGCACGGGCGGTTCGTCGGTCTCGGTGACACGAGCGGCTGCGGACATGCACCGATCGTCACACGTTCGGCCCGCCCGGGACATCAGGGTCTGCCCTGAGATCGTCCCTGGTACGGCCTCGGGGAGGGAGGGGTACCGAATATCAGGGTCGGGCCAGGGTCGGACCCGGTGCCGCTCGGCGTCACGGGCCGTCACCATGGAGGCATGACGAGTTCGATGCCTTCGCAGCACGAGGCCCCGCCGGCGGCGGAGGCCGTCACCGCCACGCCCCTGCGGCGCTCGCGCGGCAGCAAGGTCGTGGGCGGTGTCTGCGGCGGCCTCGGCCGGCACTTCGACCTCGACCCGGTGATCTTCCGGGTCGCGGTCGGCCTGCTCGCGGTGCCGGGCGGCCTCGGGCTGATCTTCTACGGCTTCGCCTGGCTGCTGATCCCGCTCGCGGGAGAGGAGAGCGAGGGGCGCAGGCTGCTGACCGGACGGGTCTCCGGTGCTTCCCTCGCCGCCGTGCTGATGGCCCTGGTGGGCTGCGGAATCTTCCTGTCGATGCTGCACAGCGGGTCGATGCTGGGGTCCGCGCTCCTGGTGTCGTTCGCGGTGGGCGCGGCGGCGGTCTGGTCGCGGCGCCGGCAGGCGGGAGCGGTGGAGCCCGAGGGCCGGGTGGAATCGGCCGCCGCCGCCCTGGCGGTCGCCGAGGCCCCGCCCGAGACCAAGGCACCGCCGCTGGTCGAGTACCCCTCGTGGTGGAAGGACCCGATAGTCAAGGACGGCTCGACGGGCAGGGTGGCCGTCGGCTACCTGTGGGGGCCGCACGGCGTCCTTGACGAGAACGGTCGGGTGGGCGGCGAGGTGCCGAAGCCCGGCAGCCAGTGGGGTCCCGGTCCCTCGGCCCCCGGGCGCCCCAAGCCCTCGGTGCGGCGGAGCCCGCTCTCCATCGGTGGCCTCGTGTATCTGCTCGCCATGGTCGCCGCCGTGGTCGGCACCTCGCTGACCTGGGACACCCAGCCGCTCGGCACGAGCCTGCAGACCGGTCTCGTCGCCGCTCTCGCGGTGTTCGGTCTCGGTCTGGTCGTGAGCAGCTTCCTCGGCCGGACCGGGTTCGGCACGATCTTCCACACCGTGATCACGGCGGGCCTGCTCGCGCTGGCCACGGCCCTGCCCGACCGGATCTCCACGGAGTGGATCCGCGAGACATGGGAGCCGACGGCCGTCACCGCCGTGCAGCCCCGCTACGAGGTGGGCACCGGGGTCGGCACGCTCGATCTGTCACGGCTCCCGGTCCCGGCGGGCACGACCGTCTCGACGGAGGCCGAGGTGGGCGCCGGTCAGCTCAAGGTGATCGTCCCGAAGAACGCGGTCGTGAAGCTGCGGGCCGAGGTGGGACTCGGTGACCTGCAGCTGCCGGGCCAGCCGCCCAACGACATCGACATCGCGCCCGACCGCGACGAGACCCGCACGCTCACCCCGCCGGCCGGGACCACCCCGGCGGGCACCCTGGACCTCTCGCTCCAGGTCGGCATCGGACAGGTGGAGGTCACCCGTGCTGCTTCATGAGTTCCGCCCGGGCCGGCTGCTCGCCGGCCTCACCGCCCTCGCCCTGGCCGCCGTGTACGCGGGGGACGCCACCGGGGCCTGGACGACGCCTTGGTACGTGGTGATCCCCGTGCTCTGCGGCGGTCTGGGCACGGCCGGCCTCGCGAGCTGGGTCGCCTATCGAATACGGCGCCGCTCGGCGAGGAGCCGGTCCAGCGACAGCACGGACGCCCCGGCCAGCAGCAGCGGAAGCCAGGCCATCAGATAGGCGAGGTCGTTGCCGAGGTAGTACGGCTGCACCTGCCAGCTCACGGTCAGCCAGAGGCTCAGCGAGATCAGCGCGCCCCCGAGGGCCGCCAGGCGGGCGAAGAGGCCGAGCAGGGTTCCGATCCCGACGGCGAGCTCTCCGAGGGAGATGGCGTATCCGAAGCCGGTGGGATTCCTGAGGGCGAGGTCGACGAGGGCGGGGACGGCGGAGGTGTCCCGGACACCGCGCATCGTCTCCCCGATGGAGCCGCTGCCGGTGTCGGCGAGGAAGGCGGCGTCGGTGAGCTTGTCGAGGCCGGCGTAGACGAAGGTGACGCCGAGGAAGAGGCGGAGCGGAAGGAGGGCGTAGCGGGAGGCGATCGCCTTCCACCGGTCGAGGACGGCCCTGCACCGATCGAGGAGGCTCCCTCCCTCGGCAGGGCGGCCGGTGGCGCCGGTGGCACCGGTGGACTCCTTGCCGTCGCCCGTGCCGTCGGCCCGGTTCGCCTGTCCCGTCATCGTCGGTCACCTCTCCACGCCCCGTGCGACTGCTCGCGCAACGATTCTCCTCGCACCTCCGCTCCGCGGATACGGGAAGGGGGCCGGATGATCAGTCCATGACGTCGATCGTGACCCGGTTGGTCTCGACGCCCGCCGCCGTCACGACCGAGACCTCCACCCTGCCCGGTTCCACGTCCGCCGGGAGGGGGACGGTCAGGGCGGTGTCGGTGGGGTTGGCGAAGCCACCCGGGACCGGGACCAGCGGCACATGGGCGTGGACCGGGCCGATGCGGACCACGAGTCGGGTCAGCGGGTCGGGGGCGCCGGCGCCGGGCGGGACGAAGCCGCAGCCGCGGATCTCGATGTCGTCGCCTGTGCGGATCGGGGCGTCGAGGTCACCCGCCTCACGGGACCGGACGACGGAGTGGATCGTGGGGCGGACGCCCTCGGTGCACTTCGTGGCGAGGTGCCAGGCCGCCGAGACGCCGATGAGGAGCACGAGGGACCAGGGCACCTCGGGTAGCCCCATGGGGCGGCGGCTGAGCGTGACGGCCGCCAGGACCAGGACGGAACCGGAGACGAGGAGGTACTGGACGTCGGCGAGGCTCGCCCGGCCGCTGTCGTCGCAGAGCAGGTCGGCGGCGCGCGGGCGGTCGGCGCGCACCTTCTGGAGGCGGCGGGCCGCGATGCCCACCGCGACGACCTGGCGGGCCGTGACGGTGACGGCCGACACCACGGCGAGGACGGTCAGCAGGCCGGCGGCCCGGGCCGGACCGAAGGCCGCGGCGTGGGGCGTCAGGAGGGACAGACAGGCCAGGAAGAGAAGGGTGTAGCCGAGGAACAGGAGCCAGGCGGCGGCGACGGCACGGGTGGTGGAGAGCCGGTTGTCCTCGCCGATCAGAGGGGCGAGGAGGCCGCCGCGGGAGCGGTGGGCGTGGGCGGCGGCGCTGAGGAGGAGGGCGAGGATCAGGGCGGTGCAGAGGGCGGCCGTGCGGGCGGCGGTCCAGCCGGTCCCGATCGCGGTGAGGGCCTGGCCGAGGAGGAGGGCGAGGACTGCGCCCCAGACGGCGCCGAGGCCTCCGCGCCGCACCCGGTCGAGCCAGGCGGCGCCTGCCCCCCGGCCGCGTACGGTCACCGCGCGGGCGGACTGGGCGAGCTCGTCGGAGACCCACTGGCGGGCGGCGACCGGGGAGTGGGCGACGGCCGCGGGGACGCCGTGTCCGGCGGCGAGTTCGTCGCGCCGGGCGAGGAAGGCCGCGACGGCGCGCCGGTGGCCGGTCCGTCCGCAGTGGGCGCAGCCGGCACAGGCCGTCCCGTGCTCGCCGTACTGTCTCGCCTCTTGAACCGCCACGGTGCTCACTTCCCGAGCTCACTTCACGACATGTACCGGTGCGGCCCGGAGGGTCAACCAGCTTTGCATTCAAGGGAATTGTGTCGCACCGGCGGCTTCCGCGCCTGCCGCGTGCGCCCCGCCGGAGAGTGATTGCCGAGCCATCTCATTGACGTACAGAAGGGTGAAGCGATGGTGTTACGACAGGAGTTCGGGCTCCGTTCGACTGATCCTGCGCCACAGGGGCTGGTAGTTGATCCAGGCGACGAGGTCGCCGCCGAGCTGTTCGCGGGTGGCGACGGCCTCGCGGTGGTCGATCAGGACCGGTTTGCCGGCTGCCCGCGCGGCCAGCTGGATCTGGGCGCAGCGCTCCAGGGCGATGAACCACCAGGCCGCCGCGTCGACGGAGGTGCCGACGGTGAGCACGCCGTGGTTGCGGAGCACGATCGCCTTGAGGGTGCCGAGGGCGACGGCGATCCGGCGGCTCTCCTCGGCGTCCACGGTGACGCCGGTGTAGGCGTCGTAGAGGGCGTGGTCCTGGTAGAAGGCACAGGCCTCCTGGGTGATCGGGTCGAGGAGTTCGCCGAGCGCGGCCAGGGCCCGTCCGTGGAGGGAGTGGGTGTGGACGACGGCGACGGCGTCGGGCCGGGCCCGGTGGACCTGGGCGTGCACGGTGAACGCGGCCTGGTTCACGTGGCGGTCGCCGCGGAGGACCTGCCCGTCGCCGTCGACCAGGATGAGGTCGCTCGCGGTCACCTCCTCGAACGGCGCCCCGAAGGGGTTCACCCAGAAGCAGTCGGGGTGCTCGGGGTCGCGGGCGGTGATGTGGCCCGAGACGCCCTCCTCGTACCCGAACCGTCCGAAGAGGCGGAGGGCGCCCGCGAGTCGCTGTCTGCGGTGGACGCGTTCCTCCTCGACCGTCGCGTGGACGGGCGGCAGGGCGAAGTGGAGCCGGTCGACGGGGACGGGGTCGGGTATCACGCTCATGCGCCGGAAGGTAACGCCCGGTCGGGCAAGTCACCAGAGCCCGGACACGACGAAGCCGCCGCCCCGGAACACCGGGGCGGCGGCCTCAGACACCCGCGGGAGCGACTACTCCCACTCGATGGTGCCCGGCGGCTTGCTGGTGACGTCGAGGACGACTCGGTTGACGTCCGCGACCTCGTTGGTGATGCGGGTGGAGATCTTGGCGAGCACCTCGTACGGCAGGCGCGACCAGTCGGCCGTCATGGCGTCCTCGGAGGAGACGGGGCGCAGCACGATCGGGTGACCGTAGGTGCGGCCGTCGCCCTGGACGCCCACGGAGCGGACGTCGGCGAGGAGGACGACGGGGCACTGCCAGATCTCGCGGTCGAGGCCGGCCGCGGTGAGCTCCTCGCGGGCGATGGCGTCGGCCTCGCGCAGCAGGTCCAGGCGCTCCTTGGTGACCTCGCCCACGATGCGGATGCCGAGGCCGGGGCCGGGGAACGGCTGGCGCTGGACGATCTCCTCGGGCAGGCCGAGCTCCTGGCCGACCATGCGGACCTCGTCCTTGAAGAGCTGGCGCAGCGGCTCGACAAGCTCGAACTCGATGTCGTCGGGGAGGCCGCCCACGTTGTGGTGGGACTTGATGTTGGCGGTGCCGGTGCCGCCGCCGGACTCGACGATGTCCGGGTAGAGCGTGCCCTGGACGAGGAACGCGACCTCGGGGCCCTCCTCCTGGAGGATCTCCAGCTGGGCCTGCTCGAAGACGCGGATGAACTCGCGGCCGATGATCTTCCGCTTGGTCTCGGGGTCGGAGACCCCGGCGAGGGCGGTGAGGAACCGCTCCTGCGCGTCGACGACCTTGAGGTTGACGCCGGTGGAGGCGACGAAGTCCTTCTCGACCTGCTCGGTCTCGCCCTTGCGCATGAGGCCGTGGTCGACGTACACGCAGGTGAGCTGCGAGCCGATGGCCTTCTGCACGAGCGCGGCGGCCACGGCGGAGTCGACCCCGCCGGAGAGGCCGCAGACGGCGCGCTTGTCGCCGACCTGGGCGCGGATGGCCGCGACCTGCTCCTCGATCACGTTGCCCGTGGTCCAGCTCGGCTCGATGCCGGCGCCGCGGTAGAGGAAGTGCTCCAGGATCTGCTGGCCGTGCGTGGAGTGCAGCACCTCGGGGTGGTACTGGACGCCGTACAGCTTCTTCTCGTCGTTCTCGAAGGCGGCGACCGGCACGACGTCCGTGGACGCGGTGACGGAGAAGCCCTCGGGGGCGGCGGAGCAGGCGTCGCCGTGCGACATCCACACGGGCTGCTCGACCGGGGTGCCCTCGAAGAGGGTGGAGCCGGCCTTGGAGACGTGCAGCTGGGTCCGGCCGTACTCGCGGGCGCCGGTGTTGTCGACGGTGCCGCCGAGGGTCGTCGCCATCAGCTGGAAGCCGTAGCACATACCGAAGACGGGTACGCCCGCCTCGAAGATCGCGCGGTCGAGACGGGGGGCGCCCTCCGCGTACACGGAGGACGGGCCGCCGGAGAGGATGATCGCCTTCGGGTTCTTGGCCAGCATCTCGGCCACCGGCATGGTGGACGGGACGATCTCGCTGTAGACCCGGGCCTCACGGACACGGCGGGCGATGAGCTGGGCGTACTGGGCGCCGAAGTCGACAACGAGGACTACGTCCGGGTTGGAGACGTCGGGCGCGGCAGCGGGAGTCGCTGATGACACTACGGCGGCCTTCCGGCGGTAGGGAGGGTCCCCCGAGAGAGGGGAGGCTATATGTCGATTCTACCGGCGCGCCGGTGGCGCTTTTCGTCTCACCATCCGAACCCGGTTTGGCTCCGGCTCGGCCGCCGGGTCCATACTGTCGCCATGCGCAAGCTCACGACCTTCGTCTTTACCTATGGCAACCGGCCCACCGGCTGCCATGGTCGTGCTGCTTGAGCAACTGACAAGCGACTTCCCAGGCGCCCCGGGCCGACAAGGCCCGGGGCGTTCTGCTGTTTCCGGGCCGGATCGGGCCGGGGCCGCCTCCGCCACCCAGAGGAGCCCCACCATGACCGCCACGACCACCGCGAACCCGATGACCGCTACCACCGCCACGACCGCCGTAGCCGCCACGACCGCCGTAGCCGCCACGACCGCCGCGACCGCCGTGACCGCCGTGACCGCGACCGAGAAGACCGGCGCCCGCACCGACGAGGCGGCGGCGTTGATCGGCGACTCCCGTGAGCGCATCGACGCGCTCGACGACCGGATCATCGGTCTGATCCAGGAACGGATGGCCGTCTCGGCCGTCATCCAGGAGGCCCGGATCTCCTCCGGCGGCCGCCGGGTGAACCTGGCCCGCGAGATGGAGGTCCTCGGCCACTTCCGGGACGCGCTGGGCAAGCCGGGCACGGCGCTGGCGATGACGATGCTGGAGCTGTGCCGGGGTCGCATCTGAGTTCGGACTCGCTCTCACCCGTACGGCGCGTGACCGGCTCCTGCGCGGCTTCGTTGGTCCTGGTGTCCGTGCCAGCCAGGGGCGGGCCCGTACGGAAACCACGCGTGGCTTCGCTGGGGCGTGTGGCGTACTCCGGTACGTCGTGGGACCTCGCACCAGCGCTTGTGACCGGACAGCAGGGGACAGCAGCCCGGTCGCCCAGAAAAGGCGGTCGGTCCCGGGGACGCCCGGGGCCGGCCGCAACCGGCCGATCCTCCCGATCCCCCGACTTCCCTGATCCTCGGCCCTCCCGCTTTCCCGTCCCCCCGTTCCCTCCCCCACGCGGCGCGACCCCCCGGCGCCGCCCCACTCGGCACCGCCGCTGCCCTGACACCGGTGCCGACCCCAAGGGCCCCGTGCCGTCGCGACCGGAATCGCGGGCACGGGGCCCTTGTCCGTGCGCACCACCCGGAGCGGTACGCGCGGTGTGACGCGCGTCACATGAACATCCTCCGCAACCGCTACAACCAATTCCGTCGGTCGCGGGTCATCTATGCAGCATCACCAAAAAGCTGGTTGGGGCGCTGCACTCGGAGGGGGGTGCAGCGCCCTTTCCTATGCTTCACGCCTTCTTCGGTGGGACCGTCGGCAGGCCGAGGAACGGCAGTCGCAGGGCGCCGAAGGCCTCGGCCGGGACCGCGGGGGACTTCGGTTCGACCGCGGCGAGCCGTACGTACGCCTCGCCCTGCCGCGGACGGATGTCCTCCTCGCCCTTGTTCGGCCAGAAGGACATGGCCCGCTCGGCCTGCGCGGTGATCGTCAGGGACGGGTTGACGCCGAGGTTGGCGGAGACCGCCGCCCCGTCGACGACGGATATCCCCGGGTGCCCGTAGAGCCGGTGGTACGGGTCGATGACGCCGGACTCGGCGTCGGCGCCGATCGGGCAGCCGCCGAGGAAGTGGGCGGTGAGCGGGGTGCCAAGCAGCTCGCCAATGTTGGAGCCGGCGAAGCCGTTGATCTCCTCGGCGAGGAGGGTGGCGGCCCGGGTCGCCTCCGGGATCTGGATCGGGTTCGGCGCCCCGTGCCCCTGGCGGGCCGTGAGCAGGCCCTTTCCGAGGCCGCCGGGCTTGCGGTAGGTCGTCAGGGAGTTGTCGAGGGACTGCATGACGAGCCCGATGATGGTCCGCTCCGACCAGTGCCAGTTGGAGAGGGAGCGGGCGGCGAGCGTGGGGTGCTTGAGCAGGCTGAGGAACCAGTCGCGTACCCGGTGGACCCCGTAGGGCACCTGGAGGACGGTCAGGCTGCCCATCGAGTTGGAGCCCTTGCCGTACCGCACCGGCTCGATGTGGGTGTGGGCGGCGGGGTGGATCGAGGAGGTGATGGCGACGCCCCGGGTGAAGTCGGCCTTCTCCTTGCCGTGCCTCTTGCGGTAGCGGCGGTCGGTGGTCTGGGCGCCGACCAGCCCCTCGGAGTTGGTGCGGGTGAGTTCGCCGAGCCGGTGCGAGATCCCGGGCAGCAGTCCGGTGTCCTTCATCCGGTGCAGCAGGGTCTGGGTGCCGTACGTCCCGGCCGCGATCACCACCCGGCGGGCGGTGAACGTCCGCCCCTTGCCCTTCCTCCGCCGGTCGGTGGGCAGGGTCTTCACCGCGAAGCCGCCCCGTGAGTCCTCGGTGACGGTGACGACCGTGGTCATGGGGTGGACGGCGGCGCCCGCCTTCTCGGCGAGGTGGAGGTAGTTCTCGTTGAGGGTGTTCTTGGCGCCGTGACGGCAGCCGGTCATGCACTCGCCGCATTCGATGCAGGCGCGCCGGGTCGGGCCCGCGCCGCCGAAGTACGGGTCGGCGACCTCCCCGCCGGGCTTCGCCTTGGCCGCACCGACGCCCTTCTCGCCCACGGCGTCCTTCCCGTCCCCGAAGAAGACGCCGACCGGCGCCATGTGGAAGGTGTCGCCGATGCCCATGGCCTGCGCGGTGGACTTCAGGTGGACGTCCGAGGGGGTCATCGTCGGATTGATGCGGACGCCGAGCATCCGCTTGGCCTGGTCGTAGTACGGCCGCAGCTCGTCCTGCCAGTCCGTGATGTCCTTCCACTGCGGGTCGTCGAAGAACGGCTTCAGCGGTTCGTAGAGGGTGTTGGCGTAGTTGAGGGAGCCGCCTCCGACGCCCGCGCCCGCGAGCACCATGACGTTGCCGAGCAGGTGGATGCGCTGGATGCCGTAGAGGCCGAGGGCGGGGGCCCACAGGAAGTTCTTCACGTCCCAGGAGTTCTTCGGCAGGGTCGCGCGGGTGAAGCGGCGCCCGGCCTCCAGGACGCCGACCCGGTAGCCCTTCTCCGTGAGGCGGAGGGCGGTGACCGAGCCGCCGAAGCCGGAGCCCACGACGAGGACGTCGTAGTCGTACGCGGCGTCCTCCGCCTGCTCCTGATTTTGGGTAGGGGGTACCGCGGTCATGGCTCTCCTCGTACGGAAAAGGGCGGAACGGACGGACGGGCCTCGGCTCGGCGCAGGACGAGCCGGAGCTCAGCGCAGGACGAGCCGGGGCTCGGCGCGGGACGATCCGGGGCTCAGCGCGGGACGATCCGGGGCTTAGCGCAGGCGCAGGGCCTTCATCGCCCTCAGGGACACGCTCATGAAAGCGGCGTACTTCTCGTCGTCCATCCCGAAGGAGGGCGCGAGCGGGACGAGCCGCTGCTGGGCGACGGTCTGGGCCTCGGTGAACTTGAGGATGCCCTCCGCGCCGTGGCGCCGACCGATCCCGGAGTCCTTCATTCCGCCCATCGGGGCCTGCACGCTGCCGTAGGCGGGGGCGTACGCCTCGTTGATGTTGACGGTGCCGGTGTGCAGGCGGGCCGCGATGGCGTGGCCGCGGCGCGCGTCCTTCGTCCAGACGGACGAGTTCAGGCCGTACGAGGTGGCGTTGGCGAGGGCGACGACCTCGTCCTCGTCGCGGAAGCGGTAGATCGAGACGACCGGGCCGAAGGTCTCCTCGCTGCAGACCGTCATCGGCGCCTCGACGCCCTCCAGGATGGTCGGCTCGTAGAAGAGGGGGCCGATGTCGGGGCGGGCGACGCCGCCGGCGACGAGCGTGGCGCCCTTGGCGACGGCCTCCTCGACGTGCTTCTTGACCGTCTCCAGCTGCCGTTCGCCGACGAGGGAGCCCATGTCGGCCCCGTACGCGAGGGAGTTGCCGAGCCGCATCGCCTTCGTACGGGCCGCGAAACGGGAGATGAAGTCGTCGGCGACCGACTCGTGCACGTACAGGCGCTCGATGGCGATGCAGAGCTGACCGGCGGAGGAGAAGCAGGCGCGGACGGCTCCGGCGGCGGCCTTCTCGACGTCGGCGTCCTTGAGGACGAGCATCGCGTTCTTGCCGCCGAGTTCGAGGGTGACGCCGACGAGCCGGGCAGCGGCGCTCTGGGCGACCTCGCGGCCGGTACGGGTGGAGCCGGTGAAGGAGACGTAGTCGGCGTGCTTGACGACCTCGGGGCCGACGACCGGGCCCTCGCCGAGGACGACCTGGAAGACCTCGGCGGGCAGCCCGGCCTCGATGAGCAGGTCACGGGCCCACAGCGCCGTGAGCGCGGTCTCCGTGTCGGGCTTCATGACGATGGCGTTGCCCGCGACGAAGGCGGGGAGCGCGTCGCCCACGGAGAGTTCGAGCGGGTAGTTCCAGGGGGCGATCTGGCCGACGACCCCGCGCGGGTGGCGCAGCTCGGTGACCTTGGTGAGGGTCGGGACGACGCCGGTGTGGCGGCGGGGGCGCAGGTACGAGGAGGCGTTGCGGCCGTAGTGGCGGGCGACGACGACCACGGCCAGCACCTCCTCGTGGGCGTGCAGACGCGCCTTGCCCGTCTCCAGCTGGATGAGGTCGAGGACCTCGGACTGGCGCTCGAGGATGAGGTCGTGGAAGCGGAGCAGGACGGCGGCGCGGGTCCTGACCGGGGTGGCGGCCCAGGCCTCCTGGGCGGCACGCGCGCGCGTGAAGGCCTCGGCGACGTCCTCGGGGGTGGACTCGGGCAGGTCCGCCAGCTTCTCCCCGGTGAACGGGGTGTGGTTGGCGGTACGGCCGGAGCCGACGACACCGCGCACGAGCCGGGCGACCACCTCGGGTGTCACGACGTCGGCGGCGGTGCGCGCGCCGGCGGGCGCGGGCGCGACCGGGTTGGTGGCGCCGGCGGGGGCTGCCGCTCCGGCCTTGGCGGGGGCGTCGGGAACCGAGGGGGCGGTGGGTGCCTGCGAGTCCGTCATGAGGCCGAGCGTAGGCGGCGTGCCGCCCTTTGGGTACCCGTCGGTAATGCGTTTTCGCCGGGCGCGCGCATCGCGCCAGCGATCACTGGCACATAAGTCCTGATCAGGGGCTTACGGCCACCGGAGGCCCGGCGCGGAGATTTTTCCGGCCCGCACGGCCGGTTCAGTCGCCCGGCGCCCGCCAGTGCTGGATGACGACGTCGAACTGCTCGCGGGTCGTCTCCCAGCTCGATTCCGGTGACGACATGTACACGGCGTACTCCGTGCCGTCGTCCTCGTAGTACATCAGGTCGATCGCGTGCCGCGGGCCGGGAAAGTCCTTCTTCTCGGTCCAGGTGAACTCCCACTGACAGGACCGGACCTGGTCGCGGTACGTGACCTGACCGAGCTTGATCCGGGTGTAGTCCATCCGCCTCTGCAGGACGCGCTCCAGGTCGAGGGCGTGCATGTACGGGTTCTCGAAGTCGGGGCTCGGGTCGATGCTGATCCGGATGCGGTGGCGGCCGTTGTCCGGGGTGTAGTCGATCTGGTCGCCCTCCTTCTGCCGCTTCCAGCCGTCCGGTACGACGAGGCTGAAACCGGCCGGGTCCTCGACGCGGTGCCAGCCGGCCGGCACGTCGTTCGCGGTGCTCCGGGTGGTGGGGGCGGGGCCGGTGGTCGTGGTCCGGTCGCCGCCGACGTCGCCCCGGTCGCCGCCCGCGTAGTTCATGGCGGCGAAGACGGCGCCGCCCGCGACGACCCCGGCGAGCAGGGCCGCGAGCACGGCGGTACGCCAACGGCCCCGGCCGGGAGCGGACGCGGACGGAGCGGACAGGGGAGGAGCGGGCGGCGGCACCACGGTGGGCGGGGAGGCGGCAGGGTGGTGCGCGCCGGACGCGGAGCTCTGCGCCGGGTGGGGCCACTGGGCGGTACGGGCCGGTCCGGACACGCGGGAGGCACCCGTCGGACCGGTGGCGTACCGCGCACCCTCCCCGCCGTCCTCCTCGCTCAGCTCCACCAGGCCGTGGCCGAAGCCGGGCCCGTCCGTCGCCGGGTCCAGCGCCTCCCTGGCCACGCGCTGGGTCGGTACGTACGCCTGCGCCGCCTCCGGCGTACGCCCCTCCATCGCGTCGAGCAGCATCCGCTCGGCCTCGTCCGCGCCAGGGCGGTGCGCCGGGTCCTTGCGCAGCAGGGCCACGATGACGGGCGCCAGCGGCCCGGCCTTCTCCGGATGCGGCGGCTCCTCGGTGACCACGGCCTGCATGGTGCTGATCGGGGAGGTGCGGCGGAACGGCGACGTACCCTCCACCGCCGTGTACAGGGTCGCGCCGAGCGACCAGAGGTCGGAGGCCGGGCCCGGGTCGCCGCCCCGTACCCGCTCGGGCGCCAGATAGTCGATGGAGCCGACGAGTTCACCGGTCCGGGTGATCGTCGAGTCCCCCTCGATCGCCGCGATCCCGAAGTCGGTGATCAGGACGCGCCCGTCGCGCGCCAGGAGTACGTTGCCCGGCTTGACGTCCCGGTGCAACACCCCGGCCGCGTGCGCGGCACGCAGCGCGCCGAGGACGTGCAGCCCGATCCTGGCCGCCTCGCGGGGCTCGATCGGGCCCTGCTCCTTGGCGGCGTCGGCGAGCGAGGGCCCGTCGACGTACTGCATCACGATCCACGGCCGGTCGTCGTGCTCCAGGACGTCGTGGACGGTCACCACACCCGGGTGGGTGATCCGCGCGGCGGCCCGCGCCTCCTTCTGCGTACGGGCGTGCAGCACGAGCCGGTCGGCCTCCGCCACGAACCGGCCCGCCGTCAACTCCTTGACCGCCACCACGCGGTGCAGCACCTCGTCGTGGGCGCGCCAGACCTTGCCCATGCCGCCGCGCCCGATGGACTCGCCCAGCCGGTAGCGACCGGCGAGCAGCAGCCCCGACCCTGTGCTCTGAGAATGTTCCACTTGCCCCCGCCCGTTCCTTCGGATGCCAGGTTACGGAGGGGGGCACGGGCGGCGGAACCTCGGGGCGGACATAGGAACAGCACTGTGACCGGGGGCTGGTGACGTTCCGGCGCTCGGGCCGGGCTCCACGGCCGCTCCGCCCGGTTCAGCGCCCCGGACGGAAGGCCTTGGTGGCCTCCCCGTAGATCTCGGAAACCTTGTCGCGCTCGCCCTCCGGGCCGATGACGAGGACGACGTGGTACCTGCCGCCGTCGATCATGGCGAGGTTGCGCACGAACACCTCGCGGCCCGTGCCGTCCAGCCAGACGTAATGGCCTTCGGCCGTCGGCGTCCGGCCGATGTCCACCCGGCGGGCCTTCTCCACCCGCGACCAGCTCGACGCCCGCCACGGCTCGAGTTCGCGTTCCCTGGTGCTCTGGTACTCCAGCGGATCGGAGCCGTTGTCACGGACGCTGTCGCGGCCGGGCACCACGATCATCGTGAAGTCGCCGCCGGTGTAGCGCACTTGTCCGGCGTCGTTGATCGGGCTGCGCCGCCAGCCGTTCGGCACCCCGATCCGGAACCCCTCCGGGTCCTGGCGCAGCGCGTACCCGGCGGCGAGCGCGGGAGCCGAGGGATCCGCGGCGGGCGGGGTGGTGCGCGGCGGGGTGGACGGCGCCGGCGTGCTCGCGGACGGTCGGGTTGTGGGCGTCGGCGGGGTGGTGCCCGGGGTCCGGCCGGCGGTGGGCGTGGTCGGCCCGGTGGGCGTCTCCCCCTCACCGGGCAGGAAGAGGACGGCGTACGCGACGGCGCCGCCGAGCAGGAGGAAGACGAGGATCAGGAGCGTACGACCGAGGGCGCGCGGGGAGCCCGGGGGGCGTGAGGACGACGACGGGCGCGGGGCGCGGGGCGATCGGGAGGATCGCGAGGATCGGGGAGGCCGTGGCGAGCGGGGGGCGCGCTGCGGGAGCTCCTCGTGGAAGGACTCCTGGTACGGCTCGCGGTACGGCTCCTGGAACGACTCGTGATGCGGGTCGTGGAACTGCTCCCGGGTGTCGGCCTGTACGGCGTCGGGCCCGCGCTCGTGCGTGTGCGCGTCCTCGCGGCGGGCCGGGCGCGGGTCCTTGCCGCGCTTGTGGCGGTGCCGGCCCGCCCCCGCACCCCCGCGCCGGCGGCGCACCAACTCGCCGCGCCGGCGCACGATCGGCAGCCGCTTCTTGTCGAAGGACGGCAGCGGTACGACTCCGACACCGGCCTCCGGCTCCGGCGCCGAGCGCACGAGGGAACGCAGCCAGCCGCGCAGCTCCTCGAAGTCGGGCCGCTCGGTGGGGTCCTGGCGCAGCAGGGACTCCACGACCGGGCGGAGGGGGCCGCACTCCTCGGCGAAGGCGGGCGGTTCGGCGCAGACCAGCTGGACGAGCTCGGCGGCGCTGTCCTCCGGGTAGGGGGCGTGACCCTGGACGGCCCGGTAGAGGAGCGCGCCGAGTGCCCACAGGTCGGTGGCGGGGCCGATAGGCGGGGCCAGCCGCCAGTTCTCGTGGACGGGCCCGGCCTGTTCGGGCGCCCAGCGCTCGGTGACGGCGCCGACGACCGCGATCCGGGTCTGCCGGGCGCGCTCGGCGGCGAGCCGGGTGGTGGGGCCGCGGTCCGCCTGGGCGGGGACGGTGACCGGCGCTTCGTCCCGGGGGCCGGGGGGGACCGGGAGCCGCGCGGGGTCCGGGGTCGCGGCCTTGTAGCCGGCGGGCAGGGCGGGACGCCCCGAACCCGGCAGCACGCGGCCACCACCGGCGGGGATCGGGCCGGAACCGTCCCGCGAGGCGTGCGGGCCGTCGCTCCAGCTGCCGGCCAGCATCACGCGCGGCGGCGGGTCCGACCGCGGGCCTGACTGCGGGCCGCCGCCGTACGGCTCGTCGCCGTCTTCCTCGTCGTCCTCGTCATCCTCCGCCACCCTCGCCCACCACTGCGGCTCGGGAGCGTTCGCCGCCCTCGCCCTCGGTGCGGGGGGCGGCTCGGGCGGGTCCGTAGGCGCGGGGCGCTGGACGGGGAGCGCCCCGGTCTCGCCGAGCCGGGCCGCGGCGCGGGCTCCGGCCCGGTAGGCGGCGATGGCCCCGGCGCGCGCGGCCCGCACGTCGGCGGTGGGCGGCGCGGCGGCGGGCTGCGTCTCGGCTGCGGGCGGCGCGGAGCGCCCGTACGGGTCGGCGCTGTACACACCGGGCCCGGTCCCGGTCCCGTAGGGAGAGACGGGGTCGTCGGCGTCGTCGGTGTCGGCAGAGTCGTCGGCTTCGTCCGAGTCGTCGGCTTCGGCGGCGTACGTGTCGGAGCCGTACGAGTCGTAGCCGTACGGCTCGGCGTCATACGGCTCGGGCGCATACGGCTCGGCCGCGTCGCCGCTCGGCTCGGACGCATACGGTCCGACGGCGTACGTCTCGACGGCGTACGGCTCAACGGCGTACGGCTCAAGGCCGTACGCATCGGCGCCGTGGTCCCGTTCCTCGCCCGGCTCCTCCTCCAGCTCCTCGGCCTCGTCCGCCCCATAAGGGACGCGCTCGTCCGTCTCCTCGTAGACCTCCGCCTCGTACAGGCCGGGCCCGTACTCGTCCGAGCCGTACTCCTCCGAGCCGTACTCGTCCGCCTCCGGCGGACTCGGCCCCAGGTCCGGCTCCTGCTCCGGTACGGGCGCGTACCCGCACAGGGCCTCCTCCGCGGCGCCCACCGCGAGGCCCGAAAGGACCACTCGGCCGTCGTCGCAGACGAGTACGGTCCGGGAGGTGATGTTCCGGTGTACCCAGCCGTGGGCGTGGAGCGCGCGCAGGGCGGTGAGGACGTCGGCGCCGATCTCGGCCGCCCGGTACGGGTTCAGGGGCCGCTCGGCGAGCAGCGCGGAGAGCGGCCGGGCCGCCACGCGTTCGCTCACTATCCACAGCGAGCCGGCCTCCGCGAAGACGTCGAAGACCTGGTCGAGGAGGGGGTGGTCGGGGATCTGCGCGGCGGCCTGGGCCGCCTCGATCGCCCGGCGGACGACGGGCTCGGCGGGTCGGCGGGTCGCCCGCCCCGCGCCGCCGTAGGAACCGTCGCGGCCGCCCTCGTCGTCGACCACCTCGGCGTCGACGAACTCCGGCAGCGACACCCGGCGGACCAGGACCTCCTGCCCGCTGTACGTGTCGAAGGCGCGCGTCTCGGCCGGGTCGTACGCGTCCGCGCCCACCTCCACGTCCGCCGGTGGCAGCGGCAGGCGGTAGCGGTCCGCGAGCACCCTTCCCGCGTAGTCGTCCACGACGCCTCCCCACGCGCGCACGCTGTCCCCCGTGGGCCCGCGGATCCCTCGGGATCGGGCGGGATCACGCGAGTCCGACAATTCCGGTCCGGCACCGTGCAGTTAACGGTCTTTTTCGGCTGCGTACCGTCCTCGAACTCTCACGATACGTGGCGCCGGTCAGTCCTTGGGGCTGAACGTGGCGAACGCCGTCTCCCGCAGCGTCCTGCACTCCGCGCCGTTCCACTCCTCCGCCTTGCAGCTGATCATGATGGAGTAGCCGTGCCTGGCGTCCACCTTGAAGCCGCGGTTGAGCACATGGACGCGCATGCCCTGCTGGACGCGCTCGAACTCCCAGTCGGCGACGGTCGGGTACCCCTTGTACGAGACCGTCCTGATGCCGAAGTGCTTGTAGCCCTTGCTGGTGGCGGCGACACCGATCTTGCCCAGCTCCCAGGCCGCCGCCGCGTCGTCCTTCGGGCTGGCGTTGAAGTCGACCTGGATACGCGGGAAGCCGCCGCTCTCACTGAACACCGCGCCGCCGCTGTAGCCCGGTATGGCGCGCGCCTTGAACGTCGAGGGCATCGCCATGGAGAAGTGGAAGCGCTCGTTGGTGACGAGGGTGTAGCCCGCGGGCAGCTGCGCGCCCGTGTCGCCGCCGGGCTTGCCGGACGGCGTCACGCCGTTGCCGTTCGAGCCGCCGGTGGAACCCGTCGTGCCGTCGGTGCCCGTCGACCCCGCCCCCGTGGAGCCGTCGTCGCCGGGCTGCGCGCCGCCCTGCTGGCCGGGGCCGCCGGGCGTCTCGCCCTTGCCGCCGTCGGAGCCCGCGGAGCCGCCGGAGGCGTCACCGCCCGCCGAGGCGCCGGCCGAGGCCGTGGTGCCGCCGGTCTCCTTGCCCTGGTTGTCCCCGTCCCCGCCACCGTTGAGCGAGACCGCGAAGATCGTCCCGAGCAGGGCGAGGACGGCGACGGCGGCGATGATCACCAGCGTGCGGCGCGGTACGACGTCGGTCAGCGAGGCGCGGGCCGGGGTCGGCCTGCCCCCTGCCTGCCGCGCGGCGGAGCCCGCGCCCGTGTTCACCCCGGCACCGCTCGCGTTCGACCGCGTGCCCGCCGTGGGCTCGGCCTTCACGGAGGCCGCCGCGTTGCGCACGGACTTCAGGGCGCCCCGCACCCGGTCGGCGGGCGCCTCGGGCGCCTTGTCCTGGCCGGCGGCCGGGGCCACCGGCGTCCGCTCGGGGCGCGGCGGCAGCGGCACGACCATGGTGGCCTCGGGGGAGGCCTCGGGCGCCACCGTGGGCGCGTCGAGCACGGCCCGCAGCAGGACGCGCGCGCCGCCGTCGTCGAGCCGCTGGGCGGGGTCCTTGGCGAGGAGGCCGTAGATGACCTTCTCGAGCTCGGGTCCGGCGTTCTTCGGGGGGTCGACCGGCTCGGTCATCACCGCCGTGAGGGTGGCGATGGCGGAGCCCTTGTCGTACGGCGGGCTGCCCTCGACCGCCGCGTACAGGAGACCGCCGAGCGACCACATGTCGGCGGCGGGGCCGGGCTTGTGGCCGCGGGCGCGCTCCGGCGAGATGTACGAGGGGGCGCCGACGAGCATGCCGGTGGAGGTGATCGAGGGGTCGCCCTCCACCTGGGCGATGCCGAAGTCGGTGAGGACGACCCGGCCGTCCTCGGCGATCAGCACGTTGGACGGCTTCACGTCACGGTGCAGGATGCCCTCGCGGTGCGCCGAACGCAGCACGTCGAGGATGGCGAGGCCGACCTCGGCGGCGCGCCGGGGCGTGAGCGTGCCGTCCTCGCGCACGGCGTCCGCGAGGGACTTGCCCTCGATGAGCTCCATGACGATCCACGGGCGGTCGTCCTCGTCGACGACGTCGTACACGGTCACGGCGCCGTTGTTACGGATCCGGGCGATGGCCTTCGCCTCGCGCAGGGTCCGGGTGATGAGGCGCCGCTTCTCGTCCTCGTCGATGCTGGTGGGGAAGCGGAGTTCCTTGACGGCGACGGTACGGCCGAGGGTCTCGTCGACCGCGCGCCAGACGGTGCCCATGCCGCCGCGGCCGAGGACCACGCCGAGCCGGTAGCGGCCCGCGAGCAGGCGGCCCTCTCCGGCCGGGGCCTTGCGCGGCCTGTCGCCGCCGGTGCCGCGCGCGGCGCCCGAGGCCGGTCGGCGGTCGCTCTCGCCGTCACCGTCGCCCGCGCCGAACCCGGCCCGTCCGGTCGACGGCTCGGTCCCGCGCAGCCGCCCGGCCGCGCCCGCGTCCTCGCGGCTCGCGCCCGAACCCGCCGCCGCCCGGTCGGACGACACGCCGTCAGAGCCCTTGGCGCCCTGGGCGTCCCGAGGGTCCTCGGGACCTGCGGCGTCCTGAACGCCCCTCACGTCCCGCGCATCCGAGGCCCCCGCGTCCGAGGCCCGGACATCCGAGCTTCCGGCGTCAGCCGCCCCGCCCGCGTCCGCCGAGGTCCCGGCATCGCCCGCACCCGGCTTGACCTGCGCGTTCTTCGTGTCCCGTGCCAGTTCACGCGCGGCCGGGATCGCTCCTTTGTCGCCGTCGGTCGCGGCCCCCGCGGCGGCGTCCCGCCCGGGGTCCTTCGCCGTGTCCCGCGACTGCTCCGCCTCCGACATGCGTCCCCTCTGCGATCCCTGATCTTCGCCGCGTCTGCCGCTTCCCGCGCGATGCGGTAACCCGCCCTGGAAGAGAGGCCATTGTCCCTCACCTCCGGACGGGCGGCGCCCCCGGGTCCTTACTCCGGGATGACGACGCCTCCGCACACCCCCCAGGTTCCCACCGGACGCGGGCGCCCGGACGTCCGGTCAGATCGGCACGATGTCCGGCGCCCCCAGCCGGGCGGCGTCCGCCGTCAGGTCGTCGGGCTGCCGCTGCGACTCCCGCTCCGCCTCGACCCGCTTCTCGTAGTGCTCGACCTCCTTCTCGATCTGGTGCTCGTCCCAGCCGAGGACCGGCGCCATGAGCTCCGCGCACTCGCGTGCGCTGAGCGTGCCCCGGTCGAAGGTCTCGATGGAGATCCTGGTCCGCCGGGTCAGGACGTCGTCGAGGTGGCGCGCGCCCTCGTGCGAGGCGGCGTAGACGATTTCGGCGCGCAGGTAGTCGTCGGCCGCCGCGAGCGGTTCGCCGAGTGCGGGGTCCGCGGCGACGAGGTCGAGGATCTCCTCCGTCAGGGAGCCGTAGCGGTTGAGGAGATGCTCGACGCGGACGACGTGGAGGCCGGTCCGCGCGGCGATCCTGCCCCGCGCGTTCCACAGGGCCCGGTACCCCTCGGCGCCGAGGAGTGGGGTGTCCTCGGTGACGCAGGGGGCGACGCGCTGGTCGAGGGCGTGCACCGCCTCGTCGACGGCGTCCTTGGCCATGACGCGGTACGTCGTGTACTTGCCGCCGGCCACCACGACCAGGCCGGGGACGGGGTGGGCGACGGTGTGTTCGCGGGAGAGCTTGCTCGTGGCGTCCGACTCGCCGGCGAGCAGCGGCCGCAGTCCGGCGTAGACACCCTCGACGTCGTCGCGGGTGAGCGGGGTGCCGAGCACCGTGTTCACATGCTCCAGGAGGTAGTCGATGTCGGCGCTGGACGCGGCCGGATGGGCCTTGTCGAGGTCCCACTCGGTGTCGGTGGTGCCGACGATCCAGTGGCGTCCCCAGGGGATCACGAAGAGCACGGACTTCTCGGTGCGCAGGATGAGTCCGGTGGTGGAGTGGATGCGGTCCTTGGGGACGACGAGGTGGATGCCCTTGGAGGCGCGGACGTGGAACTGGCCACGCTCTCCGATGAGGGCCTGGGTGTCGTCGGTCCACACACCGGTGGCGTTGACGATCTGCCGGGCGCGGATCTCGTACGCGACACCGGCCTCGACGTCCTGCACGCGGGCGCCCACGACCCGCTCCCCCTCCCGCAGGAATCCGACGACCCGGGCCCTGCTCGCGGCCAGGGCGCCGTAGGAGGCGGCGGTGCGCACGAGGGTGGTGACGAAGCGGGCGTCGTCCATCTGGGCGTCGTAGTACTGGAGGGCGCCGACCAGGGCGTCCTTCTTGAGGCAGGGGGCGACCCGCAGGGCCCGGCGCCGGGAGAGGTGCCGGTGGACGGGGAGGCCCCGGCCGTGGCCCGAGGAGAGGGACATCGCGTCGTACAGCGCGACGCCGGAGCCCGCGTAGAACCGCTCCCAGCCCTTGTGCTGGAGCGGGTACAGGAACGGGACCGGCTTCACCAGGTGGGGTGCGAGCCGCTCCAGGAGCAGTCCGCGCTCTTTGAGGGCCTCTCTGACCAGGGCGAAGTCCAGCATCTCCAGGTAGCGCAGGCCGCCGTGGATGAGCTTGCTCGACCGGCTGGAGGTGCCGGATGCCCAGTCGCGTGCCTCGACGATGCCGGTGGAGAGCCCTCTCGTGACGGCGTCGAGTGCCGTCCCCGCGCCGACCACTCCGGCGCCGACGACCAGCACGTCCAGCTCGCGCTCCGCCATGGCCGCGAGCGCTTCGGTGCGCTCGGCGGGTCCCAGTGTCGCTGTCCTCACGGCTGCCTCCCGTCGTCCCCCGTCTGTCCCGCACACGCCGTACGCGCACGAGCCGTACGTACACCTGCCGCACCCGCACGACCCGTGCGTGGACGAGCCGTGCGTACACCTGCCGCATCCACACGACCCGCGCGTCGACGAGCCGTGCGTACACGTGCCGTGAACCGGGCCCGTGTGGTCCGGCTCACAGCTCGATTCTGTCCCGCCCCCGCGACTTCAGCCACCGCCTCACCACCGACCTGTGGATAACACTCGGCGACCTTCGACCCCACAATGCCGCATATCGGTCATATTTACGCCTAGTCTGACATTGCGCTCGACCCGTTCTGTCCACAGGGCTTGCGCGTCGCGTCCCCTCCGGCTACTGGGAAGGACGGTCCACCCCCCTCATGCCCGCTGATCTCGCCGTCATCGGCCTCGGCCACCACGGACTCCCCCTCGCCCAGGCCGCCACCGCCGCAGGCGTCGCCACCGTCGGCTACGACACCGATCCCCGCCCCGCCGCCGATCTCGCCGCGGGCCGCTCCCCGGTCGAGGGCTCGCTCACCGTCCCCGAGATCCGCCGGATGCTCGCGGGAGGCTTCCGACCGACCGCCGACCCCGCCGAACTCGGCCGGGTCCGCACCGCCGTCCTCTGCGCGCCGACCCCCCTCGGCCCCGACCGCGCGCTCGACCTCACCGCCGTCACCGACGCCGCGCGCGTGCTCGCCGCCCGGCTGCGCCCCCACACCACCGTCCTCCTCGAATCGCCGGTCCCACCGGGCACCACCGAGGGCCTGCTCCGCGACCTGCTCGAAACGGGCTCGGGCCTGCGGGCCGGGCGCGACTTCCACCTCGCGTACTCCCCCGGCCGCCTCGACCCCGGCAGCCGTACCCACGGCTTCGCCGGCACCCCCAAGGTCATCGGAGGCCTCACCCCGGCCTGCACCGAATCGGCGGCCGCGTTCTACGGCCGGCTCACCGACAAGGTGGTACGCGCGCGTGGCCCCCGCGAGGCGGAGACGGTCAAGCTCCTGGAGACCAACTTCCGGCACGTCAACATCGCCCTGGTCAACGAGATGGCGGTCCTCTGCCACGAACTCGGCGTCGACCTGTGGGACGTCATCCGCTGCGCCGAGACGAAGCCCTTCGGCTTCCAGGCCTTCCGCCCCGGGCCGGGCGTCGGCGGCCACGGCGCCCCCGTCGACACCGTCGGCGCCCACCGCCCGCTCCGCCTCGTCGAACTCGCCGGGCAGGTCAACGAACGCATGCCGCGGTACGTCGTCCAGCGCGCCGCCACCCTCCTCAACGAGCACGGCAAGTCGGCCCGCGGCGCCCGGATCCTCCTCCTGGGCATCACGTACAAGCCGGACCTGCCCGACCGCCAGGGCTCCCCCGCCGACGAGATCGCCCGCCGGCTCATGGACCTGGGCGCGGCCGTCAGCTACCACGACCCGCACGTCCCCGACTGGCGCGTCCGCGAACTCCCCGTCCCCCGCGCCGACTCCCTCTACGAGGCCGCCGCCCACGCCGACCTGACGGTCCTGCTCCAGCACCACCGCACCTACGACCTCCAGGGCCTCTCGGTCAAGGCCCAGCTCCTCCTCGACACCCGGGGCGCCACCCCGGCGGGCGCGGCCCACCGCCTCTGAGCACGCGAAGGGGCCCCGCACCACGATCGGTGCGGGGCCCCTTCGGAGTACCGGAACGTCAGCGCTTGTGCTGGGCGTCCGCGACGGTGACCTCGACGCGCTGGAACTCCTTGAGCTCGCTGTAGCCCGTCGTGGCCATCGCGCGGCGCAGGGCGCCGAAGAAGTTCATCGAGCCGTCCGGGCTGTGCGACGGGCCCGCGAGGATCTCCTCGGTGGTGCCGACGATGCCCAGGTCGACCAGCTTGCCGCGCGGCACGTCCTCGTGGACGGCCTCCATGCCCCAGTGGTGGCCCTTGCCGGGCGCGTCCGTGGCGCGGGCCAGCGGGGAGCCGATCATGACCGAGTCGGCGCCGCAGGCGATGGCCTTCGGCAGGTCGCCGGACCAGCCGACACCGCCGTCGGCGATCACGTGCACGTACCGGCCGCCGGACTCGTCCATGTAGTCACGGCGGGCCGCGGCCACGTCGGCGACCGCGGTCGCCATCGGGACCTGGATGCCGAGCACGTTGCGCGTGGTGTGCGCGGCGCCGCCGCCGAAGCCGACGAGGACACCCGCCGCGCCGGTGCGCATCAGGTGCAGGGCCGCGGTGTACGTGGCGCAGCCGCCGACGATGACCGGGACGTCGAGCTCGTAGATGAACTGCTTCAGGTTCAGCGGCTCGGCCGCGCCCGAGACGTGCTCGGCGGAGACCGTCGTGCCGCGGATGACGAAGATGTCCACGCCGGCGTCGACGACGGCCTTCGAGAACTGCGCGGTGCGCTGCGGGGAGAGCGCGGCGGCAGTCACGACACCGGAGTCGCGCACCTCCTTGATGCGCTGCCCGATCAGCTCTTCCTTGATCGGGGCGGCGTAGATCTCCTGCAGCCGGCGGGTCGCGGTCGCCTCGTCCATCTCGGCGATCTCGTCGAGCAGCGGCTGCGGGTCCTCGTACCGGGTCCAGAGACCCTCGAGGTTGAGGACGCCCAGGCCGCCGAGCTCGCCGATGCGGATGGCGGTCTGCGGCGATACGACCGAGTCCATCGGCGCCGCCAGGAACGGCAGCTCGAACCGGTAGGCGTCGATCTGCCAGGCGATCGAGACCTCCTTCGGGTCCCGGGTGCGCCGGCTCGGGACGACGGCGATGTCGTCGAACGCGTACGCCCTGCGGCCGCGCTTGCCGCGCCCGATCTCGATCTCAGTCACGATGTGTGGCCTTTCCCTCTACGTCTGCGCCTACCAGTATCCCCGACACAAGCGTGGGGGGCGGCTCCGGCCACATGCCGGAACCGCCCCCACGCGTCGCGCTGTGTTACTTCCTGCTGTAGTTCGGCGCCTCGACCGTCATCTGGATGTCGTGCGGGTGGCTCTCCTTGAGGCCCGCGGACGTGATCCGGACGAAGCGGCCCTTGGACTCCATCTCCTCGATGGTGGCCGCGCCGACGTAGCCCATGGTCTGGCGCAGGCCGCCGACGAGCTGGTGCAGGACGTTGGCCAGCGGGCCGCGGTAGGGCACCTGGCCCTCGATGCCCTCGGGGACGAGCTTGTCGTCCGAGGCGACCTCGGCCTGGAAGTAGCGGTCCTTGGAGTAGGACCGGCCCTGGCCGCGGGACTGCATCGCGCCGAGCGAGCCCATGCCGCGGTACGACTTGAACTGCTTGCCGTTGATGAACTGCAGCTCGCCCGGGGACTCCTCGCAGCCGGCGAGGAGGCTGCCCAGCATCACCGTGTCGGCACCAGCCGCGAGCGCCTTGCCAATGTCGCCGGAGTACTGCAGGCCGCCGTCGCCGATGACCGGGACGCCGGCCGCGCGGGCGGCGAGCGCCGCCTCGTAGATGGCGGTGACCTGCGGGACGCCGATGCCGGCGACCACGCGGGTGGTGCAGATGGAGCCGGGGCCGACGCCGACCTTGACGCCGTCGACACCGGCGTCGATCAGGGCCTGCGCGCCGTCACGCGTCGCGACGTTACCGCCGATGACGTCGACGCCGACGCTGGACTTGATCTTCGCCATCCAGTTCAGGGCGTTGCTGTTGTGACCGTGCGAGGTGTCGACGATCAGGAAGTCGACGCCCGCAGCGGCCAGGCCCTGGGCGCGCTCCAGCGCCTCGGGGCTGGCGCCGACGGCCGCGCCGACGAGCAGCCGGCCCTCGGCGTCCTTGGCGGCGTGCGGGTACTTCTCGGCCTTGACGAAGTCCTTGACCGTGATGAGGCCCTTGAGGATGCCGGAGTCGTCGACCAGCGGCAGCTTCTCGATCTTGTGGCGGCGGAGCAGCTCCATCGCGTCCACACCGGAGATGCCGACCTTGCCGGTGACCAGCGGCATCGGGGTCATGACCTCGCGCACCTGGCGGCTGCGGTCCGACTCGAAGGCCATGTCGCGGTTGGTGACGATGCCGAGGAGCTTGCCGGCCTGGTCGGTGACCGGGACGCCGCTGATGCGGAACTTGGCGCACAGCGCGTCGGCCTCGGCCAGCGACGCGTCCGGGTGCACGGTGATCGGGTCGGTCACCATGCCGGACTCGGAGCGCTTCACGAGGTCGACCTGGTTGACCTGGTCCTCGATCGAGAGGTTGCGGTGCAGCACGCCCACGCCACCCTGCCGCGCCATGGCGATGGCCATGCGGGACTCGGTGACCTTGTCCATCGCCGCCGAGAGCAGCGGGATGTTCACGCGGACGTTGCGGGAGATGCGGGACGAGGTGTCGACCGCGTTCGGGAGGACCTCGGACGCGCCCGGCAGAAGCAGGACGTCGTCGTAGGTCAGCCCGAGTGTCGCGAATTTCTCGGGCACTCCGTCGACGTTGGCAGTCATGACACCTTCCCAAATGGCCTTGATCGGTGCGGGATGTCCATGCTAACGGGCCGAAGCCGTGTCTCATTCCACGATCAAGATCAGCGCAAACCTTTGGACGTTCCCACGTGTACGAAAGGGACGACAAGCCCCAGTGAGTCTTACTGCTCGGCCAGTGCCCTGAGCCGGCTGAGCGCGCGGTGCTGCGCGACCCGGACGGCCCCGGGGGACATGCCGAGCATCTGCCCGGTCTCCTCGGCGGTCAGTCCGACCGCGACGCGGAGCACGAGCAGTTCGCGCTGGTTCTCCGGGAGGTTGGCGAGCAGCTTCTTGGCCCATTCGGCGTCGTCGCTGAGGAGCGCGCGCTCCTCGGGGCCGAGGGAGTCGTCGGGCCGCTCGGGCATCTCGTCCGAAGGGACGGCCGTGGATCCGGGGTGCCGCATGGCGGCCCGCTGGAGGTCGGCGACCTTGTGTCCCGCGATGGCGAAGACGAAGGCCTCGAAGGGCCTGCCCGTGTCCTTGTAGCGCGGCAGCGCCATCAGGACGGCGACGCAGACCTCCTGGGCCAGGTCCTCGACGAAGTGCCGGGCGTCGCCCGGCAGCCGGTTGAGGCGGGTGCGGCAGTACCGCAGGGCGAGCGGGTGCACCCGCGCGAGCAGGTCGTGCGTGGCCTGCGCGTCGCCGTCGACCGCGCGGTGGACGAGCGCGCCGATCTCCCCGTGCCCTGACGGCATGGGTGACGCCGCGGTCTCGTCGTCGCGCATCGCTCCATGGTGCCCCGACGCTTCTGCGTTCGCGGCACCGCGTCCGTAGTTGTGCACCGAAGCGTTATGAGCAGGTGCGCCGGCACTCATCTCCCGCGCCCTCCCGTCCCGCTCGATCGACTCGTCCCCGAGGAACTCCACACCTCAAGGATGCGGCATACGGCGGGGAAGTGACACAAGCCCACCCCGTCCACCCCACGACGGACGCGGGCGGGGACGGGGATATGGCAGGTGACCTGCGATTCAGCGGACCAGGCCCCAGCGGAATCCGAGGGCGACCGCGTGCGCACGGTCCGAGGCGCCCAGCTTCTTGAAGAGGCGCCGGGCGTGGGTCTTGACGGTGTCCTCGGAGAGGAAGAGCTCGCGCCCGATCTCCGCGTTGGACCGGCCGTGGCTCATGCCTTCGAGGACCTGGATCTCGCGCGCGGTGAGGGTGGGCGCGGCGCCCATCTCGGCCGAACGGAGCCGGCGCGGGGCGAGCCGCCAGGTCGGGTCGGCCAGCGCCTGGGTGACGGTGGCCCGCAGTTCGGCGCGCGAGGCGTCCTTGTGCAGATAACCGCGGGCACCCGCGGCGACCGCGAGGGCGACGCCGTCGAGGTCCTCGGCGACCGTGAGCATGATGATGCGGGCGCCGGGGTCCGCGGAGAGCAGCCGGCGGACGGTCTCCACGCCGCCCAGACCGGGCATGCGTACGTCCATCAGAATCAGGTCCGAGCGGTCCGCGCCCCAGCGGCGGAGGACTTCCTCGCCGTTGGCCGCGGTGGTCACGCGCTCGACACCGGGCACGGTCGCGACCGCGCGGCGGAGCGCCTCTCGGGCAAGCGGGGAGTCGTCGCAGACGAGGACGGATGTCATGCGTGACCTCCGCGGCGCTCGCAGCTGTTGCGCGTCACCTTGAGCCTCCAGGGCTGTACGTAATCGTCACCTGTGCGATTGACGCTCTCGGACACCTGCCCGATCGCTTGTTCCTTCAACCGCCTCCGCACACTCAACGACGGTCACTCGAAAGAGTTACGGGTCGGACCGCAGCGTTCGGCACTCTACGTGAGGGGCCGCGTACGGAGGAGAGCGACGCGAGCCTTCTGTCCTTCATCGAAAGGTACTGCCCCATTTAGCGGGTTTTCTTCCCTTTTCGCAGTGTCTGTGGCTAGATTCGCAATGAGTCATATTTACATCTACTTAGACAGTAGGTGTACCGATCCGGACCCGCGGGAACACGAGGAACCCCGGGCATCAGCCATCCACCCGCCCACCTATCCGTTCGACACGGTTTCAAGGGGACTAGCGCAATGGCAGATTTCTCCCGCCTTCCCGGACCCAACGCCGATCTGTGGGACTGGCAACTGCTCGCGGCCTGCCGCGGGGTCGACAGCTCCCTGTTCTTCCACCCCGAGGGAGAGCGCGGCGCGGCACGGAGTGCGCGTGAGAACTCGGCGAAAGAGGTCTGCATGCGGTGCCCGGTACGCGCGGAGTGCGCGGCACACGCACTCGCCGTACGGGAGCCCTACGGCGTATGGGGCGGCCTCACCGAGGACGAACGCGAAGAGCTCATGGGACGCGCGCGCAATCGCCTGATCACCGCGGCGCCATCGGCGTCGGCAGCGGGCCGGCCGATTGTGGAGCGTATGTGAAGGAACGTTTTTTCAACTAGGACACGTTCCCGTGCGCGTCGCGTGTCTCCCCACCTACGCGCGCGTGGCGGCGCGGGTCAGTTCGTCGAGCGTGGCGGCCACGGCCGGGACCTGGGCGAGGTCGGGCAGCGTCAGGGCCACGATCTCCCGCTCCACGGCGGGCTCCACGGCCACGGTCCGCGCCCCCCTGGGCCGTACGGACTCGATGGCCAGCTCCGGCAGGACGGCCACGCCGAGGCCCGCGCCGACCAGGCCCACCACGGCCGGGTAGTCGTCGGTGGCGAAGTCGATACGGGGGGTGAAGCCCGCTTCCTCGCAGACGTCCACGAGCTGACGGCGACAGCGCGGACAGCCCGCGATCCAGGACTCGTCGGCGAGTTCCGCGATGCCCAGCGAGTCGGCGCCGGCGAGCCGGTGTCCCTCCGGGACCAGTCCCACCAGGCGGTCGGCGAAGATCGGGCGGACGACCAGGTCGTCCCATTCGGCCTGCCCCGCTCCGTACCGGAAGGCGAGGGCCACGTCGCAGTCGCCGTCGCGGAGCATCTCGATCGAGCGCGGCGGTTCGGCCTCGACGAGCGAGACGCGGGTGCCGGGGTGCGCGGCCCGCAGCGCGGCGAGCGCGGTGGGGACGAGGGTGGAGCTGCCGCTGGGGAAGGACACCAGACGGACCCGGCCCGCCCTGAGCCCGGCGATGGCCGCGACCTCCTCCTCGGCGGCGGTGAGCCCGGCGAGGATGCCCGAGGCGTGACGGACGAGGACCTCGCCCGCCTGGGTGAGGCGCATCTCGCGTCCGGTGCGGATCAGCAGCGGCGTGCCCGCGGAGGCTTCGAGCGCCTTCATCTGCTGGCTGACGGCGGGCTGGGTGCAGCCGAGTTCGCGCGCGGCGGCCGAGAAGGAGCCGGTGGCGGCGACGGCGCGCAGGACGCGGAGATGGCGTGCCTCGATCATGCGTTCATCATAAGCGAATCTTGGGTGAACCCGCGCATATTCGCCCGCGGCTTTGAGATGGCGCCCGTAAAGTGCCCACATGACCTTGCTCAGTGTGAATGTGGGCCGTGCCAGGGCCGTGGACTACACCGACGCCGCCTCCGGCCTCACCGCCATCGACAAGCGCCCCGTCGAGGGCCCCGTGCGGATCGAGGCCCCCGGGGCGCCCGGCGTCGGTAGGAGCGGGCTCGCCGGGGACACGGTCTGCGACCTGCGGTTCCACGGCGGCGACGACCGGGCCGCGTACGCCTTCGCCCGCGAGGACATGGACCTGTGGGAGCGGGAGCTCGGCCGGGAGCTCGCCAACGGCTCGTTCGGCGAGAACCTCACCACCCGGGGCCTCGACGTGAACGGGGCGCTGATCGGCGAGCGGTGGCGGATCGGCGAGGAGGTCGTCCTGGAGGTCACCGGCGGCCGCATCCCCTGCCGTACGTTCCAGGGCTTCGTGCGGGAGCAGGGCTGGGTCCGGCGGTTCACGCAGTCGGAGGCCGGCCCCGGCGCCCTGCTGCGGGTGATCGTGCCGGGCGAGATCCGCGCCGGCGACCCGGTCACGGTCGTCCACCGGCCCGAGCACGACATCACCGTCGCCCTGCTCCACCGTGCCGCGACCGCCGAACGCACCCTGCTGCCCCGCACGTTGGTCGCCGCCGAGTGGATGGAGTCGGGACTCCTCGCGCTCGCACGCCAGTACGCGGACAAGTACGCCCGGACGGAGGCGCCGGAAGGGGGCACTAACGTGCCCGTATGACGACTGCACTGATTACGGGCGCCACCGCGGGCATCGGCGCCGCCTTCGCACGGAGACTCGCCTCGGACGGTCACGACGTCGTGCTCGTGGCCCGGGACGTGAAGCGCCTCCGTGAGCAGGCGACCGAGCTGCACGACCGGCACGGCGTCGAGGCCGAGGTGCTCGCGGCGGACCTCTCCGAGGAGAAGGGCATCGCCGCCGTCGAGGCCCGGCTCTCGGACCCGAAGCAGCCGGTGGACCTGCTCGTGAACAACGCGGGCTTCGGCAACAAGGGCCGCTTCCTCGAAGTGTCCATGGCCGACGAGTTGACGATGCTCACGGTGCACTGCGAGGCGGTGCTGCGGCTGACCTCGGCCGCCGCCGCCTCGATGAAGGCGCGGGGGCGGGGCGGGGTGGTGAACGTCGCCTCGGTGGCGGCCTTCGTCCCCCGTGGCACGTACGGGGCGTCGAAGGCGTGGGTCGTGCAGTTCACGCAGGGCGCGGCGCGGGACCTGGCGGGCACCGGGGTGCGCCTGATGGCGCTCTGCCCCGGCTTCGTACGGACCGAGTTCCACGAGCGGGCCGGGATGGGGACGGACAACATCCCGGGCTGGATGTGGCTCGACGCCGACAAGCTGGTGACGGCGGCGCTTTCGGACCTGGCGCGGGGGAAGACGCTGTCGATCCCGGACCCCCGCTACAAGGCCCTGATGGGTGTGGTGAAGCTGGCGCCGCGCAGTCTGCTCGGTGGGGTCTCCTCGAAGGCGGGCCGCAAGTACGGGCCGAAGTGACCGCCGCGGACGCGCCCTAGCCGGACCCCGGGTCGTCGAGGTCCAGCCGGGCGGTGGTGCCGTCCTGCCAGGTGACGTGGAGGGTGTGACCGTCGACCCGGAGGTGCGCGAGCGCGGCCACGGGGGCCGGGGCCGGTTCGGCGGTCAGTGAGGCGAGGGCGACGAAGAGGGTCGCCGGGCCGCTCGTGGTGCCTTCGAGGCAGAGGGTGCGGCTCTTCGGGCCCTGAAGGGTTTCCCCGGTGGGGAGTTCGGTCACGTCAGGGCCGTAGCCGTGGACCGGGTGGAGTGCGGCGTGCGGCCCGTCGGGGGTGGTGGCCCAGCCCGTCTGCCGTACGGGGGTCCCGTCCGGGGCGCCGAGGACGAGATGGGCGCGGACCTCGGCGCGGCCGTGGGCGAGGGTGGCCGAGAGGACCCGGACGCCGGGCAGTGGGTGGTGCGCCGAGGCGGCCCAGCCGGGGCCGGTGCCGGCCGGGACGGCGGGGCCTCTGGTGGTCGCCTCTCCCGCGACGAGCAGGGCGAAGTGGTTGTCGGCAGGGGCCGGCCCGGTGGTGGGGCCGGTGCGGGTGGAGTAGGCGTGGCGGGCGTAACCGGGGTCGTCCTCGTCCGACTCGGCGCTGTGCACATGGTTGCTGCCGTGGTTGTGGAGGCGTACGAGTCCGTCGGCGGCGGTGGTCTGGACGAGCAGCCCGGCCGGGGCGAACGGACGGACGGTGTCGGCGCGTTCGGCGGGCAGGGGTTCCTCGGGGTCGGTCCAGGCGGGGTGGTCCGCGGGCAGGAGGAGGCCGAGGAAGCCCTTGGACGCCCAGTAGGGGGAGCCGGGGCCGGAGTACTCCTGGACCAGCGGCGGATGCGGGCCGTGCCAGCCGAGGGTGAGGAGCCCATCCGGGTCGGTGGCGCCGCGGTCGAGGAAGTACCGCAGGGTCCCGGAGGCGAGGCGGCGGGCGGCGCCGGGGGTGAGGGGCGTGTGCCCGGTGAGGGTGCCGAGCCAGGGTGCGGCGGCCGCGGCGAAGCGGTAGATCAGGGAGCGCCCGTACGGGGCGGGGGCGCCGTTCGCGTCGAAGAGGTGGACGTAGTCGTCGAGGTGGGCGCGCAGGCGCGGCCCGTAGTGGTCGAGGAGGGCGCGGTCGCCGGCGAGGTGGGCGTGCAGGACCGGGTAGAAGTGCAGGGCCCAGGCGTTGTAGTGGTCGAACGCGCGGTTGTCCCCGTCGCTGTACCAGCCGTCGCCGAGGTACCAGTCCTCGACGCGGGCGAGGGAGCGGTCGATCGTGGCGGCGGCCCGGTCGGTGTCGGCGCCGGTGTCCTGGAGGAAGCCTGCGACGGTGAGGCCGAAGAGCCACCAGTTGTTGTCGACGGGGGACGGCCGGAGGGCGGGGCGGAGCCAGTCGACGACCCGCTCGCGGACGCGGTCGTCGAGCCGGTCCCAGAGCCAGGGGCGGGTGAGGCGGAGTCCCAGGGCGATCGAGGCGGCTTCGACGATCGCCTGGCGGGTGTTGGTGGTGCGGGGCCAGGACTCCCGGTCCGCCCGGCCCGGCTCCGCCGTCCCCGCGGCGAGCCCCCGCGCGTATCGGTCGAGGTGGCCGTGCGGGTCCTCGCCGTGGGCGCCCGCGACCCTGAGCGCGGCGAGGAGGAAGGTACGAGCCCAGCCCTCCAGGCCGTCGGAGCGGGCGCCGGACCAGCTGGGGCGGGGTCCGGGGAGGTCGATCAGTGCGCGCGAGGGCGAGGCGAAGGGGCGTACGGCCAGGAGGAGTCGGTCGGCCGTGGCCTCCCAGTGGGCTCGGGTCCACCCGGTGTACGGGCTGAGCTCTCGGTTCTCGGGCGGCGTGGGCATGATGCTCCCTGAGGTCCCCGCGGCGACGACCGCGTCGCCGGGAATCCTGGACAGACTCCGATCGAACGTCAAGAGATGCGGAGCGAATGATCGAAACTCTCATCGTTCGATCATTCCTAGGCTAGGGTCGGGGAACCACGACCACCGCGAGGGGGAACTGCGCCGTGCGCGAGAGTGCTGCCGAACGACACGACCGACTGCTGGCCCTGGTGCGCGAGCGCGGCACCGCCCGCGTCGCCGAACTGGCCGAACGGCTCGGGGTCTCCCCCGTCACCGCCCGCCGCGACGTCGAACTCCTGGCCGGCCGGGGCCTGCTCGACCGGGTGCACGGCCAGGTGTCCTGGCCACGGCGGCAGGGCGGCCCGGCCGGCGGGCGCCCCGGTGAGGGCCTGGTCATCGGCCTGCTCGCCCCCTCCGCCACGTACTACTTCGCCGAGGTCATCCGGGGGGCGCACGAGGCGGCCGCCCGCGCCGGGGCCCGGCTCGTGCTCCGCGTCTCGGACTACCGGCCGGAGGAGGACAGGGCCCGCACCGAGGGGCTGCTCGCGGCCGGCGCGGAGGGCGTGCTCGTCGCGCCGGGCTGGCGGGGCCCCGAGGACCGGCTCGCGTACGGGGACTGGCTGGCAGAACTGCCCGTTCCCGCCGTCCTCCTGGAGCGCCGGGCCGTGCCGGGCAGCCCGCTCGACGGCCTGGACCGGGTCGCGTCCGACCACGGCCACGGCGTCCTGCTCGCCCTGCGCCACCTGCTGTCCCTCGGCCACGCGACGCCGCTGCTCGTGGCACGCGGGGACTCCCCGACCGCCCTCGCGGTGCGCGCCGGTTACGCCGAGGCCCTGGTGACGCTCGGCCTCGAGGAACCGCGGCCGGTCATCGACTCCGTACCGGCCGAGGCGGACCCGGAGGGCTTCGAGCGGGCGGTGCGGGCCCTGCACGAGGCGGTCGGCTCGGGCCTCGCGAGCGCGGCCCTGGTCCACAACGACGTGGACGCGATCGAGATCGTGCAGCGCCTCTCCGAGCTCGGCGTACGGGTGCCGCAGGACCTGGCCCTGATCGCGTACGACGACGAGGTCGCCGCGCTCGCCGACACCCCGTTGACGGCGGTCGCCCCGCCCAAGCGGCAGGTGGGCCGGCACGCCACCGAGCTGCTGGTGGAGCGACTCGCGGAGGGCGACGCGGGCCCCGAGGAGGAGGCGGCACGGCGCCATCTGGGTCTGCTGCCGAGGCTGCGGGTGCGGGACTCGTGCGGAGCGCACTCCACGACCACTATCTGATCTTTTTTCGATCAATCAATCTTTCGCTCTTGACTTCGGTCATGAACGGTCACAGGATCACGGCCACAACCTCCCCGCCGCCAGCCCTCAGGAGCCGTGCCGTGACCCCTAGTTGGAGCAGAACGTCCCGTGTCATAGCCGGAACCGCCACCGCCCTCGCCGTCCTCACGGCCTGCGGCGGCGGCGGTGACGACACCGCGAGCGACAGCGCGAACAAGCCGAACGGGCCCGTGACCATCACCTTCTGGGGCTGGGCCAAGGGCTCCAAGGACGTCGTCGACGCCTTCAACGCCTCCCACACCGACATCCAGGTGAAGTTCGAGGAGATCCCCTCCGGCACCGCCGGCGGCTACGCCAAGATCTCCAACGCCGTGAAGGCCGGCAACGCCCCCGACCTCGTCTCCATCGAGTACTCCTCGCTCCCCGAGTTCGTCAGCTCCGGCGCCCTCCAGGACATCGGCGGCGAGTTCACCGAGGCCGAGCGCGCCAAGCTGCTCCCGCAGACCGTCGAACTCACCACCCTCGGCGGCAAGACCTGGGCCGTCCCCTTCGACGCCGCCCCGCAGGCCTTCTTCTACCGCAAGGACCTCTTCGCGAAGTACAAGGTCGAGGTCCCCGCCACCTGGGACGCGTTCAAGAAGGCCGCCGAGCAGGTCAAGAAGGCCGACGCCAAGGCCCGTATCGCCACCTTCTTCCCGGACGACCCCACCACCTTCGAGGCCATGGCCTGGCAGGCCGGCGCCCAGTGGTTCAAGGCCGAGAACGACACCTGGAAGATCGACACCACCGACGCGGCCACCACCAAGGTCACCACCTACTGGCAGGGCCTCCTCGACGCCGGACTCGTCCACAAGAACGCCTCCTTCAGCCCCGAGTGGACCGGCTCCCTCAAGAACGGCACCACCATCGGCTACCTCGGCGCCTCCTGGGGCGCGGGCGTCCTCAAGGGCACCCTGCCCGAGCAGGACGGCAAGTGGGCCGTCGCCCCCATGCCCAGCTGGGACGGCAAGCCCGCCAGCGGCATGCTCGGCGGCACCTCCTTCGCCGTGACCAAGGACAGCAAGCGCAAGGCCGCCGCCGTCACCTTCGCCGAGTGGATGTCCACCACCGAGGCCGGCGTCAAGGCCCGGATCGCCTCCGGCACCTCCTCCGCCTTCCCGGCCGCCACCGCGCTGCGCCCCGTCGCCAAGAAGGCCTTCGACGCGAGCTACTACGGCGGCCAGGACATCTACGCCCTCTTCGAGGCCTCCGGCGCCTCCATCAGCCCCAACTGGGCCTGGGGCCCGACCACCGGCACCACCAACACCACCATCAAGGACAACTTCGGCAAGATCACCCAGGGCGGTCCCGGCATCGCCGACGCCGTCAAGGCCGGTCACGACGCCACCGTCGCCGAGCTCACCAAGCGCGGCCTGAAGGTCGAGGGCTGACGGAATGAAGGCCCGCACCCGCGCCGCCACGATCCTGCTGACGCCGTTCTTCCTGCTGTTCACCGCGGTGATGGTGGTGCCGATCGGATACGCGGTCTGGCTCAGCCTCTTCACCGAGAAGCAGTCCGGACTGGGCTTCGGCGGCACCGAGACCGTCTTCACCGGCCTCGACAACTACACCGCGGCGCTGGGTGACCGGGCCTTCCGCGAGGGCTTCGGCGTCCTGCTCGGATACTGCCTGTTCTACATCCCGCTGCTGCTCGCCGGAGCCCTCGGCCTCGCCCTGCTGCTCGACTCGGCCCTCGCCCGCGCCCGCCGCTTCTTCCAGCTCGCGCTCTTCCTGCCGCACGCCGTCCCCGGCATCATCGCCGCCCTGATCTGGGTCTACCTCTACACGCCCCAGCTCAGCCCGGTCGTCCAGGCCATGGAGGCCGGAGGCATCGGCTTCGACTTCTTCTCCCCCGAAGGCGCCCTGCCCTCCATCGTCAACATCGCCCTGTGGGAATGGCTCGGCTACAACATGGTCATCTTCTACGCGGCCCTCCAGGCCATCGACCGCTCCGTCCTCGAAGCGGCCACCGTCGACGGGGCCGGCGCCTGGCGCATCGCCTTCTCCGTCAAGATCCCGCTGGTCAAGGCCTCCCTCGCGATGGTCGGCCTCTTCACGGTCATCGGCTCGCTCCAGCTCTTCACCGAGCCGCTGATCCTCAACAAGGGCACCGGCTCCGCCGTCACCTCCACCTGGACGCCGAACATGTACGCCTACACCGCGGCCTTCGACCGCAACGACTACGGACTCGCAGCGGCCGCCTCCGTGCTCCTCGCCCTGACGGCGGCGCTGCTCTCCCTCGCCGTGACCCGACTGACCGGCCGGAAGGGGAAGCGCGCGTGAGCAAGCCCCGTACCCCCACCGTCTGGCTCTCCAAGGCCGCCGTCAACGGCGCCCTCGTCCTCGCCGTCGTCTACATGCTCTTCCCCCTCGTCTGGCTGCTCACCGCAGCCACCAAGGACGCCGGAGGCCTCCTCGCCGGAAACGCCTTCTCCTTCGAGGGCTTCGACCTCGGCGGCAACCTCTCCCGGCTCGCCGAGTACAACGACGGCATCTACTTCCACTGGTACCTGAACAGCCTCCTGTACGCCGGATTCGGCGCCCTGGCCTGCTCGCTCGTCAGCGTCGCCGCCGGATACGCCTTCCACGTCTACGACTTCCGGGGCAAGGAGAAGCTCTTCGGTCTCGTCCTCGTCGGCGTGCTCGTCCCCACCACCGCGCTCGCCCTGCCGATGTACCTCCTGGCCAGCGAGGTCGGCGTCGTCAACACCTACTGGGCCGTCCTGATCCCCGTCCTCGTCAACCCCTTCGGCGTCTACCTGTCCCGGGTCTTCTGCGCCGGCTACATCCCCGACGAGGCCCTGGAGGCAGCCCGTATCGACGGGGCCGGCGAACTGCGCGTCTTCTGGTCCATCGGTCTGCGCATGGTGATGCCCGGCTTCGTGACCGTCTTCCTCTTCCAGTTCACCGCCATCTGGAACAACTTCTTCCTCCCCCTGGTGATGCTGTCGGACCAGAAGCTCTACCCGCTGAGCCTCGGCCTGTACGCGTGGAACAGCAACGCCCACGCCGAACCCGACTTCTACCCCCTCGTCGTCACCGGGTCCCTGCTCGCCGTCGTCCCCCTCGTCGTCGCCTTCGTCTCCCTCCAGCGCCACTGGAAGGCCGGTCTGACGGCCGGCAGCGTCAAGTGAGGAGCACAGGTACAACGATGCACCCGACCACTGACAGCCGCCCTTCCCTCCTCCTCGCGATGGGTGAAGGCGTCGCGGGACGCCTCCTCACGGACACCCACCGCACCCGCCTCACCTCCCTCGCCCGCACGGACCCCCGCCTCGTCGCCCACGACCTGGCCACCCCGGATCCACGCGTCACCGCCGCCCTCGCGGAGGCCGAGATCCTCCTCACCTGCTGGGGAGCGACCCCGCTCACCGCCGAGGTCCTCGACCGCGCGCCGCGCCTGAAGGCCGTCGTCCACGCGGCCGGCTCGGTCAAGCACCACATCACCGACGCCTGCTGGGAACGCGGCCTCCGTGTCACCTCCGCCGCCGCCGCCAACGCGCTGCCGGTCGCCGAGTACACGCTCGCCGCGATCCTCTTCGCCGGGAAACGGGTCCTCGGCTCGGCCCAGCGGTACGCGGAACTCCGCGCCGACCACGCCTGGCTCACCGAGTCCGCCGACTGGGGCAACTACCGCCGCACGGTCGGCATCGTCGGCGCCTCCCGCATCGGCCGCAGGGTCATCGACCTGCTGCGCCCCTTCGACATCGACATCCTCCTGTACGACCCGTACGCCGACGCCCCACCGCCCGGCGTGGAACTCGTCGGCCTCGACGAACTGTGCGCCCGCAGCACGGTCGTCTCCGTCCACGCGCCGCAGCTCCCGTCCACGTACCGCATGATCGGCGCCGCCCAGCTCGCCGCGATGCCGGACGGAACGACCCTCATCAACACGTCCCGAGGCTCCCTGATCGACGAGGAGGCCCTCCTCCCCCACCTCCTGACGGGCCGCCTCCACGCCACCCTGGACGTGACCGACCCGGAACTCCCGCCCCCCGGCTCCCCCCTCTACACCCTCCCGAACGTCCTGCTCACCCCGCACGTGGCGGGCTCCCTGGGCAACGAACTTCACCGGATGGCGGACCAGGCGATCGAGGAGATCGCGCGGTACGCGCGCGGTGAGCCCTTCGCGGAGGAGGTACGGGCGTCAGACCTCCAGCGTTCGGCGTAGGCCCAGGCACAGGCGCTCGGCCTCGACGACGGCCAGGGGGACGGCACCGGGTTCACTCCGCGGGACGGCGGGCAGGACCCGGTCCCAGGGCCCCAGGTGCAGCGCGAGCGCGAGGAACTCCCGGGCCCTGGCCGGATCGGGGTGGGCGAGCGCCAGGTCGGCGTAGCCGACGGCGCACCGGTGACCGAGAGAGTGCAGCCCGGCGAGGACCGAGGCCGCCCGCTCGTACTCCCCCGCCTCCACGAGATGACGGGCGACGGGGAGCGGAGCGTCCGGCGTGCTTCCCGGCAGCCCCCGGACGTATGCGGCGCCTCGTCACAGGCGCCGAGCAGTACGAGAGCGTGGGCGACACGGGGAGCCTCGGTCGTCCGGTACAGAGCGGACCCCTCGGTCCGCACCCGCGCGACGAGCCGCACGGCCTCCTCCCGCCGGTCGAGGGCCAGGAGGGCTCGTACGAGGTGGGGGACGACGTCCAGGCCGAAGCCCTCACGCCGGTACTCCTGCGCGTCGGCCAGCCACCGGTCCGCCTCGGCCGTCCGGCCGCCCCGGGCCAGGCCCACCGCGATGACCGCGAGAGTACGGGCACGAGAGCTTCGCTCATATCGCCGCGGCCGAGCGGGTCCCCGTCGGCCAGGACGAGCTCTTCGGCCTCCGCGACCAGTTTCTCGGCGCGGCTCCGTTCACCGATGTCGAGGAGCCTCCGGGCCACCGCGCACAAGCCCTCCACGGTGGTCAGCCGGTCCTCGACGCGCACGATCGCCAGCGCCCGGTCGACCCGCCCCGCGGCCGCCCAGGCCGCCGCGAGCCCGGCCGGCGCCCGGCCGCCCCCGCGGACCAGCTCCGCCCGCCGGAACCCGAGCCGCAGCATCGTCGCCACGAGCCCGGCCCTGTCCCCGCGCTCGAGGACGGCCTCCCCCGCCGCGCGGACCTCGCCCAACGGCCCTCCGACGCCGCCCGTCTCCTCGAGCAGCCGGTCGTGCCGCGCCCCGTCGAGGGCGCAGGCGAGCATCCGGTCCAGGTCACCGGCGGCCCGCACCATCGGGAAGAAGCCGTACAGGAGGTACGCGGGGGTGGTGGCCGGCCAGCCGCGGCCGCGCCATTCCTCCGCCCAGGCGTGCAACCGCGACCGGCCCCGGCCGAGTACGCCCTCGCCCAGCATCTCCCGTGCGCCCGCCGCCAGTTCCTCGTGCGCGAGCAGGTACGCCTCGCCCCGTACCGCGAACGTCCGCCCCGGGCCCGTACGCAGCACGTCCGCGACCCGGCAGGGCACCTCGCCGGTCAGCTCCGCGAGGTCGGCCGCCGTGAGGCCGCCGCCCGCCGCGGTGAGCAGCGCCAGCAGTTCGTACGGGAGTTCGCCCGCCTCCAGGAGCCGCTTCAGCTCGCGTTCCGCCTCCGCCCGGATCACGCGGGCTCTCGGGGAGGGGGACAGGATCCGTACGGCCTCCGGGTCCCGGAGGGGGTGGTCCTCGGGGACGTCGAGCGGGAGGAGGGGGTTGAAGCGTCCGGAGACGATGACGGGCAGGTCGTACGGGAGGACCGACGCGATCGAGCGGGCGTCCGAGCCCGTCGTCACGCCCCGGTCCGCGTCGAGACCGTCGACGAGGAGGACCAGGCGCTCGCCGCGCGCCGCGCAGGCCTCGGCCGCGGAGCCGTACAGGCGCAGCAGGTGCGCCTCGCGGGTGGCGGCGGTCAGGAGGGCGGGGAGGCCCTGCCCCGCCAGTTCCGCGAGCTGTTCCAGGACGACGTCCACGTACGCGGTGGCTTTCAGCTCGGCACGACCAGCCGAACCGTCAAACGGTACGCGGACGCCGCCAAGCCGGAAGACCTCTTCACCGGTCAGTGGCAGACCCGAACCTCGGTCCTCGGCGAGTACAAGCCCTACCTCGACGACCGCTGGAACGAGGGCCGCACCAACGCCTGGAAACTGTGGGAAGAGATCGTGCCGCTCGGCTACCAGGGCAGCTACCAGCGCGTTCGCGCCTACCTCCGCCAGAAACGCACCTCGCCACGGCCCGTGACAGCCCGCCCGCCCTCACTCCGGGCCGTCGCCGGATGGATCCTCCGCCGCCCGGAAACCCTCTCTGAGACCGAACACCTCCATCTGAAGAACATCCGGGCCAACTGCCCCGAGATCGACGCACTCACCAGCCACGTCCGGTCTTTCGCGACCATGCTCACCGAGCGCCAGGGCGAGCGCCTGCCGGACTGGCTTGCCGCCGTCGGACAGGACGACCTCCCCAGCCTCCACACGCTCGCTGCCGGCATCGACCGCGACCGCGAAGCCGTCATCGCCGGCCTGACCCTGCCCTGGAACTCGGGCGTCGTCGAAGGACACGTCAACCGAATCAAGATGCTCAAACGTCAGAAGTTCGGCCGTGCAGGATTCCAACTCCTCCGGAAACGAGTCCTGCTGTCGTGACGTTCTGTTAACGCTGCCATTGCTTTCGTGGCTGCAAGTGGATGACCGCCAGAAGCTTTCTGCGGCTGGCTACGGTGATGTGATGGACTACTGGAACCACAACGTGCACTATCACCCGCTTGTCCTCGGGGCGGTGCCCGAAGCGTGCAGCACGGCCCTGGACATCGGATGCGGCGAGGGACTGCTGGCGCGCAAACTGGCTCACCATGTCCGCACCGTGACCGGAGTGGACAGCTCCAGCGAGATGATCCGGCTTGCCCGGGAACGCAGCTTGCATCTACGCAATGTGACCTTCGCGAAGGCGGACTTCCTCGACGACTCACATGGTCTGCTCATGGAAGGCCAATACGACTTCGCCAGTGCCGTAGCGGTAGTCCATCACGTCGAGTTCTCAAAGGCGATAAAGGCCATGGTCCGCCTGCTCGCGCCGGGCGGACGCCTGGCAATCATCGGCCTTGCCCGCAACAAGACTCCGCTGGACTGGATCACCAGTGGCGTTGGCATCCCGGCAGCCCGACTGAACGCCCTCCGCCATGGAGGCAAGACCGACCCGGACGATATGCCCATCCAATTGCCCACCATGGACTGGGGCGAGGTTCGCCAAGAGGCGACACGCCTCCTGCCCGGGTGCCGCTTCCGCCGCCACCTGCTGTGGCGCTACTCGCTCGTTTGGGACAAGCCTGCCGAAGGCGCGACGTGAGTCGAACCTGGACACTTCAGGAACTCCGCAGCTCTGTGAGTACGTCACTCACAGCAACGTAACCACAGAACCTGAGCCAGAACCGCTACCCGTGAACAAAGCCATACGCGGTGACGTCGTCCTGGGCACGGAGCCGGGCCGTGACGAAGAAGGGGACGATCCGCACCCCCGGCGGCGGGTTGCGGGCGAACCAGGACAGCAGGGCCGTCTTCCCCGCCCAGGCGTCCGCCCGCCACCAGACGTACGCGGGGCCGGAGTCGGCGCGGCAGAAAGCGGCGAGCTCCGCCGGCTCCTCTTCGCGGCCGACGAGTTCCGCGGGCTCGATCCGGCGTACCTGTTCGCGGTATCCGGAACGGACCGCCGTCGGTTCGGGTACGCCGATCCGGATATTTTCGCCGATCACGACGTTGCCCGCCGTGCTCTGGACCGTGATGTCGCCCGTTCCGTTCAGGACCGCGGCCGGCCGCTCTCCCCCTGCCTGCTGCATGCGCCCAACCTAGACTGGAAGGGTCCTACCTGGGTCGGGAGGCGTCATGAGCTTCGTACAAATCATCGACTGCAAGACCAGCCGGGTCGACGACCTGAACCGCCTCATGGATCAGTGGGTCGAGCAGACCAAGGGCAAGCGGACCGCCACCCACAGCATCGTCGGCAAGGACCGCTCGGACGCCTCCCACGTCGTGGAGATCGTCGAGTTCCCCTCCTACGACGTGGCCATGCGGAACTCGCAGCTCCCCGAGACCGACCGGATCTTCCGGGAGATGGTCGCACTCTGTGACGAGATGCCGACCTTCACCGACCTGGACGTGGTCCGCGACGAGGCGCTGTACAAGACCACCGCCCGCAGGCTCCTGGAGATGATCGCCCGCGAGCAGGAGCTGGCGCTGCTCGACGAGGTGCTCGCCGAGGGGTACCACGACCACGATCCGGCCAACGCGCAGGACGTCATCGGCATGGACGCCGTCCGGCGCGAGGTGGAGATGTGGCGCGGCGGCTTCGACTTCGGCTTCACCGTCGAGGACCAGATCGCCGAGGGCGACCGGGTCTGCACCCGCTGGACCTGGAAGGGCTCCCACACAGGTGACTTCATGGGGCTCCAGCCGACCGGCATGGAGGTGACCATGACGGGGACGACCGTCCACCGCTTCCGGGAGGACGGGAAGATCGCGGAGGGGTGGTGGGCGTACGACCTGCTCGGGCTGATGGGGCAGCTCGGCGCGGTGGAGGCCTGACGACGTGGCAACGGCTGAGGCCCGGTGCCCCCGCGACGGGGGCACCGGGCCTCGGTGATCAGCGATCGGCGATCAGCAACCAGTATTCAGCGATCAGTGATCGGCTACGAGCCTCAGTGGGAGTGGCCGTGACCGTGGCCGTGGCCGTGGCCGTGGTCCGCCGGCTCCTCTTCCTTCTTCTCCACCACGAGGGTCTCGGTGGTGAGGAGGAGGGAGGCGATCGAGGCGGCGTTCTCCAGGGCGGAGCGCGTCACCTTCACCGGGTCGATGACGCCGGCCTTGACCAGGTCGCCGTACTCGCCGGTCGCGGCGTTGAAGCCCTGGCCCTTGTCGAGCTCCGCCACCTTGGAGGTGATGACGTAGCCCTCGAGGCCGGCGTTCTCGGCGATCCAGCGCAGCGGCTCGACGGCGGCGCGGCGGACGACCGCGACACCGGTGGCCTCGTCGCCGGTCTTGTCGAGGTTGCCCTCGAGGACCTTGACGGCGTGGACGAGCGCGGAGCCACCACCGGAGACGATGCCCTCCTCGACCGCGGCGCGGGTCGCGGAGATGGCGTCCTCCAGACGGTGCTTCTTCTCCTTCAGCTCCACCTCGGTGGCGGCGCCGACCTTGATCACGCACACGCCGCCGGCCAGCTTCGCGAGGCGCTCCTGGAGCTTCTCGCGGTCCCAGTCGGAGTCCGTGGACTCGATCTCGGCCTTGATCTGGTTGACGCGGCCGGAGATGTCCTCGGCCTTGCCGCCACCGTCGACGATGGTGGTGGCGTCCTTGGCGATGGTCACGCGGCGTGCGGTGCCCAGCACGTCCAGACCGGCCTGGTCGAGCTTGAGGCCGACCTCCTCGGCGATGACGGTGGCACCGGTGAGGGTGGCCATGTCGCCGAGCATCGCCTTGCGGCGGTCGCCGAAGCCGGGGGCCTTGACGGCCACGGCGTTGAAGGTGCCACGGATCTTGTTCACGACCAGGGTCGACAGGGCCTCGCCCTCGACGTCCTCGGCGATGATCAGGAGCGGCTTGCTGGCGCCGGCCTGGATGACCTTCTCCAGGATGGGCAGCAGGTCCTGGATCGAGGAGATCTTGCCCTGGTTGATCAGGATGTACGGGTCGTCGAGGACGGCCTCCATACGCTCCTGGTCGGTGACCATGTACGGGGACAGGTAGCCCTTGTCGAAGGCCATGCCCTCGGTGAAGTCGAGCTCAAGACCGAAGGTGTTGGACTCCTCGACGGTGATGACACCGTCCTTGCCGACCTTGTCCATCGCCTCGGCGATGAGCTCGCCGACCTGCTGGTCCTGCGCGGAGAGCGCGGCGACGGCGGCGATGTCGGACTTGTCCTCGATCGGGCGCGCGGTGGCGAGGAGCTCCTCGGAGACGGCCTTGACGGCGGCGTCGATGCCCTTCTTCAGGGCGGCCGGGGAGGCACCGGCGGCGACGTTGCGCAGGCCCTCGCGGACCAGGGCCTGGGCGAGCACGGTGGCGGTGGTGGTGCCGTCACCCGCGATGTCGTTGGTCTTGGTCGCCACCTCCTTCACCAGCTGGGCGCCGAGGTTCTCGTACGGGTCGTCGAGCTCGACCTCGCGGGCGATCGTGACACCGTCGTTGGTGATGGTGGGGGCGCCGAACTTCTTGTCGATGACGACGTTGCGGCCCTTGGGGCCGATCGTCACCTTCACCGTGTCGGCAAGCTTGTTGACGCCGCGCTCAAGGGCGCGACGGGCGTCCTCGTCGAACTTCAGGATCTTCGCCATGGGAGCGGTTCAGCCCTCTCGGAATCGGGTGGAACGAGCGGCGCCCCGGGGCGCCTGGAAGAGGCCTCGGGGCGCAGCTCTGAGCATCTGGTCCAGTGCTCGGTACTTCGGTACTTCAGAACTTCGGTGAATTACTTCTCGACGATCGCGAGCACGTCGCGAGCCGAGAGGACGAGGTACTCCTCGCCGTTGTACTTCACCTCGGTGCCGCCGTACTTGCTGTACAGCACGATGTCGCCGGTCTGGACGTCGAGCGGCAGGCGCTCGCCGTTCTCGAAGCGGCCCGGGCCCACGGCCAGGACGACGCCCTCCTGGGGCTTCTCCTTGGCGGTGTCCGGGATGACCAGGCCAGAGGCGGTGGTCTGCTCGGCGTCGAGCGGCTGGACCACGATGCGGTCCTCGAGCGGCTTGATGGCAACCTTGGAGCTGGTGGTCGTCACGATCCGACCTCCCCCTTCGGAGATCACGGGGTTAACTGTCTGAGGTGGCGACCAGGTGGATCCGTCGTCGCGGGTGCCGGACCTGCCCGTCGCTGTGTTGGCACTCTCCGGTGGGGAGTGCCAGAGCTGAGACTATGACCGCGATTAGCACTCGGTCAAGCGGAGTGCCAATTCCTCACTCCGTGGCGGTCGTCCGGCGGCCCTCCGGCGCTCCCGCGACCGGCGCCCGGGTGCTCGCCGGGGTCGCGGCCGGACCGGGCGCGGGGGCCGCGCGGCCGGCCGGCGGTACGGGCTTCGCGTCGGGGGTGCCGACCCGTTCGACGGCCTTGCGGCCGAGCCGCTCGATGGAGTCCACGGTCGAGGCGCAGCCGCTGAGGGCGAGCAGTGCGCCGACGAGCACGGCTCCGGCGAGCGGCCGGTGCGCGGCTGACCGGCTCACACGTAGTCCTCGAGCTTCGCGACCGCGTACCCCTTGGCCGTGATCACGTTCATCACCCGGCGGATCATGTCGGGCATGGTCCCCTTCCAGTCGTCCTTGCCCCGGAAGTGGGTGAGCACGATGTCGCCGGGGTGCAGGTCCCGGTCCCACTCGCGCCACTCCATGTGGTCGGGGAAGGCCTCGGACGCCCACAGCGGGACCGCCTTGACGCCGCAGGACTTGGCGGCGCGCAGGGTGTCCTCGTTGTAGTTGCCGTAGGGCGGGCGGAAGAGCGGGGGCCGCTTGCCGAAACGTTTCTCGATGACGTCCTGCATGCCGCAGATCTCGCGCTTCTGCCGGCTGTACGAGAGTCCCGGCAGGTACCGGTGGTTGAGGGTGTGGTTGTGCAGCGACACCCCGCCCTCCTGCGACTTCTGCATCCGGGCGAAGTAGCCGTAGTCGTCCTTGATGACGTAGTCGCTGATGAAGGCGCTGTAGGGGATCCGGAGTTCGTTCATCATGCGGAGCAGGGCGGGGTCCTTCTCCGCGCCGTCGTCGATCGTGAGGAAGACGATCTTCTGCTTGGTCGGCACGGTGGTGAAGACGGGCGGCAGGCCTTCGCCGTCCGTCTCGAAGCCCTTGCGAGTGGTGACCCTCGGCTTCACGGCGGGCGGTGCGGGCGCGTCGAGCGGGGTCCGGGCGAGGCCCCACTTCTTCGCGGCGAGCACCCGGGCGGCGCGCTGCTCACGGACCTTCTCGACGTACGCGTTGAGCGCGCCGGCCGCGCCCTGCGCCTGGGGGGCCTGCTGACCGGCGGCGGGGGCGGGCGCGCCGACGTCCCGCTCGGCGCCGTCCGAGCAGGCCGTGGCGGCGGAGGCGAGGGAGGCGACGACGAGGGCGGCCCCGAGCACCCGGGACGAACGGTGCACACCTTTTGCCATCATTTTTTCCTTTTGTCGTACGAGTCGTATGGCGCCGCATCCTGTCAGCGCGGACGTCCGTTCCCGGCCGCGACACCGCCGTACCGCACCCCACGTCCCCCGGCCGGCCCACAGCGTCACAGGGGCCACAATGGGACGGGTGACCGACCTCGCCTCCTTCGCCCCCCTGCTCGGCCCCGAGGGGCAGACCCTCCTCACCGCCCTGCGCGACTACGACCCCGCCCAGGAGCTGGCGGTCGCCTCCCGGCTGCGCCGCGACCACTCCGCGGAGCTGGTCACCGCGGCCATCGGCCAGGCACGGCTGCGGCAGCGGGCGGTCGCGAAGTTCGGCGCGGAGGACGCGTACCGGATGTACTTCACGCCGAACGGCGTCGAGCAGTCGACCCGCGCCTCGGTCGGCACCCACCGGGCGGCCCGTCTGAAGGCGCTCGGCGTCGGCAGCGTCGCCGACCTGTGCTCGGGGATCGGCGGCGACGCGATCGCCCTGGCCCGCGCCGGGATCTCCGTCCTCGCCGTCGACCGCGACCCGCTGACCGCCGAGGCGGCCCGCGCCAACGCCGAGGCGCTCGGCCTCGCGGAGCTGATCGAGGTGCGGTGCGCGGACGTCACCGACGTCGACACCACCCCGTACGACGCGGTCTTCGTCGACCCGGCGCGGCGCGGCGGCCGGGGCCGGATCTTCGACCCGGAGGCGTACTCCCCGCCGCTGTCCTGGGCGGTCGAGGCGGCCCGCAAGGCGCCGCACGCGGCCCTGAAGGTGGCCCCGGGCATCCCGCACGAGGCGGTGCCCGCCGACGCCGAGGCCGAGTGGATCTCGGACGGCGGGGACGTCAAGGAGGCGGTCCTCTGGTTCGGTACGGAACCGGGCGCCCGGCGGGCCACGCTGCTGCCCTCGGGCGCGGCCCTCGCCGGCCGGGGCCTGCCCGACCCGGCGGTCCGCCCGGTCGGCCGCTACCTCTACGAGCCGGACGGCGCCGTCATCCGCGCGCATCTGGTCGCCGAAGTGGCGGAGGAGGTGGGCGGCGGCCTGATCGACGCGACGATCGCGTACGTCACGGCGGACGCGCTCGTCCCCACCCCGTACGCCTCCACCTACGAGATCACCGACGAACTCCCCTTCAACCTGAAGAAGTTGAAGGCCCTGCTGCGGGAGCGGGAGGTGGGCACCCTGACGGTGAAGAAGCGCGGCTCGGCGGTGGAGCCCGAGGAGATCCGCCGCAAGGTGAAGCCGAAGGGCCCGAACGCGGCGACGGTCCTGCTCACGCGGGTGGCCGGGGCGCCGACGATGCTGATCGGCCGACCGGCGAGGCTCGACGGCTGAAGCTCGACGGCTGAGGCTCAGCGGCGGTTGAGGCTCAGCGGCGGGTGGGGCTCAGCGACGGGTGCGGCTCAGCGGCGCCCGCCGCCCGTCAGGCGTACCGCGAGGCGGTAGTGGCCGACGGCCTTCGTGAGGCCGGTGAGGCCCGTGATCCAGAGGATCAGGGCGACCCCCATGCCGTAGACGACCAGGCCGTAGCCGTCGTCCCGGCTGACGCCCGCCGGCACCGCGAAGCCCATCCAGAGGCCGAGCCCGCACATCGCGAAGGACAGCAGCAGCCAGCAGACGCTGAGGGCGGGGGCGCGCACCCGGGCGTCCGTCGGCCCGTGCCGGTCGAGGGCCGCCCACAGGACGAGCCTCTCGCGCACCACCCGGTCGCGCCGCAGGCTGCGGACGGTCAGCCACACGGCCGGGACGAGGACCCCGATGCCGAGGACGGCCGTGACGAGCCCCATCAGCATCATGATCGGGTCGGGCGCGGACCCGCCGAGAGAGATGAGCAGGACGCCGATCAGCGACCAGCCCAGTTCGAGCAGGAAGAACCAGACCAGGAACAGCACGAGCCGCCCGCCACCGAGCAGCCGCCTGCCGAGCTCGTCGAGCGCCAGCGCCCGGTCCGCGAGCCGCGCGTCCCGGTCGGGCCAGCTCCGGAGCTCGACGGGCGGGGGCGGCGGAGGCAACGGACTACGCGGGGACATGCCAAGCACCCTAAGCCCCGGCCCGATCACCGCACGCCGAGCCCCCGCACAGCCCCCGCACCCGACACGAAGCACCGAGCCACCGCGACCGGCCGGAAGCACCGCGCTGGAGCACCGCGCTGGAGCACCGGCCGCACTGATACGCCTCAGAGGCTGTCGAACGGAGGAGTGATCCGTACGACGACGATCAGCGACGCCCTCGGAGCGGCCAGGAAGTAGAACCAACCCCCCGCCGCGTCCATGCGCCGCAGGCCCCCGCTCTCGGGCCCTCGCCCAATTCACCGACGTCCACGCCCATCTCGGCGAGGTCCACCAACGGGGCGGTCAAGCGCTCGACCTCAGCGACCACCGACGCCGGAACACCTCCGGCGACGTGCGCGCTGTCAGGGTCGTACTCCCATCGCCAGCTCTCACTCACCGCCGGCCCACGCCACCGCGTCCCGGGCATCGTCGAGCATGCGGCCCAGCCGGCCCGCGGCTTCCCGGACCTGGTCCGCGTCGCCGGTCGCTGCGACGGATTCAAGCTCCCGGAACCGTGCCGCGAGTCGCGGCTGACGCTGGATGTGGACATAGACGGCTCAGTGCGCGGTGAATCGGCGCAGCGGCGCGAGATCCGATCCGAGACGGGACTGGTCCGCCGCCAGGTCCAGCTCACGGGTGAACGCCGGCAGCGACGCCGGGGCGATCTGCGCCACCGCCTGCCGCAGCGCTGTGACGGTCGACGGTGGCTGCGGGATCAGCGGCTGATCGGATGCGCCGGCGGTCATGTGTTCTCCCATGGACGGGATGGTGAACCGTACGGCAAGCCTAGCGAGCAGGAATCCGGAACCGTCATCCGATCCGGTGACCTCAGACGTAGTCCTCCAGGCGCGCCACCGTGAAGCCCTGTTCCTGGATGCGGCGCAGCATCGTGGCCGTCATCTCCGTCATCGTGCGGCCCTTGAGTTCGGACGGGCCGCGGAAGTGGGCCAGGATGATGTCGCCGGGGTGCAGTTTCCGGTCGCCGCGCTGGTACTGCATGTTCTTGATCTGCATGGACTCCCGCCACAGCACGATCGCGTCCACCCCGCACTCGCCCGCCGCCGCGCGCGTGGCCTCGTTCCAGTTGCCGTAGGGCGGGCGGAGGAGGCGCGGGGCCTTGCCGTACCGCTGCGTCAGCTTCGTCTGCTGACCGCAGATCTCGCGGCGCTGGGCGTCCTGGGAGAGGGTGCGCAGGTTGGGGTGGGTGAGGGTGTGGTTGGCGAGGCCGTGGCCCTGGGCGACGAGCGGGGCGAAGTACGCGTAGTCGCCGCGGATGGCCGCGTCGGTGAGGAACATCGTGACCGGGACCTTGAGGTCCTTCATCATCGTGACGAACTCGGGGTCCTTCTCCGCCCCGTCGTCGATCGTGATGAAGACGATCTTCTCGGTGGTGGGGATGTCGCTGATGACGGGGACCGGGCCGCCGGGCGGCCGGACGACCGGCTTGGTCGCGGGCGGGGCGGGCGGCGGCGCGAAGGGCCTGAGCCCCCACTTGCGGTACGCGGCGGCGGCAGCGGAAGCCGCTCCGGGCGCCTTGTCCCCGGCGCCGCCGGCCTCAGCCGCGGCTCCCGCGCCGCCGGCCTCAGCCGTGTCCCCCGCGCCGCCCGCCTCAGCCGTGTCCCCCGCGCCGTCCCCGGCCGTGCCCCCCGCCGACGCGCCACCCCCGCTCGCCGTCGGTGTCCTCGGGACGGGCGCGACGGGGTTCTCCGCCGCGCAGCCGGTCACCATCAGGGCGGCGGCGGTGAGGGCCGCCCACAGCGCGATCGTCTTCTTCACGCGTTGTGGGATGCCCGCGCCGGTCGAAAGGTTGCCCGAACCTCGGCTATTCCACCGATTCGAAGCGCCAGCGGTGGACCGGACGGGCGATCAGCTCCGCGTCCGGCTCCGGCAGCTCGGGCAGCTCCGCGTCGAAAGTCTCCGCCTCCCACCAGGTGAGCACGAGGACCCGGTCCTGCGGGGCGCGGAGGATCTCCCGGCGCTGCGGCTCGTACGGGAGGACCTGGGACCTGGCCCACTCCAGGAGCTCGGCGCCCCGGCCCTGCGCGGCCCGCGCCTCCCACATCAGGGTGACCCTCATGAGTAGAGGTTCTCCTTGCTGACCTCGTGCACGTGATCGTGATCGTGGGAGTGGCCGTGCGCGTGCGCACCCGGCACGTGCGGGTCCGTCACCGGAAGGGAGGAGTCCGCGGAGAGCTCCAGGTCGGAGGCGGCCCGGTTGCGGGCGACCATCTCCGAGCCGAGGGCCGCGACCATCGCGCCGTTGTCCGTGCACAGGCCCGGCCGCGGCACCCGCAGCCGGATGCCGGCCCGCTCGCAGCGCTCCTCGGCGAGGGCCCGGAGCCGCGAGTTGGCGGCGACTCCGCCGCCGATCATCAGATGGTCGACGCCCTCGTCCTTGCAGGCCCGGACGGCCTTGCGGGTGAGCACGTCGACGACGGCCTCCTGGAATGACGCGGCCACGTCCCGTACCGGCACGTCCTCCCCGGCCGCCCGCTTGGCCTCGATCCAGCGGGCCACGGCGGTCTTGAGGCCGGAGAAGGAGAAGTCGTACGCGGGATCCCGCGAGCCGCTCAGACCGCGCGGGAACGCGATCGCGGCCGGGTCGCCCTCCCTGGCGAGCCGGTCGATGACCGGGCCGCCGGGGAAGCCGAGGTCGAGGACGCGGGCGATCTTGTCGAAGGCCTCGCCGGCCGCGTCGTCGATGGTGGCGCCCAGGGGGCGCACGTCGGAGGTGATGTCGGCGGAGAGCAGCAGCGAGGAGTGCCCGCCGGAGACGAGGAGGGCCATCGTCGGCTCGGGCAGCTTGCCGTGTTCGAGCTGGTCGACGCAGATGTGCGAGGCGAGGTGGTTGACGCCGTAGAGCGGCTTGCCGAGGGCGTACGCGTAGGCCTTGGCGGCCGAGACGCCGACGAGCAGCGCGCCCGCGAGGCCGGGCCCGGCGGTGACGGCGATGCCGTCGAGGTCCCTGGCGGAGATCCCGGCCGTCTTCAGGGCGCGCTCGATCGTGGGGACCATCGCCTCCAGATGGGCGCGGGAGGCGATCTCGGGCACGACGCCGCCGAAGCGGGCGTGGGTGTCGACGCTGGACGCGATGGCGTCGGCGAGGAGGGTGGTCCCGCGGACGATGCCGACGCCGGTCTCGTCGCAGGAGGTCTCGATGCCGAGTACGAGCGGTTCGTCAGCAGCCATCAGTGATTCCAGCCATGGGTCGGTACGGACATCAGATCTCGGTCTCGGTTCCTTGAACGGTCAGTCGCATCACGAGCGCGTCCACGTTTCCGGGCTGGTAGTAGCCGCGCCGGAAACCGATGGGCTCGAAGCCGAAGCGCTCGTACAGCTTCTGGGCCCGGGTGTTGTCCACCCGCACTTCGAGGAGTACCTCGTCGCACTCGAAGGCGGTGGCTTCCTTGAGGAGGTCGGTGAGGAGCCGCGCGCCGAGGCCGGTGCCCCACTGGTCGCGGGCGACGGCGATGGTCTGCACGTCGCCGAGTCCGCCCGCGGCGGCGAGTCCGGCGTATCCGACGAGCCGCCCCTCACCGTCCTCCGCGACGATGTAGTGGCGGGAGGCCCGCGGCCCGCGCGCGTGCGCGAGTTCCGACCAGAACATCCCCGCCGACCAGGCGTCCTCGGGGAACAGCTCGTCCTCGAGGCTCAGCACCGGCGGGATGTCCCACCAGCGCATCTCCCGCAGCTCCACGGCGCCGGTCACTTCGGTGTGACCACCTTGTAGTTCTTCGGCACCTGCGCGTCGGGGCGGCGCAGGTACATCGGCAGCGGGTCGAGGAACCCGTCCCCCCCGGCCGCCAGCTTCTCCGCGGCGAGCGCGGCGAGCGCCGCCGCCGACTGGTGCTCGGGGTCGCGGGCGTCGGGGAAGGCCTCGGGGTAGAGGCGGGCGCCCGCGCCGACGACGGGGAGGCCGGCGAGCCGCTCGGCGATGTCGGCGGGCCGGTCGACGGCCGCGTCGGTCACGCGCGTGCGGGAGTCCTCGTAACGCGCCCAGTAGACCTCCTTGCGGCGCGCGTCCGTGGCGACGGCGAAGGGCTCGTCGATCCCGGAGGCGTACGCGAGGCCGTCGAGGGTGCACAGTCCGTGGACGGGCACTCCGAGGGCGGAGGAGAAGGCCGCGGCCGTGACGAGGCCGACGCGCAGGCCGGTGTACGGCCCCGGGCCGACACCGACGACGAGGCCGGTGACCGCGTCGAGCTTCAGCCCGGCCTCCTTGAGGACCCGGTCGACAGCGGGCAGCAGCAGCTCCCCGTGGCGGCGGGCGTCGACCTGGCTCGACGAGGCGACGACGGCCTCGCCGTCGTGGAGGGCGACGGTGACGGCGGGGGTGGCGGTATCCATGGCGAGCAACAGCACGCGAACAGCCTACGGCTCCCGGGCACGGTGCCCGGCCCCTCGTTCCCCCGGCTGCTACCGTCACCCTTCGATACGTTCGTACGAGAGGTGGGCACGGTGGCACGGAGCAGCTCGGGAATCGTGGCCGGGCTCACGGCGGCGGCCGTCGCCGCGGTCTGCTTCCTCGCGTACCAGGCCTCGGCCAACGTCCCCGCCGATCTCAAGGAGAAGCCGCGGACGCCGGCCACCGCGGCCCCCTCGATCTCGCCGAGCGGCGGCCCGAAGCAGCCGACCGCGGACCCGCTGGCCGTCCCGGCGAACTCGGGCACGGGTGAGCGGGTCGTGTACGCGCTCGCCGACCGCCGGGTGTGGCTGGTCGACGCGAAGGGCAAGGCGACCCGTACGTTCCCGGTGATGCCGAGCACGGTGGACCCGGCGCCCGGAACGTACGGCGTGACGTCCCGCTCGGGTTCGGTCCGGGGCTCGGACGGCGTGCAGATCGAGCACGTGGTGCGGTTCGCGACGGCGCAGGACGTGGCGATCGGCTTCAGCGCGGCGGTCGACGGCTCGATGCCGAGCCCGGACCCGACGAAGAAGACGGGCGGCGTCCGGATGAAGCGGGCCGACGGGGACGCGCTGTGGATGTTCGCGGTGATCGGCGCGAAGGTCGTCGTCGTCGCCTGAGTCGTACGGCGAGCCCTCCGACGTCCTTACGCGGCCTCGTCCCGCACGTCGGCGGGCTCCTCCCGCCGCTCCCCCGCGGCCTGGTCCTGCTGCCGGTTCCGGGGTGGTGTCGAGAGCGCGCGGGCGGCCACGCAGGACGCCAGCAGGTCACTCATCGAGACGTGGTCCCGGTTGTGTTCCGCGCGCTCCGGCGTCGCCATGCATGCCTCCCGTAGGTTAGGTACACCTAACCAGCTCGTGGGTCCATGTCACCACGGCACGTACGAACGACGCAACACCTTCCCGACACGTTGTCGGAATCTACGTACCCGCGTGTCCACCGCGTACCCCTCGTCAGAGCACGCCCAGGTCCTCGTCGGCCCAGCGCGGGCCGATCCCGCGCAGCACGACCGTGCGCCGGTCGTCGTCGGTGTCGCCGGTCACCCGGTGGATGAGGAGGTGCAGCCGGTCGTCGGTCAGCTCCTCGACCTTGCCGTCACCCCATTCGACGACGATGACCGATTCGGGCAGGGAGACGTCCAGGTCGAGGTCCTCCATCTCGTCGAGACCGCCGCCGAGGCGGTACGCGTCCACGTGCACCAGGGCGGGGCCGCCGACCAGGGACGGGTGGACGCGGGCGATGACGAACGTCGGGGAGGTGACCGCCCCCCGCACCCCGAGCCCCTCGCCGAGGCCCCGGGTCAGGGTGGTCTTCCCGGCGCCGAGCTCGCCGGTGAGCATGACGAGGTCGCCGGGGCGGAGGATCTTCGCGAGGCGGCGGCCGAACTCCTGCATCTGCTGGGGGGAGTCGACGGAGAGGGTTGCCCCGGAGACGGGCGGGTGCGCTGCTTCCATACCCGCCAATTTATCCGTTGCCGGTGTCCGGATTCGCCGTGCCCGTCGTCGCCGGCGTCTCCGGGACCGCACCCGCCCGCACGAGCAGGTCGGCGAGGCGGTCGGTGACCACCTCCGGGTGCTCCAGCATCACCAGATGGCCGCCGTCCGGGACGATGACGAGCTCCGCGTCGGGGAGCAGATCGGCGATGGCCTCGGTGTGGGAACTGGGCGTCACCAGGTCGTTGTCCCCGGCGAGCGCGAGCACCGGCACGTCACGGAAGACGGGCAGGGCGGCGGCCTTGTCGTGCTCGGCGAAGGCCGGGTAGAAGGCGGCGACGACGTCGATCGGGGTCGACTCGATCATCCGCTCCGCGAAGCGGGCGACCGCCGGATCCACGTCCCTCGACGCGAACGAGTACTTCTTGATCAGCCCGGCGAACAGGTCCGCGGTCGCCCTGCGGCCCCGCTCCACCAGCTCCGCCTGGGCGCCGAGCGCCCGCAGCACCCCCGGCAGGACCCGGCGGACGGCGTTGACGCCGGCGATCGGCAGCCCGTACGAGACCTCCGCCAGCTTCCCTGCCGAGGTGCCGACGAAGGCGGCGCCGACGACCCGGTCCCGGACGAACTCCGGGTACCGGTCGGCGAGCGCCATGATCGTCATGCCGCCCATCGAGTGCCCGACGAGGACGAGCGGGCCCTCGGGCGCGGCGACGTCGAGGACGGCCTTGAGGTCGCGGCCCAGCTGGTCTATGGCCACCGGCACCGCGGCGGGACCGGCCTGGGAGAGGCCCTGGCCGGAGCGGCCGTGGCTGCGCTGGTCCCAGTAGACGGTACGGACGAGACCGCGGAGCGCCGCCCGCTGGAAGTGCCAGGAGTCCTGGTTGAGGCAGTAGCCGTGGCTGAAGACGACGGTGACGGGGGCGGGTTCCTTGCGCCCGAAGAGCCTGCGGCGGCGGGCGGGCGGGGTGTCCGCCTCGACCTCGTCCACCTCGTAGTACAGGACGGTCGCGTCGTCGGCGAGGGCCCGGCCCGGGGTGCCGCGCAGGCCGCCGTAGGGGCCGGTGGCGTCGAGGGCGAGCCGCGCCTTCTGGCGTACGGAACGGCCGACGGTGAGCCGCTCGACGGCGACCCCGGCGGCCGCGCCGGCGGCCAGGACGCCTATCGCGGCCCCGGCGAACCCGGCGCGCCGCCAGCTGCTGGTGACGGTGGTGCCACCGATACCGGTCACCTCGCCCACGTCGACCCTCCCCCTTGCTCGCTACTCGCCCAGGTACACGCGCGGGACGCGCGCGCCGATCCGGGTGACGATCTCGTACGCGATGGTGTCGGCGGCCACCGCCCAGTCCTCGGCGGTCGGCTCGCCCCTCTCTCCGGAACCGAAGAGCACGGCCTCGGTGCCCGCCCCGGGCTCGTCCCCGCCGAGATCGACGACGAACTGGTCCATCGCGACCCGCCCGGCGACCGTACGGACCGCGCCGTCGACGAGGACGGGGCCGCGGCCCGAGGCGTGCCGGGGGACGCCGTCGGCGTAACCGAGCGGCACGAGGCCGAGGGTGGTCTCGCGCTCGGTGACGTAATGGTGTCCGTAACTCACCCCGTGCCCGGCCGGGACCCGCTTGACGAGCGCGATGCCGCCCTTCAGGGACATCACCGGCTTCAGGCCGAGGTCGGCGGAGGTGCCGAGTTCCGGGCTGGGTGAGATGCCGTACATCGCGATGCCGGGCCGGACCAGGTCGAAGTGGGCCTCGGGGAGGGTGAGGGTGGCGGGCGAGTTGGCGATGTGCCGGACCTCGGGCTCGACGCCGGCCTTCTCGGCGTGGTCGAGCATCGAGCGGAAGACGTCGAGCTGCACGGCGATGGAGGGGTGGTGCGGCTCGTCGGCGCACGCGAAGTGCGACCAGAGGCCGGTGACCTTGACGAGGCCGTCGGCCTCCCCCTTCAGGGCCGCCTCCACCAGCTCGGGCCAGTCGGCGGGCTGGCAGCCGTTGCGGCCGAGGCCGGTGTCGGCCTTGAGCTGGATACGGGCGGTGCCGCCGGTGCGGCGCGCCGCCTCCAGCACCTCCTCCAGGGCCCACATCCCGCTCACGGACATGTCGAGACCGGCCTCGATGCCCTGGTCCCAGGGGTCGCCCGGCGTCCAGAGCCAGCACATGACGGGGACGTCGGTGATCCCGGCGGCCCGCAGCGCGAGCGCCTCGTGCGGGGTGGCGGTCCCGAGCCAGTCCGCGCCCGCGTCCAGGGCGGCGCGGGCGCACCGGACGGCGCCGTGTCCGTACGCGTCGGCCTTGACCACGGCCATGATCCGGACGTAGGGGGCGACGCGGGCGCGCAGCGTGCGGACGTTCGCACGCAGCGCACCGAGGTCGATCTCGGCGCGGGCTCTGCGGGGCGGCGGTGTCTCAGTCATCGCGCCCAGTCTCTCAGGTGTCAGCTCCCGGACCGCTTTCCCGGTCACCCTTGCGCGGAACGTCCCAGAGTTTCTCGGTGGCGGGAGCCCGAGATCGACGCAGTCCCGACTGCCGGCGCGCGCGGCGAGCCGCCTGCGCCACCCACCCCCCGTGTGGGCAATCGTCCCGCAGGGCGTGGGGGCGCCTCCGAAGGTCCCGGGTCTACAAGCCCGCGTTCACGTCACGCCATGCCTCGCCCACCGCCCCCGCCACCTCCGACGCCGTCACCGGCCCCCGTCCCCCCGACGCCCGCCGCGCCGCGAGGCCGTGGAGGTAGGCGGCGCACGAGGCCGCGTCCAGTGGGGGCAGGCCGGCTGCCAGGAGGGAGCCCGCCAGGCCCGAGAGGACGTCGCCGCTGCCGGCCGTCGCCAGCCAGCCGGTCCCGGTGGGGTTCACCCGTACGGGCCCGCCGTCCGGCCCGTACACCAGCGTCGTCGACCCCTTGAGCAGCACCGTCGCCCCGAACCGCCCCGCCAGTTCCCGTACCGCCGCGAGCCGCCCCGCCTCCACCTCCTCGCGGGCCACACCGAGCAGCGCCGCCGCCTCTCCCGCGTGCGGGGTGAGGAGGGTCGGGGCGCTGCGGGCCCGTACCAGAGCGGGGTCCAGGCCCCGGAGTCCGTCCGCGTCCACGAGGACCGGGACGTCCGAGGCGAGGACCTCCCCCACGCCCGGCTCGTCGCCGAGCCCGGGCCCGGCCACCCAGGCCTGCACCCGCCCCGCCGCGGACGGCGGCCCCGCGTGGACGAGGGTCTCGGGGTGCCGGGCGATCACCGCGTCGGCGGCGGGCCCGACGTACCGCACGGCCCCCGCCCCGCCCCGCAGCGCCCCCGTGACGGTGAGGACGGCCGCTCCCGGGTAGCGGGCGGACCCGGCGACGACTCCGAGGACTCCGCGCCGGTACTTGTCGCTCCCGGCGCCGGGTACGGGCAGCAGCCGCGCCACGTCCTGGTGCTGGAGCGCCTCCATGTCCGGCACGCCCGGCAGTTCGTCGGCGAGTCCGATGTCGACGAGCCGCAACGCGCCCGCGTACTCCCGTCCGGGGTCGACGAGCAGCCCCGGCTTGTACGTGCCGAAGGTGAGGGTCACGTCCGCCCGCAGCGCCTCCCCCGGCACCTCGCCCGTGTCCGCGTCGACGCCGCTCGGCAGGTCGACGGCGACGACGACGGCGTCGGAGCCGCGCGCGGCCCGGGCGACGGGCACGGCGTCGGGCCGGAGCCCGCCCCGCCCGCCGATGCCGGTGATGCCGTCGAGGACGAGGTCGGCGACGGCGAGCGGTTCGAACGGGTCGTCGGCGACCCGGCCCCCCGCCGCCCGGAGGGCCGCGAGCCCGCCCTCGTGGGCGCGGGCGCCGAGCAGGACGGCGGTGACGCCTGCGCCGCGCCGGGCGAGCCGGGCGCCGGCGTACAGGGCGTCGCCGCCGTTGTCGCCGCCGCCGACGAGAAGGACGACCCGGGACCCGTACACCCGTCCCTTCCCGAGGAGCGAGCAGCAGGCGGCGGCGAGCCCGGCGGCGGCCCGCCCCATGAGGGCGCCCTCGGGCAGCCGGGCCATGAGGGCGGCCTCGGCGGCCCGTACGGTCTCCACGCGGTGAGCGGTACGCATGGTCAGCAGTCTGCCGCAGTCGCCAGGCGACCGCCCGGAGACGCGGGTTGACGTCCCTTCACCGCGCGCACCGCCCTCCCCGGCCCGCGACCGCCGTCAGGCCTCCGCGACCGCCGTCAGGCCTCCGCGACCGCCGTCACGCCTCCGCGATCACCACCGCCGACGCCACCCCCGCGTCATGGCTGAGCGAGACGTGCCAGTTCTTCACGCCCAGCTCCGCCGCCCGCGCCGCCACCGTCCCGCGCACCCGCAGCCGCGGCTGCCCGGTGCCCTCGACGTACACCTCGGCGTCCGTCCAGTGCAGCCCGCCCGGCGCGCCGAGCGCCTTCGCCAGCGCCTCCTTCGCGGCGAACCGCACCGCGAGCGAGGCGGGCCCGCGCCGCTCGCCGCTGGGGAGCAGCAGCTCCCGTTCGACGAAGAGGCGCTGGAGCAGCCCCGGTGTCCGTTCGATCGACGCGGCGAAACGGTCGATCTCCGCCACGTCGATCCCCACCCCAATGATCATTTCCCACTCACTCCACGGTCACGGATTTGGCCAGGTTGCGCGGCTGGTCGACCTCGTTGCCCCGCGCGGTGGCGAGCTCGCAGGCGAAGACCTGGAGCGGCACCGTGGAGACCAGCGGCTGGAGCAGCGTAGGCGTGGCGGGGATCCGGATGAGGTGGTCGGCGTACGGGACGACGGCGTCGTCGCCCTCCTCCGCGATGACGATGGTCCGTGCCCCGCGGGCCCGGATCTCCTGGATATTGGAGACGATCTTGTCGTGGAGGACGGATCGGCCCTTGGGCGAGGGCACCACGACGACCACGGGCAGGTCCTCCTCGATGAGCGCGATCGGCCCGTGCTTGAGCTCTCCGGCGGCGAAGCCCTCGGCGTGCATGTACGCGAGTTCCTTCAGCTTCAGGGCGCCTTCGAGGGCGACGGGGTAGCCCACGTGCCGGCCGAGGAAGAGGACGGTGTCCTTGTCGGCGAGGGAGCGGGCGAGGGCGCGTACCGGCTCCATCGTCGCGAGGACCCGCTCGACCTCGTCGCCGATCCGGGCGAGTTCCCGGACGACGGCGTGGATCTCGTCGCCCCACTTGGTGCCGCGCACCTGCCCCAGGTACAGCGCGAGGAGGTAGCAGGCGACGAGCTGGGTGAGGAAGGCCTTGGTGGACGCGACGGCGACCTCGGGCCCGGCGTGCGTGTAGAGCACGGCGTCCGACTCGCGGGGGATGGTCGAGCCGTTGGTGTTGCAGACGGCGAGGACCTTCGCGCCCTGCTCACGGGCGTGCCGGAGCGCCATCAGGGTGTCCATGGTCTCGCCGGACTGGGAGATCGCGATGACGAGGGTCCGCTGGTCGAGGATGGGGTCCCGGTAGCGGAACTCGCTGGCGAGTTCGACCTCGCAGGGGATCCTGGTCCAGTGCTCGATGGCGTACTTGGCGATGAGCCCGGCGTGGAAGGCGGTGCCGCAGGCGATGACGACGACCTTGTCGGCCTCGCGGAGCACACGGTCGGGGATGCGCACCTCGTCGAGGGTGAGCCGTCCCGAGCCGTCGATCCGGCCGAGGAGGGTGTCGGCGACGGCCTTGGGCTGCTCGGCGATCTCCTTGAGCATGAAGTGGTCGTAGCCGCCCTTCTCGGCGGCGGAGGCGTCCCAGTCCACGTGGTAGGACCGCACGTCGGCGGGCGTACCGTCGAAGTCGGTGACGGTGACGCCGTCCCTGCTCAGTTCGACGACCTGGTCCTGGCCGAGTTCGATGGCCGCGCGGGTGTGGGCGATGAAGGCGGACACGTCGGAGGCGAGGAAGTTCTCGCCCTCGCCGACGCCGACGACGAGCGGCGAGTTCCGGCGGGCGCCGACGACGACGTCCGGCTGGTCGGCGTGCACGGCGACCAGGGTGAACGCCCCGTCGAGCCGCCGGCAGACGAGCCTCATGGCCTCCGCGAGGTCGCCGACGGAGGAGAACTCCTCGGCGAGGAGGTGGGTGACGACCTCGGTGTCCGTCTCGGAGAGCAGGTCGTGGCCGCGCTCCGCGAGCTCCTCGCGGAGGGCGGCGAAGTTCTCGATGATGCCGTTGTGGACGACGGCGACGCGCCCCGCGTTGTCCAGGTGCGGGTGCGCGTTGGCGTCGGTCGGCCCGCCGTGGGTGGCCCAGCGGGTGTGTCCGATGCCCACGGACCCGCCGGCCAGCGGCCGCTCCACGAGCTCCTTCTCCAGATTGACGAGCTTGCCCGCCTTCTTCGCCGCGGCGAGCCCTCCGTCGGAGAGCACCGCGACCCCGGCCGAGTCGTAGCCCCGGTATTCGAGCCTCTTGAGACCCGCGACCACCACATCAAGCGCCGACTGCCCGCCGACGTATCCCACGATTCCACACATGACGGAAGCCTAGGGCGGATGGCGCCCGGAGGCCCGGAGTCGGCGGAGTTCGGCGGGCGCGCGTCGGCGGGCGGTCGGCGGGCGCGCGTCGGCCGGCGCGCGTCAGCCGAGCTTCTTGTCCTGCGCCGTGATGATCGCCGTCGGCAGCGACGTGACCGGACCGCCGAAGCTGAGGGTGGAGAACGAGGCCAGCGTGCCGCCCTCGCGGAAGGTGACCAGCTTGGTGACGAACGGCAGCCCGGCCACGTCGGTGGTCACCGTCCAGGCGAGCGCCTCGTCACCGGCGGACACCGTCTCCGGCTCGACCTTCATGATCTTCGTCTTCTCGCCACCGCCGATGAGCGTGAAGCCGCCCGCGCACTCGGTCCCGGCCTTCTTCAGCGAGGCGAACGCGTCCTGGGCGCCCTGCCCGTCGTACGAGCCGAGGGTCACGCCCGTCGCCGGTGCGCCCAGCGCCCCCAGGATGTCCTCGGAGGACGCCGTCGCCCCGTCGGACTTCGGCACCTCGATGGCCCTGCGGTGCGCGGACGCGGCCGGGTTTCCGGTGGCGATGTACGACATGGCGTCCGCGAACGGCTTGCAGGACGGCTTGTCCGCCGCGACCGCGGAGGACGGGACGATCTCCGCGGCCGGCGCCTTCTTCACCTGGTAGCCCGGAAGATCCGCCTGCTCGACGATCAGCTTCTCCAGCTCGGCGACGGACAGCGCCTTGGCCGGGGGCGCGCTGCTCGTCGTGGCGGAGGCGCTGGGCGCCGCGCTCTCCTTGCCCTTGCCCTGGTCGGCGCTCTCCTTCCCGCCCCCGCAGGCGGTGACGAGCAGCGCGAGGGAGACGGCGGTGGCGGCGACGGCGGCGGTTCGGACGGACGTGCGCATGTGTGGGTGCTCTCTGCTTCTCTCCGTGCCGCCGAGCGGCGGCTCCCCCCGCGTGCAGACCGGACCCACGCGGCAAACGACATGATCACCCCAGGGGCAGGGGGCGGACAACGCTTTATGCCACGTGACCGAGCCCACGACCCACGGACGCCCCGGACCCCCGACAATGGCGGGGTGATCACTTCGCCGCCACGAAGCCCGGCCGAGAACGACCCCCACGGCAACGGCCCCCACGGGAACGACGCCGCCGGCCACGGCTCCTCCGGCAAGGGCTCCTCCGGCAACGGCAACGGCTCCTCGCCCCGACGCCCCTCCGAAGCGACCCCCTACGTCGACTTCACCCGGGCCGAGTGGAGCGACCTCCGCGACAAGACGCCGCTGCCGCTCACCGCCGACGAGCTCGAGCGGCTCCGCGGGCTCGGGGACGTCATCGACCTCGACGAGGTACGGGACGTCTACCTGCCGCTGTCCCGGCTGCTCAACCTGTACGTGCAGGCCACCAGCGGCCTGCGCGGCGCCCTCAACACCTTCCTCGGCGAGAGCGCCGAGCAGCGCGGCACCCCCTTCGTCATAGGGGTCGCCGGTTCGGTGGCCGTCGGCAAGTCGACGGTCTCCCGTCTCCTCCAGGCCCTGCTCGCCCGCTGGCCGGAGCACCCGCGCGTGGAGCTGGTGACGACGGACGCCTTCCTCTACCCGATGGAGGAGCTGAAGGAACGCGGGCTCATGGCCCGCAAGGGTTTTCCCGAGTCGTACGACCGCCGGGCCCTGACCCGGTTCGTCGCCGACATCAAGGCGGGCAAGGAGGAGGTCACGGCCCCGGTCTACTCGCACCTGATCTACGACCGCGTCCCCGGCGAGCGGCTCGTCGTCCGCCGCCCGGACATCCTGATCGTGGAGGGCCTGAACGTCCTCCAGCCTGCGCTGCCCGGCAAGGACGGGCGGACCCGTGTCGGTCTCGCCGACTACTTCGACTTCTCCGTGTACGTGGACGCGCGCGCCGAGGACATCGAACGCTGGTACCTCAACCGCTTCCGCAAGCTCCGCGACACCGCGTTCCAGAACCCCTCCTCGTACTTCCAGCGGTACACGCAGGTCTCCGAGGACGAGGCCCTTGACTACGCCCGCACCATGTGGCGGACGATCAACAAGGTGAACCTCCTGGAGAACGTGGCCCCGACACGCGGCCGGGCGACCCTGGTGGTCCGCAAGGGCCCCGACCACAAGGTGCAGCGGCTGAGCCTCCGCAAGCTCTGACCCCGCCCTGAGCCCGCCGTCCGCAAGCTCTGACCCTTCCCTGGGCCCGGGCCGTCCGTAAGCTCTGTCGCATGCTGCATCTCCGCATGATCGTCCCCTCCGGCCGCTCCCTGGACGCGGTCAAGCTGATCGAGTCGACGGTCGGCACCACGCATCTGGTGGTGCTCCCCGGCGCCGCCCGGGACCCGGCGGGAGACGTCGTGATGTGCGACGTGGCCCGCGAGGCGGGCGACGAACTGCTCAGCAGACTGCGCGAGCTGAGGATCGATCAGGACGGTTCGATCGCCGTCGGGAACATCGACCTCTCCCTTTCCACGCGTGCGGACGCCGCCGAGAAGGAGGCCCCGGGTGAGCCCGCGGACGCGGTGATCTGGGAGCAGCTGACGGGGGCGACCCACGAGGAGTCGTCGCTCTCGATCACGTACTGCGCGTTCATGATCCTGGCGACGATGATCGCGGCCTGCGGTGTCGTCCTGGACAACGCGGTCCTGATCGTGGGCGCGATGGCGGTCGGCCCGGAGTTCGGCCCGCTCGCCGGCGTGTGTACGGCGGTGGTGCGGCGCGCTCCGAAGCTGGCGGCGCGGTCGCTGATCGCGCTGCTCGTCGGCTTCGCGGCGGCGATCGCGGCGACGACGCTCTTCAGTCTGGGGATGGACGCGCTCGACCTGTTCACCAGGGAGCGGCTGGACGGGGACCGCCCCAACACCAGTTTCATCTGGCAGCCGGACCCGTTCTCGTTCGTCGTGGCGCTGCTCGCGGGCGCGGCCGGCACGCTCTCGCTGACCTCCGCCAAGTCGGGGGCGCTCGTGGGCGTGGCGATCTCGGTGACCACGGTCCCGGCGGGCGCGAACGCGGCCGTGGCACTCAGCTACGGCGAGGTGGGCCAGATGTGGGGGTCGGTCGAGCAGCTGCTGCTCAACCTCTTCGGGATCATGCTGGCCGGGATCGTGACGCTGTACGGGCAGAAGCTGCTGTGGCGCACCCAGCGCGGCCAATGGCGCCGGCCCTCCGCACGTACGCCGAAGGGCTGAGGACGGATGGAACACGCGAGGGCCCCCACCGGCACGGTGAGGGCCCTCTCTGCATGACGATGCCTCAGAAAGCCTAGCCCAGCGCCGACTTCACGACGTCCGCGAGGCGCTGCGCGACCGCGCGTGCCTGCTCGATGTCCGCGGCCTCGACCATGACGCGGACCAGCGGCTCGGTGCCGGAGGAGCGGAGCAGGACGCGGCCGGTGGAGCCGAGCTCGCGCTCGGCCTCGACGACGGCGGCGGCGAGGTCGCCGGAGGTCGTGACGCGCGACTTGTCGACGTCCTTCACGTTGATGAGGATCTGCGGCAGCCGCTCCATCACCCCGGCGAGGTCCGCGAGCGACTTGCCGGTGGCGGCGATCCGGGCGGCCAGCATGAGGCCGGTGAGGGTGCCGTCGCCGGTGGTGGCGTGGTCGAGGACGATGACGTGGCCCGACTGCTCGCCGCCGAGCGCGTAACCGTGCTCCTTCATGGACTCCAGGACGTAACGGTCGCCGACCCCGGTCTGGACGAGGTTCAGGCCCTCGCGCTCCATGGCGAGCTTGAAGCCCAGGTTGGACATGACGGTCGCGACGACGGTGTCGCCGCGCAGCGTCCCGGCCTCGCGCATGGCGAGGGCGAGGACGGCGAGGATCTGGTCGCCGTCGACCTCGTTGCCCGCCGCGTCCACGGCCAGGCAGCGGTCGGCGTCGCCGTCGTGCGCGATGCCCAGGTCGGCGCCGTGCTGGAGGACGGCGGCCTTGAGTAGCTCCAGGTGGGTGGAGCCGCAGCCGTCGTTGATGTTGAGGCCGTCCGGCTCTGCACCGATGGTGACGACCTCGGCACCGGCCCGGGAGAAGGCCTCGGGCGAGACGCGGGCGGCGGCGCCGTGGGCCTCGTCGAGGACGACCTTCAGACCGTCGAGGCGGTTCGGGAGGACGGCGATGAGGTGGGCGACGTACCTGTCGAAGCCCTCCTCGTAGTCACGGACCCGGCCGACGCCGGCACCGGTCGGGCGCTCCCAGGGGGCGCCGGTGCGGTGCTCCTCGTACACGGCCTCGATCTGGTCCTCGAGCTCGTCGGCGAGCTTGTGGCCGCCGCGCGCGAAGAACTTGATGCCGTTGTCGGGCATGGCGTTGTGGCTGGCGGAGAGCATCACACCGAGGTCGGCGCCGAGGACGCCGGTGAGGTGGGCCACGGCCGGGGTGGGCAGGACGCCGACGCGCAGCACGTCGACGCCGGCGCTGGCGAGCCCCGCCACGACGGCGGCTTCGAGGAACTCTCCGGACGCGCGGGGGTCACGCCCGACCACGGCGACCGGCCGATGGCCCTCGAAGGTGCCCGCCTCGCCGAGCACGTGCGCCGCCGCGACCGACAGGCCGAGCGCCAGCTCCGCTGTCAGGTCCGCGTTGGCGACACCGCGTACGCCGTCCGTGCCGAAGAGTCGTCCCACAGCTGTCCTCCGAAATACGTGCCCAAGCCGATGAAAGAACCGAAGAAAGAAGAAAGGTGCAAAAGGTTATGAAAAAACGTACGCCCCGACGGCACGGGCAGTGCCGCCGGGGCGTACGAAAGCAGACCGAGCAGGCGATTAACGCTTGCTGTACTGCGGGGCCTTACGGGCCTTCTTGAGACCGGCCTTCTTGCGCTCGACCGCACGGTCGTCGCGGGAGAGGAAGCCGGCCTTCTTCAGCGCCGGGCGGTTGTTCTCGACGTCCGCCTCGTTCAGCGCACGGGCCACGCCGAGGCGCAGGGCGCCGGCCTGACCGGAGACACCGCCACCCGCGATGCGGGCGATGACGTCGTAGCGGTTGTCGAGCTCGAGCACCTTGAAGGGCTCGTTGACTTCCTGCTGGTGCACCTTGTTGGGGAAGTAGTCCTCAAGGGTGCGACCGTTGATCTTCCACTTGCCGGTGCCCGGAACGATCCGGACGCGGGCGATGGCGTTCTTGCGACGGCCCAGGCCGGCGGCCGGCTGCGGGTCGCCGAAGCGGGACGCGAGCGACTCGGAGGTGTACTCACCCTCGACGAGCTCGGTCTCAGTGGTGTACTCCTCGACGCCCTCGAACTCGTCGACGGGGGTCTCGGGGGTGGTCTCGGCCACGATGCTCCTCAGATTTCTTTCGTTCTTAGGGGGTGTGGCCGGAACTACTGCGCGACCTGGGTGATCTCGAACGGGACCGGCTGCTGCGCAGCGTGCGGGTGGTTCTCGCCCGCGTAGACCTTCAGCTTCGAGAGCATCTGACGGCCCAGGGTGTTCTTGGGGATCATGCCCTTGATGGCCTTCTCGACGGCCTTCTCGGGGTTCTTGGAAAGCAGCTCGTCGTAACGGACGGAGCGCAGACCACCCGGGAAGCCGGAGTGGCGGTAAGCCAGCTTCTGGGTCTTCTTGTTGCCGGACAGGTGGACCTTGTCAGCATTGATGATGATGACGAAGTCGCCCATGTCCATGTGGGGGGCGTACACGGGCTTGTGCTTGCCTCGGAGGAGGTTCGCAGCCGTGGTCGCCAGACGGCCCAGGACGATGTCCTGCGCGTCGATGATGTGCCACTGGCGAGTGACATCGCCGGGCTTGGGGCTGTACGTACGCACTTCGTAGCCTTCGCTTCTTCAGTGGATGGAGTCCAGACACACCTGAAGCGATCATGCAGCTGGGGCCTGCACTGCCGGGACACCGCCCGTATGCGAGCCACTGGTAACTGCTCCAGGGAACCTGCGTAACGGCTCTTCGCGTGAGAACGCCGAAGCCAATACGCGTAACAAACCGCCACAGTACCCGCGCCACCCCGGACGGGTCAAAACGCGCCGACCCGACCGTGCCCGGTCACCGCTCCCGGTCACCGTGCCAGGTCACCGCGCCCGATCCACCCGCCGCTCGTCCCACACCGGCTCGCTCGTCTCCCGTACGACTCCGTCCGACCCGAAGACCAGATACCGGTCGAACGACTTCGCGAACCACCGGTCGTGGGTGACAGCCATCACGGTCCCGTCGTACGCCTCAAGCCCGTCCTGAAGGGCCTCCGCCGACTCCAGGTCCAGGTTGTCCGTCGGCTCGTCGAGCAGCAGAGCCGTCGTGCCGGCCAGCTCCAGGAGCAGGATCTGGAAGCGGGCCTGCTGCCCGCCGGAGAGCTTGTCGAAGGGCTGGTCGCCCTGCCGCTCCAGCTCGTACCGGCGCAGCATGGACATCGCCGCGCCCCGGTCCTTGGCGTGCTCCGACCACAGGATGTCGACGAGCGGCCGCCCGGTCAGCTCCGGGTGCGCGTGGGTCTGCGCGAAGTGCCCCGGCACCACCCGGGCGCCCAGCTTCCACTCGCCGGTGTGCGCGACCGAAGGGTCCCCCGCGAGCAGCCGCAGGAAGTGTGACTTGCCGGACCCGTTCGAGCCGAGGACGGCGACCCGCTCCCCGTAGAAGATCTCGAGCGAGAACGGCTTCATAAGGCCGGTCAGCTCAAGGTTCTCGCAGGTCACGGCACGTACACCGGTCCGGCCGCCCCGCAGCCGCATCCGGATGTCCTGCTCGCGCGGCGGCTCCGGCGGCGGCCCCGCCTCCTCGAACTTCCGCAGCCGGGTCTGCGCCGCCGCGTACCGCGAGGCCATGTCGTGGCTGACCGACGCCGCCTGCCGCAGGTTGACGACGAGCTTCTTCAGCTGGGCGTGCTTCTCCTCCCAGCGCCGCTTCAGCTCCTCGAAGCGCGCGAACCGCTCGCGCCGCGCCTCGTGGAAGGTGTCGAAGCCGCCACCGTGCACCCACACGTCCGAACCGGCGGGACCGGGCTCGACGGCGACGATCTTCTGCGCGCCCCGGGACAGCAGCTCCCGGTCGTGGGAGATGAACAACACGGTCTTACGGGTCTCCCGCAGCCGCTCCTCCAGCCACCGCTTCCCGGGGACGTCGAGGTAGTTGTCCGGCTCGTCGAGCAGCAGCACCTCGTCGGTGCCGCGCAGCAGCGACTCCAGGACGAGCCGCTTCTGCTCACCGCCGGAGAGCGTCCGGACCTCACGGAACTGCGCCTTCTCGTACGGCACGCCGAGCGCGGCCATGGTGCACATGTCCCAGACGGTCTCGGCCTCGTACCCCTGCACCTCGGCCCAGTCGCTGAGGGCCTGCGCGTACTTCATCTGCGCGGCCTCGTCGTCGACGGTCATGATCAGGTGCTCGGCCTCGTCGACGGCCTTCGCGGCCTCCCGGATCCGGGGCTGGGCCACCGAGACGAGCAGGTCACGGACGGTGGACCCGTCCCGTACGGAGCCGACGAACTGCGGCATCACACCGAGCCCGCCGCTGACGGTGACCGAGCCGCCGTGCGGCTGGAGCTCTCCGGAGATCAGCCGGAGCAGTGTGGTCTTCCCGGCGCCGTTGGCCCCGACGAGGGCGACGACGGCCCCTTCCCCGACCCGGAAGGAGGCGTCCCCGAGCAGGACCCTCCCGTCGGGAAGGTAGTACTCCAGATGCGCGGCCTCGACATGTCCCATGGGGTGCATTGTCGCCGCCCGCGTCGGCTGGGCCCAACCGGTTTAGGATGCGCGGCATGAGCTTTGGGGGACCGCAGTGGCCGCACGAGCCGCAGCAGCAGGGTCAGCAGGGGTACGGCCAGCAGCCGCAGGGACAGCAGGGGTACGGACAGCAGCCCCAGGGACAGCACGGGTACGGCCAGCAGCCCCAGGGACAGCACGGGTACGGCCCCGGGCAGGCCGACCCGTTCCCGGGCGCCCAGGGCGGCGGGGCCACCCCGGACTGGGGCGCCCTGGCCGACGCCTCGGCCTCCCGTAACCGGCGCAAGCGCTGGCTGGTGATCGGCGGCGGAGCCGTGGCCGCACTGGCCGTCGGCGCGATCGTGGCGACCGCCGTGGTGGCCACCGGCAAGAAGAACGACGAGGCCAAGAACAGCGGGGTGCCCACCGGCACGGTCTCCCCCACCCTCTCGCCGACCCCCGACCCGACCTTCTCCTCGGTGGCGCCGCCGCCCCCGCCGAACCCGAAGGACTACATCACGGACCCGAAGAAGGACCGGGCCCCGCTCTCCGCCGAGGGCCTCTTCCCGGGCAGGAAGCTGACCATGGACAAGCGCCCGTACACGAAGGGCGCGACCTCGGCGACGACGAACTGCGCGGCCGTCACCCAGAACGGCCTCGGCACCGTCCTCAAGAGGAACGGCTGCCAGCGGGTGCTGCGCGCCACCTACGTGAAGGACGGCGTCGCGATCACCGTCGGCGTCGCCGTCTTCCCGTCCGAGGCCGCCGCCCTCAAGGCGAAGAGCCAGGCCACCGGCGGTATCGCCCCGCTGGCCGGCGCGGGCGTCAAGGAGTTCTGCCGCGCCACGGTCTGCCTGCGCCGCTCGAACTCGGTCGGCCGCTACGCGTACTTCACCCAGGCCGGCTTCACCGACGGCAAGAAGGTCACCAAGGCCCACAAGCCGGTCTTCCAGGCCAGCGACGACCTCGGCACCTTCGCCTTCAACCAGATCTACGCCCGCGGCAAGGCCCAGGCCTCAGCAGCAGCCAACGCTCCCGGGGAGTGACCGCTTGTTCCTGGCCTCCAGGTTGCGGGCGGCCAGGAGCTCGTCGGCCGGGTAGCCGACCTCTTCGAGGGTGAGGCCGTGCGGCCGTACGACATGCACGGCCGAGTCCCGCACACCGGCCGCGAGCACCTTGCCGGGCCAGTCCACCGGCCGGTGCCCGTCACCGACGAACAGCAGGGCGCCGACGAGCGAGCGGACCATGTTGTGGCAGAAGGCGTCGGCCTTCACGGTGGCTTCCATCACCCCGTCGGGGCGCTGCTCCCAGCGCAGCTCCTGGAGGGTGCGGATGGTGGTCGCGCCCTCGCGCCGCTTGCAGTACGCGGCGAAGTCGTGCTCGCCGACGAGCGCGGCGGCGGCCTCGTTCATGGCGTCCATGTCGAGGGCCCAGTCGTGCCACAGGACGTGCCCGCGCTGGAGCGGGTCGACCCCGCCGGGGTTGTCGGTGACGCGGTAGGCGTAGCGGCGCCAGATCGCGGAGAACCGGGCGTTGAAGCCCGCGGGGGCCTCTTCCACCCTCCACACCCGTACATCGTGCGAGAGGCGCCCGGCGAGCCGCCTGAGCAGCTTGTCGCGGTGCTCGGCCCACAGCTCGAGGGGCAGGTCGACATGCGCGACCTGGCCGCGCGCGTGGACCCCGGAGTCGGTCCGGCCGGCCACGGTCAGCTCGTACGTCTCCTTGGACCGGGTCACGGTCCGCAGGGCGTCCTCGATGTCCCCCTGGACGGTCCGCTGCCCCTGCTTCTGCTTGGCCCAGCCGGAGAAGTCCTTGCCGTCGTACGAAAGGTCGAGGCGTACCCGTACGAACCCGTCCTGCACGTCATCGCTCACGCGGAAATCCTCTCAAACACACGGGAGCGGGCCCGCACCCCAGGGGGTACGGGCCCGCACACGAGAACAGTCGTCAAGAACGCTTACGCGTCCTTCGACTCCTCAGCCGGAGTCTCGGCGGCCGCGTCGGCCTCCTTGACGGCGCGCACGGTGGCGGCCTCGGCCTCGGCGACGGTCGCCTTCTTGGCGATCTCGCCCTCGACCAGCTCGATCACGGCCATCGGGGCGTTGTCGCCACGACGGTTGCCGATCTTGGTGATACGGGTGTAGCCACCGGGGCGCTCCGAGTAACGCGGGGCGATCTCGGTGAAGAGGGTGTGGACGATCCCCTTGTCGGTGATCGACTGCAGCACCAGGCGACGGTTGTGGATGTCGCCCTTCTTCGCCTTGGTGATCAGGCGCTCGGCGACCGGACGCAGGCGACGGGCCTTGGCCTCGGTCGTGGTGATGCGGCCGTGCTCGAAGAGCGACTTCGCCAGGTTGGCGAGGAGCAGCTTCTCGTGCGCGGCGGAACCGCCGAGGCGGGCACCCTTCGCGGGACGCGGCATGGTGTTTCTCCTTGTGATCTGCACCGGCCGTATGAGGTACCGATGTCAGTGTCCGAGCGGGCGGCTACCCGTCGGAGACCCGCGCCCCTGCTAAGGGGCGCGGGAAGTGTCGATCTGCGGCTGGCGCCGCGTGGGCGCGACCAGCCGAAACCGGCCCGCAGACGATCTACTAGTACTGCTCGGTCTCGACGAAGCCCGCATCCACGTCGTCGTCGGCGCCGAAGGCGTCCGCCGCGGCGGTCGGGTCGAATCCGGGCGGGCTGTCCTTCAGGGCCAGGCCCATGCCGGCCAGCTTCGCCTTGACCTCGTCGATCGACTTCGCACCGAAGTTGCGGATGTCGAGCAGGTCGGCCTCGGAGCGCGCCACGAGCTCACCCACGGAGTGGATGCCCTCACGCTTGAGGCAGTTGTACGAACGAACGGTGAGCTCGAGCTCCTCGATCGGCAGCGCGAGATCGGCGGCGAGGGCGGCGTCCGTGGGGGACGGGCCCATGTCGATGCCCTCGGCGTCGATGTTGAGCTCGCGCGCCAGACCGAACAGCTCGACCAGGGTCTTACCGGCGGACGCCATGGCGTCACGCGGGCGCATGGCCTGCTTGGTCTCGACGTCGACGATCAGCTTGTCGAAGTCGGTGCGCTGCTCGACACGGGTCGCCTCGACCTTGTACGTGACCTTGAGCACCGGCGAGTAGATGGAGTCGACCGGGATACGGCCGATCTCCTGGCCCGCCTGCTTGTTCTGCACGGCGGAGACGTAGCCGCGACCGCGCTCGACGGTCAGCTCCATCTCCAGCTTGCCCTTGCCGTTGAGCGTGGCGAGGACGAGGTCGGGGTTGTGCACCTCGACACCGGCCGGGGGCGCGATGTCGGCGGCGGTGACCAGACCCGGGCCCTGCTTGCGCAGGTACATCACGACCGGCTCGTCGTGCTCCGAGGAGACGACCAGCTGCTTGATGTTGAGGATGAGGTCGGTGACGTCCTCCTTGACGCCCGGCACGGTGGTGAACTCGTGCAGGACACCGTCGATGCGGATGCTGGTGACAGCGGCACCCGGGATCGAGGAGAGGAGGGTACGGCGGAGGGAGTTGCCGAGGGTGTAGCCGAAGCCCGGCTCCAGCGGCTCGATGACGAACCGGGAGCGGAACTCGTCGACGACCTCTTCGGTCAGCGAAGGACGCTGAGCGATAAGCATGTCTTCAATCCTTCAGTCGTGGACGCCCACTATTTGACGCCCGACGGAATTGCTGCGTACTGCGTACTGCAAGGGTACGGGCGGCACGGTCCGAAGAGCCGTACCGCCCGAAGTCCTGATCAAGCAGCCGTGCGTCAGACGCGGCGGCGCTTGGGGGGACGGCAGCCGTTGTGCGGCGTGGGGGTGACGTCCTGGATCGAACCGACCTCGAGGCCCGTGGCCTGGAGGGAGCGGATCGCGGTCTCGCGGCCGGAGCCCGGACCCTTGACGAAGACGTCGACCTTGCGCATGCCGTGCTCCTGCGCGCGGCGAGCGGCCGACTCGGCGGCCATCTGCGCGGCGAACGGGGTCGACTTGCGCGAGCCCTTGAAGCCGACGTGGCCGGCGGAGGCCCAGGAGATCACGTTGCCCGAGGGGTCCGTGATCGAGACGATCGTGTTGTTGAACGTGCTCTTGATGTGCGCGTGGCCGTGAGCGACGTTCTTCTTTTCCTTGCGGCGCACCTTCTTGGCAGCGCCCTGACGACCCTTGGGGGGCATCTATAACTCCTACGGGAGGTGGTCGGTCCTACAGCGAAGACCGCTTGATAAAGCGTCCGCTGAGGACTACTTCTTGCCCGGCTTCTTCTTGCCGGCGATGGCGCGACGCGGGCCCTTGCGGGTACGAGCGTTCGTGCTGGTGCGCTGACCGCGGACGGGCAGGCCACGACGGTGGCGCAGACCCTGGTAGCAGCCGATCTCGACCTTGCGGCGGATGTCGGCGGCGATCTCGCGGCGGAGGTCACCCTCGGTCTGGAGGTTGGCGTCCACGTACTCGCGGATCTTGACGAGGTCTTCCTCGGCAAGCTCGCGGACACGGGTGGACGGGTTCACGCCGGTCGCGGCGAGGATCTCCTCGGACCGGGTACGTCCGATACCGAAGACGTAGGTGAGTGCGACCACCACACGCTTTTCGCGCGGGATGTCAACACCGGAAACGCGTGCCATTCAATGGCTCCTGTGTTCTCGGGGGTCTGCTGCAGAACCGCTCCCGACCGCCGACCCTTCGAAACGTCGAAGGATGGTACGTCCGGGTCCCCGGCCCCCGCCGGAGGTGCCGTCAACCGTGGAACACGGCCCGACGGGCTCTGCGTATGTACGTTGCTATGCGTCGCGCGAAGAACTGCGAAATTGCAGGTCGGTCGGCGTGCGTCAGCCCTGGCGCTGCTTGTGGCGCAGGTTGTCGCAGATGACCATGACCCGACCGTGACGGCGGATCACCTTGCACTTGTCGCAGATCTTCTTGACGCTCGGCTTGACCTTCATGGGATGTGAGGTTCTCCGGGTCAGTGCCACCACCCGCGCCCGGAGGCGGGGTGCGGGCAAGATCTACTTGTACCGGTAGACGATCCGGCCACGCGTCAGGTCGTACGGAGAGAGCTCCACGACGACCCGGTCGTCCGGAAGGATTCGGATGTAGTGCATCCGCATCTTGCCGGAGATGTGCGCGAGGACTTTGTGACCGTTCTGGAGTTCCACCTTGAACATGGCGTTCGGGAGGGACTCGATCACGGTGCCCTCGATTTCGATGGCACCTTGCTTCTTGGCCACGCTTCGCCCTTCGAATCGGCTACCTTGATCGACTCTCGCCCCCGCATGCGGACACACGGGTACACGAGAGCCGACGCATCAGTCTACGTCAGGCCTCAGGAAAAGACGAATCGGGAAGTCTGCCCAAGGGAGGAGATCACTAAGCCAGCGGATCCGGCGCAGCCACCACGCCCAGCTCCGCCAGCTTCGCCCTACCCCCGTCGACCGCCGTCAGGACCAGCGGGCCCTCTTCCGTGAGGGCGACCGAGTGCTCCCAGTGGGAGGACCAGGTTCCGTCCGTCGTGATGACGGTCCAGTCGTCCTTCAGGACCTCCGTCGCCGGGGTGCCCAGGGAGACCATCGGTTCGATCGCCAGGCAGAAGCCGGGGACCAGCTTCGGGCCCTTGCCGCGCTTGCGGGAGACGTAGTTCAGGAGGTGCGGGTCCATGTGCATCTCGGTGCCGATGCCGTGGCCGCCGTAGTCCTCGATGATCCCGTAGCGGCCGAGGCTGTGGTCGCCGACCGCCGGCCGGGGCTGGCGCTTGATGTACGTCTCGATCGCGCGCGAGACGTCCACCAGACGGTTGCCGAGCTTCATGGCGGCGATGCCGGCCCACATCGACTCCTCGGTCACCCGGGAGAGCTCGATCAGTTCCGGCGCGTGCCCGGTGCCCACGAACGCCGTGTAGGCCGCGTCGCCGTGCCAGCCGTCCACGATCGCGCCGCAGTCGATGGAGATGATGTCGCCGTCCTTGAGGACGGTCTTCTCGTCGGGGATGCCGTGGACGACGACCTCGTTCACCGAGGTGCAGATCGTCGCGGGGAACCCGCCGTACCCGAGGAAGTTCGACTTCGCCCCGTGGTCGGCGATCACCTTCCGCGCGACCTCGTCCAGGTCGCGGGTCGTCGCGCCCGGCACGGCGGCCACGCGGGTCGCCGCGTGGATGGCGGCGACGACCAGGCCCGCCTCGCGCATCTTCGCGATCTGCTCGGGGGTCTTGATCTGCACCATCGTGGTCGCGGCCTTTCCATCGAGTACGGGGGAACAGAACAACGATACGGCCGCGGCGCCCCTGAGGGGCACCGCGGCCGTATCGGACGAACCAGGGTTACTTCTTGAGCGCGGCCATCGCCTTCGCGGTGACCTCGTCCACCTTGCCGAGCGCCGTGATCGTCACGACCAGGTTCTGCGCCCGGTAGTAGTCGATGATCGGCTCGGTCTGGGTGTGGTAGACCTCCAGCCGCTTGCGGACGGTCTCCTCGGAGTCGTCCGGACGCTGGTAGAGCTCGCCGCCGCAGACGTCGCAGACGCCCTCGGTCTTCGGCTGGTTGTACAGCACGTGGAAGACGTGCGCGCTGTCGTTGCGGCAGGTGCGACGACCCGCGATCCGCTTCACGACCTCGTCCTCGGGGACCTCCAGGTCCAGGACCGCGTCGAGCTGCATGTCCTCGGCCTTCAGGACCACGTCCAGAGCCTCGGCCTGCGCCACGTTGCGGGGGAACCCGTCCAGCAGGAAGCCGTTCGCGGCGTCCTGCTGAGCCATCCGGTCCTTGGCCATCCCGATGGTCACCTCGTCGGGCACCAGGTCACCGGCGTCCATGAAGGCCTTGGCCTTCAGACCCAGCTCCGTGCCCTGAGAGATGTTGGCGCGGAACAGGTCACCCGTGGAGATGTGCGGGATGTCCAGGTTCCTGGCAAGGAACGCGGCCTGCGTACCCTTGCCGGCACCGGGCGGTCCGACGAGGACGATTCGCATCAGCGGAGGAACCCTTCGTAATTGCGCTGCTGGAGCTGGCTCTCGATCTGCTTCACGGTCTCCAGCCCCACACCCACGATGATGAGGATGCTCGTCCCACCGAAGGGGAAGTTGGCATTGGCGCCACCGAAGCCTGCCAACGCCATCGTCGGCACAAGAGCGATCAGACCCAAGTACAGCGAGCCCGGCCAAGTGATCCGGTTGAGCACGTAGCTCAGGTACTCGGCAGTAGGTCGACCAGCCCGGATACCCGGGATGAAGCCACCATACTTCTTCATGTTGTCCGCGACTTCCTCGGGGTTGAACGAGATCGCCACGTAGAAGAAGGCGAAGAACACGATCAGGAGGAAGTACGTAGCGATGTAGTAGGGGTGGTCACCCTTGACGAAGTGGGCTTCGATCCAGGTCTTCCACCCCGCGGTGGAGCTGGAGAACTGAGCGATCAAGGCCGGGATGTAGAGCAGCGACGACGCGAAGATGACAGGAATCACACCTGCCTGGTTCACCTTCAGCGGGATGTAAGTGGACGTACCGCCGTAGGAGCGCCGGCCGATCATGCGCTTCGCGTACTGCACGGGGATGCGGCGCTGGGCCTGCTCGACGAAGACCACGAGGGCCACCATCACGAAGCCGATCAGGATGACGGTGCCGAACTCGATCCAGCCCTTGGCGAGCTTGCCGCTCTCCTTGATGGCCCACAGGGCGCCCGGGAAGCCGGCGGCGATCGAGATGAACATCAGGATCGACATGCCGTTGCCGATGCCGCGGTCGGTGATGAGCTCACCGAGCCACATCACGACACAGGTGCCCGCGGTCATCGTGATGACCATGGTGGCGATCACGAAGATCGACGGGTCGGGCACGACCTGGTTGGCCACGCTGCAACCGCTGAACAGCGCACCGCTCTTGGCGGTGGCGACGAGACCGGTGCCCTGCAGCACGGCGAGGGCGACGGTCAGGTACCGGGTGTACTGCGTGATCTTGGCGGTACCCGACTGTCCCTCCTTCTTGAGGGCTTCGAGACGCGGGATCACGACGGTCAGCAGCTGCAGGATGATGCTCGCCGTGATGTACGGCATGATGCCGAGCGCGAAGATGGTGATCTGGAGCAGCGCCCCGCCACTGAACATGTTGACCAGGCCGAACAGGCTGTTGTTGCCCTCGCTGGCCTGCTTCACACACTGCTGGACGGCCTCGTAGCTGACGCCGGGGACCGGGATGTGGGCCCCGAGGCGGTACAGCACGATGATGGCGAGCGTGAAGAACAGCTTCTTGCGCAGGTCGGGCGTCTTGAACGCCCGGGCGAACGCGGTGAGCACGGTGCCTCCTGCGACCCCCGCGCTATGCGTCAAGGGTGACGGTCTTGAGGTTCGACGATTAGGTATCGGTCATCAATTCCGCGCGGGCATACCGCACGGAGTCTAGACAGTGCACGCCACCTTACCGGCGACCATGCCCGCCTAGGAACGACCAATCGGGGATGCCCCTTTTGAGAGGCATCCCCGATCGGATGTTCAAGCCATCGAGTCGTCTCAGACGAGCTCGGTGACGGTGCCGCCAGCGGCGGTGATCTTCTCCTTGGCGGAGCCGGAGACGGCGTCAACCGAAACCTGCAGCGCCACGGTGATCTCGCCGGTGCCGAGCACCTTGACGAGCTGGTTCTTGCGCACCGCGCCCTTGGCGACCAGGTCGGCCACCGTGACCTCTCCACCCTCGGGGTAGAGAGCGCCGAGCTTGTCCAGGTTCACGACCTGGAACTCGGTGCGGAAGGGGTTCTTGAAGCCCTTCAGCTTCGGCAGACGCATGTGGAGGGGCATCTGCCCGCCCTCGAAGCGCTGCGGAACCTGGTAGCGGGCCTTCGTACCCTTCGTACCACGACCGGCCGTCTTACCCTTCGACGCCTCACCACGACCGACACGGGTCTTGGCGGTCTTGGCACCGGGGGCGGGACGGAGGTTGTGGGCCTTCAGCGGGCTGTTCTCCGCCATGTTATTCAACCTCCTCGACCGTCACGAGGTGGCGGACGGTGTGCACCATGCCGCGGAACTCGGGACGATCCTCCTTGACAACCACGTCGTTGACCTTCTTGAGGCCGAGCGAACGCAGGGTGTCGCGGTGGTTCTGCTTGCTGCCGATGTACGACTTCGTCTGCGTGACCTTGAGGCGAGCCATTACGCACCCGCCCCAGCACGCGCACGGAGCAGAGCCGCGGGGGCGACGTCCTCGAGGGGCAGACCACGGCGAGCCGCGATCTCCTCGGGGCGCTGCAGGCCCTTGAGGGCCTCCACGGTCGCGTGCACGATGTTGATCGCGTTCGACGAGCCGAGCGACTTCGACAGGATGTCGTGAACGCCGGCGCACTCGAGCACAGCACGCACCGGGCCACCGGCGATAACGCCGGTACCGGGGGAAGCAGGCTTGAGCAGGACGACGCCCGCGGCCTTCTCGCCCGTGATCGGGTGCGGGATGGTGCCCTGGATGCGCGGAACCTTGAAGAAGTTCTTCTTGGCTTCCTCGACACCCTTGGCGATGGCCGCGGGAACTTCCTTGGCCTTGCCGTAACCGACACCTACGGTGCCGTCACCGTCGCCCACCACGACCAGCGCGGTGAAGCTGAAGCGGCGACCACCCTTGACAACCTTGGCGACGCGGTTGATCGCGACAACGCGCTCAACGTACGCGGTCTTCTCGGCGGCAGCGCCACCGTCGCGGCCCTTCCGGTCCCGCCGCTCGCCGCCACCGGCACCGCTTCCGCGGCGCTGGGGTCCAGCCATTGGATTTACCTCTCTCTGTTACGTCCGTTAGTCCCGGAACCGGGGCTTAGAACTTCAGCCCGGCTTCGCGGGCGGCGTCAGCCAGAGCGGCAATGCGCCCGGCGTACCTGTTGCCACCACGGTCGAACACGACAGCCTCGACACCAGCGGCCTTGGCGCGCTCAGCGACGAGAGCACCGACCTGCTTGGCCTGCGCGGACTTGTCACCCTCGCCACCACGGATCGACGCGTCCAGGTTCGACGCGGACGCAAGGGTGTGACCCTTGAGGTCGTCGATGACCTGAGCGGTGATACCGCGGTTCGAACGCGTCACGACGAGGCGCGGACGCTCCGCCGTACCCGACACGTTCTTGCGGATGCGGATGTGGCGGCGCGCCTTGGCGGCACGCTTGTAAGCGTCGCCCTTGGCGATCTTCACACCGTATGCCATGGCTTACTTACCAGCCTTTCCGACCTTGCGGCGGATGACCTCGCCGGCGTACTTGACGCCCTTGGCCTTGTACGGGTCGGGCTTCCGCAGCTTGCGGATGTTCGCCGCGACCTCGCCGACCTTCTGCTTGTCGATGCCCTCGACCGAGAACTTGGTCGGCGACTCGACCTTGAACGAGATGCCCTCGGGCGCCTCGATCAGGATCGGGTGGCTGTAACCGAGCTGGAACTCCAGGCTGGAGCCCTTCGCGGCCACGCGGTAACCGACACCGCTGATCTCGAGCGCCTTCACGTAACCCTGGGTCACACCGGTGATCATGTTGGCCACCAGCGTGCGGGACAGGCCGTGAAGGGCCTTGTTCTGACGCTCGTCGTTCGGACGGTTGACGTTGAGCACGCCATCCTCGCCCTTAACGATGTCGATCGGCGCAGCGACGGTGTGGCTCAGGGTGCCCTTGGAACCCTTCACCGTGACCGTGCGGCCCTCGATGGTGACGTCCACGCCGGCGGGAACCTGGATAGGCAGCTTGCCAATACGCGACATGAGCTTTCCTTCCTTTCCCGACTACCAGACGTAGGCGAGGACTTCCCCACCTACGCCCTTCTTGCCTGCCTGCTGGCCGGTCAGGAGGCCGTGGGACGTGGAGATGATCGCCACGCCCAGACCGCCGAGGACCTTCGGCAGGTTGGTGGACTTCGCGTAAACCCGGAGACCGGGCTTCGAGATCCGCTTGATGCCCGCGATGGAGCGCTCACGGTTCGGACCGAACTTGAGCTCGAGGACGAGGTTCTTGCCGACCTCGGCGTCCTCGACCTTCCAGCCCGTGATGAAGCCCTCCTGCTGGAGGATTTCCGCGATGTGAGACTTGATCTTGCTGTGCGGCATCGTCACGGAGTCGTGGTATGCCGAGTTCGCGTTACGCAGACGAGTCAGCATGTCCGCGATCGGATCAGTCATGGTCATGAATTGGCCTTCGGCCTCTCTCGCCGGGGTTTCCTGTATGCGCCATCCCTCTCCCCACACAGGGGCGGGACGGGTGCGGCGCGGGGACCTACGGCGTAGTAAGTCGTACGGGCGGCGGACGCCCAACCCTCCTAGCCTAAGCCATGGAGGCCTGGGCATCCGCCAACCCAGTGCTTACCGAGAGACTCCGGTCATCCCAAGTAAGGGATTACCAGGAGCTCTTGGTCACGCCCGGCAGCTCGCCACGGTGAGCCATCTCACGAAGGCACACGCGGCACAGGCCGAACTTTCGGTACACGGAGTGGGGTCGACCACAGCGCTGGCAGCGCGTGTAGCCACGCACGCCGAACTTGGGCTTGCGGGCAGCCTTCGCGATGAGAGCCTTCTTCGCCATCTCGCTTACGCCTCCTTGAACGGGAAGCCGAGGTGACGCAGAAGGGCACGGCCCTCGTCGTCGTTGGTCGCCGTGGTCACCACGGTGATGTCCATACCCCGGACACGGTCGATCTTGTCCTGGTCGATCTCGTGGAACATGACCTGCTCCGTGAGACCGAAGGTGTAGTTGCCACGCCCGTCGAACTGCTTGGGGGACAGACCACGGAAGTCGCGGATGCGCGGAAGCGCGAGCGACAGGGTGCGGTCCAGGAACTCCCACATGCGGTCGCCACGGAGGGTGACGTGTGCACCGATCGGCTGGCCCTCACGCAGCTTGAACTGCGCGATGGACTTACGAGCCTTGGTGACGGCCGGCTTCTGGCCGGTGATCGTGGTCAGGTCACGGACGGCACCGTCCATGAGCTTCGAGTCACGGGCGGCGTCGCCGACACCCATGTTGACCACGATCTTCACGAGGCCGGGAACCTGCATGACGTTCTCGTACGAGAACTCCTCACGCAGCTTGCCCGCGATCTCCTCGCGGTACTTCGTCTTGAGACGCGGAGTGGTGGTAGCCATCAGATGTCCTCACCCGTCCGCTTGGCAACGCGGATCTTGTTGCCCTCGTCGTCGAAGCGGAAACCGACACGCGTGACGACCTTCTTGCCGTCCTTCTCCACCACGAGCTGAACGTTGCTCACGTGGACAGGGGCCTCGGTCGTGACGATGCCACCGGCCTGCGAGGGGCCGGCCTTCGTGTGCTTCTTGACCCGGTTGACACCCTCGACGAGGACGCGGTTGTCGCGGGGGAAGGCCGTGATGACCTTGCCCTGCTTGCCCTTGTCCTTACCGGTGATGACCTGGACCAGGTCGCCCTTCTTGATCTTCATGCTTACAGCACCTCCGGCGCGAGCGAGATGATCTTCATGAACTTCTTCTCGCGCAGCTCACGGCCCACCGGGCCGAAGATACGGGTGCCGCGAGGGTCGCCGTCGTTCTTGAGAATGACAGCGGCGTTCTCGTCGAAGCGGATGTACGAGCCGTCCTGGCGGCGGCGCTCCTTGACGGTGCGAACGATGACCGCCTTGACGACGTCACCCTTCTTCACGTTGCCACCGGGGATCGCGTCCTTGACGGTGGCGACGATGACGTCACCGATGCCCGCGTAGCGGCGACCCGAGCCACCGAGAACACGGATGCAAAGGATTTCCTTGGCACCAGTGTTGTCGGCGACACGCAGTCGCGACTCCTGCTGGATCACGTCTATCTCCTGATTGTCTGCCGGTTCCCGGCCGGGGCACCTGGGGTGCCCCGGCCGAGCCTGGCGGAACGAACTCGAAGGGTTACCCCTTCAAGCTGTGGTTATTGGATTTCCCTTACGGGAAATACCTACTTGGCCTTCTCGAGGATCTCGATGACGCGCCAGTGCTTCGTCGACGACAGCTTCCGGGTCTCCATCAGGAGGACGCGGTCGCCGATGCCGGCAGCGTTCTGCTCGTCGTGAGCCTTGAGCTTGTTCGTACGGCGGATGACCTTGCCGTACAGCGCGTGCTTGACGCGGTCCTCAACGGCGACGACGACGGTCTTGTCCATCTTGTCGCTGACGACCAGGCCCTCGCGGACCTTGCGGGCGTTGCGCTCGGTCTTCTCAGTCACGTTGCTCTCGCTCATCAGGCGCTCTCCACCGTCTCGATGCCCAGCTCGCGCTCACGCATCAGGGTGTAGATCCGCGCGATGTCCTTGCGGACGGACTTGAGCCGCCCGTGGTTCTCGAGCTGGCCGGTCGCCGCCTGGAAGCGGAGGTTGAACAGCTCTTCCTTGGCCTCGCGGAGCTTGTTGAGAAGCTCCTCGTTGCCCAGCTCGCGCAGCTCGGACGCCTTGGTACCGGCCGACATCACAGCTCACCTGCTTCGCGCTTAACGATCTTGCACTTCATCGGCAGCTTGTGGGCCGCACGGGTCAGGGCCTCGCGCGCGATCTTCTCGTTCGGGTAGGACAGTTCGAACATCACCCGACCCGGCTTGACGTTCGCGATCCACCACTCCGGAGAACCCTTACCGGAACCCATGCGGGTCTCGGCGGGCTTCTTCGTCAGGGGACGGTCCGGGTAGATGTTGATCCAGACCTTGCCGCCACGCTTGATGTGGCGGGTCATCGCGATACGAGCAGCCTCGATCTGGCGGTTCGTCACGTACGCCGGCGTGAGGGCCTGAATGCCGTACTCGCCGAACGCAACCTGCGTACCACCCTTGCTCATACCCGAGCGCTTGGGGTGGTGCTGCTTGCGGTGCTTGACCCTACGGGGGATCAGCATTTCGGTCAGGCCTCCGTTCCGGTGCTCTCAGCCGGAGCGGCAGCGGCGGCGGGAGCGTCGGCCTTGGGGGCCTCGGCAGCCGGCGCGGACTGCTGCTGCGGCTTGCGGCCGCGGCCGCCACGCTCGCCACCGCGGCCACCACGGCCGGCGGGACGGTCGCCAGCGCCACCCGCGCCACGGGCCGGGCGGTTACCCGCACGGGCCGCAGCGTTCTCGGCGCGGACCTCGGCGATGTTCTTGACGTCGCCCTTGTAGATCCAGACCTTCACGCCAATACGACCGAAGGTCGTCTTGGCCTCGAAGAAGCCGTAGTCCACGTTCGCGCGGAGCGTGTGCAGCGGCACACGACCCTCGCGGTAGAACTCGGAGCGGGACATCTCGGCGCCGCCGAGGCGACCGCCGCACTGGATCTTGATGCCCTTGGCGCCGGCCTTCATCGTGCCCTGCATGCTCTTACGCATGGCGCGACGGAAGGAGACGCGGGAGGAGAGCTGCTCGGCAACGGCCTGAGCAACCAGCTGAGCGTCCATCTCGGGGTTCTTGACCTCGAGGATGTTCAGCTGGACCTGCTTGCCCGTGAGCTTCTCGAGGTCGCCGCGGATGCGGTCGGCCTCGGCGCCACGGCGGCCGATGACGATGCCGGGACGCGCGGTGTGGATGTCCACCCGCACGCGGTCACGGGTGCGCTCGATCTCAACCTTCGAGATGCCGGCGCGCTCCATGCCGGACGTCATCATCCTGCGGATGGCGACGTCTTCCTTGACGTAGTCCTTGTACAGCTTGTCGGCGTACCAGCGGGACTTGAAGTCCGTGGTGATGCCGAGCCGGAACCCATGCGGGTTAACCTTCTGGCCCATTACCGGGTTCCTTCCTTGCTGCTGACGACCACGGTGATGTGGCTGGTCCGCTTACGGATCCGGTAGGCACGGCCCTGAGCACGCGGACGGAACCGCTTCAGGGTCGGGCCCTCATCCACAAACGCCTCGCTGATGACCAGCGAAGAGGCGTCCGTGTGGTCGTAGTTGTGTGCAGCGTTGGCGATGGCGCTGTCAAGCACCTTGCCAACCGGCACGCTCGCGGCCTGCGGGGCGAAACGCAGGACCGCCTGAGCCTCCGTGGCGTCCATGCCACGGATAAGGTCCACCACGCGGCGGGCCTTCATGGGCGTGACGCGGATGTACCGCGCCTGGGCCCTGGCTTCCATGGTTGTCCTTCCAGTGTCTGTCATGGTCGATTCCACCCCGCTACTAGCGGCGCTTCGACTTCCGGTCGTCCTTCACGTGACCCCGGAAGGTGCGCGTCGGCGAGAACTCACCGAGCTTGTGGCCGACCATCGACTCGGTGACAAACACCGGAATGTGGGTCTTGCCGTTGTGCACCGCGATCGTGTGGCCGAGCATGGCCGGGATGATCATCGAGCGACGGGACCAGGTCTTGATGACGTTCTTGGTACCGGCTTCGTTCTGTACGTCCACCTTCTTTACGAGGTGTCCGTCGACGAAGGGTCCCTTCTTGAGACTGCGCGGCATCTAAACCCGCTCCTAGCGCTTCTTGTTCGTCTTGCGGCGGCGGACGATGTACTTGCTCGAAGCCTTCTTCGGCGAGCGAGTACGACCCTCCTTCTGACCCCACGGGGAGACCGGGTGGCGACCACCGGAGGTCTTACCCTCACCACCACCGTGCGGGTGGTCCACCGGGTTCATCGCCACACCGCGAACGGTCGGGCGAACGCCCAGCCAGCGCTTACGGCCGGCCTTGCCCCAGTTGATGTTCGACTGCTCGGCGTTGCCGACCTCGCCGATGGTGGCGCGGCAGCGGGCGTCGACGAGACGGATCTCGCCGGACGGCATACGAAGGTGGGCCATCGTGCCCTCCTTCGCCAGCAGCTGCACGGAGGCACCAGCGGAGCGCGCGAACTTGGCGCCGCCACCGGGACGGATCTCGATCGCGTGGATCGTGGTACCGACCGGGATGTTGCGGAGGGCCAGGTTGTTGCCGGGCTTGATGTCCGCACCGGGGCCGTTCTCGACGCGGTCACCCTGCGTCAGACCCTTGGGGGCGATGATGTAGCGCTTCTCGCCGTCCACGTAGTGGAGCAGCGCGATGCGGGCGGTGCGGTTGGGGTCGTACTCGATGTGAGCGACCTTCGCCGGCACGCCGTCCTTGTCGTGACGACGGAAGTCGATCAGACGGTAGGCGCGCTTGTGGCCACCACCCTGGTGGCGCACGGTGATCCGGCCGGTGTTGTTACGGCCGCCCTTGCTGTGCAGAGGGCGAACCAGCGACTTCTCCGGCGTGGACCGCGTGATCTCGACGAAGTCGGCTACGGAGGAGCCACGACGGCCCGGCGTAGTCGGCTTGTACTTGCGGATTCCCATTTCTCAGTCCTCGTCCGATTCCGGACGATCCAGACCGCCGTTAGGCGGTCGGACCGCCGAAGATGTCGATACGGTTGCCCTCGGCAAGGGTCACGATGGCGCGCTTGGTGTCCTTGCGCTTACCGAAACCGGCCTTGGTGCGCTTGCGCTTGCCCTGGCGGTTGATCGTGTTGACCCCGGTGACCTTGACCGAGAAGACCGCCTCGACGGCCTGCTTGATCTGGGTCTTGTTGGAGCCAGGCGCGACGATGAACGTGTACTTGTTCTCGTCCAGCAGGGCGTAGCTCTTCTCCGAGACAACCGGCTTGACGAGAATGTCGCGCGGGTCCGAGAAGGTCTTGCTGGTGACGACGGCCTCAGTCATCAGGCGTCGCTCCCTTCGGTCTCAGCGGTCTGGGGGCCAGACACGAAGGACTCGAGGGCGGCCTGGGTGAAGACCACGTCGTCGGAGACGATCACGTCGTACGTGTTGAGCTGGCCCGGCTCCAGGATGTGCACCTGGGGCAGGTTACGAGCGGACAGCCACGCGGCCTCGTCGGAGCGCTCGACGACCAGGAGCACGTTCTTGCGCTCCGAGATCTTGCCGAACAGCGTCTTCGCGGCCTTGGTGGAGATGTCACCCTCGACCACGCCGGTGACGACGTGGATGCGGGAGTGGAGGGCCCGGTCCGAGAGGGCACCGCGGAGGGCGGCGACCTTCATCTTCTTCGGGGTCCGCTGCGAGTAGTCACGCGGCTGCGGGCCGTGGACGACGCCACCACCGGCGAACTGCGGGGCGCGGGTCGAACCCTGACGGGCGCGGCCGGTGCCCTTCTGGCGGTACGGCTTCTTGCCACCACCGCGGACTTCGCCACGGCGCTTGGTCTTGTGCGTGCCCTGACGGGCCGCGGCCAGCTGCGCGACGACGACCTGGTGGATCAGCGGGATGCTGACCTTGGCGCCGAAGATCTCCTCGGGGAGGTCGACGGTCCCGGCCTTGTCACCTGCCGGCGAAAGGATGTCAATGGTGCTCATCGGTTCCTCAAACCCCCTTGGCCGCGGTGCGGACCAGGACGAGGCCACCGTTGGGGCCGGGGACGGCGCCCTTGATGAGCAGCAGACCCTTCTCGGCGTCAACGGCGTGGACGGTCAGGTTCTGGGTGGTCACACGCTCGTTGCCCATGCGACCGGCCATCTTCATGCCCTTGAAGACACGGCCCGGGGTGGCGCAGCCACCGATCGAACCGGGCTTGCGGTGCACGCGGTGGGCACCGTGCGAGGCCTTGCCACCACGGAAGTTGTGGCGCTTCATGACACCGGCGAAGCCCTTGCCCTTGCTCTTACCGGTGACGTCGACCTTCACGCCGGCCTCGAAGAGCTCGGCGGTGATCTCCTGGCCGAGCGTGTACTCGGAGGCGTCAGCGGTACGGAGCTCCACCAGGTGGCGGCGCGGGGTGACGTCGGCCTTGGCGAAGTGACCCTTGAGGGGCTTGTTCACCTTGCGAGGGTCGATCTCGCCGAAGGCGATCTGGACCGACTCGTAGCCGTCGACGTCGTTCGTACGGACCTGGGTCACGACATTCGGGCCGGCCTTGACGACGGTCACCGGGACGACCCGGTTGTTCTCGTCCCAGACCTGCGTCATGCCGAGCTTCTCGCCCAGGATGCCCTTGATGTTCTTAGCCATCTCGCGCGCCCTCAGAGCTTGATCTCGATGTCAACGCCCGCCGGGAGGTCGAGACGCATGAGCGAGTCAACCGTCTTCGGCGTGGGGTCGAGGATGTCGATGAGGCGCTTGTGCGTGCGCATCTCGAAGTGCTCGCGCGAGTCCTTGTACTTGTGCGGCGACTTGATGACGCAGTACACGTTCTTCTCAGTGGGCAGCGGCACCGGGCCCGCGACCGACGCACCAGTGCGGGTCACCGTCTCGACGATCTTCTTCGCCGAGGAGTCGATGACCTCGTGGTCGTAGGCCTTGAGCCGGATGCGGATCTTCTGTCCCGCCATGGCTACTAGTAGTCCTTTGTCTCGTAACGCTCTGGAACCCGATCGGCTTCGCTTACTGAGAAGCGTTGTCGTATCTCCGACCCACGCGGTCGGGCGTGTCGCACTCCCTCTACGCAGAAATCCCTGAGGATTTCCCAACCAAGGGGGCACGGTCGCCATGACCGCAGGCCGGGGGTAAAACACCCACCGGGTGCCTGGCCGGTACCCCGCTGACGCTTCCCAGAAGATTCCCGTACGTCCGCCCCTACTCCCCATATCTGAGAAGCGTGAGGCGACGAGTACTGTGGGACTCGCTTCCGGTCCTCCCGACGGGAGGCGCGCAGCATCGGCACTCAACCGAGCAACCCCGACAGTCTGCCATACGGGGGCATCCGGCCGCCAATCGGAACCGGAGACTGTACCCCACGTCACGTACGGTCATGCGCCGGGCGCGAGCGTCTGCTCGGGCGCCCCCCTCCGATTCACCCCAACCGTCGTGCGCGCTCCGTGAGATGACGCCGCTCCGGAGCGCTCGTCGTCCGGCGCGCGGCCTCCCGGTAGGCCTCGGCCGCGGGCTCCGTGTCGCCGAGGAGCTCCAGCAGATGCGCCCGGGTGGCGAGCAGCCGGTGGTGCCGGGCCGTGCGCCGGTCCTCCGCCAGCTCGTCGAGAAGGGCGAGACCGGCCGCGGGGCCGTGGACCATGGCGACGGCCACCGCGCGGTTCAGGGTGATCATCGGGTTCGGCCCGGTCCGCTCCAGGAGCTCGTAGAGCGCGAGGATCTGCGGCCAGTCCGTGGCCTCGGCGGACTCCGCCTCGTCGTGGACGGCCGCGATCGCCGCCTGGAGCTGGTACGGGCCCACCCGGCCGCGCGGCAGGGTGCGGCTCAGCAGCGCGACACCCTCCGCGACGAGCCCCGCGTCCCAGCGCCCCCGGTCCTGCTCCGCGAGCGGCACCAGCTCGCCGTGCGGGCCCGTACGGGCCGGCCTGCGGGCGTCGGTGAGCAGCATCAGGGCGAGCAGGCCGGCCGTCTCGGCGTCCTCGGGGAGCAGGCGGTGGAGCAGCCTCGTGAGGCGGATCGCCTCCGTGGACAGCTCGGGCGCGGTGAGCTCGTCTCCTGCGCTGGCCGTGTACCCCTCGTTGAAGACGAGGTAGAGCACGTGCCGCACCTCCGCGAGCCGGGCCGCCCGGTCCTCCCCCTCGGGCAGGGCGAGCGAGCCGCCCGCCGCCTTGATCGTCTGCTTGGCGCGGCTGATGCGCTGCGCCATGGTCGACTCGGGCACGAGGAAGGCGGCGGCGATCTGCGCCGTGGTGAGACCGCCGACGGCCCGCAGGGTGAGCGCGATCCGGCTGGGCGGCGACAGGTCCGGGTGGCAGCAGAGGAAGAGCAGCGGCAGCGAGTCGTCCCGGTCGGTGCCCGGGGCGTCGTCGGCGGCGGGCGCGAGCAGCTCGGAGTCCGGGGTGGCGAGGGCGGCGGTGTCCTCACGGCGCCTGCGCGCGGCCTCGCTGCGCACCAGGTCGATGTACCGGCGGCCGGCGACGGTGACGAGCCAGCCGCGCGGCTGCGTGGGGACGCCCTGCTCCGGCCACTGTTCGGCGGCGGCGATCAGGGCCTCCTGGACGGCGTCCTCGCAGAGGTCGAAGTCGCCGTACCGCCGTACGAGCACGCCGAGGACCTGCGGCGCGTACGTGCGCAGCAGGTCCTCGATGTCGTCGGTGCCGGTCACACGTCCGCCGCGGACTCGTGCAGGACCGGCCACAGCTCGACGGGGTCGACGTCCGCGAAGGGCATGTCCGCGGCGATCTCCTGCGCCCGCTCCAGGCTGTCGCAGTCGAGCAGGTAGAAGCTGGCCAGGTACTCCTTGGTCTCCAGGTACGGGCCGTCGGTGACGGCGGGGGCGCCGCCCTCGCGCCGTACCAGCTGGGCGGCGGCCGCGTCGGCGAGCCCGTACGCGCCGATCAGTTCGCCGCTCTCCCGGTACTTCCGGTTGAAGGCCTCCTGCCGGGCGATCGCGTCGGGCCAGGCCTCGGCGGGGAAGGAGTCCCACTTGGCCTGGTTGCCGTAGATCATCGCGACGTACTTCATCTCGGGTGTCCTCCCCGTCCCGCGCGCCCTCGTGGCGCGCTGTCACCCGTTGGTCGGAGCCGTGATCGCTCGTTCGACATCCGGCCGCGGGTTTTCTTTGATCTTTGTCTCACCCCGCCGTACGGCACAACCTCTTCGCCCACGGGCCCGTCTTCCAGGCGAACCTCTGAGCGAAGGACCCGTACGTGCAGCCCACACCACCCCGCCGACGAGCGGTGCTCGCCACCGCCCTCGCCGTCCTGACGGCCGCCACCGGGTGTTCCGTACCGGAGCCGCGCCGGACCGCGCCGACCGCCGATCCGGCGCCGGGGAAGCCGATCGCCACGGCACGGGCCCGGCGGGCGCTGCTCATGCAGTTCTGCGCGCACCCGGACGACGACCTGTACTTCATGAACCCGGACGCGCAGCGGCTGCTCGACGCGGGGGTCCCGCTGGTCTCGGTGTACGTGACGGCCGGCGAGCACAACGGCCGCAACCGGATAGCCGGGATGCCCGAGACTCCCCCGAACCGGGCCGCGTACTCCTCCGCCCGCCACCAGGGTCTGCGCCAGTCGTACGCCGTGGCCCTCGGCCTTCCGATGTTCACGCCCTGGCGCCGGGAGGTGCTGACGCTGCCCGGCGGGCAGCGGGCCGGGGTCGACACGCTCACCCACGGCGGCCGGCGGGTCGAGCTGGTCTTCCTCAACCTGCCGATGCACGCCCCCCGCCGCTACCTGGCCATGCCCGCGCTCTGGGGCGACCGCGCCCTGGAGGTACGGACCCACCGGTCGGCCGGCTCCCCCGTCACCGACACGGACACCTACGACTACGACCAGCTGGTCGGAGCCCTCGCCGGGCTGCTCGCCCACCACCGGCCCACGGTCGTGCACACCCTTGACCCGGACCCGGACATCCAGGACGGCGACGACGCCGCCCGGCGGCGGGACGCCGAGCAGCCCGGCTACTCGGACCACCCGGACCACACGGCGGTCGCCTGCTTCACCTGGGCGGCGCTCAACCGCTGGGTCTCGGACGCGGTCCGCGACGGCGAACCCGTACCGGCGTTCACAGCGAAGGCCTTCCGCGGCTACTACAACCGGCACTGGCCCAAGAACCTCCCGCCCGCGATCCTCAAGGAGAAGGCCGCGCACCTCGTCCCGTACGGCGGGGACCCGGACTGGCAGTGCGGGAACCCCTCGGGCTGCGGCGACTACGGCGTCGGCGGCGACCGGCCGCTCACCAACCGCAAGGGCTGGGTCCGCTCCACCCACCACCGCTGGCCGACGACGGGCCCCGCCCTCGCCGAAGGGCCGGACGGGCGGCTCACGGCGTACGGGGTCATCGGGCTGCGCGCGGTCCGCTGGCGCGAGTCGGCACCCGGCGTCTGGAGCGAACCGGCGGATCTCGGCGGCGGTCCGCTCGCGCCCGCGCTCGGCTCGGCGGTGCTCGGCGACGGCCGGGTCCTGCTCTTCGGCATACGCTTCGCCGCGCTCGACGGGCACGGCGGGGCCAACCAGCGCGAGGTGGTGCTCCTGGAGCAGCGCTCCCCCGGCGGCCCGTTCCTCGCCTGGCGGGGGCTCGGCTGTCCGGAGAAACTCGACGACCGGGGCCGGCGGATCGGCGCCCCGGTGGCGGTCGCGGCCCCCGACGGCCGGGTCCACCTCTTCGTACGGAACGCGGACAAGGGCGTGTCGACGCGGGTACGCGCGACGGACGGCACCTGGACCCCGTGGCGCGTGCTCCCGGGTGCGGCGGAGGTCCAGGACGGCCTGGCGGTCTCGCTGGACGCGGCGGGCCGGGTGCACCTGTACGCGGCGGGGCGGGAGTCCGTACGGCACTGGGTGGACGGGGAGGAGCGGGCGGGCCGGCTGCCGCGCTCCGGGTCCACGGTGGCGAGCGCGGGCGGCGAGCTGTACCACCGGGCTCCCGCGGCCGCGAAGCTTCGCGGCCCCGGCGGCAGGAACACCGGCCTCGACGGATACGGAGGGGTGGTCGCGGCGCGCTCGGCGGCGCTCGGGACCGTGCTGCTCGGCACGGACACGCGGGGCCGGGTGACGGTACGGCTCGGTGGCCGGTCGCGTACCCGCACGAAGGGTCCTGCGGCGGTGTCGGCCGCGCTTCATCTGGGCGCGCGCCGGGCGACCGTGGTGGGCCTCGGCGCGGACGGACACCCGTGGAGCTGGCGGCCGTAGAAGGCTTCCGGAGAACGCGAGAAGGCCCCGCACCGAAAGGTGCGGGGCCTTCTTCAACTGCTGGCGGCTCGTGCGAGCCACCAGGTCAGTTCAAGATCAGGCAGTGATCTTGACGACCTGGCCGGCGCCGACGGTCCGGCCACCCTCACGGATGGCGAACTTGAGGCCCTCCTCCATGGCGATGGGCTGGATCAGCTCAACGCTCATGGCGGTGTTGTCGCCCGGCATGACCATCTCGGTGCCCTCGGGGAGGGTCACGACGCCGGTCACGTCCGTGGTACGGAAGTAGAACTGCGGGCGGTAGTTGTTGAAGAACGGGGTGTGACGGCCACCCTCGTCCTTCGACAGGATGTAGGCCTGGGCCTCGAAGTTCGTGTGCGGCGTGACCGAACCCGGCTTGATGATGACCTGGCCGCGCTCGACGTCCTCACGCTTGATGCCACGGAGGAGCAGACCGACGTTCTCACCGGCCTGGCCCTCGTCGAGCAGCTTGCGGAACATCTCGATACCGGTGACCGTGGTGGTGGTCTTCTCGGTCTTGATACCGATGATGTCGACGGTCTCGTTGACCTTGAGGATACCGCGCTCGATACGACCGGTGACGACGGTGCCACGACCGGTGATCGTGAAGACGTCCTCGATCGGCATCAGGAACGGCTTGTCGACGTCACGCTCGGGCTGCGGGATGGACTCGTCCACCGCGTGCATGAGGCCGAGGAGCTTCTCGCCCCACTCCTTGTCGCCCTCAAGCGCCTTGAGCGCCGAGACACGGACGACCGGAAGGTCGTCGCCCGGGAACTCGTACTCGGAGAGGAGCTCACGAACCTCGAGCTCGACGAGCTCCAGGATCTCCTCGTCGTCCACCATGTCGGCCTTGTTCAGGGCGACGACGATGTACGGAACGCCGACCTGGCGGGCCAGGAGCACGTGCTCCTTGGTCTGCGGCATCGGACCGTCGGTGGCGGCGACCACGAGGATGGCGCCGTCCATCTGCGCGGCACCCGTGATCATGTTCTTGATGTAGTCCGCGTGACCGGGGCAGTCGACGTGGGCGTAGTGACGCGACTCGGTCTGGTACTCGACGTGCGCGATCGAGATGGTGATACCGCGCTGGCGCTCCTCGGGAGCCTTGTCGATCTGGTCGAAGGCCGAGGCCTCGTTCAGGTCCGGGTACGCGTCGTGCAGCACCTTGGTAATGGCGGCCGTGAGGGTCGTCTTACCGTGGTCAATGTGACCGATGGTGCCGATGTTGACGTGCGGCTTAGTCCGCTCGAACTTTGCCTTCGCCACTGAATCCTCCTGCGGAGTGGTTCTGTACGCCTTGCTTCATCGGCGCCAGGTGATCTTTGCTGGGATGCCATCCGCCGGGGCCCGATTCCTCGGGTTGCGGGGGTCGAGCCCCGGTGATTGGTGTCAAGCCTAAAGCGTGAACTTGGGAGAGTTACTCGCCCTTGGCCTTCGCGATGATCTCCTCGGCGACGTTCCGCGGAACCTCGGCGTAGGAGTCGAACTGCATCGAGTAGCTTGCGCGACCCGAGGTCTTGCTGCGGAGGTCGCCGACGTAGCCGAACATCTCCGAAAGGGGCACGAGGCCCTTCACGACGCGAGCGCCGCTGCGCTCCTCCATGGCCTGGATCTGGCCACGGCGGGAGTTGATGTCGCCGATGACCTCACCCATGTAGTCCTCGGGCGTGGTGACCTCGACGGACATCATGGGCTCGAGGATGACCGGCGAAGCCTTCCGCGCGGCCTCCTTGAAGGCCTGCGAACCGGCGATCTTGAACGCCAGCTCGGAGGAGTCGACCTCGTGGTAGCCACCGTCGAGAAGAATGACGCGGACGCCCGTCATCTCGTAGCCGGCCAGGATGCCGAACTGCATGGCCTCCTGCGCACCCGCGTCGACCGAAGGGATGTACTCCTTCGGGATGCGGCCACCGGTGACCTTGTTCACGAACTCGTACGAGGCGTCGCCGCCCTCGATGGGCTCGATCGCGATCTGCACCTTGGCGAACTGACCGGTACCACCGGTCTGCTTCTTGTGGGTGTAGTCAAGTCGCTCGACGGCCTTGCGGATCGTCTCGCGGTACGCGACCTGCGGCTTGCCGACGTTCGCCTCGACCTTGAACTCGCGACGCATGCGGTCGACGAGGATGTCGAGGTGAAGCTCGCCCATACCACCGATGATGGTCTGGCCGGTCTCCTCGTCCGAGTGCACCTGGAAGGAGGGGTCCTCCTCCGCGAGACGCTGGATGGCGACACCCAGCTTCTCCTGGTCACCCTTGGACTTGGGCTCGATGGCGACCTGAATGACCGGCGCCGGGAAGTCCATGGACTCCAGGACAACCGGGTTCTTGTCGTCGCACAGCGTCTCACCGGTGGTGGTCTGCTTGAGGCCCATGACGGCGACGATGTCGCCGGCGCCCACCGAGTCGATCTCCTCACGCTTGTTCGCGTGCATGCGGTAGATCTTGCCGATGCGCTCCTTCTTGCCCTTGACGGAGTTCAGCACCGCGGTGCCGGCCTCCAGGCGACCGGAGTAGATCCGGACGAAGGTGAGCTTGCCGAGGTGCGGGTCGCTCGCGATCTTGAACGCGAGGGCCGACAGCGGCTCGTCGTCGGACGGCTTGCGCTTGACGACGACCTCGGCGTCCCTGACGTCGTGGCCCTCGATGGCCTCGACGTCCAGGGGCGACGGCAGGTAACGGACGACAGCGTCGAGCAGGGGCTGAACGCCCTTGTTCTTGAACGCGGTGCCACAGAAGACGGGGGTGACCGTCTTCTCGCCGTTGCCCTTGCCGGAAGCGATGGTGATACGACGGACAGCCGCGTACAGCTGCTCCTCGGTGGGCTCGACGCCCTCGAGGAAGAGCTCCATGAGCTCCTCGTCGTTCTCCGCGACGGTCTCGACCAGCTTCGCGCGCCACTCTTCGGCGAGCTCGGTGTGCGAGGCCGGGATGTCGACGACGTCGTACATCTCACCCTTGCTGGCCTCGGCGGACCAGACAAGAGCCTTCATGCGGACGAGGTCGACGACGCCCTGGAAGTCCATCTCGGCGCCGATCGGGAGCTGCATGACGATCGGGACGGCGCCGAGGCGGTCCACGATCATGTCGACGCAGCGGAGGAACTCGGCACCCGTACGGTCGAGCTTGTTGACGAAGCAGATACGCGGGACGCCGTAGCGGTCCGCCTGTCGCCAGACAGTCTCGGACTGGGGCTCGACACCGGCCACACCGTCGAACACGGTGACAGCACCGTCGAGCACGCGCAGCGAACGCTCCACCTCGACGGTGAAGTCGACGTGGCCCGGCGTGTCGATGATGTTGATCGTGTGATCGACATTCTCGAGCGGCCAGTGGCAGGTCGTCGCGGCGGACGTGATCGTGATGCCGCGCTCCTGCTCCTGCTCCATCCAGTCCATCGTGGCAGCGCCGTCGTGGACTTCACCGATCTTGTACGAGACACCGGTGTAGAACAGGATCCGCTCGGTGGTGGTCGTCTTGCCCGCGTCGATGTGAGCCATGATGCCGATGTTGCGCACCTTGGCAAGGTCAAGCGAAGTGGTAGCCATATCGGCTCAGTCTTCTCTCGGTCTCGATGTGGGTTGCGACTACCAGCGGTAGTGCGCGAAGGCCTTGTTGGACTCGGCCATCTTGTGCGTGTCCTCACGCTTCTTGACGGCCGCACCGAGGCCGTTCGAGGCGTCGAGGAGCTCGTTCATGAGGCGCTCGGTCATGGTCTTCTCGCGACGGGCGCGGGAGTAACCGACGAGCCAGCGGAGGGCCAGCGTGGACGCGCGGCCCGGCTTGACCTCGATCGGCACCTGGTAGGTGGCGCCACCGACACGGCGGGACTTGACCTCAAGGGCCGGCTTGACGTTCTCAAGCGCGCGCTTCAGCGTGATGACCGGGTCAGCGCCGGTCTTCTCGCGGAGGCCTTCCATGGCGCCGTACACGATGCGCTCGGCGGTGGAACGCTTGCCGTCAAGCAGGATCTTGTTGATCAGCGAGGTGACAAGAGGAGAGGCGTAGACCGGGTCGATGATGACCGGGCGCTTCGGGGCGGGGCCCTTACGAGGCATTCTTACTTCTCCTTCTTGGCGCCGTAGCGGCTGCGAGCCTGCTTACGGTTCTTGACGCCCTGCGTGTCGAGGGAACCGCGGATGATCTTGTAGCGAACACCCGGCAGGTCCTTCACACGGCCACCGCGCACGAGCACGATCGAGTGCTCCTGCAGGTTGTGGCCCTCACCCGGGATGTAGGCCGTGACCTCGATGCCCGAGGTCAGACGCACACGCGCGACCTTACGGAGGGCCGAGTTCGGCTTCTTCGGGGTGGTCGTGAACACACGCGTGCAGACGCCGCGACGCTGAGGGGAACCCTCGAGTGCGGGCGTCTTGTTCTTCTCGACCTTGTCCTGCCGGCCCTTCCGGACCAGCTGCTGGATCGTAGGCACTACTTCTCCGGTTTCTGTGTGCCGTCGTAAAACTAACCTGGAACATTCGCCGACCCACGCGGTCGGGTGTGTCGAATCACGCGGACTTCCGCCGAGGCGGAAATGGCACGGATCACGGTGGCCGGTACTCGGACTCGCCTTGCGGTTGAGGACACGCACGCGAGCCCAGGCACACCCCAGGCACAAGGCATGAGCGTACCTATCGCACGGACTCCGGTCAAAACAAATGCCCACGCGCACGCGGCCCCGGCCGTTGCGGGCCGGGACCGGGCGGGGTCGCGGACGGGGTCCGGGGTCGGCCGGGGTCCGTCCCGGGTCGGCCGGGGTCCGTCCCGGGTCGGCCCGGAATCAGTCCCGGGCGGTGCGGCGCGGCTCGGCGGCCCCGGCGGGTCGCTCCGCCTCCGTGTCGGGCTCCAGGAACTGGTTCACGACCTTGATGAAGACGCCCATGCGTTCGTCGGGCACGCCGAGCCAGCGGGCGAAGTCCTCCATGGAGGGCTGCCAGTCGGTCGGCGGCAGCAGGTCCGCCGCCATCGGCAGCTCCTCCGGGGTCACGCGACCCGACCGGATCAGCATGTCCCGGACGGAGACGCCGAGCAGCGGGGCGATCCTGCGCATGGTCTCCAGGTCGGGCATGCTCTGCCGCTGCAGCAGGCGCGTCACGGCGGCACGGTGCACTCCCGCCTCGTCCGCGATCCGGGACTTCCCACCGCCGCGCGGACTGTCGATGTCGTAGCCCCGCGCCCTCATCAGGCCTTCGACCCATCCCGCGAATTCGTCGAGCCCTTGACTGGTCATGTGTACCGCTCCCTCACTCCCCACCCTCCGGATTCCACACCTTAGCGTGCTTGCGCGCACAGAATTACGTGCTTTCGGAGGCGCAATCGTGGCGAATCGATGAAGACCAGGTCGGAGCCCCCATCGAAGCTTGTTGCGCGCTCGCACGCAACATGTAAGGCTGCTCATCGCCGCACTCGTCGGCCCCCTGAGCCCCAGAAGCCCCACCGGCCCCATGGACGCCCTGGTGGCCCCGGCCCGTGGAGAAACCTCTTGTTCCCGACCGACCCGTCCCCCTGGCAGGCCTCCGCCGCGTGCGCCGGCCTCTCCCCCTCCGTCGTCTTCGCCCGCCGGCCCAAAGACGCGGCCCCGGCGCTGCGCGCCTGCGCCGACTGCCCCGTCCGCCGCGAGTGCGAGACGGCCGTCGCCCCGGCCGAGAGCTACTTCGACGGCGTCTGCGCGGGCCGCCTGTGGCGCAACGGCCGCCCGGCGGACTCGGAGCGCGTCGCGAAGGCGGTCGCGCAGGCGGGAGGCCACCGCCGTGGCTGACCTCCCCGACCGCACGAGCACGGACGACGACGGCGCTGGCCACTCCGGCCATGTCGGCTCAGTCGGCCCTGTCGGCTCCGCCGACCCAGTCGGCCCGCTCGGCTCCGTCGGCCCTGTCGGCTCCGTCGGCCCTGTCGGCCCTGTCGGCCCTGTCGGCCCTGTCGGCTCCGTCGGCCCCGTCGGCCCCGTCGGCCCGCCCGGCTCCGTCGGCCCCGTCGGCCCCGTCGGCCCGCCCGGCTCCGTCGGCCCCGTCGGCCCCGTCGGCCCCGTCGGCTCCGCCGTCCCCGCCGCCCCCGCCGTCCCCGCCGTCGAGCTGGTGCTGCGGGACATCGCCCTCTGGACCGCCTCCCTCGCGCGGCAGTTCCCCGAGCTCTCCGAGGAGCTGGCCCCCGGCCGCCGTTCCCCCGCCGGGACCGCCCCCAGCGCCCCGCACCCCGGCCGCGACGAGCTGATCCGGCAGGAGCGGCGCGAGGCACTGCTTCTCGAACAGCGGCACGGCCTCTCCGTCCCCGGGCACGGCGCCGCCCCGATCCGGCTCCACATCTCCGACGCCATCCGGGACATCACCGACGGTGTGGTGGAACTGGAGGAGGCGGTCTGCGCCCGGCTCGCCCTGCCGCGGCCGCGCCGGGCCGGGGTGATCGAGCGGCTGCGCCGGATCGTCGGCCTGCTCGACGCCGTCGCCGCCCACCCGGTCCTCGCCCGCCACGTCCGGGACGAGATCCGGCGCATGGCCCGCCGGTGCGCCCGGACCCTGGGCGACTCGGAGACGATCGTCCGGGTCTCGGGGCGCTGCCCCTGGTGCGACTCGGTGTCGCTGCGCGCCTTCCCCGACCGGCGCGCGGTGCTCTGCGTGAACCCGGCGTGCGTGTGCACGGACGCGGCGTGCGGCTGCCAGGACGACCCCGCGTACCGGCACCTGTGGCCGGAGGACGCGTGGGCCGAACTGACGGAGGCCTCGGGGACCCGTACCGAGGAGATCGAAGCGGCGATGGACGACACGAAGGAGACTTCATGCTGAGCACGCCCGCGCTGCCCGCGCTGATCCCCGGGCCGCTCGCCGCCGAAGAGGCGGGGGTCGCCCCCGCGACGATCCGCAAGTGGGTCCAGCTGGGCCACCTGCGGGCCGCGGGCAAGGCGGGCCGCGCCCAGCTGTTCCGCCTGGAGGACGTCTTCGCGGCGGAGCGGCTGGCTCGTCGCCGTACCGCGCACACCGTCTGATCGTTCGTCACCGAGGCGCCCCGAGTCCTGATCCGGACCCGGGGCGCTTCGTCATGCCGCCAGGAAGGTGTGGAGGGAGCGGGCCAGGGTGCCGGCGAAGCGCTCGCGCACCGGCTCGGCGACGCGGTCGAGGGAGAGGTACGGGTTGAGGTCCTCCAGCTCGACGAGGAGCAGCCCGCCCTCCGGGGTGCGGCAGGCGTCGACGCGCTGGATGCCGTGGTCGAGGGTGTTCCAGTCGATGAAGCGGCGGGCGAAGGCGAGGTCGTCCTCGGTGGGTTCGTACGGCTCCAGGACCCAGCGGCGCTCGGGGTCGGGGGCGTACAGGGCGTACTGGAAGAGGTCGTCGACGAAGTAGAAGGAGACCTCGTAGCGGAAGTCGACGCGCGGCTGGACGAGGAGTCCGCCGTACGTGAGCCCGGCGAGCTCCTCGTACGCCATGAAGCGCAGTCCTATGGAGTCCGCCCCGGCCTCGGGCTTGACCGCGTACTGCTGGGCGGCGGGCAGCCGGTGGAGGTCCTCGGGACGGTCGACGGTGGGGATGACGGGGTAACCGGCGGCGGTGAGGTCGAGCAGGTACTGCTTTCCGGCCATGTCGCCGCGCCCGTGGAGGGGGTTGTAGACGCGGGTGCCGAGGGCCAGGGCGCGCTCGCGGAAGGCCTCGTACTCCTTCTGGTACCCGAGGACGGGGCCGCTGTTGCGGACGACGACGGCGTCGAAGCCCGGCATGAGGGCGGCGGCGTCGAGCGGGTGACAGAGGGCGAGGTCGAAGTCGGCACGGAGCCGGGCGGCGAGGTGGACGTCCTCGTCGCCGTAGCGCCGCCCCTTGGCCGGGTAGGTCAGGTCGGTCACGTAGAGCAGGCGGGGACGGTCGGCGGGCACGGGGCGGCTCCCTCGGTTCGGTGACGGTCAACTTATCGGGGCCGGTGCGCCCCGGGGTGGCGAGGTGCGGGCGGACTCGGCTCGGGGATCCCGCCCCTTCCCGTCCGGGTGCGTCGCGAGGGCGGGGGCTGATCCGATCCCCGAACTAGTTGCGTGCGCGCACGATCGCTGTCACAGTTGGTGCAGCGGCGGAGCTGCGCCCGCAGGACGGGACGCGGCTCCGCCGTCCGCCGTCCGGGTGCGCTGCCGCGCCCCGCCCCCTCCCGCCGGAGCGCCCCGGGCGGCACCCCGTCCCGCCATCCCGCCCCTCCCCTCTCCCGAGGAGAACCGTCATGACCACTCCCCCGAGTGCTTTCCCGGACGTCGAGAAGCTGGTCGTCGACGTCCTCAAGGCCGACCCCGCCCTGGCCGGCGCGACCATCGCGGTGCACGCGCCGGCCGGCTTCGACGGCACGCAGAGCGCGGTCCTGGTGAACCGCCGCGGCGGCGCCTGGATCGGCGACCTGCACGTCGACATGCCGCTGATCGAGTTCGAGGTGTACGGGCCGAGCAAGAACGCGGCCCACCTCCTCGCCAACGCGGCCCGGCGGTGCCTGCTCGCCACCATCGGCAAGCAGATCGGCGCCAACAACGTCGTCCACGACGTGGAGGAGCAGGACGGCCCGCGCTGGCTGCCCGACTACCTCTACCGGGGCGCCAACCGCTACCTCTGCGTCATCCGCCTCTCCCTCAGCGTCTTCTAGACGCCCTCCGAGCGCTCTGCGGCAGACGCGACTTCGCGCGCTCTCCGCAGTCGCCCTCCGAGCGCTCTGCGGAGGCTCGCCCACAGACCAGGCCTCGCCGTCCGGCGGGGCCTTTGCCGTATCCGGGTCCCACGCCCGGGGCGGTGCCCTCACCCCATCACAAGGAGAAATCCACCATGGCAGGAAACAACTCGGCCGAGATCCGCGTCGCCGGCACCGGCAAGCTCTACGTGGCCGACGCCGGTACGAACGCCCCGGCCACCTTCGGCACCGACTCGGCCGCCGACTGGACCGGTGCGGGCTGGAAGGACCTCGGCTTCACCTCCGGCGACGGCGTCACCTTCTCCAAGAAGGACAAGCTGGAGCCCATCGACTCGTGGCAGTCGGTCTCCCCGATCCACTACATCTACTCGAGCCGTGACCTCTCGCTGAAGTTCTCGCTGCTCCAGTTCAACGAGGACACGCTGCCCTTCTTCATGGGTGGCGACGCCGTCAAGGCGGAGCCGACCCCGGCCGTCGACACCTACCGCTACGAGATCGCCGAGCGCCCGTTCGCCGATGTGCGCGCCCTCGGCCTGGAGTTCACCGACGTCAAGGCCGGTGGCACGACCGCGGTGAAGTACCGCTTCATCATCCCGCGCGGCCAGGTCACCGCCTCCGACGACATCAAGCTGGCCCGCAAGGCGGCCTCCCAGCTCGGTGTCACCTTCTCCGCCATGTCGAAGGGCGACGGCAAGCCGCTGGCGACCTTCCTCATGAAGGACAGCCAGTACTCCGCGACCGTCTGATCCTTCTCCACCCGGGCGGGACGGCCGATCGCCGTCCCGCCCCACCCCTCCTCCTTCTTCCTTCCCGTCACCCGAATCAAGGAGTACGCATCCCATGGCCCGTTTCGACGTCAACGCCGCCCGCGCCCAGCGCCAGGAGGCTCACGGCCGCAAGTGGTCCTTCGAGCTGGACGGCGAGTCCTACACCCTTCCGACGGAGCTGAGCCGCGCCACCGCGAAGGCGCTGCGCAAGCTCGACGACAACGACGTGGACGGCCTGCTCGCACTCCTGATGGGTGAGGAGCAGTTCAACCGCTTCGAGCAGCACGACGTCACCGTGCAGGACATCGCCGCCATCTTGGAGGCCTACGGCAAGGAGACCGGGCTCGGCCTGGGGGAAGACTGAGCCTCGTCGAGTTCGTTGACGAACACGCCGAGGCCCTCGAGGCGGACTTCATCCGCTACTACGGGCTCGACATCCTCGACTGGCACCGCGAGGAGCTCTCCAGCAGACGGGTCCTGGCGCTGATCAAGCATCTGCCGCGGGACAGCGCCCTCCAGCGCGAGCTCCACGGCGAGGCCGCCGAGTGGTCGATCACCGACCACCTCCTCGCGGCGACGGTGGACCATCTGGCCGTCGCGAACTGGATGTTCCAGTGCGTCAACAGCTCCGAGGACAGCGACCAGCCCGATCCGCCGAAGCCCGTCCCCCGTCCGGGCAGCACGGACGAGGCCGAGGACGAGGAAGCCGGAGGACAGGACGTGCGCTCCTCCGGGGCGGAGACCCCCGAGATCTCCCCCGGACAGCTCGTCCGGTTCTTCGGCTGACGCCGGCGAGCCACACCCCCGCGGCCCCCGGCGCCCGTTCCCGTCAGGGAGCGGACTCCGGGGGCGCTTCCTGTGCTCGCTCGGAGGTCATCTCCTGCTCCAGGGCCCTGGCCCGTTCGGAGAGCCGGCGCGGCTGACCCGCGCGCGTCTCCGCTCCGGTGGACTCGGCGGTCCGGCGCTCGCTGCCGGTCGGGGTCTGCGCGGGTACGTCGGCCAGCGGCGGGACGATGGGACGTCCGCCCTTGCCGCGGACGACCTTCCGTACGGTCTGGGCGTTCCTGCGGGTACGGCTCTCCTGTGCGGTGAACAGGACGTCGGGCTCCGACTCCGGTCCCGGCTCCTTCTGGTGCTCGGGCTCGGGTTCGGGCTCGGGATCCGGCAGGGGGGCGGGAGCGGCGGGGGGTTCGGGCTCCGGCCCGGACCGCTGGTCGAACAGCTCGCGTTCCCTGCGTACGCGCTCCTCGGCCTCGACGACGGCGGCCGGCGGTTCGAGGAGACGGGCGAAGGGCAGGGTGATGACCCGGGCACCGTCCTGGCCACCGTCCAGCCGGCGCTGGGGGCGGCGGATTCCACGCGCGTCACCCTGCCCCTGTGCGTAGGCGTCCGCGACACGCTTCTCGTACTCCCGGCGTATGCGCGGGAGTTCGTCGGACACGGCCTCGGCCCAGCCGGAGGTGAAGGCGTTCGTCTCGCGACGGTCCACCTCGCTCCGGAGCATCACGACGAGGTCCTCGGGGGCGTGCCCATGGACGTGCACGAGCTCGGAGAGGCGTGCGAAGAGGTGGGGCAGATCGGGGTGGGTCGCAAGCCAGTCGACGGCTCGCTCCCGTGGGTTCGCTCCCGGCTCCGTGTCCATGCGTCAGTACTGCCTTCCAGCCCCCTGGGGTCCCCGCGCGCCCCTCGCGCCCCTCGCTCCCCGAGATGGTCGGGCCCGAGGAACGCGTCCTCCAGGTTACCCGGTCGAACAGAAGCTCTGATCGACCGCCAACCCGTACGGGGAACCAGCCAAAAGACACGCCGTCAGATGTTTCCCGCTCGACAAACCTCGAACAGATGTTCCACACTCTGTTCGCACAGTAGTTCGAACATACGTGGTGCCCCCGCTCCTGACTCCGCGGCGCCGCCACACACGCACGGGCAAGCAACCGGAAGGCAGGCGTCCATGACTCAGCAGGCCGAGGCATCGCCACCGCACATCCCGCTCCAGGACCGCCTCCGCCAGCTCCTCGAAGGACCCGTCGCCCTCGACAAGAGAGCGTTGCTCGGCAGCCTCTACGCCGAGGTCTCCCGCTGCGAGACCCTCGCGTACACGGCCGGCTGGAACGACGCCCTCGCGACGGCGCGACGCGGATCCCGCCGGGACGAGGACGCCTAGCCGCCCCCGCTGCCCCAGACGAACAAGCCCCTGCCGGGACCGGCAGGGGCTTTTCGGCGCTTGGCCCTCACGGGCCGGAAGCGGAGCAACCATGTCTACCCTCAAATTCGACCCAGCGAAAACGATTCCCGAGCTCTCGGACAACCTGAAGGACCACCACCAGTACCTCTCGAAGATCGACGGCGACCCGCTGCCCACGACCGGCTGGATCAAGCAGCAGCTGGCCCCCGTCAACAAGCTGGTCGCGGACCTCAAGGCACAGCAGGACAAGGTCGCCGAGGAGGTCGTCAAGCCCACCTGGGAACAGGTCCTGGAGAAGCTGGGCCTCGGACCGGTGGCCGAGATCATCAAGAAGGGCATCGAGGGGGGCATCGGGGCCGCCATCGTCGCCGGCATCGTCGCCCTCGGCGGCATCATCGTCCCCCTCCTGATGATCGCGCTCGGCGCCCTCCTGGTCTTCAAGCTGCAGAAGTGGCACTCCGGCCGGAACGCCAACAACGAGACCATCGGCATGCGTCCCGACGGCAGCTTCGGCCGACGGAACTTCACGGACATCCAGAACGAACGGAACGGCGTCGCCGCCGGCGGCATCGCCGACCTCCCGGCGAACGCCAACTTCGACGCGCTGCGCAACCAGCTGACGCTACTGAACCCGGAGTTGCTGAAGTTCAACAACAGGGCGCCCGACTTCAAGAGCAACATGCGCAAGATGCCGAGCCCGGGCAAGGCCCAGAAGGCCGCGGACGCCGTCAAGAAGGTCGCCGACGCCATCGGCCAGATCAACGCGGCCACGCTCGCCACGGTCGCCGGCAACATCAGCAAGATCGTCGACCGGATGGGCAAGGCCGACCCCCTGCACATCGGCAAGGTCGCCAAGGCGGTCGGAGAGCTCGTCACCGCCGCGAAGGACCTGAAGCCGGAAATGATCCCCCAGGCCCGCCGCGTGCAGGACTCGGCCACGGCGGTGGGCAACCTCGCCACGGCGACCGGGACCCTGCGCACGAAGTTCGTGGAGCTCAGAGGCACCGTCCAGTCACTCGACCAGGAGCTCGGCGGCGCCACCACCTGACCCCCACCCACCCCGAAAGGAGGTAACCCATGTCTCTCGTCAGTTCCCTCAAGAAGTCGTCCGACTCCCTGCGCGCCCTCAAGACGCAGGCGTCCGGCGCCGGCACCTCGGTCAAGAAGGTCGGTGACGCCGGCAGGTCCGCGTCCGGGCAGCTCAAGACACTCCGTACCAACGCCCAGGGCTCCACCACCCAGCTCAAGAACCTGAAGACCGCCTCGGACCAGGCCGAGCGCGCCATGAAGAAGGCCGGCAACACCGCTCAGTCGGCCGGCGGCAAGCTCTCCAAGTACGAGTCCGGGGCCGGCAAGGCCGCCAAGGGCCAGGACAAGCTCAACCGGTCGATGAAGGGCAACTTCCTCGTCCGGCTGCTCGAACTCTTCATGCCGCTCATCGAGAAGATCGTCGAGATGGCGCTCCGCTCGAAGACGATGCAGACGGTCCTGAAGAAGGCGTTCAGCGCCATCAAGTCCGTGATCAGCTCCGTCATGAAGGCCGTCGGGCCGATCATGAAGAAGGCCGGCGCCCTGATCAAGACGGTCTGGAACGGCATCAAGAAGGCCATCTCCACCGTCGTCAAGGCCGTCGCGACCGTCATCAAGACCTACGTGAAGATCTGGAAGACGGTCATCACCACGGTCATGAAGGCGATCAAGGCCGTGATCAGCGCGGTCTGGAACGGCATCAAGGCCGTCATCATGCCGGTGGTCAACTGGATCAAGAGCGCGATCCCGAAGGCCTTCAGCGCCGTCAAGGACAAGATGTCGGATGCCTGGAACGGCCTCAAGGACATCGCGTCCCGGGCGTTCGACGGCATCAAGAGCGGCGTGAAGGGCCCGATCAACGCCGTCATCGGCCTCATCAACTCGATGATCGGCAGCCTCAACCGCGTCAAGGTCAGCGTCCCCGGCTGGGTCCCGGTCGTCGGCGGCAAGACCTTCGGCGTCAACCTGCCGACCATCCCGATGCTCGCCACCGGCGGTGTCGTCATGCCCCGCCACGGCGGTGTCCCGGCGATCCTCGCCGAGGCCGGCGAGGCCGAGGCCGTCCTCCCGCTCTCCAAGCTGGACCGGCTGCTCGCCTCCACCGCCCGCCGCGCCCGCATGGCGCAGGGCGGACAGGGCGCGGGCGTCGGCGCCGGGCTGCACATCGAGCACTATCACGCGGCCCGGGGCAGTGACCCGCACGCGACGGCGGCCGCGCTCATGTACCTCGTGAAGGCGCGTGGAGCACGCGCATGAGTGCCGCGCTCGTGGCCATGCCCAGGTTCCGCGCGGCCGTCGGGCCGATGCGCAACCTGCAACAAGGGATCGGCGGAACGGCCGGCGCCCTGAAGAACCTCCGGCAGTCGGTCCAGCGCGCGTCGAGCGGCGTCAGCGCCCTCGCCGGCGCCGCCCGTAACGCCGGAGCCCCCCTCCGTACCCTCGGTCAGAACGCCTCCGGCGCCGCCACCGCCATGGGCAGGATCCGCCGCTCCACCGCCCCCGCCGGCGTCAAACGGATCGGCACCGCCGCCGGCAAGGCCCGTACCGCCGCGGGGAAGATCGGCAGGGGGGCCGGCGCCATCCTCGGCATCCTCCTGCCGCTGCTGCCCGTCACGGACGTCATCTCGACGATGATGGGCACCTTCGGCACCGTCATGACCATCGCGTCGGTCGCCATGACAGGCATCAACGTCGCCATGCGGGCCAACCCGCTCGGCTTCCTCGTCGGCCTGATCGTGCCCGTCGCCGCGTACCTGATCGAACTGGCCGTCAACTCCGAGACGGGCCAGCGGATCATCAGGCAGGTCTTCCAGCAGGCCCTGAAGGGTTTCCAGGCGGTCTGGACGTTCATCCAGCCGTTCATGAAGGCCCTCGGCCAGGCCATCGCCACCTACGTCAAGGCGTACCTGACCGTCTTCAAGACCGCGCTCAAGATCGTCGGATCGGCCATCGGCGGGATCTCCAAGATCGGTTCCGCCGTCCGCTCCGCGTCGAACGCGCTGCGGGGCATCGCCTCCCGCACGATCGGCGGCATCAAGAGCGCCGTTCGGTCGGTCGTCGCCTGGATCACCGACAAGATCCCCGGCTTCTTCCGTACCGCCAAGGACGCGGTGAGCAGGGCCCTGGGGGGCATCGGCGATCTGATCGAGGGCGCGCTGAGCACGGTGCTCGGAGTCGTGAAGGGACCGATCAACGGTCTCATCGCCTTCGTCAACTGGATCATCGACGGGCTCAACAAGCTCAGCTTCGAGATCCCCCTCACCGGCAAGAAGTTCGGCGTCGAACTCGACAAGCTCCCCATGCTCGCCGAGGGCGGCATCGTCTCCCCGAGCACCGCGGACGACTACCGCATCGACTCGCTCTCCCAGCTGGAGAACCGCCGCGTCCCGGCCCTCACCGAACCGCTGCCGCGGCCGCACCGCGTCCGGGAGTTCCGCGAGGAGCCCGGCGCCGGTCCCCGGTCGACCGCCGAGGACCTGCTCTTCCTCGCGACCGCCCACCGCTGACCGCCGGTCGCGGCCGACCGCGAAGTGCCGGCCGCCCACCGCCGGACGCAACCGACCGCGAAGCGCCGGCCGCCCACCGCTGACCGCCCGCCGTCGCCGGACCCCGCTGACCGCCCACCGCCGACCCCATCCCAAGTGAGGTGACGGCCCCATGGCCGAGACCACGACCCAGTACGCCGGAAACTCCTACACCGCCGACCTCGCGCCCGGCTCGCTCATCACCCAGGACGGGCAGATGCAGTGGGCCGGGCTCCTCATAGGCCCCGGCACCCCCTTCGCCGTCGACAAGTCCGGCCTGTCGGGCTGGGAGGACCTGCCCGAGTACGACTCCTCGGACGCCGACCGCCCCACCTCCCACGGCGCCTGGCCGGGCGCCCGGTACGCCAAGCCGCGCAAGGTCGGCGGCACGATCGTGCTGATGCCCGAGTACGGCGGCACCACGGCGGCCGTCCGCGCCCTGCGGCAGTCGCTCGCCCTCCTCGACGAGGAGCGGTGGCTCACCGTCCGGCTGCACGGCGAGCTGCTCTGCGTCCGGGCCCGGATCGCGCAGCGCGTGGTCCCGGCCGACCAGGGCTTCGCCACCCAGGGCAGCTCCCGCATGTCGGTCCAGTGGCTGGCCACCGACCCGCGCCGGTACGTCGTCAACGAGCAGACCGCCACGACGACTCCCCCGCAGCCGGAGTCGGGTCTCACCTGGCCGCTGACCTGGCCGCTCTCCTGGGGCCAGGCGAAGAGCACCGGTGACGCCGTCGTCGAGAACACCGGTTCGGCCCCGGTCCACCCGGTGATCGTCTTCCGCGGCCCGTGCTCCATGCCGACCGTCACCGAGCGGATCAGCAGGCGCCGGCTGCGGTACGCGATCGACCTGACCGCCGGCGACGAACTCACCGTCGACACCCGGGCGGGCACGGTCATGCTCAACAACTCCGCCTCCCGCCTGCACACCGCGATGGCCGACTCCACCCCGGAGGAGCTGTTCGTGCTGGATCCCGGTCGCACCGACCTGTCCTTCCGGCCGGAATCGGGCACCGAGGACGCGCTGATGACCGTGCGCTGGCGCAGCGCCGAGTGGTGACGAGGACGCGCCAGGCGTCCGCCGCCGGCCGCCGCCCTTGAGCGGCGGCCGGCGGCGGTTCCTCCGCATCGGCCCACGAACCACCCGGCCCACGCAGGCCACCCCGAGCCGACCCCCTTCGGAGAGGTGAACCATGACCGTACGCGCCGCTTGGCTCCAGTCCACCGGCCAGACCCGCGAGGACACCCGCCTGACCCTCGCCACCCTGCTCACCCCCAGCGGCCAGAGCCCCGACGAGACCCCGCTGCGCTCGCGGGCGGGCATCGTCCCCGGCGGTTTCGTCCTGACCGGCAGCGCGCCCATGCAGGCCACCATCGGCACCGGCCGCGCGATCGTCCAGGGCAACGACACCGCCCAGGGCGCCTACCTCGTCGCCGTCACCGCCCCGGAGAGCTTCACGCTCAAGGACGGCGACCCGCAGAACGACCGGATCGACCTGATCGAACTGGCCGTGCTCGACGACACCTACGACCGCTCGGGCGACACCCAGGCGGTCGTACGGCTCGTCGAGGGCACTCCGGCGGCCACGCCCGCCGTCCCGCTCACCGGGCCCGGCAGCACGATCCCGCTCTACACGATCCGGGTCCCGAAGGGCACCTCGGCCGGCACCGGCGGCATCGCCTGGTCCACCGCCGTCACCACCCAGCACTGGCCGGCCGTCGCCCTCGGCGGCATCATGCCCGCCAGCGGCTTCAAGGGCGCCTACACCGGCCAGTACCGGGACACCGCGGGCCTCCTCCAGCGCTGGGACGGCACGACCTGGGCCTCGTACCCCAAGGCCATCGGCGGCATCGCCCCGAACACCACGACCGCCGGCGGCTACACCGGCCAGTACCGGGACAACGGCGGCGGGCTGCAGCGCTGGAGCGGTTCCGCCTGGCAGTACGTCCAGGGCGCCTCGACCGTGCTGCTCAGCGCCACGCAGTGGCTGACCGGCCAGCAACAGAGCATCGCCCCCAACACCTGGACCGTGCTCAGCCTGCCCACCGTCGAGGTCGACGACGCCTCCGCCTGGACGTCGAACACCACCTATGTCGTGCCGCGCACCGGCTGGTGGCGCATCTCCGCGCACGCCACCTGGTCCAACGACTCCCAGACCGGCATGCGCGGCGCCCGCGTCCTGGTCGCCGGCGCCGGCCAGTCCCGGATGACCTGGCTCACCCCCGCGGGCAACGGCGCCATCACCGTGGGCGGCGGCGGCGTGGTCAGGCTCGTCGCCGGCGAGACCCTCCAGCTCGCCGGCTTCCACAGCCACACCGCGGCGATCAAGACCCTCGGCGGCTCGGGCTACGCCTGCAACCTCACCGCCGAATGGGTCAGGTCCTGACGCCCCCGACCACCGAACCGCCCCCCGACTCCCCGAACGGAGAAACCCCATGAACCTGCGCAGCAGTTGGGTCACCGAGACCGGCCAGACCCGCGAGGACACCCGGCTCACCCAGACCGGTGTCACCACCATGACCAACCCCGTACAGGTCCGCTCCGGTGTCCTGCCCGGCTCGTACGGCGGCCAGTACCGGCTCTCCGGCTTCTGGACCTTCGGGTCCGCCGCCATGTCGGCGACCGTCTCCGAGGGCCGGGCCGTCATCCAGGGCGAGATCTCCCAGGGCGTCTTCCCGGTGACCCTGCCGAACTCCGAGGTGGTGACCTTCGCGCCGGGCAACGCCACGTACAACCGCATCGACCTGCTCGTCCTGAGGATCTACGACAAGCTCTACGACGCCGGGACGCGCACCGAAGCCGTCCTCGAGGTCATCCAGGGCGCGGCCGAGCAGGCCCCGAAGACCCCGGTCGTCCCGCCGCGCTGCCTCCCGCTGTACGAGGTGCTGGTCCCCGCCGGTGCCAGCGCGGGCAACGGCGGCATCCCGTGGGACAGCTCGCTCAAGGACCTGCGCACCCCGGTCGTCGCCCTCGGCGGCATCCTCCCGGTCGAGGGCGCGTCCCTGCCGGGCGCCTACCCCGGCCAGTACCAGGACGCGGGCGGCGCACTCCAGCGCTGGGACGGCGGCGCCTGGGTGTCGTACCCGGCGGCGCTCGGCGGCATCATCCCGTCGTCCGCGTCCACCACGCCGGCCAGCTACACGGGCCAGTACCGCGACTCGACGACCGGCAAGCTCCAGCGCTGGAACGGCTCCAGCTGGATCCCGGTCGTGGCGGGCCCGTACTTCATCGACAACCGCGACTACGGCGACACCACGTCGACCACGTACACCTCGACGCTCGGGGGCCGCGTCACCAACCCGCTCACGCTCTCCTTCGTCGCCCCGCCGTCGAAGGCCGTCATCATCACCTTCGGCTGCAAGCTGCGGTCGACGAGCCCCGACCACTACGCGCTCATGGCGCTCAAGCTCACCCAGGGCGCCACGGTCATCAGCGACCTCGAGGACGACTACGCGGCGCTCGCCGCCAGCCAGCACATGGTCTCGGTGTCCACCATGACCCGTCAGTCGGGCCTGACCGCGGGCGCGACGTACACGCTCACGGCCTTCTTCAAGGTCAACTCCCCCACCACCCCCGTTCTCAAGGCCGGTTTCGACAACACCTTCATCAGGGTCGACCCGCTGCCGTAGCCCGGATCCACCCCCACCGACAGGAGAAAACCATGGCACTGCGCAGCGGCTGGCTCCCGCCGACCGGGCAGACCCGTGTCACCACCCGCCTCACCGCCCTCGGCGCGACCACCCCGGTCAACCCGCTCGCCTCGCGCTCCGGCATCCTGCCCGGCGCGGCCGACGGCAAGTACCGGGTCAGCGGCTTCAAGATGGCCGACAGCGGCCCCATGAGCGCGACCGTCTACGCCGGGCGCGCCGTCGTCCAGGGCCCCAACGCCCAGGGCGCCTACCCCGTCACCCTCGACGCGGACACCGTCCTCACCTTCGGGGACGGCGATCCGGTCAACCCGCGCGTCGACCTCGTCGTCCTGCGCGTGTACGACGACGAGTTCGACAACCAGACCAGGAGCGAAGCCGCCCTGGAGGTCATCAGGGGCGAGCCGAAGGCACTGCCGACCGCCCCGGGCGCCCCCGCGCTCTCCCTCCCCCTCTTCTCGGTCAGGGTGGAGAAGCAGACGTCGGCGGGCACCGGCGGCATCGCCTGGTCCACCGCCATCACCGACCTGCGCACCACCCTCGTCGGCGTGGGCGGCATCCTGCCCGTCTACAACAACGCCGGTGTGCCCGGCTCCTACCCCGGCCAGTACCAGGACAACGACAACGCGCACTTCCTCCAGCGCTGGGACGGCAACGGCTGGGTCGCCTACCCGAAGGAGATCGGTGGCATCGCCCCCTCCGGGGTGCTCTCCACCGGCGGCTACGCCGGCCAGTTCCGCGACCACCTCGGAACCCTCCAGCGCTGGAACGGGAGCTCCTGGGTCACCTACCAGCCGCCGGTGGAGGTGGAGACCACCACCACCGGCGCGACCGCGCTGACCGGCTGGACGGTGGTGGCCTTCTCCGGCCGGCGCTCCCGGGGCCTCGCGACCGTCCTCGTCACGGTCACCCGCAACGGCGCCACCATCAACGTCGACGGCGCGGGCAACTTCATCGACGAGGGGCTGTGCACCTTGCCCGCCGGATGGCGCCCGGCCATGGACTACGAGGCCTCCGCCTGCGACGGCTTCGGCAACGGCGGCGGCTTCATCACGCCCGGCGGACAGGTCAACCTGCGCACCTGGTCGTCCAACGGCGCCCTCGTCGCCGGCCGGAACATTCGCCTCGCCGCGACCTACGTCCTGTAAGGGGGCTGTCCCATGGCACTCGACACGCCCTACCGGGCCATCTTCTGCGACCTCATGAGCGACACGGCCCTCGACATCCTGCCGCTGCGGGACGTCTCGTTCGAGGACTACATCGGCCGGGCCGGCTCCCTCTCCGGCACCGTCCCCATCCCCGACCGCACCATCGCCGAGCGGGCCCACAAGATCAAGCCGGGCCGCACCACGGTCTACCTGGAGCGCGGCGGCGACCTGTGGTGGGGCGGCATCGTCTGGACCGCCAACCTGCAGGGCGGCGACCGGGGCGTGGTGACCCTGGGCATCCAGGCCTCCACCTTCGACTCCTACGCGGCCCGACGGCGCATCCGCACGAACGAATTCCTGACCAAGTTCACCCAGCCGACCGACCAGTACGTCATCGCCCGCGAGCTCTGGAAGAGCCTGTCGACGCCGGGCCTGGGTCGCAGCAAGATCGACCTCGGCGATGAGAACGTGCTGTCCGGCGTCACGCGGACGGCCTCCTGGCGGTACGGCGACGAGACCGTCTACCAGGACGCCCTCGACCAGCTCGGTTCGCAGAGCAACGGCTTCGAGTACCAGATCCTCGTCTACCGCGACCCGGACGACGGCAAGCGGATCCGCGAACTCCGGCTCGGCTCGCCCATCAGCAACGGCGCCACCGACATGATCTTCGACCGGCCCGGCGCGATCCTGTCCTACTCCCTTCCGGACGACGCCACCCGCGGCGGCACCGTGGCCATGGCCCGCGGTGCCTCGACCAACAGCAACGCCGGCGCCGAGTCCAGGCCGACCCTGTCCGACCTCGCCGAGCCGACGGATCCGCTCCCGGACGCCTGGCCCCAGCTCGACCTGTCCTCGGACCACAACGACGTCAGCGACAAGGCCACGCTGAACTCGCTCGCCCAGGCCGCCGTCGACGAGGCCGCCGGCCATGTGCAGATCCCCGAGATCAGCATCCGGCTCGGCGGGATCGTCCCCCCGGCGCTCCTCGGCCGCACCGCCCGCATCCGCATCACCGACGAATGGCACCCGACGGGCCTCGACGCCCGCTACCGCATCGTCGGCGTCAAGGTCCGGCCGGCCGAACGCGGCCGCCCCGACACAGCCGAACTCGCACTTGAGAGGACCTGATGGCACTGCTGCCCGAGGACATCATCGACCGGCTGATCCAGATGGAACGCCGGATCCAGGCCTTGTCCACAGCGGTCAACACCCGGCCTCTCATCACCGAGATCAGTCGCGACCCCGTCAAGCCGCCGCCCACCAAACCGGTCCTCCGGATCTTCGACGCCTACGACCACGAGCTGTTCGCCGACGACATGGCGACCGGCGGCCTCGCCAGGCCGTGGCTCCAGCTGATGCCGCCGGTGGACCACCTGAAGGAAGCGAAGTGGCCGTCCACCACGAGCACGTCCTTCACCGCCATCGCCCAGTCCTTCAATCCGGTCTGGCAGCCCAAGATGCGTCTCGCGATGTACACGAAGGTGTCCGCCAACGCGACCGGCCAGGTGCAGGTCATGGTCGACGGCGTGCAGTTCGGCCCGACCGTCGCCGCCGGACAGACCTTCGACCACACCGGCCTGCTGCCGTTCGTCGACTTCGGGACCAAGTTCGGCAAGGTCATGACCGTCGAGATCCACGCCAGGATCGCCAGCGGCACCGGCACGGTGTACGCCCAGCCCGTCAGCATGTACGGCACCCAGACCTGAACCGGCGAGGAGCACCCACCATGAACATCGACCCCACCCAGCCCTGGGGCCTGGTCATCGACTACGCCGGCCGGGCCACCGTCATCGAGAACGGCCACACCCTCTCCGTACGCGTCCACGACAACAGCCTCGGGTACACCCTGGAACGCGACCCGTTCACCGGCCAGTACCCGTCGGTGCAGGTCACCGCCGAGTTCGCCAGGACCGGCAGTGGTGGTGACGCCACCCTCCGCGGCTACGGTCTCGCCGTCGTCGAGGCGAAGAACGGCGTCCCGGCCGTGCCCGACCCGACCGCCGTCCAGCGGGCCGTCGCCGCCGCGCTCGCCGACTTCGAGGACCGCCGCTCCGCCTACGCCGAACTGTGCGCGACCTGGGCCCCGGCACCGGAGCCCGAGCCCACCCCGGAGCCCGCGCCCGCGCCGTAAGCCCGACAAGCACTACACCCGTACCCCCGCCGCCCCGCGCCCCCGAGGCCGGGGCTCCCGCATGTCCGGAGGACACCAGATGGCCACTCCCCTCCCCGCGGACCGGCTCGTCGCCGCGCTCCGCGCCGAAGGCGTCACCGTCGTCGAACACCCCGGCTGGCGCTCCCACCACCGCAACCACACCGGCGCCTGGGGTCCGGTCACCGGCGTGATGATCCACCACACCGTCAGCACCGGAACCGCCTCCTCCGTCGAGCTCTGCTTCAACGGCTACGACGGCCTGCCCGGACCGCTCTGCCACGGCGTCATCGCCAAGGACGGCACCGTCCACCTCGTCGGCAACGGCCGCGCCAACCACGCCGGCGGCGGCGACCCGTCCGTCCTCCAGGCCGTGATCACCGAGACGTACGGCGACCGGCCCCCGGCCCCGCGCGTCCACCAGGGCAGCCCCGGAGCCGTCGACGGCAACTCCCGCTTCTACGGCTTCGAGTGCGTCAACCTCGGCGACGGCCGCGACCCCTGGCCGGCCGCCCAGCTCGACGCCATCGAACGGGCCTCCGCCGCCCTGTGCCGGGCCCACGGCTGGGGCGCCAAGTCCGTCATCGGCCACCTGGAGTGGTCCGACTGGAAGAGCGACCCCAAGGGCTTCGGCATGCCGGCCCTCCGCGGCCGCGTCCAGACCCGGCTCGCCAAGGCCCCCGCCAAGAACACCCCCGGCAGCGGCAAGCCGGCCGCGCCCCGCCTCCAGCCGTTCCCGGGCACCTCGTTCTTCCGCAAGGAGACGAGCTCCCCGGTCATCACGGCCATGGGCCGCCGCCTCGTCGCCGAGGGCTGCTCCGCGTACACCGTCGGCCCCGGCCCCCGCTGGAGCGAGGCCGACCGGCTGAGTTACGCGAAGTGGCAGCGCAAGCTCGGCTTCCGCGGCTCCGACGCCGACGGCATCCCCGGCGCCGCGTCATGGAGCGCCCTGAAGGTCCCGTACACGAAATAACCCTCCCCCAAGGAGCACACCGATGTCCGATGCCGCCCAGCGCACGGCCCGTACCGTCCTCCAGTCCGCCGTCGGCATCGCCGTCGTCCTCCCCGCGATCGTCGACGCCTCCGGCCTCCCCGCCACCCTCCCCTGGGTGGCCGGGGCACTCGCCGTCTCCGGGGCCCTCACCCGGGTGATGGCCCTCGACGGCGTCCAGAAGCTGCTGCCCACCTGGCTGCGCACCACCCCGGACGGCGCCGATGACCGAGTCTGATCCGAACGATCCCGTGGCCGTCGCCGTCGAACTGGAACGGCTCCGCGGCACCCTGGAAGCCGGCTTCGCCCGCGTCGACGGGGCACTCGCCCTGCTCGTCCAGCGCAGCGACCAGACCGACCGGCAGCTCGCCGACCACGAGGCGCGCCTCGACACCCTCGAACGCGCCCGCTGGCCGCTGACCAGCATCATGGCGCTCGCCGCGAGCGCCGGGGCGCTCGTCGCGGTGTGGGAGCTGACCGCCAGGTAACCCCTCTTTCGCGACGCACGCCGAAGGGCGGCCACCCCGCAATCGGGGTGACCGCCCTTCGGTTTCGCACTACTTACTGGTTGTACGGACCGTAGTCGTAGTCCTCCAGCGGAACGGCCTGGCCGGAGCCCGAACCGAACGGCGAGTAGTCGATGTCGTCGTAGCCGACGGCCGAGTACATCGCGGCCTTGGCCTCTTCGGTCGGCTCGACCCGGATGTTGCGGTAGCGGGACAGACCCGTACCGGCCGGGATGAGCTTACCGATGATGACGTTCTCCTTGAGGCCGATGAGGCTGTCGGACTTGGCGTTGATCGCCGCATCCGTCAGAACTCGGGTCGTCTCCTGGAAGGACGCCGCCGACAGCCACGACTCGGTGGCGAGCGAGGCCTTGGTGATACCCATCAGCTGCGGACGGCCGGAGGCGGGGTGACCGCCCTCGGTGACCACACGACGGTTCTCGGTCTCGAACTTCGAGCGCTCGACGAGCTCGCCCGGCAGCAGCTCCGCGTCGCCGGACTCGATGATCGTCACGCGGCGCAGCATCTGCCGGATGATGATCTCGATGTGCTTGTCGTGGATCGACACACCCTGCGAGTTGTAGACCTTCTGGACCTCGGCGACCAGGTGGATCTGGACCGCGCGCTGACCGAGGATCCGCAGCACGTCGTGCGGGTTGGTGGCACCCACGGTGAGCTTCTGGCCCACCTCGACGTGGTCGCCCTCGCCCACGAGCAGACGGGCACGCTTCGAGATCGGGAACGCCGTCTCGTCGGTGCCGTCGTCCGGGGTGACGACGAGCTTCTTGGTCTTCTCGGTCTCCTCGATACGGACGCGGCCGGCCGCCTCCGAGATCGGGGCGACACCCTTGGGCTGACGAGCCTCGAAGAGCTCGACGACACGGGGCAGACCCTGGGTGATGTCGTCACCGGCCACACCACCGGTGTGGAAGGTACGCATCGTCAGCTGGGTACCGGGCTCACCGATGGACTGGGCGGCGATGATGCCGACCGCCTCACCGATGTCGACCAGCTTGCCGGTGGCGAGCGAACGGCCGTAGCAGAACGCACAGGTACCGACGGCGGACTCACAGGTCAGGACCGAACGGGTCTTGACCTCCTCGACGCCCGCGTTGAGCAGGGCGTCGATGAGCACGTCACCCAGGTCGACGTTGGCCGGCGCGATGACCTTGCCGTCGATGACGACGTCCTCGGCCAGCATCCGCGCGTACACGGAGGTCTCGACGTCGTCCGTCTTGCGCAGGACACCGTCGGCGCCACGCTCGGCGATCCGCAGCTTCAGACCGCGCTCGGTGCCACAGTCCTCCTCGCGGATGATCACGTCCTGCGAGACGTCCACCAGACGACGGGTCAGGTAACCCGAGTCGGCGGTACGCAGGGCGGTGTCCGCCAGACCCTTACGGGCACCGTGCGTGGAGATGAAGTACTCCAGAACGGTGAGGCCCTCACGGAAGGACGCCTTGATGGGACGCGGGATCGTCTCGTTCTTGGCGTTCGACACCAGACCACGCATACCCGCGATCTGACGCATCTGCATCATGTTTCCTCGGGCACCCGAGTCGACCATCATGAAGATGGGGTTCGTCTTCGGGAAGTTCGCGTTCATCGCCTCGGCAACCTCGTTGGTCGCCTTGGTCCAGATCGCGATGAGCTCCTGAGTGCGCTCTTCCTTCGTGATGAGACCGCGCTCGTACTGCTTCTGGACCTTCTCGTCCTGCTCCTCGTAGCCCTTGACGATGGCCTTCTTGGCCTCGGGCACGACGACGTCGGAGATGGCCACGGTGACACCGGAACGGGTCGCCCAGTAGAAGCCCGCCGCCTTCAGGTTGTCGAGCGTCGCCGCCACGATGACCTTGGGGTAGCGCTCGGCGAGGTCGTTGACGATCTCGGAGAGCTGCTTCTTGCCGACGGAGTAGTCGACGAACGGGTAGTCCTCGGGCAGCAGCTCGTTGAAGAGCGCGCGGCCAAGGGACGTACGCAGACGGAACGAGTCACCCTGCTGCCACTCGGCAGCCCCGACGTGGTCGTCGCCCTCTTCGGCGACCGGGGGAACCCAGCCACGCGGAGCGACGGTGCCGACGGGGAAGCGGATGTCGATCTGCGACTGCAGCGCGAGCTCGCCGGCGTCGAACGCCATGATCGCCTCGGCCGTGGAGCCGAACGCGCGGCCCTCGCCCTTGGTGTCACGGAGCTCACCGTCGGTGGTCAGGAAGAACAGACCGAGGACCATGTCCTGGGTCGGCATCGTGACCGGACGGCCGTCGGCGGGCTTCAGGATGTTGTTCGAGGACAGCATCAGGATGCGGGCCTCGGCCTGCGCCTCCGCGGAGAGCGGCAGGTGCACGGCCATCTGGTCACCGTCGAAGTCCGCGTTGAACGCGGTGCAGACGAGCGGGTGGATCTGGATGGCCTTGCCCTCGACCAGCTGGGGCTCGAAGGCCTGGATGCCGAGGCGGTGCAGCGTGGGCGCACGGTTCAGCAGAACCGGGTGCTCGGCGATGACCTCTTCGAGGACGTCGTACACGACCGTGCGGCCGCGCTCGACCATCCGCTTGGCGCTCTTGATGTTCTGCGCGTGGTTCAGGTCGACCAGGCGCTTCATCACGAACGGCTTGAAGAGCTCGAGCGCCATGGCCTTCGGCAGACCGCACTGGTGCAGCTTGAGCTGCGGGCCGACGACGATGACGGAACGCGCGGAGTAGTCCACACGCTTACCGAGCAGGTTCTGACGGAATCGACCCTGCTTGCCCTTCAGCATGTCGCTGAGGGACTTCAGGGGACGGTTACCGGGACCGGTCACCGGACGACCACGACGACCGTTGTCGAAGAGGGCGTCGACCGCCTCCTGGAGCATCCGCTTCTCGTTGTTCACGATGATCTCGGGGGCACCGAGGTCGAGCAGACGCTTCAGACGGTTGTTGCGGTTGATCACACGGCGGTACAGGTCGTTCAGGTCGGAGGTCGCGAAGCGGCCACCGTCCAGCTGCACCATCGGACGAAGGTCCGGCGGGATCACCGGCACGCAGTCGAGAACCATGCCCTTGGGGCTGTTCGCGGTCTGCAGGAACGCGGAGACGACCTTGAGGCGCTTGAGCGCACGGGTCTTCTTCTGGCCCTTGCCGGTACGGATGATCTCGCGGAGGCGCTCGGCCTCCTCCTCGAGGTCGAAGGACTCCAGGCGCTTCTGCAGAGCAGCGGCACCCATCGAACCGTCGAAGTACGTGCCGAAGCGGTCACGCAGCTCGCGGTAGAGGAGCTCGTCGCCCTCCAGGTCCTGGACCTTGAGGTTCTTGAAGCGCGACCAGACCTCGTCCAGACGGTCGATCTCGCGCTGCGCACGGTCACGCAGCTGCTTCATCTCACGCTCGGCGCCCTCGCGCACCTTGCGGCGCACATCGGCCTTGGCGCCCTCGGCCTCAAGCTCACCGAGGTCGTTCTCGAGCTTCTTGGCGCGGGCCTCCAGGTCGGAGTCGCGACGGTTCTCGATCTGCTGACGCTCGACGGAGACGTGCGCCTCGAGGGAGGGCAGGTCACGCGTACGCCGCTCGTCGTCGACGAACGTGATCATGTACGCCGCGAAGTAGATGACCTTCTCGAGGTCCTTCGGGGCGAGGTCGAGCAGGTAGCCAAGGCGCGACGGGACGCCCTTGAAGTACCAGATGTGGGTGACGGGAGCGGCGAGCTCGATGTGGCCCATCCGCTCACGGCGCACCTTCGCGCGGGTGACCTCGACGCCACACCGCTCACAGATGATGCCCTTGAAGCGGACACGCTTGTACTTGCCGCAGTAGCACTCCCAGTCCCGGGTCGGACCGAAGATCTTCTCGCAGAAGAGTCCGTCCTTCTCGGGCTTGAGCGTGCGGTAGTTGATGGTCTCCGGCTTCTTGACCTCGCCGTGGCTCCACTGACGGATGTCGTCAGCGGTGGCCAGACCGATCCGGAGCTCGTCGAAGAAGTTGACGTCGAGCACTATGCGTCAATCCCTCTCAGGGTTGTAAGGCTTGGGGTCTGATACGGGGGTCCTGGGGCCGGCCGGGGACTCAGCGGTGAGCCGAGTCCCCGACCGAACTCCCGTCAGACCTCTTCGACGCTGCTCGGCTCGCGCCGGGACAGGTCGATGCCGAGCTCCTCCGCTGCGCGGAAGACGTCCTCGTCGGTGTCGCGCATCTCGATGGACATGCCGTCCGAGGACAGCACCTCCACGTTGAGGCACAGGGACTGCATCTCCTTGATGAGCACCTTGAAGGACTCGGGGATGCCGGGCTCAGGGATGTTCTCGCCCTTGACGATGGCCTCGTAGACCTTCACGCGGCCGGTCACGTCGTCGGACTTGATCGTCAGCAGCTCCTGGAGGGCGTACGCGGCGCCGTATGCCTCGAGCGCCCACACCTCCATCTCACCGAAGCGCTGGCCACCGAACTGGGCCTTACCACCCAGCGGCTGCTGGGTGATCATCGAGTACGGGCCGGTCGAACGAGCGTGGAGCTTGTCGTCGACCAGGTGGTGGAGCTTGAGGATGTACATGTAGCCGACCGAGACCGGGTCGGGGAACGGCTCGCCGGAGCGGCCGTCGAACAGCCTCGCCTTACCGGTCGGGAGCACCATGCGCTCGCCGTCGCGGTTCGGGATGGTGTGGTTCAGCAGACCCGCGAGCTCGTCCTCACGCGCACCGTCGAAGACGGGGGTGGCGACGTTGGTGCCCGGGGCGACCTGGTCGGCGCCGATCGCCTGGAGGCGCTGCGCCCACTCGTCCGCGAGGCCGGAGACGTCCCAGCCGCGGCTGGCGAGCCAGCCGAGGTGGATCTCCAGGACCTGTCCCGGGTTCATTCGGGACGGGACACCCAGCGGGTTGAGGATGATGTCGACCGGGGTGCCGTCCTCCAGGAACGGCATGTCCTCGATCGGCAGGATCTTCGAGATGACGCCCTTGTTGCCGTGACGGCCGGCGAGCTTGTCACCGTCGGTGATCTTGCGCTTCTGGGCGACGTAGACGCGGACCAGCTGGTTCACGCCCGGGGGAAGCTCGTCACCCTCCTCGCGGTCGAAGACGCGGACGCCGATGATCTTGCCGATCTCGCCGTGCGGCACCTTCAGCGAGGTGTCACGGACCTCACGGGCCTTCTCACCGAAGATCGCGCGGAGCAGGCGCTCCTCCGGGGTCAGCTCGGTCTCGCCCTTGGGCGTGACCTTGCCGACGAGGATGTCGCCGGCGACGACCTCGGCACCGATACGGATGATGCCGCGCTCGTCGAGGTCGGCGAGGACCTCCTCGGAGACGTTCGGGATGTCCCGGGTGATCTCCTCCGGGCCGAGCTTGGTGTCACGGGCGTCGACCTCGTGCTCCTCGATGTGGATCGAGGAGAGGACGTCGTCCTGCACGAGGCGCTGCGACAGGATGATCGCGTCCTCGTAGTTGTGACCCTCCCACGGCATGAACGCCACGAGCAGGTTCTTGCCGAGCGCCATCTCGCCGTCTTCGGTGGCGGGACCGTCGGCGAGGACCTGGCCCTCGATCACACGGTCGCCCTCGTCCACGACGACCTTCTGGTTCACAGAGGTGCCCTGGTTGGAGCGGGAGAACTTGTGCAGGCGGTACGTGATGTACGTGCCGTCGTCGTTGGCGACCGTGATGTAGTCGGCCGACAGCTCCTGGACGACACCGTCCTTCTCGGCCTTGAGCACGTCACCGGCGTCGGTGGCACAGCGGTACTCCATGCCGGTACCGACCAGCGGCGCCTCGCTCTTGATGAGCGGGACGGCCTGACGCATCATGTTCGCGCCCATGAGGGCACGGTTGGCGTCGTCGTGCTCGAGGAACGGGATCATGGCGGTCGCGACCGACACCATCTGGCGCGGCGAGACGTCCATGTAGTCCACCTCGGACGGCAGGACGTAGTCGACCTCGCCGCCACGCTTGCGGACCAGGACGCGGTTCTCGGTGAGCCGCATGTCGTCGTTGAGCGCGGCGTTGGCCTGCGCGATGACGAAGCGGTCCTCCTCGTCGGCGGTGACGTAGTCGACCTCGTCGGTGACCTGACCGTCGATGACCTTGCGGTACGGCGTCTCGATGAAGCCGAACGCGTTGACGCGGCCGTACGAGGCGAGCGAACCGATCAGACCGATGTTCGGGCCTTCCGGGGTCTCGATCGGGCACATGCGTCCGTAGTGGGACGGGTGCACGTCTCGGACCTCGAAGCCGGCCCGCTCACGGGACAGACCACCAGGGCCCAGCGCCGAGAGACGACGCTTGTGCGTCAGACCCGACAGCGGGTTGTTCTGGTCCATGAACTGCGACAGCTGGCTGGTGCCGAAGAACTCCTTGATGGAGGCGACGACCGGCCGGATGTTGATCAGGGTCTGCGGCGTGATCGCCTCGACGTCCTGGGTGGTCATGCGCTCACGCACGACGCGCTCCATACGAGCCAGACCCGTGCGGACCTGGTTCTGGATGAGCTCGCCGACGTTACGCAGACGACGGTTGCCGAAGTGGTCGATGTCGTCGGTCTCGACGACGATCTCGTTGCCGTTCTCGCCGATCGTCTCGGTCTCGCCCGCGTGGAGCTTGACCAGGTACTTGATCGTGGCGATGACGTCATCGGTGGTGAGCACGCCGGCGTTCAGCGGCTCGTCGGCGCCGAGCTTCTTGTTCACCTTGTAGCGGCCGACCTTGGCGAGGTCGTAGCGCTTCGGGTTGAAGTAGAGGTTCTCGAGCAGCGTCTGAGCGGCCTCACGGGTCGGCGGCTCGCCCGGACGCAGCTTGCGGTAGATGTCGAGCAGCGCGTCGTCCTGGCCCTGGGTGTGGTCCTTCTCCAGGGTGGCGCGCATGGACTCGTACTCGCCGAACTCCTGGAGGATCTGCTCGGTGGTCCAACCGAGAGCCTTGAGGAGGACGGTGACGGACTGCTTGCGCTTGCGGTCGATGCGGACACCGACCAGGTCGCGCTTGTCGATCTCCATCTCCAGCCAGGCACCCCGGGACGGGATGATCTTGGCCGAGAAGATGTCCTTGTCGGACGTCTTGTCGATGGAGGAGTCGAAGTAGACACCCGGCGAACGGACCAGCTGCGACACCACGACACGCTCGGTGCCGTTGATGACGAAGGTGCCCTTGTTCGTCATGAGCGGGAAGTCGCCCATGAAGACCGTCTGGGACTTGATCTCGCCGGTCTCGTTGTTGGTGAACTCAGCGGTGACGAAGAGCGGGGCACCGTACGTGAAGTCACGGTCCTTGCACTCGTCGATCGAGTTCTTCGGCGGCTCGAAACGGTGGTCGCGGAAGGTCAGCGACATCGACCCGGAGAAGTCCTCGATCGGCGAGATCTCCTCGAAGATCTCTTCCAGGCCGGACTTCGTGGGGACGTCCTGTCCCGACTCAAGGGCAGCCTCGACGCGAGCCTTCCAGGCGGCGTTGCCGAGCAGCCAGTCAAAGCTCTCGGTCTGCAGCGCGAGGAGGTTCGGAACCTCGAGGGGCTCCTTGATCTTTGCAAAGGAGATGCGCAGCGGGGCGGTGCTGGCGCCGTTGTTCGTATTGGTCGAGGCGTTGCGCGAGGCGGCCAAGAGGGGGTCCTTCCGAGGGCTCGGACTCACTACGCGCGTACCGGTCCCTTGTATCGCTTCACGGCAGACTTTTCCTGATATGGCCGAAAGGGCCAGTTCAGACGGGGTCGGTCCACGAAGCGGATGCGAAGGTATGCCCCTGGTGACGGGCAGGGGGCAGCTAACAGGCAGCGCAAAGGGTCAGTGTAGCCACTTGGCTCACTGATGTCCAGGGCGAGTTCTTCGCGACCCTCGTTGCTCTCAACTCCGCGGTACCTCGCGCCGTGTGGCGCACCTCGATACTGCCCGTTCAGCCGTCGATCCATGCCTCGGAAACGGATCGTTGTGACGACGCGTCCTGAGAATTGCGCGCTGCGTGCGGTTCGTCAAGGCCCCCCGGTCTGCGGGGCGCACGGCGAAGATCACCATACTCCGCTTCCGGCGGCCCTCAAGGCCCCCGCCACGCCCTTCCCCGGGAACGCCGAAAGGCGACCACCCAGAAGGGTGATCGCCTTTCGGTGCCCTCGCGTTACACGGGGGCGGGAGTCAGCTTCAGCGACTCGAAACGGTCTTACTTGACCGTGACGGAGGCGCCGGCGGCCTTGAGGGACTCGGCAGCCTTCTCGGCGGCCTCCTTCGCGACCTTCTCGAGGACCGGCTTCGGGGTGCCGTCGACGAGGTCCTTGGCCTCCTTGAGGCCCAGGGAGGTGAGCTCACGCACGACCTTGATGACCTGGATCTTCTTGTCGCCGGCACCCTCGAGGATGACGTCGAACTCGTCCTGCTCCTCGGCGGCCTCGGCGGCGGCCGGGGCACCCGGGCCGGCAACGGCGACGGCCGCGGCGGCGGTGACGTCGAACTTGTCCTCGAACGCCTTCACGAACTCGGAGAGCTCGATGAGGGTCATCTCCTCGAACTGGGCGAGGAGGTCGTCCTGAGAGAGCTTCGCCATGATGGGCGATCCTTCCACTAATTCGGCAGGTGCCGGATGTATGTAGAGGCGGGCGTAACGGCCCGCTGCGACCCGCGCACTAGGCGGCGCGGATCAATGCGCGAGCCGAATTACTCGGCACCGCCCTGCTCGGCGAGCTTGACGCGAAGCGCCTCCGCGGTGCGGACGAACTTCGACGGCAGCGCCTGGAAGAGCGAGGCAGCCTGAGACTGCTTGCCCTTGAACGCGCCGGCCAGCTTGCTGAGCAGAACCTCGCGGGACTCGAGGTCCGCGAGCTTCTTGAACTCGTCGGCGGACAGCGCCTTGCCATCAAGGACACCGCCCTTGATGACGAGGTTCGGGTTGTCCTTGGCGAAGTCACGCAGAGCCTTCGCCGACTCCACCGGGTCACCGGTGACGAAGGCGACCGCGGTCGAACCAGCAAGCTGGTCGTCGAGCACGGCGATCCCGGCCTGGTTGGCCGCAATCTTGGTCAGCGTGTTCTTCACCACGGCGTACTGGGCGTTCTCACCGAGCGAACGACGCAGCGTCTTGAGCTGCGCCACGGTGAGCCCCGTGTACGAGGTCAGCACGACGGCGTTCGAGCTGCGGAACTTGTCCTCAAGCTCGGCTACCGCGGCAGCCTTGTCGGGCCTTGCCATAGAGCGTCGGCCTCCTTCCGGGTGATGAGGACCGCTCAGAAGGGGCTGACAAAACAAAACGCCCCGGCGCAGGCGCTCGGGGCTCAGCTCTACCGCATCACGAAGATCCGGGAACTCTTCCTCAATCACCTGCGCGGGTCGTTCGCGTCTCAGCGAATCCTTCGGCCACCGCACCCTGGGGGCGCAGTAACGACCAGCGGTCTTTGGCTTCTTCGGAAGAGTACGCGATCGGGCCGCCCCGGGGCAAATCCGCCCTGATCAAGGCTCCGACCAGGCTTTGGACCCTGCTCCGGACCCTGCTGCGGACCGTGCTCCGGACCGCGGCATGAAGCCGGCCCCGCACCTCAGGAGAGGTGCGGGGCCGGCTGACCACTCAGTGAACCCGTGGGGTTCAGACCGCGGCCGGGTCCTCCTCGACGAGGAGGTTACGGGTGCGGTTGGAGTCCAGCGGGATGCCGGGGCCCATCGTCGTCGTCAGGGTCGCCTTCTTGATGTAGCGGCCCTTGGCGGCGGACGGCTTCAGACGGAGGATCTCCTCCAGAGCCGCGGCGTAGTTCTCGACCAGCTTCGTCTCGTCGAAGGAGACCTTGCCGATGATGAAGTGCAGGTTCGAGTGCTTGTCGACGCGGAACTCGATCTTGCCGCCCTTGATCTCGTTCACAGCCTTCGCCACGTCGGGCGTGACGGTGCCGACCTTGGGGTTCGGCATGAGACCACGCGGGCCGAGGACGCGGCCGAGGCGGCCGACCTTGCCCATGAGGTCCGGGGTGGCCACCACGGCGTCGAACTCGTTCAGGCGGTTGCCCTTGGAGATCTCGTCGATGAGCTCGTCGGAGCCGACGATGTCGGCGCCGGCGGCGATCGCGGCCTCGGCACGGTCACCGGTCGCGAAGACCAGGACCCGGGCGGTCTTACCGGTGCCGTGCGGGAGGTTCACGGTGCCACGGACCATCTGGTCGGCCTTGCGCGGGTCGACACCCAGGCGGAAGGCGACCTCGACGGTGCCGTCGAACTTCGTGGTGGCGGTGTCCTTGGCGATGCGGACGGCCTCGAGAGGAGCGTAGTTCCGCTCACGGTCGATCTTGGCGTCCGCGCCGCGGAGAGCCTTGCTGCGCTTCACTGCTTCTCCTGTTGGTTCAGGTATGGAGTCGTGGTGCGGGCCGCGCCGGCCCTACCACTGTGGTCTGACGGGGGCTTGATCAGCCCTCGACCGTGATGCCCATGGAGCGGGCGGTGCCAGCGATGATCTTGGACGCGGCGTCCAGGTCGTTGGCGTTCAGGTCGGGGAGCTTGACCGTGGCGATCTCGCGGACCTGGGCAGCCGTGAGCTTGGCGACCTTGGTCTTGTGCGGCTCGCCGGAGCCCTTGTCCACACCCGCGGCCTTGAGGATCAGCTTGGCGGCCGGCGGAGTCTTCGTGATGAAGGTGAAGGAGCGGTCGTCGTAGACCGTGATCTCCACCGGCACGACCATGCCACGCTGCGACTCGGTCGCGGCGTTGTAGGCCTTGCAGAACTCCATGATGTTGACGCCGTGCTGACCGAGCGCGGGGCCGACCGGCGGGGCCGGGTTCGCCGCACCGGCGTTGATCTGGAGCTTGATAAGCCCCGTGACCTTCTTCTTCTTGGGAGGCATTGCTCTCTCCGGGTCCTAGTGAGAGTGTTCAGCCCGCCATCCGGTCATCCGGATGGAGGCATACCGCACAACGATAACGGGTATAGACGCGCGGCTAAAAACCGAGCAGGTCAGAGCGGCTGCGAGAGCCACTCTGACCTGGTCGGAAACCTGTGAGATCAGTTCTTCTGGATCTGGTCGAAGCTGAGCTCGACCGGGGTCTCGCGACCGAAGATCTCGACGAGACCCTTGACCTTCTTCGAGTCGGGGTTGATCTCGTTGATCGTGGCCTGGAGGGTCGCGAAGGGGCCGTCCGTGACCGTGACCGAGTCGCCGACCTCGAAGTCCAGCACCTGGACCTCCAGCCTGCGGGCCGGAGCCGGCTTGCCCTCGGCCTCGGCGGCCTCGCGGGCGGCCTTCTCCTCGGCCTCCGGGGCGAGCATCTTGACGATCTCGTCCAGGGTCAGCGGGTACGGGTCGTAGGCGTTGCCCACGAAGCCGGTGACGCCGGGGGTGTTACGGACGACGCCCCAGGACTCGTTCGTCAGGTCCATGCGGACGAGCACGTACCCGGGAAGCTTGTTCTGCTTGACGTTCTTCCGCTCGCCGCCCTTGATCTGGACGATCTCTTCCTCGGGGACCTCAGCCTGGTAGATGAATTCCTCGACGTTGAGCGAGACGGCACGCTGCTCGAGGTTCGCCTTCACGCGCTTCTCGTAGCCCGCGTAGGTGTGGATGACGTACCACTCGCCGGGGAGGGTGCGCAGCTCCTCGCGGAACGCGGCGACCGGGTCGACCGGGGCGGCCGGCTCGGCCTCCTCGTCGGTCTCTTCCTCGGCGTCCTCGTCCTCGGCCCCGGCCTCTTCCCCGGCGGTCTCGACGGTCTCGTCCTCGTCGCCCTCGGCGGCGTCGACGTCCTCGTCGGTCTCCTGCTCGTCCTCGTCCTCGACGTGGAGAGCGGCTTCCTCGGCGGCCTCGCCGGCAGCGTCGTCAGCAGCGTCGGCCTGGTCCTCGTCGGCGGCCTCGACGATGTCCAGCTCGTCCTCGACGGACTCGGACTCGAAGGCGTCGTTCAGGTTCGCGTCAGACACGGTGGCTGCTTCTTCCTGCGATACAGAGTGGTGGAACAAAAAGTCAGCCGAAGACGTACTTGACTGCTTCCTGGAAGCCATAGTCAATCACGGTGACAAGGCCGATCATGATGACGACGAAGATGATCACCACAGTGGTGTACGTCGACAGCTGGCTGCGCGTGGGCCAGACGACCTTGCGGAGCTCGGCGACGATCTGACGGTAGAAGAGCGCGAGACGGCCCAGAGGGCCCTTCTTGCCGCGCTTGCCGCCCTTACGGGACTTCTTCTTCGAGTCGGAGGCCTCGTCATCGGCATCAGGCATGTCGATGGAGCCTACGGCGTCCGTCACGATCTCTCACCTGATTCCGGGTCGGCCGTGCCGCGCCCGGGTGGAGCCGCACGGCGGTGCAATGAAGTACGTACATGCGCACAACACCTGGCGGTGTGTGTAGCAGGGCCGGAGGGACTTGAACCCCCAACCGCCGGTTTTGGAGACCGGTGCTCTACCAATTGAGCTACGACCCTTTGTTGGTGTCCCCCAACCTACCGCATCGTGAGATGTGGTCGGTGCGGGCCAACGAGCAGTGAGCATACGTGGTCAGAGGGGTCCGCGTCGAACAGAAACCACGAGCGACCTGCTGTCGGACGCGCGTACGACCGGGAATGCCCGTTCGTGTCCGGTCCGTGAAACCTGTGTGCCGGGCCGCGAAGCGGTCTGGGACGATGGGCCGTATGAGCGCTGCTACCCCTCCCACCGAGCGTCGGGTCTCCGCCCGGATCGGTGCGATCTCCGAGTCCGCCACCCTCGCCGTCGACGCCAAGGCCAAGGCCCTCAAGGCCGCTGGGCGCCCGGTGATCGGTTTCGGCGCGGGTGAGCCCGACTTCCCGACCCCCGACTACATCGTCGACGCGGCCGTCGAGGCCTGCAAGAACCCGAAGTTCCACCGCTACACCCCGGCCGGCGGTCTGCCGGAGCTGAAGGCGGCCATCGCCGCCAAGACGCTGCGCGACTCCGGCTACGAGGTCGACGCTTCCCAGGTCCTGGTGACCAACGGCGGCAAGCAGGCGATCTACGAGGCCTTCGCCGCGATCCTCGACCCGGGCGACGAGGTCATCGTCCCGGCGCCGTACTGGACGACGTACCCCGAGTCGATCCGCCTCGCCGGCGGTGTCCCGGTGGAGGTCGTCGCCGACGAGACCACCGGCTACCGCGTCTCGGTGGAGCAGCTGGAGGCGGCCCGTACGGAGCGGACCAAGGTCGTCCTCTTCGTCTCCCCTTCGAACCCGACCGGCGCCGTCTACAGCGAGGCCGAGACCGAGGCGATCGGCCGCTGGGCCGTCGAGCACGGTCTGTGGGTGCTGACGGACGAGATCTACGAGCACCTCGTGTACGGCGACGCGGCCGCGGTCTCCCTGCCGTCGGTCATGCCGGAGCTGCGCGACAAGTGCATCGTCGTCAACGGTGTCGCCAAGACGTACGCGATGACCGGCTGGCGGGTCGGGTGGATCATCGGCCCGAAGGACGTGGTGAAGGCCGCGACCAACCTCCAGTCGCACGCCACCTCGAACGTGAGCAACGTGGCGCAGATGGCCGCGCTCGCCGCCGTCTCGGGCAACCTGGACGCGGTCGCCGAGATGGGGCGCGCCTTCGACCGGCGCCGCCAGACGATCGTGCGCATGCTCAACGAGATCGAGGGTGTGCTCTGCCCGACCCCGGAGGGCGCGTTCTACGTGTACCCCTCGGTGAAGGCGCTGCTCGGCAAGGAGATCCGCGGCAAGCGCCCGCAGACCTCGGTCGAGCTCGCGGCCCTGATCCTGGACGAGGCCGAGGTCGCGGTCGTCCCGGGCGAGGCCTTCGGCACGCCGGGCTACCTGCGTCTGTCGTACGCGCTGGGTGACGAGGACCTGGTGGAGGGCGTCTCGCGCATGCAGAAGCTGCTCGCCGAGGCCACCGACTGATTGCGGTCCCCCGCACTGCGGGCCCCCGGTTCTTCGGAACCGGGGGCCCGTTTTTGCGTTCTAGCAAGGTCCCGATCGTGGAAACGGGGTGTCTTCGTCCGTTCGGGTGCGGCAGGATCGCTCAATGGAGCACGTACACCGCGACATCACCCTGCTGCCCAAGGCCCATCTGCACCTGCACTTCACCGGTTCGATGCGGCCCACGACGCTCATCGAGCTGGCCGACAAGTACGGCGTGCACCTCCCCGAGGCGCTGAGCAGCGGTACGCCTCCCAAGCTGCGGGCGACCGACGAGCGCGGCTGGTTCCGCTTCCAGCGGCTCTACGACATCGCCCGCTCCTGTCTGCGGACGCCCGAGGACATCCAGCGGCTGGTGCGCGAGGCGGCCGAGGAGGACGTCAGGGACGGTTCGGGGTGGCTCGAGATCCAGGTCGACCCCACCTCGTACGCGCCGCATCTCGGCGGGCTCATCCCGGCCCTCGAGGTCATCCTGGACGCGGTCGACGCGGCGGCGCGGGACACCGGCCTCGGGATGCGGGTGCTCGTCGCGGCGAACCGGATGAAGCACCCCCTTGAGGCGCGGACGCTCGCGCGGCTCGCGGTGCGGTTCGCGGACCGGGGCGTGGTGGGCTTCGGGCTCTCGAACGACGAGCGGCGGGGCATGGCGCGGGACTTCGACCGGGCCTTCGCCATCGCGCGTGACGGCGGTCTCCTCGCGGCCCCGCACGGCGGCGAGCTGACGGGTCCCGCGTCCGTACGGGACTGCCTGGACGATCTGCGGGCGACGCGGGTCGGCCACGGTGTGCGGTCGGCGGAGGACCCGAGGCTGCTGCGGAAGCTCGCGGAGCGGGGCGTGACCTGCGAGGTCTGCCCGGCGTCCAATGTGGCGCTCGGGGTGTACGAGAGGCACGAGGACGTACCGCTGCGGACCCTCTTCGAGGCGGGGGTGCCGCTGGCGCTCGGCGCGGACGACCCGCTGCTGTTCGGTTCGCGGCTCGCGGCGCAGTACGAGATCGCCCGCCGGCACCACGGGTTCACGGACGCGGAGCTGGCGGAGCTGGCCAGGCAGTCGGTGCGGGGCTCGGCCGCTCCGGAGGGCATCCGGACGAAGCTGCTCGCGGGGATCGACGACTGGATCGCCGCCTGAAGGACCGCCGGGTGCTGGATCGCTAGGTGGTGGGGCGCCGGCCGAGTCCCCCGAGCAGGGTGCGGGCGAGCGCGCGGGCGAAGTCGTCGAGGGAGTCCGGCGGTCTGCGGTCCGGGGTGGTCTCCCAGGCGAAGGCGCGCTGGACGCAGGCGCCGAGGAGCAGGGACGCGGCGGCCACCGGGTCGGCGTCGGCGTCGATGCGGCCGTGCCGCTGCTCGGCGCGCAGATAGGCGGCGAGGCCTTCGATGGGCTTGTGGGGGCCGCTGCCGTACGCACGCATGGCCTCGTCGTGGCGCTGCTTGAGCTGCGGTTCCGCGTAGAGGGAGGCGACGACAGGGAAGGTCTGCTCGTAGAAGAGGGCCGCCCGCCGGGCGATCTCGGTCAGGTTCTCCTCGACGGTGCGGCCGCCGGGGTCGACGGCGAGCGCGCCGAGAAGCCCGCCGAGCTGCGGCAGCCGCTCGCTGAGGACGGCGAGGAACAGCTCTTCCTTGCTGGTGAAGTACTTGTAGAGCGCGGCCTCCGAGCAGCCGGCGGCCTTGGCGATCTCCTTGGTCGTGGTGCGGGCGAGCCCCGCCGTCCGCATCAGGTCGCGGGCCGCGTCGACGATCCGTACCCGGGTCGGCTTCTGTTCCATGCATCCTCCAGCGACGCTTGACGCGTGAGTGAGTATCCACCCACCCTGGGGGTGAGTGAACACTTACCCACCCCGGGAGGGTGCGACATGAAGCTCACTGTCTTCGGTGCGACCGGCGGCATCGGCCGGGAGATCGTCGGCCAGGCGCTCGCCTCGGGCCACGAGGTGACGGCGGTGGTACGGAACCCCGCGGGGCTCACGGCGACGGGTGAACGGTTGACGGTCCTCCGTGCCGACCTGTCCGACCCCGAGACCCTCCGCGGCGCCGTCAAGGGCCGGGACGCGGTCCTCTCCGGCCTCGGGGCCCGGTCCCGCGCGGACGCGGGGGTGGCCGCCCGGCTGACGCGCTCGGTGCTCACGGCCATGGAGGCGGAGAAGGTGCGCCGCCTCCTGGTGGTCAGCGCGGCCCCGCTCGGTCCGGTCCCGGACGGTCAGGCGGTCCTCGACAAGGCCGTCCTCGCGATCATCAACACGGTCCTGAAGGACGTCTACGCCGACCTTCGGGTCATGGAGTCCGACCTCGCCGCGAGTACCGCCGACTGGACCTCGGTACGCCCGCCCAAGCTGACGGACAAGCCGCGCACCGGCCGCTACCGCACGGTCGTCGGCGGCACCCCGTCCCGGGGCCGCTCGCTGGCCCGCGCGGACGTGGCGCACGCGATGCTGGCGATGATCGACGACCCGGCGACGGTCAAGCAGGGTGTGGGCGTGGCGTACTAGAGCGCGACGCCCACCGTGACGGGCTCGTTGACCAGGGTGATCCCGAAGGCGTCCCGGACCCCGGCGACGACCTCGCGGGCGAGCGCGAGCAGGTCCTCGGTGGTCGCCTCGCCCCGGTTGGTGAGCGCGAGCGTGTGCTTGGTGGAGATCCGCGCGGGGCCGGAGCCGTACCCCTTGGTGAACCCGGCCTTGTCGATCAGCCAGGCGGCGGAGGTCTTGGTGAGGCCCTCGCCGGCGGGGAAGGCGGGCGGGGTGACGTCCGCGCCGAGCCGCTCGGCCACGCGCGCGTGGAAGGCGGCGGACTCCTCGTCGTTGAGGATCGGGTTGGTGAAGAACGACCCGGCGGACCAGGTGTCGTGGTCCTCGGGGTCCAGGACCATGCCCTTGCCGGCGCGCAGTCGCAGGACGATCTCGCGGGCCTGCGCGAGCGGCACCCGGTCCCCCGCCTCGACGCCGAGGGCGCGGGCGGTCTCCGGGTACTTGATCGGCGCGGAGAGCCCGTCCGCGTCCTCCAGCCGGAACCGGACCCGCAGCACCACGTACCGCTCGGGGTGGTCCTTGAAGAGGCTGTGCCGGTACGAGAAGGCGCACTCGGCGTTGGTGAGGGTGACGGTCTCCTCGGCGCGCCGGTCGTAGGCGACGACCTCGGTCACGGTGGCGGAGACGTCCTGCCCGTACGCGCCGACGTTCTGGATCGGGGTCGCGCCGGCCGAGCCGGGGATGCCGGCCAGGCACTCGATCCCGGCGAGCCCGGCCTCGACGGTCCGGGCGACGGCGTCCGTCCAGACCTCGCCCGCGGCGAGTTCGAGACGGGTCCCGTCGAGGGAGAAGCCGGTGGTGGCGACGCGCAGCGCGGTGCCGTCGAAACCCTTGTCCCCGATGACCAGGTTGGATCCGCCGCCGATGACCAGGAGCGGCGTCCCGGAGGCGTCGGCCTCGCGGACCGCGGCGACGACCTCGTCGTCGGTGGTGGCGGTGACGAGCCGGGCGGCGGGACCGCCGAGCCGGAAGGTGGTCAGGGGGGCGAGGGGGGCGTCGTGGAGAAGCTGCACGGGCTCAAGGGTACGAGAAAGCCCATATTCCATTGCGCACGCATGGAATATGGGCTTCACGGGTTCAGGCGAGGCGGACCACGGCCCGGCTCATCCCCAGCACCTTCTGTCCGGCGCACATCGCGGTGAGGTCCACCCGCACCCGCTGGTCGTCCAGCTTCGCGCCGACCTTGGCGCTGACCTCGACGAGGGCGCCCTCGTCGTCGTTGGGGACGACGACCGGCTTGGTGAAGCGGACGCCGTACTCGACGACGGCGGCGGGGTCGCCGGCCCAGTCGGTGACGACGCGGATCGCCTCGGCCATGGTGAACATGCCGTGGGCGATGACGTCGGGGAGGCCGACCTCCACCGCGAACTTCTCGTTCCAGTGGATGGGGTTGAAGTCCCCGGAGGCGCCGGCGTACCGGACGAGCGTGGCGCGCGTCACGGGGAAACTCTGCGCGGGCAGCTCGGTGCCGACCTCGACCTCGTCATAGGTGATCTTCGCGGTCATGGTCAGACCCCCTCGGGTGCGCGGGAGACGAGCTTGGTCCAGGCGGTGACGACGTGCTCGCCCGAGGCGTCGTGGACCTCGCCGCGGATGTCCAGGACGTCGTTGCCCGCGAGGGACTTGATCGACTCGATGGTGGAGGTGACCGAGAGCCGGTCCCCGGCGCGTACGGGCCGGGTGTAGGCGAACTTCTGGTCGCCGTGGACGACGCGGCTGTAGTCGAGACCCAGCTGCGGGTCCTCGATGACCGCGCCGGCCGCCTTGAATGTGATGGCGAACACAAAGGTGGGCGGGGCGATCACCTCAGGGTGACCGAGCGCCTTGGCCGCCTCGGTGTCGGTGTACGCGGGGTTGGCGTCCCCGATCGCCTCGGCGAACTCGCGGATCTTCTCGCGGCCGACCTCGTAGGGCGGGGTGGGCGGATAGGTCCGGCCCACGAAGGACTGGTCGAGCGCCATGGACTCGATACCTCCTGGATTGGTTGCCGATGATGCCGGTGTTGCCGACAAACGACACGAGGCCGCCCCCTGGTGGGGACGGCCTCGTGTACGAGCCTGATTAACGCGTCTCGCGGTGTGCAGTGTGCGAGTTGCAGCGAGGGCAGTGCTTCTTCATCTCAAGTCGGTCCGGGTTGTTACGCCGGTTCTTCTTGGTGATGTAGTTCCGCTCCTTGCACTCCACGCAGGCCAGCGTGATCTTCGGGCGGACGTCGGTGGCAGCCACGTGAGTGCTCCTTGGACGGATGGGACGGATGAACGCATAAAAGAGTAGCCGATCGAAGGACCGACCCCGCAATCGGCTACCGTGTGTAGCGGTGACCGGACTTGAACCGGTGACACAGCGATTATGAGCCGCTTGCTCTACCGACTGAGCTACACCGCTTTGATGATCCGGATCCCGTCCGAAGACGGGTTCCTTCTCACCAGAGCCCCAATACGGAATCGAACCGTAGACCTTCTCCTTACCATGGAGACGCTCTACCGACTGAGCTATTGGGGCGAGCGAGGAAGACATTACACGGTCTCCGGCCCATCACCCAAATCCGTTTCGCGGCCCCTGGGCAACCGTCCTCACCAGGTGTCACGTACGCCACTCGTGGCCTCATCGGTACGACTATTGCGCTCCTCCTCGAAGGTCGTGGCGAGCGCCCCTAGGCTCGGCCCCACGCTTCGTGATCTTGATCTTGAGGAGCCTTGAGGAGCCCCGATGTCAGCCGAAAGCAAGCAGCCCCAGCCGCCCGACGACGGGGCCGCCACCACCGCCGACTCGGCCTCGCTCCTGCTCTCCCACGCGCGGCTGACCGACGGCCGGACCGTGGACGTACGGCTGGTCGGCGGCCGGATCGAGGCCGTCGGCACGGCCGGGAGCCTCCCCGCCGTGGGCGCGCGCGTGGACCTGGCCGGCTATCTGCTGCTGCCCGCCGCAGCCGAGCCCCACGCCCACGCCGACACGGCCCTCTCGGCCGACTCCCCCGGCCCCGTCTCGTACGCGCCCGAGGACGTGCAGCGCCGCGCCACCGAGGCCGCGCTGCTCCAGCTCGGCCACGGCGCGACCGCGCTCCGCGCGCACGTGCGGATCGGCGACGTGCAGGGGCTCGGGCCGCTCGAAGCCGTGCTCCAGGCCCGGCGCTCGCTGCGCGGCCTCGCGGACCTCGCCGCCGTGGCCGTACCCCGGCTGCTCACCGGGGTGGCGGGCGCGGACGGTCTCGCGATGCTGCGGGACGCGGTGAAGATGGGCGCGGGAGTGGTCGGCGGGTGTCCGGATCTCGACCCGGACCCGGCCGGATACGTGGAGGCGGTCCTGGAGGTCGCGGCGGAGCACGGGGTCCCGGTCGACCTGCACACCGACGGGGACGACCCGGCCCGGCTCGCCCGGCTCGCGGCGATGGCCGGCGGGCTGCGGCCCGGGGTGACGATCGGGCCGTGTGGGGGCCTCGGCGGGCTTCCCGCCGACGCGGCGCGGCGGGCGGCGGACCAGCTGGCGGCGGCCGGGGTGACGGTGGTGTGCCTGCCGCAGGGCGGCTGCGGGGGTACGGAGCGGCGCGGGGCCGCGCCCGTACGGCTGCTGCGGGCGGCCGGGGTGCGGGTCGCGGCGGGCAGCGGGGCGCTGCGGGACGTGTCCAACCCGGTGGGGCGGGGGGACCCGCTGGAGGCGGCGTACCTGCTGGCCTCGCTCGGCGGGCTGCCGCCCGAGGAGGCGTACGCGGCGGTGAGCGCGGAGGGCCGGAGCGCGATGGGGCTGCCGGAGGTGCGGGTGGAGGCCGGTTTCCCCGCGGAGCTGCTCGCGGTGCGCGGCGAGCGTCTGTCGGGCGTGCTGTCCCTCGCGTACAGCCGGATCGTGGTGCACCGGGGGCGGGTGGTGGCGCGGACGAGCGCGGTGCGGGAGTACTGCGACTCGGCGGCGGCGCTGGACCTGCCGCGCCAGACGCGCCCGGAGCGTCCGCCCGAGCCGGGAAGCCCTCCGGCCGGTCCCGTCGTACGGTCGTGAGTATGCGCATCGTCATCGCTGGAGGACACGGACAGATCGCCCTGCGCCTGGAGAGGCTTCTCTCGGCGGGCGGGCACGAGGTCGCGGGGATCATCCGCAGACCGGAACAGGCCGGAGACCTGAGGGACGCGGGGGCCGAGCCCGTCGTCCTGGACCTGGAGTCGGCGTCGGTCGAGATGGTCGCCGCGGTCCTCCAGGGCGCCGGCGCGGCCGTCTTCGCGGCGGGCGCGGGGCCGGGCAGCGGCGCGGAACGCAAGGACACGGTGGACCGCGCGGCGGCGGTGCTCTTCGCCGACGCGGCGGTACGCGCGGGCGTGCGGCGCTATGTCGTCGTCTCCTCGATGGGCGCGGACGCGTCCCACCCGGGCGACGAGATCTTCGACGCGTACCTCCGCGCCAAGGGGTCCGCCGACGACGAGGTCCGCGCGCGGGCGGCCCTGGACTGGACGATCCTGCGCCCGGGCACCCTGACGAACGACGCGGGCACGGGCATGGTCCGGCTGGAGGCCCGTACGGGCAACGGTCCGGTGCCCCGCGACGACGTGGCGGCGACTCTCGCGGAGATCCTCGACACCCCGGCGACGGCCGGCCTCACCCTGGAACTGATCGCGGGCTCGACCCCGCTGTCGGTCGCGGTGAAGGACGTGGCCGGAAACTGACCTGGACAACGAGTGAAGGTCCCCGGTGCAAGCACCGGGGACCTTCTTCACGTGGCGACGCCAGGATTCGAACCTGGGTAGGCTAAGCCGACGGATTTACAGTCCGCTCCCATTGGCCACTCGGGCACATCGCCATGAGATTGCTGCCGTGGAGCCGCTTTTCGGCGGTGTTCCGTGGCAACGACGTAAACAATACCTGATCCCCGGGGGTGGTCCGCCACCGGATTGATCAGCGGTTCGGGCCGTGGCACACCCCCTAGGCTTTGGGCTGTACCCCACAGCATCCGAGCAAGGAGCCACGAGTCATGGCCGACTCCAGTTTCGACATCGTCTCCAAGGTCGAGCGGCAGGAGGTCGACAACGCCCTCAACCAGGCCGTGAAGGAGATCTCCCAGCGCTACGACTTCAAGGGAACCAACGCCTCGATCTCCTGGTCGGGCGAGAAGATCCTGATGCAGGCGAACGGCGAGGAGCGCGTCAACGCGATCCTCGACATCTTCCAGACCAAGCTGATCAAGCGCGGGATCTCGCTGAAGTCGCTGGACGTCGAGGGTGAGCCGCAGCTGTCCGGCAAGGAGTACAAGCTCTTCGCGTCGGTCACCGAGGGCATCTCGCAGGAGAACGCCAAGAAGGTCGCGAAGGCCATCCGGGACGAGGGCCCCAAGGGCGTCAAGGCACAGGTCCAGGGCGACGAGCTGCGGGTCAGCTCGAAGAGCCGCGACGACCTGCAGGCCGTGCAGACGCTGCTCAAGGGCAAGGACTTCGACTTCGCGATCCAGTTCGTGAACTACCGCTGACCTCGTAGCGGTCGTGAGGCTCGTGTCCGAATAGCGCCAGCCTGGGGCTTGGTGGGACCCGCACACTGGGACGTGGAAGACCCGTGCGGGGAAAGGAACCAGCCATGACCGTGTACGCGTACGTCGACGGCCCCCTGGGCGAGATGCTGCTTGTCGGGCGGCTCGCCGGAGGGGGTCGTGCCGTGCTGCGTTCGCTGTCCCTGCCGGGGCAGAAGGGCGCCGTCGCGGTCGAGGAGGGCTGGACGCTCGCGCCCGAGGTGTTCGGTGAGGTCGCCGGGCAGCTCGGTGAGTACTTCGCCGGGCGCCGGGACCGGTTCGAGCTGCCGGTCGCGAGCGACGCCGGGACCGAGTTCCAGCGGCGGGTCTGGCGGGTCCTGGAGGAGATTCCGTACGGCACGACCGTCTCGTACGGGGAGATCGCCCGGCGGGTCGGTTCCGCCGGGGCCGGGGTCCGGGCCGTGGGGACGGCGATCGGGCGTAATCCACTGCTTCTGGTGCGGCCCTGTCACCGGGTGATCGGGGCCGACGGGAGTCTGCGCGGGTACGCCGCCGGGCTTGAGCGGAAGGAACGGCTCCTCGCCATCGAAGGGGTCCTCGTGTGACCGAGGGGCTCTTCCCCCGCGAGCGGGCCGTGATCGCGCCCGGCGCCGTGCACGTGCCCGCGTGGCTCCCGTTCGCGCGGCAGCGGGAGCTGGTGGACGCCTGCCGGGAGTGGGGGCGCGGACCCGTGCCGTACCGGCAGACCGTGCTGCCCGGCGGGGGTGTCATGTCGGTGCGGTCACTGTGCCTCGGCCGGCAGTGGGTGCCGTATCGATACCTCGACACGGTGGGCGTGGAACTGCCCGGCTGGCTCGTCGCCCTGGGCCGGGAGGCGGTCTTCGAGGCGTACGGGGACGACGGCGGTTTCACTCCCGACACCGCGCTCGTGAACTTCTACGCGCCGGGGGCGCGGATGGGCATGCACCAGGACCGGGAGGAGCGTTCGGACGCGCCGGTGGTGTCGCTGAGCCTCGGCGACCGGTGCGTGTTCCGCTTCGGGAACGAGGAGGGCCGGGGGCAGCCGTACCAGGACGTCGATCTGGTCTCCGGCGACCTCTTCGTCTTCGGCGGGGCCTCGCGGTGGGTCCACCACGGGGTACCCAAGGTGTTCCCGGGGACGGCCGAACCGGCCTTGGGTCTCACCGGGCGGCTCAACATCACCCTTCGGGAGACCGGGCTCCGACGCGTGTCCTGACAAGCCCTAGGCTGCCGCGCATGAGTCCAGAGTTGCGCCGGTCCCTCGGCGTCTTCGACGCGGTCGTGATCGGGCTCGGCGCCATGGTCGGAGCCGGGATCTTCGTCGCCCTCGGGCCCGCCGCCGGGGCGGCCGGTTCGGGGGGCGGGCTGCTCGTGGCGCTCGGGGTCGCCGCCGTCGTCGCGTACTGCAACGCCATGGCCTCGGCCCGGCTCGCGGCCCGCTACCCCAGCTCGGGCGGCACCTATGTGTACGGTCGCGAATGCCTCGGATCCTTCTGGGGCTATCTGGCCGGCTGGGCCTTCGTGGTGGGCAAGACGGCCTCGTGCGCGGCGATGGCCCTGACGGTCGGGGCGTATGTCTGGCCGGGGCACGCGCACGCGGTGGCGGTGGCCGCCGTGGTGGCCCTGACCGCCGTCAACTACGGCGGAGTTCAGAAGTCGGCGCTGCTCACACGGGTGATCGTGGCCGTGGTCCTCGCCGTCCTCGCCGCCGTCTCCGTGGTGTCCCTCGGGGCCGGCGGGGCGGCGCCGCTCGCGGCCGGCGAGGAGTTCACGGCGGGTGGGGTGCTCCAGGCCGCGGGTTTGCTCTTCTTCGCATTCGCGGGGTACGCGCGGATCGCGACGCTCGGCGAGGAGGTCCGCGACCCGGCCCGGACGATCCCCCGGGCGGTGCCGGTGGCCCTCGGGATCGCCCTCGCCGTGTACGTCCTCGTCGCGGTGAGCGTGCTCACCGTCCTCGGCCCCGCGGCCCTCGCCGACTCGGCCACCCCGCTCACCGACGCGGCCCGCGCGGCGGGCGCCGGCTGGCTCGTGCCGGTGGTGACCGTGGGCGCGGCGGTCGCGGCGGTCGGCTCGCTGCTGTCGCTGATCCTCGGGGTGTCCCGTACGACCCTGGCGATGGCGCGGGACGCGTACCTGCCGACCGCGCTCGCCGCCGTGCATCCCCGCTTCCAGGTGCCGCACCGGGCGGAGCTGGCGGTGGGTGCGGTGGTGGCCGTGGTGGCGGCGACGGCGGACGTGCGGGGCGCGATCGGCTTCTCGTCGTTCGGCGTGCTCGTCTACTACGGGATCGCGAACGCCTCCGCCTGGACCCTGGGCGGACGCGGCCGGCCGCTCGCCGCGCTCGGTCTCGCCGGCTGCGGGGCGCTCGCGTTCGCGCTGCCGCTCGGGGCGGTGCTGGCGGGGGCGGGGGTCGTGGCGGCGGGGGTGGTGGCGTGGGCGGTCGGCCGGGGGCGGCCGACGCCGGGTCGGGGTTAGGGCTACCGGTTCGTCGGGACGATGTCCTTGCCCAGGGGGAGCAGGGACACCGGGATCAGTTTGAAGTTCGCGATGCCCAGGGGGATGCCGATGATCGTGATGCAGAGCGCGATGCCGGTGGTGATGTGGCCGAGGGCGAGCCACCAGCCCGCGAGGATCAGCCACAGGATGTTGCCCACGACGGAGGGCGCGCCCGCGTCGCGGCGGTCGACGACCGTGTGACCGAAGGGCCAGAGCGCGTAGACGCCGATGCGGAAGGCGGCGAGCCCGAAGGGGATGCCGATGATCGTGATGCAGAGCAGGACGCCCGCGAGCATGTAGCCCAGGAACATCCAGAATCCGCACAGGATCAGCCAAATGACGTTGAGGATCGTCTTCACGGGCGGTGACCTGCCATCTGTTCGAGCCGGGCGATTCGCTCGGCCATCGGCGGATGGGTGGAGAACATCTTGGACATGCCCTGGCCGGGACGGAAGGGGTTCGCGATCATCATGTGGCTCGCGGTCTCGATCCGGGGCTCCGCGGGCAGCGGCAGCTGCTTGGTGCCGGCGTCAAGTTTCCGCAGGGCGCTGGCCAGGGCGAGCGGGTCGCCGGTGAGCTGGGCTCCGGAGGCGTCGGCCTCGTACTCGCGGGAGCGGGAGATGGCGAGCTGGATGACGGAGGCGGCGACCGGGCCCAGGATCATGATCAGGAGCATGCCGAGCAGGCCGGGGCCGTCGTCGTCGTTGGAGCGGCCGACGGGGATCAGCCAGGCGAAGTTGACCAGGAACAGGATCACGGAGGCGAGCGCTCCGGCGACCGAGGAGATGAGGATGTCCCGGTTGTAGACATGGCTCAGCTCGTGGCCGATGACCCCGCGCAGCTCGCGCTCGTCGAGGAGCGCGAGGATGCCCTCGGTGCAGCAGACGGCGGCGTTGCGCGGGTTGCGGCCGGTCGCGAAGGCGTTCGGCGCCTGGGTGGGCGAGATGTAGAGCCGCGGCATCGGCTGACGCGCCTGCGTGGAGAGCTCCCGCACCATCCGGTAGAGCGCGGGCGCCTCGAACTCGCTCACCGGGCGCGCACGCATGGCCCGCAGCGCCAGCTTGTCGCTGTTCCAGTACGCGTACGCGTTGGTGCCGAGCGCCACGAGGAGCGCGACGATCAGCCCCGTACGTCCGAAGAAGCTGCCGATGACGATGATGAGGGCCGAGAGCCCTCCGAGGAGTACGGCGGTCCTCAGCCCGTTGTGCCGGCGGTGCACGGTACGCCCTCCAAGTGGTGCGGCAGGGGAACCCATTGCTTCGTGGTCGTCCACGCATTCAGTGGACCCTTCCGTACTGGTCAACGCCAGGCGGGAGGTTCGGGTTCCCCCGGCCGTACCGGGGGCGCTGTGGGCCGTTCGGGTCGCGGGGCTGCCTGAGGGCTGTCAGAAGAGGCTGTTCGCGGCGAAACGGAGGGCGAACTGCGGGTAACCCGACAGTACGACTCCCGCTGCGGCGGTCAGCGCGATCGCCAGGGTGATCGACACGGGCGTCCTGTGGGCGGCCCCCGCCGACGGCTTCTCCGCGGCTTCCTCCGGCGTACGGAAGAGCAGGGCCGTCCAGCGGAGGTAGTAGTACAGGGCGATCACGACGTTGATGCCCATGATCACGGCCAGCCAGCCGAGGCCCGCGTCGACGGCCGCCGAGAAGACGGTCACCTTCGCGAAGAGGCCGATGATGCCCGGGGGCAGGCCGGCCAGGTTCAGCAGGAAGAACGCGAGCGCGAGGGCGGCGACGGGGCTCGCCGCGTACAGGCCGCGGTAGTCCGCGATCCGGTTCCGGGGGTGCAGGCGGGCGACGAGCGCGACGACCGCGAACGCGCCGAGGTTCACGACGGCGTACATCAGGGCGTACGCGACGGTGGCGCCGATCTGGTCGTCGCTGGAGTACGCGGCGGCGGCGATCGGCACCAGGAGGTAGCCCGCCTGGGCGACGGAGGACCAGGCGAGCAGCCGGACCGCGCTCCACGCGCGCGTGGAGCGCTGGCGCAGGGCGGCGACGTTGCCCGCGGTCATGGTGAGCGCGGCGAGGACGGCGAGCGCCGGGCCCCACACGTCGGCGTACGAGGGGAACGCGACGACCGTCACCAGGATGAGCCCGGTGAAGCCGACGGCCTTGCCGACCACCGAGAGGTAGGCGGCGACGGGCAGCGGGGCGCCGACGTACGTGTCGGGCACCCAGAAGTGGAAGGGGACGGCGGCGGTCTTGAAGGCGAAGCCGACGAGGGTGAGGGCCACGCCCGCCTCGGCGAGGGTCTGGAGCTGGCCGGGCACGCCGTCGAGGCGCTGGGCGAGCTCCGTGAGGTGGAGGGTGCCGGTCGCCGCGTACACGAAGCTGACCCCGAGGAGGGTGACGGCGGTCGCGGTCACGGAGGACAGGAAGAACTTGAGCGCCGCCTCGCCGGACCTGCGGTCGCCGCGCTTGAGGCCGACGAGTGCGAAGGCGGGCAGCGAGGCCACCTCCAGGGCGACGACGAGGGTCGCGAGGTCACGGGAGGCGGGCAGCAGGGCGGCCCCCGCGGCCGAGGAGAGCAGCAGGAACCAGAACTCGCCGGCCGGGAGCTTCTCGCGGGACCCGGTGGGCTTGCGGGAGCCGAGGGGGCCGCTCGTCTCCGTGAGCGAGAGCAGCGCCGTCAGGAGCGCGCCGCCGAGGACGAGCAGCTGGATGACGAGGGTGAAGTGGTCGGCGGTGTAGCTGCAGGCCTTGACCTGGGTGTCCGCGGTGAGGCAGAAGGTGGAGCGGTCGCCGGCCCGCAGCGGCAGGAGCAGGGCGAGGGCGGCGACGAGACCGCCGATCGCGGTCCAGCCGAGGAGCCGCTTGCGCTCCTCGGGGACGAAGAGGTCGGCGACGAGCACGGCGAGGGCGACCACGGCCGTCAGGGTGGGGGACGCGATGGTGAGCCAGTCGACGGACTGGACGAGCGACGACGTCACTGGGTGCCTCCGGCGAGGAGCTTCTGGACGGCCGGGTCGGTGAGGCCGAGGAGGACGGCGGGCCAGAGTCCGGCGAGGACGGTGAGGGCGACGAGCGGGGTCCAGGCGGCGAGCTCGTACCCCTGGACGTCGTCGATCGGCGTCTCCCCGGCGGGCCGGGGGCCGCCCATGCAGACGCGGCGGACGACGAGCAGGAGGTACGCGGCGGTGAGGAGCGTGCCGAACGCGCCGATGGCCGTGAAGGTGAGGAAGGCGGGGCGGCTGAGGCCCTCGGCCGGCTCGAAGGCGCCGAAGAGGGCCAGCATCTCGCCCCAGAAGCCGGCCAGGCCCGGCAGCCCGAGGGAGGCGACGGCGGCGAAGGCGAGGAGGGCGCCGAGGCGCGGGGCGCGGCCGTAGAGGGCGGCACCCGTGGCGCCCGCGAGGGTGTCGAGGTCGGCGGTGCCGAACCGGTCCTTGACCGCGCCGACCAGGAAGAAGAGCAGGCCGGTGACGAGGCCGTGGGCGACGTTGGCGAAGAGGGCGCCGTTGACTCCGGTGGGGGTCATGGTGGCGATGCCGAGGAGGACGAAGCCCATGTGGCCGACGGAGGAGTACGCGATGAGGCGCTTGAGGTCGCCCTTGTTGCCGGGCCTGGCGAGGGCCAGGCAGGCGAGCGATCCGTAGATGATCCCGGCGACGGCGAAGGCCGCGAGGTAGGGGGCGAAGGTCCGCATGCCGTCGGGGGCGATCGGCAGGACGATCCGGACGAACCCGTACGTGCCCATCTTGAGCAGGACGCCGGCGAGGAGGACCGAGCCGACCGTCGGGGCGGCGGTGTGGGCGTCCGGGAGCCAGCTGTGCAGCGGCCACATCGGGGTCTTCACGGCGAGCCCGGCGGCGATCGCGAGAACGGCGATGACCTGCACGGATGCGGTCAGTCCACGGCCGTTGTCAGTGGCGAGTGCCACCATGTCGAATGTGCCCGACTTCACACCGATGAGGAGCAGGCCGAGCAGCATGACGACGGAGCCGAGCAGCGTGTAGAGGATGAACTTCCAGGCCGCGGCCTGCTTGCCCTCGCCGCCCCAGCGGGCGATGAGGAAGTACATCGGGATGAGGACCATCTCGAAGGCCAGGAAGAACAGGATCAGGTCGAGGACGGCGAAGGTGGCGAGGGTGCCGGACTCCAGGACGAGGAGGAGCGCGACGAAGCCCTTGGGGGAGGGCCCGCTCGGCATCTTGTAGTAGCTGTACAGCGCGCAGAGGAAGCTCAGGAGCGCGGTGAGGACCAGGAGGGGGAGGGAAATGCCGTCGACACCGAGGTGGATGCGCACGTCGAGTGCCCTGATCCAGCTGATGTCCGTCGTGGCCTGCATCCTCGACGGCTGGTCGTGGTCGAAGCCGAGGACGAGGACGATCGCGGCGAGGAGGATCACGCCGGTGACGACGACGCCGTGGCGCAGCACCGCCTGGTCCGGGGACTTCCCCTTCAGTCCGGGCGGGGCCGGGAGGAGAGCGGCGGCCGCGCCGAGGAGCGGTCCGGCGACGATCAACGCCAGAAGGAACTGCATCACGGATTCGCTGATATCGATCACGGCTCACGCTCCGGCGACGGCGTTGGCGAGGGCGACGGCGACGATCGCCAGGACGACGGAGCCGGCGAGCAGGGCGCTGAGGTAGGTCTGCACGTTGCCGGTCTGGGCACGGCGGACGAGCCACCCGAGCCCCTTGGTGGCGCTGCCCGCGCCGCTGACGTAGGTGTCGACGACCTCGCGGTCCAGGAAGCGGACCAGGGAGGCGGCGGCGAGGACGGGCCGGACGAACGCCGTCCGGTAGACGGCGTCCAGGTGGAAGCCGTCGGCGGCGGGGCCGTGCAGCGGCCCGAGGAGTACGCGGCCGGGGTCGGCCGGGTCCTTCGCGGGGTGCGGCAGGTGCAGCGCCTCCGCCTCGACGAGACCCGCTTCGGCCTCGGGGTGGGCGACGCGGGGCGCGGGGGCGACGGCCGGGGTCCTGGCGGCGAGGGTGCGCCAGACGGCGTAGGTGACGGCGGCTCCCGCGGCGGCGAGGCCCGTGCCCAGGACGGCCGTGACGACGGTCGGGGTGAGGGCGTTCCCGTCGAACCAGTCGTCGAGGTACGTGACGGTCAGACCGAAGCCGAGGGAGGGGATCGCGAGGACCCACAGGACGGTGGTCATGGCGAGCGGCTGACGGCCGTGATCCGGAGCCTCCGCGCCGCGGCCGCGGAAGGTCCGCAGCCAGAGGCGGAGCGCGTACGCGGCCGTGAGGAGGGCGGTGAGCAGGCCCGCGACGAGGACGGTCCAGCCGGCCCCGGCGGGGGCTGTCTGGACGGCCCGGTCCCCCAGCGCGGTGTGCTCGGCGGCCACCAGGACGGCTTCCTTGGAGAAGAAGCCGGCGAAGGGCGGGATCGCGGCGAGCGCGAGGAGGGCGACGGTCATCGTCCAGTACGCGTCGGGGATGCGCTTCGCGAGGCCGCTCATGCGGGACATGGCGGTCAGCGAGTTCGTGCCGGCGGCGTGGATGACGACGCCGGCGGCCAGGAAGAGCAGCGCCTTGAACGCGGCGTGCGAGAGGAGGTGGAAAACGGCGGCGCCCCGGTCGCCGACGGCGAGGGCACCGGCCATGTAGCCGAGCTGGCCGATCGTCGAGTAGGCGAGGACCCGCTTGATGTCGTCCTGGGCGAGCGCGGCGAGCGCCGAGCCGACCATCGTCACCGCGGCCATCACGGCGAGGACGGTCATCGCGGCGGCGGAGGCGGCGAAGACGGGCAGCAGCCGGGCCGTGAAGTAGATACCGGCGGCGACCATCGTCGCCGCGTGGATGAGCGCGGAGACGGGGGTGGGGCCGGCCATGGCGTCCGGGAGCCAGGTGTGCAGCGGGAACTGCGCCGACTTGCCCGCCACACCGGCGAGCAGCAGCAGCGCGATCAGGGTGGGGTGGTCGAGGCCGCCGCTCGCGACGGCGCCGAGGACGCCCGTGATCCGGAAGGTGCCCGCGTCGGCGGCGAGCGCGAAGAGACCGATGAGGAAGGGGACGTCACCGAGCTTGGTGACGAGGAAGGCCTTCAGGGAGGCGGCGCGCGCCTCGGGGGTCTCCCAGTAGTGGCCGACGAGGAAGTACGAGCAGATGCCCATGATCTCCCAGCCGACCAGGAGCACCATCAGGTCGCCGGAGTAGACGACGAGCAGCATCGCGGAGGTGAAGAGGGAGACGAGCGCGGCGTACGAGGGGTAGCGCGGGTCCTGACGGAGGTAGCCGGTCGAGTAGATCTGCACACAGGTCGCGACGACGCCGACGAGGACGGCGACGAGGGCGGCGAAGCCGTCGATGTGCAGGGCCAGGTCGATGGGGACCGAGCCGGTGGGGGTCAGCTGGGTGGCGGCGTCGATCGCCTTCCCGCCGCCCTGTCGGGCGGCGACGAGGACGGCCAGGACGGCGGCGGCGAGCGTCGGCAGCACGGCGAGCGGGCGGACGAGGCCGGGCACGGTGCGGCCGAGCAGGAGACCGGCGACGGAACCGAGGAAGGGCAGGAGGGGGACGAGGACGGCGAGGGTCGTGGTGGTCACGCGGTGGCCTCGGCCTTCTCGCCGGTGGGCGTCTCGGGTGCGGGCCCGTCGGGCTCGTCGGGCTCGTCGTCGGGCGCGTCGTCGGGCAGCTCGGCGTCGGGCCGGCCGTCCGGGGGCTCCGCCGTGTCGCGGAGGCGGTCGACGTCCGAGGTGCCCTTGTTGCGGTGGACCATCAGGACGATCGCGAGACCGATGCCGATCTCCGCTGCCGCGATGGCGATGGTGAAGAGGGTGAGGGCCTGGCCGGCGTGGAGGGTGTCGCGGAGCCAGACGTCGAAGGCGACCAGGTTGAGGTTGACGGCGTTGAGCATCAGCTCGACGGACATCAGGACCAGGATCGCGTTGCGGCGGGCGAGGACGCCGTACACGCCGATGGCGAAGAGGAGGGCGGCGAGGACGGCCGGGTAGACGAGATGCATCAGCGCTCCCCCTCCTTCTTCTTCCGGGACAGCACGATGGCGCCGACCAGGGCGGCCAGGAGGAGGACCGACAGCGCCTCGAAGGGCAGCACCCAGTGCCGGAAGAGGATCTCGCCGGACACCTTCGTGGAGCCCTGAACGGCTCCGTCCAGGTCGATCCAGGTCGTACGGAACGCGTCGACGACGACCCAGACGAGCGCGGCCGCGGCGGCCAGGGCGACCGCGATCGCGACCGGCCGGTTGCGGGAGTCGGCGTCCGGGGAGCGGCCGATGGGGGCCTTGGTGAGCATGAGGCCGAAGAGGAGGAGGACGACGACGGAGCCCACGTAGATCAGGACCTGGACCCAGGCGATGAACTCGGCGGTGAGGAGCAGGTACTCCACGGCGAGGCCGCCGAGCGTCACGACCAGCCAGAGCGCGGCGTGCACGAGCTGGCGGGTGGTGACCGTGACGAGGGCGGCGCCGAGGGTGACGAGACCGACGAGGAGGAAGGCGACCTCGACGCCGGTCGGCGAGAGGAAGCCGTGGGTCGTCTGCTGTGCGGTCTGTGCTGCCTGCGCCACCGCTTGCGTGGTGTGTGCTGCCAGGATCACTGCTGCTCCCCCTCGGCGGCCTGGGCTTCGGCGGCCTGGGCCTCGGCTGCCGCTGCCGCCGCGGCGGCCTTCTCCGCGGCCTTGCGGGCCGCCGCGATCTCCTTCGGTTCCTCCGCGGCCGGGTCGAGCGCGGGCGGTTCCGGGACCGTCCACATCCACTCGCGGAGCTTGTCGCGCTCGTGGGTGAGTTCGTGGATGTCGGTCTCCGCGTACTCGAACTCGGGCGACCAGAACAGCGCGTCGAACGGGCACACCTCGATGCAGATACCGCAGTACATGCAGAGCGAGAAGTCGATGGCGAACCGGTCGAGGACGTTCCGGCTGCGCTCGCGGCCGCCGGGGACGGCCGCCGGCACCGTCTCCTTGTGGGAGTCGATGTAGATGCACCAGTCGGGGCACTCGCGGGCACAGAGCATGCAGACCGTGCAGTTCTCCTCGAACAGCCCGATGACCCCGCGGGTGCGGGGCGGCAGCTCGGGCTGGACGTCCGGGTACTGCGCGGTGACGGTCTTCCTCGTCATCGTGCGGAGGGTGACGGCGAGGCCCTTGGCGAGGCCGGAACCGGGGATGGGCATTACTGGATCGCCACCTTCACGATGCCGGTGAGCGCGATCTGCGCGAGGGCGAGCGGGACGAGCGTCGTCCAGGCCAGCTTCTGGAGCTGGTCCTCACGCAGGCGCGGGTAGCTCACCCGCAGCCAGATCACGACGAACGCGAGGACGGCGGTCTTGAGCAGGGTCCAGACCCAGCCGAGACCGTCCGCGCCGAAGGGGCCGTGCCAACCGCCGAGGAACAGGACGGTGGTGAGGCCGCACAGGACGACGATGCCGGCGTACTCGGCGAGCAGGAACAGGGCGAACCGGAGGCCGGTGTACTCGGTGTACGCGCCGAAGATGATCTCCGAGTCGGCGACCGGCATGTCGAACGGGGGCCGCTGGAGTTCCGCGAGGCCCGCCACGAAGAAGACGAGGGCGCCGACGATCTGCCAGGGCAGCCACCACCACTCGAAGGCGTTCAGGATGCCGGGGAGGGAGACGGTGCCGGCGGCCATCGCGACGGAGGCGGCGGCGAGCAGCATCGGGAGTTCGTACGCGAGGAGCTGGGCGGCGGTACGGAGGCCGCCGAGCAGCGAGAACTTGTTCGCGGACGCCCAGCCGGCCATCAGGCTGCCGAGGACGCCGACGCCCATCACGGCGAGGACGAAGAAGATGCCGGCGTCGACGACCTGGCCGACGGCTCCCTCGCTCGGCCCGATCGGGATCGCGACGAGGACGAGGAGGTACGGGAGGAGGGCGACGGCCGGAGCGAGCTGGAAGACCCGCCGGTCTGCGTCCTTGGGGACCACGTCCTCCTTCTGCGCGAACTTCACGCCGTCGGCGACGAGCTGGGCCCAGCCGTGGAAACCACCGGCGTACATGGGGCCGAGGCGGCCCTGCATATGGGCCATGACCTTGTGCTCGGTCTGCCCGACGACGAGGGGCAGCACGAGGAAGACGGCGAAGACGACGAGCAGCCGGAGGGCGACGTCGAGTACGTCGTTCACGCGGGATCGCCTCCGGCGGGGGTGGTGGGGTCGGCGCCGTCGCCGCGCGGGGCGGGGTCGGTTGCGGGTTCCTGGTCCTGAGCCTGGTCCTGGGCTTGGGCTTGGTCTTGGGCTTGGGCTTGGTCCTGGGCTTGGGCTTGGTCCTGGGCTTGGTCCTGAGCCTGTGCCTGGTCCTGGGCCTGCGGCCCGGGCTCGGGGGCCGGTTCCTTTTCGAAGGCCGGGCGGGCGTGGTGCCAGGGGGCGTCCGCGCTGCGGGTACGCGGAGCGGCCGGGCCGGCCGGCGGCTCGGGGGCCGGAGCCGTCGCGTCCGGCTCGGGCGCCGGAGCCGCAGCGGGCGTCTGGCTCGCCGAGCCCTGCGACACCGAGCGCGCGCGGCGGGGCGGGGACGCCGGGGTGTCGGGTGTCGTACCCGGCTCCGCCGGTGTCTGGCTCGTCGAGCCCTCTCCCACCGAACGGGCTCGGCGGGGCGGGCGGTCGCCTGCCGCCGCTCGGGCCGGGCGGGTCGGGGCCGGGGGGAGCTGGCCCTTCAGGGGGCCCCATTCGTTGGGGTCCGGGACGCCCGGGGGGAGCATCTGGCGGCGCTTCGGGCCGCCCTCGTGGGACTCGCCCGGTTCCTTCGCGCCCGGCCACGCCTTGGCGACCCGGGCCGCCAGGACGAAGTCCTTGCGCAGCGGGTGCCCCTCGAAGTTCTCCGGGAGGAGGAGCGGCACGAGGTGCGGGTGGCCGGTGAAGTCCACGCCGAACATCTCGTGGGTCTCGCGCTCGTGCCAGCCGGCGCCCGCGTACACGCCGATCGCCGTCGGGAGGACGGGCGCGGCGTGCGGGACCGTCGTACGGACGAGGAGGCGGCGCGGGCGGCCCTCCGCGAGCGACACCACGTGTGCGCAGACCCGGAAGCCCGTGCCCGGTTCGTCCACCGCGCTCAGCCAGTCGAAGTACGTGCAGCCGAGGGTGTCACGGGCCGTGGTGACGGCCTGGATCCAGGCCGTCGGCGGGACGTCGACCGTCAGCAGGTCGTACGCCTGCTCCGCCGTCGCCTCCTCGCCGAAGATCTCCGTGACGGAGTCGGGAAGAGTGTCGTAGACCGTCATGTCGTGCCGCCCTCCGGCTGCGGAACCAGGGGGCTGGTCAGCTGGGAGACCGAGGCGGCCGTCGCGTACCGCTCCGCCAGGTTCTCCCGCGCGATCTTCTCCTGGAGCTTGAGGATGCCCTGGAGCAGCGCCTCGGGGCGGGGCGGGCAGCCCGGCACGTACACGTCGACCGGGATGATCTGGTCCACGCCCTTGGTCACCGAGTACGAGTCCCAGTACGGGCCGCCGCAGTTCGAGCAGGCGCCGAAGGAGATGACGTACTTCGGCTCCGGCATCTGCTCGTACAGGCGCTTCACCGCCGGCGCCATCTTGTCCGTCACCGTGCCCGAGACGATCATCAGGTCCGCCTGGCGCGGGCCCGGCGCGAACGGAATCACGCCGAGGCGGATGAAGTCGTGCCGGGCCATCGACGCGGCGATGAACTCGATCGCGCAGCAGGCGAGCCCGAAGTTGAAGACCCACAGGCTGTAGCGGCGGCCCCAGTTCAGGACCACCTTCATCGGCTCGGGGGCCAGGCGGGCGAGCGGTCCCAGCTTCGGAGCGGGCAGGGGTGTTACGTCCATGACAGGACGCCCTTCTTGTACGCGTAGAGCAGCCCCACGGCGAGGAAGCCGAGGAAGACGAACATCTCGACCAGGGTCGTGGCGCCGTAGCCGGGCGCCGCGAAGACCGTCGCCCAGGGGAAGAGGAAGATCGAGTCGACGGCGAAGATCACGTAGAGGAAGGCGTACACGTAGTAGCGGACCTGGGTGTGCGCCCAGCCCTCCCCCACGGGGTCGACACCGCACTCGTACGTGAGGAGTTTCTCGGGCGTCGGCACGACGGGCCGCAGCAGCCGGCCCGCGCCGAACGCCACGGCGACGAAGAGCACGCCGACGACGGCGAGCAGGCCGACGACGGAGTACGTCTGGAAGTAGTCCGCCGCGTCGGCCGCGACGACGGTCGGTTCCCGCACGGCCGTCCACCCCTCGGTCTCGTTGTCTCAGTCTCAGGAGTCACTTCTGTCGGACGCGAGTCTAGGCCCTGCTAAAGGGACCGTAAGCAGTCAGTAGGTGGTCGCGTACGTGGTCGTCCACGCGGTCGGGTGCGTGGTGCCGGTGGGGATATCCCCCGTGCCGCTCACCCACCTCCCCCATGGCGTCGCGCGGACCCCGACCGGCAGTCTGGGGAGCATGACCGCTGATCTTGACTCCGCCGGGGCCTCCGGGGCCTCCGGCTCCTCCGCCGCCGCCCCCCGTCCGCCCCGGCGTACCGCCTACGGCAAGGAGACCTGGAAGGAGATCGCCTTCCTCCTCTCCAACCTCTTCACGGCCCTGGCCGGTTTCGTCTACGCGGTCGTCAGCGTGCTCCTCGGCGTCGGCCTCTCGGTCACCGTCATCGGGCTGCCGCTGCTCGCCCTCGGGCTCGGCGGCGCCCGGCTGATCGGCCGGTCGGAGCGGGCGCGGGCGCGCGGGCTGCTCGGGGTCCAGGTCGCCGAGCCGTCCCCGCTGCCCTCGCGCGGCGGCTTCTTCGGCTGGCTGTGGAGCAGGCTGAAGGACCCGGTGGCGTGGCGGACTCAGCTGTACGGGCTGATCCGGCTGCCGTGGGGGATCGTGACCTTCACGGTCGCCCTGGTCTCGCTCCTCGTCCTGTGGCCCGTACTCCCCTTCCTGTCCCGGGGCCTGGCCAACGCCGACCGGGGCATGGTCCGGGGCCTTCTCTCGCCCTCCGACGAGCTGGAGCGGCGGATCGCCGAGCTGGAGTCGGACCGGGGCGTGGTCGTCGACACCGCGGCGGCCGACCTGCGGCGGATCGAGCGGGACCTGCACGACGGCGCGCAGGCCCGGCTCGTCGCCCTGGCGATGGGGCTCGGCCTGGCGAAGGAGAAGCTCCTCGACGACCCGGAGACGGCCGCGGCCATGGTCGACGAGGCGCACGGGGAGGTGAAGCTCGCCCTCCAGGAGCTGCGGGACCTCGCCCGTGGCATCCACCCGGCGGTCCTCACCGACCGGGGGCTGAGCGCCGCGCTCTCCTCCGTCTCGGCGCGCTGCACGGTGCCGGTGAAGGTGAACGTGGACCTGACGGAGCGGCCGGCGGAGGCGATCGAGGGCATCGCGTACTTCACGGTCTCGGAGCTGCTCCAGAACGTCTCCAAGCACGCGCGTGCCCGGTCCGCGTCCGTGGAGGTGTGGCGGGCCAAGGACCGGCTGCTGCTCCAGGTACGGGACGACGGGGCGGGCGGGGCGCGCTTCGACGGCGGCACGGGGCTCGCGGGGCTCGCGGAGCGGCTCGGCTCGGTGGACGGGCTGCTCGTCCTGGACTCGCCGGAGGGCGGCCCCACGACGGTCACGGCGGAGCTGCCGTGGCGCTCGCGGACGGGGCAGTGAGGGGCGAGGGCGTCCCCGTAGGGCGGAGGGCCCGCTGAGGCGTGGGCCCCGCTGAGGCGTGGGCCCCGCTGAGGCGTGGGCCCCGCTGAAGCGTCAGGCCCCGCTCGCTCAGCCGCAGGCCCCCCTCAGCCGCAGGTAGGGAAAACCCCCGCCCCCAGACGCCCACCCGCCTCATGGTCCGGACGGGCCCGGGACGGAACCCTGGAAGACGTACCCACCTCACCCAGAGAAGGACCCCCGCGATGGCCTCCCACCGACTTCCCGCCGCGATCCGCGCGCCGTTCGAGGCCCGCACCTGGCGCGCCCTGCTCTACGTGCTGATCGGGCTGCCTCTGAGCGTCTGCTGGTTCGCGCTCTCCGTCGCCTTCGTCTCGGCCGGTGCCGGGCTGCTCATCACGTTCCTCGGTGTGCCGATCCTGGCCGGGGCCCTCGCGATGTGCCGGGGCTTCGGCGCGGTGGAGCGGGCCAGGGCGCGCGGGCTGCTCGGGCTCGACGTACGGGCGCCCGAGCCGGTGCGGGGGAAGACCGGCGGGGCGTTCTCGTGGATGGGGGCCATGTTGAAGAGCGGGGCGTCGTGGCGGCACCTGCTGTACGCGGTGGTGCACATGCCGTGGGCGGTGGTCTCGTTCTCGGTGACGGTGGCGTTCTGGTCCTGGGGCTGGAGCCTGTTCACGTATCCGCTGTGGCAGTGGACCTTCCCGGCGTACGTGGGGCAGGACGGGATCCAGCTGTACGGGGACGGGACCCACGACCTGTATCTGGACTCCGCCTTCGAGGTGGCGATGACCAGCCTGATCGGGCTGCTGTTCGTGATGGTGGGGCCGTGGCTGCTGCGCGGGTTCGTCGCCGTCGACCGGCTCCTGGTCTCCGGGCTCCTCGGCCCCTCGCGGCTCGCCTCCCGTGTGACGGAGCTGGAGTCGGACCGGGGCGTGGTCGTCGACACCGCCGCGGCCGACCTGCGGCGCATCGAGCGGGACCTGCACGACGGGGCGCAGGCGCGGCTCGCCGCGCTCGCCATGGACCTGGGTCTCGCGAAGGAGAAGCTCGCGGAGGACCCGCAGGCGGCGGCGGTGCTCGTCGGGGAGGCGCACGGCGAGGTGAAGCTCGCGCTCCAGGAGCTGCGGGACCTGGCCCGGGGCATCCACCCGGCGGTCCTCACCGACCGCGGGCTCGACGCGGCGCTCTCGGCGGTCGCCTCCCGGTGCGCGGTGCCGGTGTCGGTGGACGTGGACCTGCCGGCCCGGCCGGTGCCCGCGATCGAGGGGATCGCGTACTTCACGGTCTCGGAGCTGCTGCGGAACGTCACGGCGCACGCGCGGGCGCGGCGGGCGTGGGTGGACGTGTGGCGGTCGGGCGACCGGCTGATGCTCCAGGTACGGGACGACGGCGTGGGCGGGGCGGAGACGGTGCCGGGGCGGAGTCTCGCGGGACTCGCGGAGCGGGTGGGGGCGGTGGACGGGGTGCTCGCGGTGGACTCGCCGTCGGGCGGCCCGACGACGGTGACGGCGGAACTGCCCTGGCGCTCGTAACGCATGCCCACGACGGGCGGGCAGTGCCATGCTGGGGGTCGCATTCGGCGACACGACAACATGGGGGCTGTACGGCGTGGGTGGGCAAGACGGGGCGGTGCGGGTGGTCATCGCTGAGGATTCGGTGTTGTTGCGGGAGGGGCTGACGCGGCTCCTGACCGATCTGGGGCACGAGGTCGTCGCCGGTGTCGGGGACGGGGAGGCGCTCGTCGAGACCGTCGCCAAGCTGGCGGCTCAGGACGCGTTGCCGGACGTCGTCGTCGCGGACGTACGGATGCCGCCGACGCACACGGACGAGGGCGTGCGGGCGGCGGTGCGGCTGCGCAAGGAGTATCCGGGGCTCGGCGTCCTGGTCCTCTCGCAGTACGTGGAGGAGCAGTACGCCACCGAACTCCTGGCCGGTTCGAGCCGGGGCGTGGGGTACCTGCTGAAGGACCGGGTCGCGGAGGTCCGTGAGTTCGTGGACGCCGTGGTCCGGGTGGCCGGGGGCGGTACGGCGCTCGACCCCGAGGTCGTGCAGCAGCTGCTCGGCCGGAGCCGTCAGCAGGACGTGCTGGCGAACCTGACGCCGCGCGAGCGTGAGGTCCTCGGTCTGATGGCGGAGGGCCGGACGAACTCGGCGATCGCGAAGGCGCTGGTGGTGAGCGACGGCGCGGTGGAGAAGCACATCAGCAACATCTTCCTGAAGCTGGGCCTGTCGCCGAGTGACGGCGATCACCGACGGGTACTCGCAGTGTTGACGTATCTGAGATCCTGAGAATCTGACACTCTGTCAGTTGACAGCGAGACCGGAGGCCGGAGACCGTCCGCCGCACCCCCGAGGGCCCTAGGTCCAAAGGATGAGGCGGAATCCGACATTCCGGAATGATCGCATGGCGACAGAACGTGACGATTCAGGGCAAGAGGGCATCTCAAAAAGAGGTCCATGATGCGAGAAGTCCCGGGAGGGCCCGCCCTACCGTCGTAGGGTGGGCCTCGGGGACGGACGGTGATCGGCCGGCCGCGTCCCGAGCCTTCTCCCGCCTCCGGCGGAGAGTCCCCTTGCCGCGAGGGAGGTCCAGTTCAGTGACCAGTCAGGTCAGTAGCGAGGCCGGTGAGGCCCTGCTCGGGGAGCAGCGCACCGCCCCGGCGAAGTCGCACCACGGCGCCGAGAAGGAAGTGCGCCGTCTCGACCGCGTGATCATCCGCTTCGCGGGTGACTCCGGTGACGGTATGCAGCTGACGGGTGACCGCTTCACCTCGGAGACGGCGTCCTTCGGGAACGACCTCTCCACGCTGCCGAACTTCCCGGCCGAGATCCGCGCACCCGCCGGCACCCTGCCGGGCGTCTCGTCCTTCCAGCTCCACTTCGCCGACCACGACATCCTGACCCCGGGCGACGCCCCGAACGTGCTGGTCGCGATGAACCCGGCCGCCCTCAAGGCCAACCTCGGGGACGTGCCGCGCGGTGGCGAGATCATCGTCAACACCGACGAGTTCGCGCCCCGCGCCATGAAGAAGATCGGCTGGGACGTCTCGCCCCTGGAGGACGGCTCCCTCGACGGCTACCGGGTCCACCCGGTGCCGCTGACCACGCTGACCGTGGAGGCCCTCAAGGACTTCGGTCTCTCCCGGAAGGAGGCCGAGCGCTCCAAGAACATGTTCGCGCTCGGGCTGCTGTCCTGGATGTACCACCGGCCGACCGAGGGCACCGAGGCCTTCCTGCGGAGCAAGTTCGCGAAGAAGCCGCAGATCGCCGAGGCGAACATCGTCGCCTTCCGGGCCGGCTGGAACTTCGGCGAGACCACCGAGGACTTCGCCGTCTCCTACGAGATCGCCCCGGCGACCACGGCCTTCCCCACCGGCACCTACCGCAACATCTCCGGGAACCTGGCCCTCTCCTACGGGCTGATCGCCGCCGGCCGCCAGGCCGACCTGCCGCTCTACCTGGGCTCGTACCCCATCACCCCGGCCTCGGACATCCTGCACGAGCTCAGCCGGCACAAGAACTTCGGTGTCCGCACCTTCCAGGCCGAGGACGAGATCGCCGGCATCGGCGCCGCGCTCGGCGCGGCCTTCGGCGGCTCGCTCGCCGTGACCACCACCAGTGGCCCCGGTGTGGCGCTCAAGTCCGAGACGATCGGTCTCGCGGTCTCCCTGGAGCTGCCGCTGCTCGTCGTCGACATCCAGCGCGGCGGCCCGTCGACCGGTCTGCCCACCAAGACCGAGCAGGCCGACCTCCTCCAGGCCATGTTCGGCCGCAACGGCGAGGCCCCGGTCCCGATCGTCGCCCCGAAGACGCCGGCGGACTGTTTCGACGCGGCGATCGAGGCGGCCCGGATCGCCCTCACGTACCGCACGCCGGTCTTCCTGCTCTCCGACGGATACCTCGCCAACGGCTCCGAGCCCTGGCGCATCCCGGACGTCGAGGAGCTCCCCGACCTGCGGACACTGTTCGCCACCGGCCCGAACCACACCCTCGACGACGGCACCGACGTCTTCTGGCCGTACAAGCGCGACCCGGAGACCCTCGCCCGCCCGTGGGCCGTGCCCGGCACCCCCGGTCTCGAGCACCGCATCGGCGGCATCGAGAAGCAGGACGGCACCGGCAACATCTCGTACGACCCCGCCAACCACGAGTTCATGGTCCGCACCCGGCAGGCCAAGATCGACGGCATCGACGTCCCGGACATCGAGGTCGACGACCCGGACGGCGCGAGCACCCTGGTCCTCGGCTGGGGCTCCACCTACGGGCCGATCACGGCGGCCGTCCGCCGCATCCGCAGAGCCGGCGGGCACATCGCCCAGGCCCATCTGCGGCACCTCAACCCCTTCCCGAAGAACCTCGGCGAGGTCCTCAAGAGGTACGAGAAGGTCGTCGTCCCCGAGATGAACCTCGGGCAGCTCGCCCTCCTCGTCCGGGCGAAGTACCTCGTCGACGCCCGCAGCCACACCCAGGTCAACGGCATGCCGTTCAAGGCCGAGCAGCTCGCGGCCGTCCTCAAGGAGGCCATCGATGCCTGAGCCCACGGAGACGCTGCTGAGCCTGGTGCCCAAGGCCGAGGGCCGGCAGTCCATGAAGGACTTCAAGTCCGACCAGGAGGTCCGCTGGTGCCCGGGCTGCGGTGACTACGCGGTCCTCGCCGCCGTGCAGGGCTTCATGCCCGAGCTCGGTCTGGCGAAGGAGAACATCGTCTTCGTCTCCGGCATCGGCTGCTCCTCCCGCTTCCCGTACTACATGAACACCTACGGGATGCACTCCATCCACGGCCGCGCCCCGGCCATCGCCACCGGCCTCGCCACCTCCCGCCGCGACCTGTCCGTCTGGGTCGTCACGGGCGACGGCGACGCGCTCTCCATCGGCGGCAACCACCTCATCCACGCCCTGCGCCGCAACGTCAACCTCAAGATCCTGCTCTTCAACAACCGGATCTACGGCCTGACCAAGGGCCAGTACTCGCCCACCTCCGAGGTCGGCAAGATCACCAAGTCGACGCCGATGGGCTCGCTCGACGCCCCCTTCAACCCGGTGTCGCTCGCGCTCGGCGCGGAGGCCTCCTTCGTGGCCCGTACGGTCGACTCCGACCGCAAGCACCTCACCGAGGTGCTGCGCCAGGCCGCCGACCACAACGGCACGGCGCTCGTCGAGATCTACCAGAACTGCAACATCTTCAACGACGGCGCCTTCGAGGTCCTCAAGGACAACGACCAGGCGAAGGAGGCGGTCATCCGCCTCACGCACGGGCAGCCGATCCGCTTCGGCGCCGAGGACGAGAAGGGCGTCGTCCGCGACCCCGCGACCGGGGACCTCCAGGTCGTCACCGTGACCCCCGAGAACGAGTCGCGGATCCTCGTGCACGACGCCCACGCGGCCACCCCCACCACCGCCTTCGCGCTCTCCCGGCTCGCGGACCCGGACACCCTCCACCAGACCCCCATCGGGGTGTTCCGGTCGGTGGACCGGCCGGTGTACGACACGCTGATGGCGGACCAGCTGGAGACGGCGGTGGAGCAGTACGGCAAGGGTGACCTCGGTCAGCTCCTCGCCGGGAACGACACCTGGACGGTCGTCGGCTGACAGCCCGACGCAGGGGCCCGGTCCGTACACCCGTACGGACCGGGCCCTCGTCATGTCCCCGCGGCCGCCGCCTCGTCGAACTTCCCCAGGAAGCGGGGCACCCCGCCCTTCACCTGCCAGAGGAAGAGCCCGACGAGCGCCGCGGCGCTCGTGTCCCTGCCCGACGAGTACTGTCTGACGACCCCCTGGTACGCGTTCTGCCGCAGGCTGTTCGCCACCCCGGCGGCCTCCGACTCCGCGTGGTTCGCGACCGCCGTGCCGAGCGCCTGGATCTCCCAGTTGACCGCGTCGAACGCCTCCGTGGCGTACGGCTCGACCGGGACGGCAGGAGGGACGCCCCAGCGCTTGCGGTACGCGGCGGTGAAGTCCTTCGCCGCCGGGATGCCGTCGGGGTCGGCGAAGGCCGTGCCGAAGTACCAGCCCTCGGCCGCCGGACCCGCCAGCCTGAGGAACTCCGGGTGGAGCGCGGCCTCGACACCGCCGCACGGCCCCTCGTACCCCTGTTCGCGCAGCGCCCTGGCGCAGAGCGCGGCCCGGCGCGGTGAGGTCCCCACGTACATCACGCCCAGCGGGTCGGTGGCGAGCGCGGCCCGTACGGCGGGGCCGAAGTCCTCGCTGTCCTCCTCGACGGGGTGGGTGGTGACCGCCCCGCCGAGGTTCTGCGCGGGCGGGGTGGTCTTGATGCTCTTGACCGCGAACCAGGTGTCCCGGCCGCCGGCCCGGTCCTCCACCAGCGCGGTCCGCACGGCCTTGTGCTCGGAGAGATAGCGGATGTAGGGCACGATCAGGGTGTCGGCGGCGGAGCGCGGCTCGAAGTAGGTGCGCCTCATGGTCTGCCCCGGCACCGTGGTGCCGGTCGGCACCGCGGCGACGACGCTCACCAGCGGGACGGTACGGTCCACGAGTTCGGCCACCGCCGCGACGACGCTCTCCGCCGTGGCCGGGCCGACCACACCGACCAGTTTCTCGTCCTTGAGCAGGGTGCGGGTGGCCGCCGTGGCGCGCGCCGCGTCCCCGCCGTCGTCCATGACACGAAGGACCAGGTCGAAGAGGCGGTCCCGGCGGGCGTTGTGGGCCTCCACGGCCACCCTGGCCCCGCGCTCCTGGGCCCGGCCGTACACCTTCAGGGGGCCGCTGAGGTCGGTGAGCAGGCCGAGCGTGTACGCGGCGAGCGGGGCGCCGGTGCCGCCGCCCTTCCCCCCGAGCGTGCCCACTCCCGTGCCGCCGAGGGTGCCCACTCCGGTGCTCTCCGGTGTACGGCTCAGGAGCCAGGCCGTCAGGCCGCCCGCGCCCGCGAGGGCCGCCGCCGAGCCGCCCATCAGGAGCCCGCGCCGCGAGAGGCCCTTCGGCGGCTCGGGGTGCACGAGCATCGTCGGCTCCGGGACGGGCAGGTCCAGGACCCGTGAGGAGCGCTGGGCGATGAGCGCGGGCAGCCCCGACGGCAGCCAGTCGCCCGCCGGGACGTCGGCCTCCCCGAGCGCGGCCCGCACCTCCGCCGCCGTGGGCCGGGCCGCCGGATCCTTCGCCAGACAGGCCCTGACCAGGGGCAGGATCGTGTCCGGTACGTCGGTGAGGTCGGGCTCCTCGTGGACGGTGCGGTAGACGACGGCCGCCACCCCGCCCGTACCGAAGGGGCGTTCACCGGTCAGCGCGTACGCGAGGACGCAGCCGAGGGAGAAGACGTCACTGGCCGGGCCGACCTCGCCCGCCCCCGCCGCCCTGGCCTGCTCGGGCGCGAGGAAGCCGGGGGTGCCGATCATCGCGTCGGTCGCGGTGAGCGCGGTCGCCCCGGCGGAGCGGGCGATGCCGAAGTCGATGAGCCGGGGCCCGTCGAGGGCGAGGAGGACGTTGCCGGGCTTGACGTCCCGGTGCACGAGCCCTGCCGCGTGCATGCCGTCGAGCGCGGACGCGAGCCGGGCGCCGAGGGCCCGTACGGTCGGCTCGGGCAGGGCGCCGTGCAGGGCGACGGCCTCGGCGAGGGACGGCCCCGGCACGTACTCGGTCGCCAGCCACGGCTCCCTGGCCTCCGGGTCGGCGCCGAGGACACGGACGACCCAGCGCCCGGTGATCCGCTCGGCGGCCCGCGCCTCACGGCGGAACCGCTCCCGGAACCCGGGGTCGGCCGCGTGCTCGGCGCGGATGAGTTTGAGCGCGACGAGGGCCCCGCCGCCGGAGCGGGCGAGGTACACCACGCCCATGCCTCCGGCGCCGAGACGGCCGATGAGCCGGTAGCCCGCGATCGAGGAGGGGTCGCCCCTGCGCAGTGGCTGCACGGTCAGGCCTTCGGCTTCGCCTGGTTCGCGGGCATGACGGGCGCGGGGCCGATCAGCTTGAAGGCGCCGTTCTGCACCGCGTGCACGAAGGTGCCGCCGTTGGTGAGGTCGCCGCTCTCGTCGAAGGTGTAACCGCCCATGACGCCGGTGTACTTCTGCTTCCGCAGCTCCGCCCAGAGGCCCTTGCGGGCGGGGGCGCGGCCCGCCTTCGCGTTCCGGGCGAGCTGTTCGAGGGCCATGGTGACGACGTCGTACGACTCCCCCGTGTAGTACGCGGGGGCCGCGCCGAACCGCTTGCGGTACGCGGCGACGAAGCCGGCGGCCTCCTTGCGGGTGACGGCGTCGAGGACGGGGGCGCCGAAGAACCAGCCCTCCGCGTCGGCGCCCGCCTCCTTCAGGAACGCCGGCCCGAAGGCGTGCTGGCCGGCGAACCGGGGCCCGGTGAAGCCGAGTTCGTTGAGGGCGCGGGCGGCGAGCACGGCGGTCTCGCGCACACCGCAGTGGACGTAGGCGTCCATGCCGGCGTCGATCATCTCGCCGAGGACCGCCCGGTAGTTCCGTGCGGCGGCCGGGACCACCCGGAAGTGGGGCGTGAGGCCGGCCTGTCCGAAGGCGAACTGGGCGCCCCGGACGATCTGCCAGCCGTACTGGTCGTCGGTGCGGTCCTGGAGGACTCCGGGTCTGCGGATCTCCTTGAGGAGCGTGACGGCGTAGGCGAGGTGCATCCCGGCGTACGGGTGGTGCGGGATCGCCCGCAGCACGGTCGTGTTCGGTGCGCTGTCCGTGTCCTGGGCGGTGAGGAGGTTGAACCCGGCGGAGACCGTGATCAGCGGGAGGCCGGATTCCTCGAAGGCGGGGAGGACGGCCTGTCCGACACCGTCGGAGGTGGGGCCGAGGACGGCGAGGACGCCCGGGTCGGTCGTGAGCCTGCGGGCCGAGGCGAGGGCGCCGGCGCGGTCGCCGCGGTCGTCGGAGACCTTGAGTTCGAGCGTGTACGGCTTGTCCTTGCGGGCGTTGAACCGCTCGACGGCGAGGCGCGCGCCGCGCTCCTGGGCGAGGCCGATCTCCTTGTCGGGTCCAGAGAGGTCGGCGAGGACGCCGATCTTCCAGGTGGTGCGGGGCGGGGCGGGCTTCCCGTCGTTCCCCCTGCCGTCGGTGTCGCCGTCGTCCTTCAGGGCCGACCAGGCCGCGACGGATCCGCCGCCCACGGCCAGGACGGCGGCGCCGGAGGCGAGCAGCAGGAAGCCGCGTCGGCTGCGGCGCGGCGGACCGTCCGGCGCCGGGCCCGTGTGGGTGGCGTCGATCTCGGGGAGTGCGAGCATCCGGGCGGAGCGTTCGGCGATGGTACGGACGACGGGGTCGGGCAGCCAGTCGGCGCCGGTCGCCGGGGCGTCCTCGGTCAGCCGGACGCCGATCTCGGCGGCGGTGGGCCGGGCGGCCGGGTCCTTGGCGAGGCAGGCGCCGACGAGCTCGACGAGCCCCGCCGGTACGCCCGCGAGGTCGGGGGCGTCGTGGACGGTCCGGTACATGAGGGCGTCCACGGCGCCGGTGCCGAAGGGCGGGCGGCCGGTCGCCGCGTACGCGAGGAGGCAGCCGAGCGAGAAGACGTCGGCGGGCGGGCCGATGGCGTCGGCGCGGGCCTCGGCCTGCTCGGGCGCGAGGAAGCCGGGGGTGCCGACGACCATGTCGGTGGCGGTGAGGGCGGTCTCGCCGGTGGCGCGGGCGATGCCGAAGTCGATGAGGCGGGGTCCGTCGACGGCGAGGAGGACGTTGCCGGGCTTGACGTCCCGGTGCACGAGCCCGGCCGTGTGGACGGCGGCGAGGGCGCGGGCGACGGCCCAGCCGATGAGGCGGACGCTCCGCTCGGGCAGCGGGCCGTGGGCGGTGACGGCCTCGCCGAGGGAGGGGCCGGGGACGAAGGCGGTGGCCATCCACGGTTCGGGGGCGTCCGGGTCGGCGCCGATGACGGGGACGGCCCAGGGGCTGGACACCCGCCGGGCGGCCTCGACCTCGCGGCGGAACCGGGCCCGGAAGTCGGGCTGGTCGGCCTGGTCGGCGTGGGTGACCTTGACGGCGGCGAGCTCGCCGTTCTCCGTACGGCCCAGATACACGACCCCCATACCGCCGGCCCCGAGCCGCCCGAGAAGCCGGTAGCCGGCGAGGGAGGACGGATCGGAGGACAGGAGGAGGTGGAGGTCACCGGGCTGGGGGCGGGGGATCTGCTGGGGGCCCGGGGCCTGCTGGGGCTGCGGCTGGGAGGCGGGCTCGGGCGCGGGCTCCGGCTGGGAGCCGGGCTCGTGGTCCGGGCGGGGTGGGGTCGGCTCGGTCATGACTGGGCCTCCAGCTGGTCCGTCGCGCGTTCGATCATCGTGACGAGGGCCTGCACCTGGCCGGGGACGGTGCCGACCGTGGTGCCGGTCTGATCCTCGCTGTAGCCGGGTGCTCCCTTGACGACGGTGGCGACGGTGATCTGGCCGATCCGGGACTGGTACCAGCCGTAGATCTGCTCCCCCTTCATGGCGTCGTTGTGGTAGACCCCGCGCTCTCCGAGGGAGTCCGTGGCGGTGTAGTTGCCGCCGACACCGAAGGGGTTGCCGAGGGAGATGAGGCCGGTGATGCGTTCGCCGTCGCGGAGCCTCTGGTCGGGGCAGCGGAGCGCCTCCTCCAGGGTCCCGGCCATCTCCCAGTCCGCGTCGGCCTCGGTGCGGTGCACGGTGACGGTGGCGGCGACCCTGAGGTTCCCGAGGGCGCCGTCGGCGGGGATCTCGCTGTAGGCGGTGACGCTGTAGAGGACGGTGGAGGGCCGGGTGCCCGTCCCCCAGGAGCAGTTGGCGCCGAGGACGGGCCAGTAGGCGGGGTCGCTGAGGTGCGGGGTGCGCTTGACGTACTCCGGGCCCCAGGCGTCGGGCCCCGCGACGACGGCGAGCGCGATCCTCTTGGCGTCCGCCTCGTTCTTCGGCGCGCGCTTCGGGTCGGGGTCGAAGTCGAGAGCGGTCCGCGGGGCGGTCGGGGTCGGCCCGGCGGTGGTCGGCGACGCGGTCGTGGTCGGCGCGGCCGACGCGCTCGTACTCCCCTCGCCGTTCTTGCCGTCGGGTCTCTTCCCTTCGTCGCCGCCGGCGCATCCGGTCGTGATCAGCCCGCCCACCAGTACGGCGCAGCAGGCGCGCAGCAGTCTTCGGTCCCCGTACGCCACAGTTCCCCCACGGTCCCTCACGGTTTCCCCCGAACGGTGAGGAGATCGTACGACTTGGCGACCCAACTCGCCGCGTCTACAACATCATTGGGACGAAGCGGTATCCCTCTCGCGACGTGCCGTGTCGTACCGCTCGCGGGCCTGTTCGACCTCGGGGACCCTGCGGTCGGTCCAGCGGGCGAGTTCCCAGACCTGGCGGGCGGCCTCCTCGCCCAGGGCGGTGAGGCTGTAGTCGACGCGGGGCGGGATGACGGGCTTGGCGTCGCGGTGGACGAAGCCGTCGCGCTCCAGGGTCTGGAGCGTCTGCGTGAGCATCTTCTCGCTGACGCGGCCGACGTGCCGCCGGAGCTCGCTGAAGCGGTACGAGCGCTCCCTGAGGGCGATCAGGATCAGGACGCCCCAGCGGCTGGTGACGTGCTCCAGGACGAGCCGGGCCGGGCACATGGTCCCGTCGACGTCGGCGAGCAGATCCTTGGCTTTCGGTTCCTTGCTTACTCCCATACCAGTACCTTACTTCAAAGTGGGTACTTACGAAAGGTTAGCGCCCGTCGTACGGTGAGTGGACCGCCCACCGCACCCCACGGAGAAGGAACCACCATGAGCATCGTCGTCACCGGCGCCACCGGACAGCTCGGCCGTCTCGTCATCGACGCCCTCCTCACCGGCACCACCCCCTCCGGGCCCGTCCCCGCCGAGTCCGTCGTCGCCGTCGTCCGCGACAAGGCGAAGGCCGCCGACCTCGCCGAGCGCGGTGTCGAGCTGCGGATCGCCGACTACAGCCGCCCCGAGACCCTGGCGGGCGCCTTCGAGGCCGGCGACCGGGTGCTCCTGATCTCGGGCAGCGAGGTCGGGCAGCGCGTCGCCCAGCACGCCGCCGTGATCGACGCGGCCAAGGCGGCGGGCGTGGCCCAGCTCGCGTACACGGGCATCCTCGGCGGCCCGGAGGCCGACTTCGACCTCGCCGCCGAGCACAAGGAGACCGAGCGGCTGATCCTCGCCTCCGGCCTGCCGCACACCTTCCTCCGCAACGGCTGGTACACCGAGAACTACACCGCCAACCTCGCCCCCGTCCTGGCCCACGGCGCCGTCGTCGCCAACGCGGGCGAAGGCCGGGTCGCCTCCGCCTCCCGCCCCGACTACGCCGCCGCCGCGGCCGCCGTCCTGGTGGGCCCCGCCGAGGAGCACCTGGGCAAGGCGTACGAGCTGAGCGGCGACACCGCCTGGTCGCTCGCCGAGTACGCGGCCGAGGTCGCCGCGCAGACCGGCCGGGAGATCGCGTACAGCAACGTCCCCGCCGAGACCCACCTCGCGATCCTCACCGGCGCCGGGGTCCCCGAGCCCTTCGCCGCGATCCTGGTCGACGTCGACCGGGCGATCGAGCGCGGCGCGCTCGCCCGGCGGACCGGCGACCTGGCCCGCCTCATCGGCCGCCCGACCACCCCGATCGCCGTGACGATCGGGGAAGCCCTGGCCGCCTCCTGAACCGTCATGACCGTATTGCGGTACGGGCATGACAACCCGCCCGGTGCGGCGCTACCTTCGACAGAACAGCGCGGCACAGGGCGGGAGGTCCGGTGAAGACGGAGACCACGGAGAACACCGAGCGAGCAGGGTTGCTCTACGGGATCGGCGCCTACGGCATGTGGGGGCTCGTCCCGCTCTTCTGGCCCCTCCTCAAACCCGCCGGGGCGATCGAGATCCTCGCCCACCGGATGGTGTGGTCCCTGGCCTTCGTCGGCATCGCCCTGCTCGCCCTGCGCCGCTGGGGCTGGATACGCGAGCTGGTCCGCAGCCCGCGCAAGCTGGGCCTGATCACCGTCGCCGCCACCGTCATCACCGTGAACTGGGGCCTCTACATCTGGTCGGTCAACACCGGCCACGTCGTCGAGGCGTCCCTCGGCTACTTCATCAACCCGCTCGTCACCATCGCCCTCGGCGTCCTCGTCCTCCAGGAACGGCTGCGCCCCGCACAGTGGGCGGCGGTCGGCATCGGCTTCGCCGCCGTCCTCGTCCTCGCGATCGGATACGGGCGGCCGCCCTGGATCTCCCTCACCCTCGCCTTCTCCTTCGCCGCCTACGGCCTCGTGAAGAAGAAGGTCAACATCGGCGGCCTCGAATCGCTCGCCGCCGAGACCGCCGTCCAGTTCCTGCCCGCCCTCGGCTACCTCGTCTGGCTCGCCGGCCAGGGCACCCTCGCCTTCGGCGACCACGGCGCCGGCCACACGGCCCTGCTCGCCGCCACCGGCATCGTCACCGCGGTCCCGCTCGTCTGCTTCGGGGCGGCCGCGATCCGCGTGCCCCTGTCGACGCTCGGGCTCCTCCAGTACCTGGCGCCGACCTTCCAGTTCCTGCTCGGGATCCTCTACTTCCACGAGGAGATGCCGCCGGAGCGCTGGGCCGGCTTCTCCCTCGTCTGGCTGGCCCTGACCCTCCTCACCTGGGACGCCCTGCGCACGGCCCGCCGCAGCCGGGCCGCCGTCGAGGCGGCGAAGACGTCGGCGGAGGCGGGTGCGCCGGTGCCGCCGACGTCGGCGGTTTCCACCCCTTCGGCGCAGCCGGGACGCTGACCGGGGGCGGGTACGGCCGAGCCGTAGTTACGTCGGGAGTCCAGGCCCCGGACCGGACGGGGCCCTCCCGAGCGGAGTGATGGCTCCATGTCGCAGCCCCTCGCCCTCTCGGTCGACTTCGGCAAGGGATTCACGGACGCCTGGTCCGCCGTCGCCGAGTTCGTACCGAAGTTCATCGCGTTCCTCGCGATCCTGCTCGTCGGCTGGTTCGTCGCCAAGATGATCGCCAAGGTCGCCGACCGCGTGCTGCGCAAGGTCGGCTTCGAGCGGATGGCCGAACGCAGCGGCGTCGCGAACACCCTCAGGGGGTCGAAGTACGACGCCACCGGCATCATCGCCAAGATCCTCTACTACGCGGTCCTGCTGATCGCGCTCCAGCTGGCCTTCGGGGTCTTCGGCCCCAACCCGGTCAGCGTCATGATCAACGGCATCGTCGCCTGGCTGCCGAAGGCGATCGTCGCCTGTGTCATCGTCGTCGTCGCCATGGCCATCGCCCGCGCGGTGCGGGACATCGTGGAGGGCGCGCTGAGCCAGACGTCCTACGGCAAGATCCTCGCCACGGCGGCCTGGGCGTTCATCGTCGGCCTCGGTGTGATCGCCGCGCTGAGCCAGGCGGGCATCGCGACCTCGGTGACCGGGCCGGTGCTCACGGCCGTGCTCGCGATGATCGCCGGTGTGGTGATCGTCGGCGTCGGCGGCGGCCTCGTCACCCCGATGCGGGGGCGCTGGGAGCGCTGGCTGTCGGCGGCCGAGGAGGAGACCGGTCGGGCGAAGGACCAGGTCGCGGCCTACCAGCGCGGCCGCGAGGACGCCCGGAGCGGGATGCCGGCGGCGCAGGAGCGGATGGCACGAGGCGAAGGGCGCGAGGGTACGGGGCGCGGCGAGGACATGGGGAAGCCGGGCATGGGACAGCGGGACATGGGGCGGGGCGAGGGCCGGCCGGGCATGGGGCGCGGCGAGGGCCAGGAGCCTCCGATGGACCCGATGTAGTCCGCCGCCACCCGACCGACGTGGTGTGGTCCGGGGCTCACACGCCCAACAGGTCGTGCTCCCGGATCAGCCAGCAGACCGCCGTCAGGCGCAGGGTCGCGAAGTCGTGGCCGACGGGCTCGGTCCAGTCGACCTCGGAGAGCCAGTCGGTGAACCCGAGGACGTAGTCGGCGAGCTCCTCCCGCGCGACGGTCCTGCTCTCCGGTCCCCGCTGAGCGGGGATCAGCGCGTCGCACACGGCGGCCGCGTGCTGGTCGACGGCAGCCACAAGCCCCGGCTCGAAGGTGAACTCCGAGAGCCGGGGCATGTACGTGGCGACCAGGTCGATCAGCGGGCAGCCGGGCGAAAACTCCATCCCTCCACATTAGGGGCGGGCGGGGGCGTTCAGACCGTGACCTTCGTCGCAGACTCCGGGGCCGCCGGGGCCCCCTGGGCCAGGCCCTCCCGGGCCGGTCCCTCCACGGATCGGCCGGCCCTCCCGCGTACTCCCGTCGCCGTGACCACGGCTCCGAGGGCCACCATGACCAGCGGGACGACGAGCGCCGCCCGGAAGCCGTCGAGACCGCCGCCGGCCAGGCCGTACACCGCCGTCACCGCCGCGATGCCGACCGCCGAGCCGAACTGGGTGGCCGTCGTGAGCAGTCCGCTCGCGAGCCCCTGCTCCTCCTCCGCGATCCCGTCCGTACCGGCGATGGTGAGCGGTCCGTACGCCAGGGCGAAGGCGAGCCCGGTCAGGAACAGCGTCGGGAACATGGCCGCGTACGACCAGTCCGGGCCGACCGGCAGGAACAGCGCGTACGAGACGACGGCGAGGACGAAGCCGCCGAGGATCACCTTGGCGTTGCCGTACCGGGCCACGAGCCGCGGGGTCAGGGTCGGTGCGAGGACCGCGTCGACACCCAAGACGAGCAGGGCGAGCGCCGTCTGGAGGGACGACCAGCCGCGCAGCTCCTGGAGGTAGAGCGTGGCCATGAACTGGAAGCCGAAGAAGGAGCCGACGAAGAGCAGGGCGCCGAGGTCGGCGCGGACGAGCGAGGCCTTGCGGAGGATGCCGAGGCGGACGAGCGGGGTGGATGCCCGGCGTTCGACGGCGACGAAGACGCCGGCGAGGAGGAGTCCGGCGGCGAGCGCGGCGACCGTGACCTGCCATCCGGCGAAGCCGTGCTCCAGGCGCACGATGCCGTACGCGAGGAGGAGCATCGCCCCGGCGGCGGTGAGCGACCCGCCCAGGTCGAAGCCGCCCTTGACGCGGACCGGGCGCGGCTCCTTCGGGATCAGCGCGATCGCGGCGACCAGGATCGCGGCGGCGAGCAGGACCGGTGCGAAGAAGACCCAGCGCCAGCCGAGCTGGGTGAGCAGCCCGCCGATGACGAGGCCGAGCGAGAAACCGCCGGCGGCGGTGCCCGCGAAGACCAGGAGGGCCTTGTTGCGCTGGGGGCCCTCCTCGTAGGACGTGGTGATGATCGACAGCGCGGCCGGGGTCATGAAGGCGGCGGCGACGCCCGTCACGAAGCGGGCCAGGATGAGGGTCCAGCCGTCGTCGGCGAAGCCGCCGAGGCCGGAGAAGACCAGGAAGACGGTGAGCCAGCCGAGGAGCATCCGGCGCCGGCCGAGGAGGTCGGCGGCGCGGCCGCCGAGGAGGGTGAAGCCGGCGTAGCCGAGGACGTACGCGGACATGACCCAGGCGGCGGTGCCGGTGCCGAGGCCGAGGTCGGCGCGGAGGGTGGGGACGGCGACGGCGAGCATGGCGACGTCGATGCCTTCGAGGAAGATCGTCCCGGAGAGGACGAGGAGCAGACTCCAGGCGCGTAGGGACACAACTGTCTCCAGGGCAGGGTGGGTTGGGGTGGCCGGTTACCGATCCGGTTACCGTCCCGGGGGTCGGTTCCCTCTTGTAACCACCTGCATCCTGCGGGAGGATCGGGAGCCATGGAAGAAGGCACTTTGAAGGAACCGAGTCACTGCGCGGGAACCTATGGGGACGAGGGCGACCCCGACCCCTTCCAGTGGGACACGCGGGAGGACTGCGAGGTACGCCAGATCCTCGACCGGGTCGCCGACAAGTGGTCCCTCCTCGTCATCGCGCTCCTGGACCGCCGGGTCCTGCGCTTCACGGAGCTCAAGCGCGAGATCGACGGCGTCAGCCAGCGCATGCTGACCGTGACCCTGCGTCAGCTGGAGCGCGACGGCCTGGTGAAACGCACGGTCCATCCGACGATCCCGCCGCGCGTCGAGTACGAACTGACGCCCCTGGGCGGCACGTTGCACACGACGATCCGCTCGCTCGTCACCTGGACCGAGCAGCACCAGAACGAGATCGCGGCGGCCCGGGAGGCGTACGACGCGAAGGAGGCGGTGGTGGTGTAGCCGCCCTTTGACCGGTGGCCCTTTAACCGGTGGTTCTTTAACCGGTGGTTCTTTCCCGGGACTTCGCCCACGCTGGCCCCATGGAAGAACCGAAGTACCGGATCCGTGCGCTCCACACCGCGCGCACGGTCACCGTCTACCAGGCGTACCGGCCCGAGATCGGCCTGCCCGCGGCCCGCGAGGGTCGATTTCCGGCCGCCTGGAAGCGGGACCGGATGACGTGGATCAAGCCGTCGTTCCTGTGGATGATGTACCGCTGCGGCTGGGGAACGAAGGAGGGCCAGGAGACCGTCCTCGCCGTGGAGATCACCCGCGAGGGCTTCGAGTGGGCCCTGCGGAACGCCTGCCTCTCCCACTACGTCCGCGGCGTCCACGCCGACCGGGCGGCGTGGAAACGGCAGTTGAGGCAGGCACCGGCGCGTGTGCAGTGGGACCCGGAGCGGGATCCGGCGCTCCGCCCCCTCCCGTACCGCTCGCTCCAGCTCGGGCTCTCGGGCGAGGCGGCGAGGCAGTACGCGGACGAGTGGACGGTGTCCGTCAGCGACGTGACCCCGCTCGCGCACCGCGTACGCGACCTCGTCCGGACCGACGGGCCCGAGGCGGCCCGCCGGCTGCTGCCCCGCGAGGATCCGTACCCGGAGACCGCCGGGCTACTGGACCACCTGCGCGCTCAGGACGCGGAGCCGGCGGGGGCCTGAGGCGGGGTCCGGGTCTGGGCCGAGGTCTGGGCCGGGTCCTGCGGCGGGCGCCGCATGGCCCACAGCGTCGGGCCGCCGCCCGGCAGGGACGCCTCGCCGAGGACGACGAAGCCGAAGTGCTCGTACACGGGGAGGTTGGACGGCTTGGAGGACTCCAGGTAGACCGGGAGGCCCGCCGCGTCGGCCTGGGCGAGGCCCGAGCGCAGCAGCGCGGACCCGTGGCCCTGGCCGCGGGCGGCAGGGTCGGCGCCGACGACCGCCAGGTACCAGTGGGGCTCCGGCGGCGTGTGCGCGGCCGCCGCCTCGACGGCCTCGCGGAAGAGACCGGCGCGGTCGCCGAGGATGTCGGCGAGCTCCTGGACGGTCCCGGCGTCGGGCACGGCCTTCTCCTGCCCCTCGGGCGCCACCCAGAAGGAAGCGGCCGCGTCGGTGCGCTCGCACACGCCGTGGAGGCCGTACTGCCGGGTGAAGAGGGTCGTGAAGTAGCGGCCGAGACCGGCCTCGCGCGTGGCCTCTTCGGGGAAGAACCAGCGCATCATCGGGTCGTCGCCGAAGGCTCGTGCCAGGGTGCGGCCGACCATCGGGGCGTCGTCGAGCGTTGCCGTTATCGGTGTGTTCGAGGTAGGCATACGGGTCATTCTGCACCCGGGATGATCATGTTGCTCGGCGGCGTCCTCGTACGTCGTCAGCACACTCATCGCGATGTGGGCGCTGACGCCGGTGCCGCCGGGGCGGGGGCGCGACGGCGGCTGACGGTCCGACGGGGGACGGTCCGACCGGGGACGGGGGACGGGGGACGGGAGAGCGGGCGGGCGACGGTGGGCGTGGGGGCTCTGGGGGTGGGCGTGCCTGATGGGCCTCTGGTGCGGCCGCCCTCTTTCCGAGAGTCGCACCTTCCGCCACCCACACCACCCCAAGTCCGACCGACCACGTCCGCTAAGCGAACACTCCCGACCGGTTTTCGCTCTTGACGTGGGGTCAAATTCTCGCTGAACATTCAGCACGCACAACAGAACGCCAGAACAACTGAACACCGCACAAGCACTCGCACAGCTCCAGCGCCTCGTGGCACCCAAGCCCGAGGCGTCTCGCACGTTCCGTCCCATCCCCGTTCGGAATCCGGAGCCCCCACAGATGAACATCTCCGTGCCCAGACGCTTCACCGCGGTCGCCGCCCTCGCGGCGCTCGCCCTCGGCGGACTCGCCGGCACCAGCGCCTCGGCCAACCCGGCCGATGCCGCCGCCTCCGCTGCTGTCGCCGCCCCCGACATCCCGCTCGCCAACGTCAAGCAGCACTTGACGGACTTCCAGTCGATCGCCACCGCCAACGGCGGCAACCGTGCCCACGGCCGTACCGGCTACAAGGCGTCCATCGACTTCGTGAAGGCCAAGCTCGACGCCGCCGGCTACACCACCACCCTCCAGACCTTCACCACCAGCGGCGCCACCGGCTACAACCTGATAGCCGACTGGCCCGGCGGCGACCCCAACCAGGTCCTCATGGCCGGCGCGCACCTCGACTCGGTCTCCTCCGGCGCCGGCATCAACGACAACGGTTCCGGCTCCGCCGCGGTCCTGGAGACCGCCCTCGCCGTGGCCCGCTCCGGCTACCAGCCCTCCAAGCACCTGCGCTTCGGCTGGTGGGGCGCGGAGGAACTCGGCCTCGTCGGCTCGAAGTACTACGTGAGCCAGCTGCCCACGGCCGAGCGCGCCAAGCTCTCCGGCTACCTGAACTTCGACATGATCGGCTCGCCCAACCCGGGTTACTTCGTCTACGACGACGACCCGGCGATCGAGACGACCTTCAAGAACTACTTCGCGGGCCTCGGCGTGCCCACCGAGATCGAGACCGAGGGCGACGGCCGCTCGGACCACGCCTCGTTCAAGAACGTCGGCATACCCGTCGGCGGTCTCTTCACGGGCGCCAGCCGCGTCAAGACCAGCGCCCAGGTGTCGAAGTGGGGCGGTACGGCCACGGCCTTCGACCGCTGCTACCACTCGTCCTGCGACACGACGGCGAACATCAACGACACCGCCCTCGACCGCAACAGCGACGCGGTCGCGCACGCGGTCTGGGCGCTGTCCGGCACCTCCACCCCGCCGCCCACCGGCACGGTCTTCGAGAACACCGCCGACGTGTCCATCCCGGACAACGGCGCCGCGGTGACCTCGACGGTCAACGTCACCGGCATCGCGGGGAACGCGCCCTCCACCCTCAAGGTGGACGTGGACATCGTCCACACCTACCGGGGTGATCTGATCGTCGACCTCGTCGCCCCCGACGGCTCGGTCTACAGTCTGAGCAACCGGTCCGGCGGCAGCGCCGACAACATCAAGGCCACCTACACCGTGAACGCCTCCTCCGAGGTCGCCAACGGTGCCTGGAAGCTCCGCGCCCAGGACAGGGCCTCGGCCGACACCGGCTACATCAGCGGCTTCAAGCTGACGTTCCCGTAACCGCCCGAAAAGCTCCCGGGTGGGTCGGTGACCATCGCCCCCGACCCGCCCGGGGTCCCAACCCGACTGCTACTTACCGGCGTTCGCCGCGTCCACGAGCGCGTCCTTCGTGACCGCGCCGACGTAGACCTTGCCGTCGTCGGTGAGGAGCGCGTTCACCAGCTTCGTCTTGAAGACGGTGCCCGAGCCGAACTTCCCGGTGACCTTGTCGCCGAGGGAGTCCAGGAGCCCCTGGAACTCCTTCGGCGCCTCTTCGGTCTTCGGCGCCGGAGCGCCGGTGTCGAGCTTCGCGATCGTCGTCCAGCCCTCGCCGATGACGTTCATGCCCTCGCCGAAGTCGCCGAAGCTCTTCTCCAGGTCGCCGAGGCCCTTCTCGAACTCCTCGGGGAGCTTCTCCTCGCCCGCGGCCTTCTCCGCGCCGCCCTCGGTCACCTTCGCGCCCGCCGGGGCCTTGAAGGTGAACTCGGAGGCGGCCGGCTTGCCGAAGTCGACCTTCGTGAAGCCGGCGTCGACGACGGGCTTGCCGCCCTCCACCGACGCGAGGGTGAACTTCAGCGGGGTGCCGCTCGCCGCGTCCACGGCGATCTTCACCGACGCGACCGTCGAACCGGCCTGCTTCGGCTTGATCACCAGCTGGTACGCGTCCCGGCCGGCCACCTTGGCCGTACCGTCGACGGTGATCGACGTGGTGTCGCCTGCCGCCTTCAGGACCTCGTCCGCGAGCTCCTTGGGCGTGGTGGGGACGTCCTTACCCTTCGGGACGTCCTTCTCCTCCGGGGTGCCGGCGCCCTCGGGGGCCTTCTCGTGGAAGACCTCGTTCGACTTGCTGTCGTACGCCCAGACGTCGTCGCCGTTGTGGATCAGGCTGTACTCGTCGGAGCCGTCGAGCAGGGTCAGCTTCTGGCGCTCGGGGCCGTCCGCCGCCACGCGCAGGGTGTGGGTGCCCGAGACGAGCTCGGTGAGCTTCGCCGACGGGTCGGCCGAAGAGCCGCCGCCTTCACCGCCGCCGAGGCCCGACATCAGGTTGCCGAAGGCCGGAAGGCCCAGGTCGGTGGAGATCTTGAACGTGCCGGACAGGGTCTGGGTGTCCGATGCGGCGATCTTCTCGATGAGCTGCTGGGCCGTGATGTCCGGCAGGTCGGGGTCGCCGGACGCCGCCAGCGCCGGGACGAGTCCGATGGTGGCCGCGGCCACTCCTGCCACCGCGACCGGGACGATGAACCGGCTCGCCTTACGGGTCTCTGCCATGGTCTCCGCTACCTCCGTGCCCTCCGCGGGCCCTCCGTGGACGATGACTCCATCTCACCAAGGCGGCGGCCCGGAAGCGTCAGCCCCCGGGATCAACCTCACGTACTGCTTCGGGATGACCCGACCCTGAGACCGGCTAACCCGCGCGGTGGACGGGATCGGCCCCCGCCCGGCGGAAAGGGCCTCAGCCCGCGCGGTGCACCACCGCGTCGCACATCTCGGCCAGGGCCGCCTTCGCGTACCCGTCGGGCAGCGGCGCGAGGAGGGCGCGGGCCTCCTCCGCGTACCGCACGGTGTCCCGGCGGGCCTGCTCGAGGGCGGGGTGGGCGCGCAGCCCGCGCAGGGCCTCGGCGTGCCGCTCGTCGTCGCTCAGGTCGCTGTCGACGAGGGCGACGAGCTCCAGGTCCTCCGGGCGCCCGTGGGCGGCCGCGGCGGCCCGCAGGTGGAGGACGGGCAGGGTCGGGACGCCCTCGCGGAGGTCGGTGCCGGGGGTCTTGCCGGACTCGTGGGAGTCGGAGGCGATGTCGAGGACGTCGTCGGCGAGCTGGAAGGCGACGCCGAGCCGCTCGCCGTACTGGGTGAGGGTGTCGACGACGCTCTCGTCGGCGCCGGCCATCATGGCGCCGAAGCGGCAGGAGACGGCGACGAGCGAGCCGGTCTTACCACCGAGGACGTCGAGGTAGTGGGCGACGGGGTCGCGGCCGTCACCGGGTCCCGCGGTCTCCAGGATCTGGCCGGTCACGAGCCGTTCGAACGCCTCGGCCTGGATGCGAACGGCCTCGGGGCCGAGGTCCGCGAGCGTGTGCGAGGCGCGGGCGAAGAGGAAGTCACCCGTGAGGACGGCGATCGAGTTGTTCCAGCGGGTGTTGGCGCTGGGGACCCCGCGCCGCACGTCGGCCGCGTCCATGACGTCGTCGTGGTACAGCGTCGCCAGGTGGGTGAGCTCGACGACGACGGCGGAGGGCACGACGCCCGGCGCGTAGGGGTCGCCGAACTGGGCGGCGAGCATCACGAGCAGGGGGCGGAACCGCTTGCCACCGGCCAGGACGAGGTGCTGCGCGGCCTCCGTGATGAAGGGGACATCGCTCTTGGTGGCGTCCAGGAGGCCCGCCTCCACAGCCGCCAACCCGGTCTGCACATCGGCCTCAAGAGCCTGGTCCCGCACGCTAAGACCGAACGGCCCGACGACGGTCACGAGGGGGTCTCCTGTCTGCTGACGCCTGCTGACGATCACACGGATTGTTCACATGGACTGTTGAGGATCACACGGATTGTCGATGTGTCGCTGGATTCACTCAAGCCAGCGTATCCGGTCACCTTTCGATCACCGTGGGCGCCTTCCCGTCACCCCCGGTATGTTCGTGATCAGCTCATACGACCAGGAGTAGGCGCTTTGTCCCGAACAGCGATCGACAGCGACACGAACGGCGAGCAGCCACCGCCGGAGGACGACCACGCGTTCGTCGGCCACCCCCGGGGCCTGCTCACCCTCTCGGGCCTGGAGGTCTGGGAACGCTTCTCGTTCCTCGGCATGCAGGCGATCCTCGTCCTCTACTTCGCGGCCGCGGTCTCCGACGGCGGCCTCGGCATGGCCGCGGGCACCGCCGCCTCCGTCTCCGCCGCGTACGGGACGCTCGTGTACCTGGTGTCGGTGGCCGGCGGCTGGCTCGCGGACCGCATCCTCGGCTCGTACCGGGCGGTCCTCTGGGGCGGCATCCTGATCGCCTGCGGCCACTACGCCATGGCGGTCCCGACCGCCGCGATGACCTGGGTGGGCCTCGGCCTGATCAGCGCGGGCACCGGACTGCTCAAGCCGAACGTGGCGACCATGGTCGGCAAGCTGTACCGCACGGACGACGACCGCCGCGACGCCGGTTTCGCGCTCTACTACATGGCGATCAACATCGGCGCCTTCGCCGGTCCCCTGATCACCGGCTGGCTCGCCGACCACCAGGGCTACCACTGGGGCTTCTCGGCCGCCGCGCTCGGCATGACCCTCGGCCTGATCCAGTACGTCGCCGGCCGGCGTCACCTGGCCGGGCGCAAGCACTCGGCCGAATTCGCGCTCGCCCCCGACGCCATGCGCGGGGCGGTCAGACTGATCGTCCTGGGCGTGGTCGTCGTGGCGGCCCTCGGCGGGCTCCTCGCCGCGGTCGGCTGGCTGACCATGGACCGCTTCGTCGACCTGCTGACGATCGTCTCGGTGATCGCCCCGGTCGTCTACTTCTGGGTGATGTTCAAGAGCCCCCGGGTCACCGCGGAGGAGCGCGGGCGGCTGAAACCGTACATCGTGCTGTTCCTCGCCTCGGTCGTCTTCAACTTCATCCTCTTCCAGGCGTACTCGACGATGATCCTGCTCGCCTCCACCAACGCCCGGACGACCATCCTCGGCTTCGACTTCCCCGCCAGCTGGTACGCCTCCGCCCTCGGCGCCTTCGAGGTGGCCCTGGCGCCCGTCGTGGCCGCCGTCTGGGCCCGGATGGGGCACAAGCAGCCGCACGCCTCCAACAAGATCGCGTTCGGGGTGATCCTGGGCGGCCTCTCCTTCCTCCTGATGGTCCTGCCGACCTCCGGGCACGCCGACGACACGTACCGGATGGCCGCCTGGTGGATCGTCGGCTCGTACCTGCTGCTCGGCCTCGGTGACGTCCTCTTGGAGACCTCCGGGATGTCCGCCACCAGCAAGCTCGCCCCGAAGGCCTTCTCCAGCCAGACGATGTCGCTCTGGTTCCTCTCCCTCGCGCTCGCCAACGGCATCCAGGCCCAGACCGTGAAGTTCTACGACGACGTGTCCAAGCCCGTCTACTTCGGCGTGAACGGCGCCGTCGCCGTCGCCGTCGGCCTCGGCGTGATCGCCCTCGCGCCCTGGCTGCGCCGCACCATGCACCCCGTCCACTGAGGAAGCCATGAGGTGACCGAGATGAAGATCCGAACCGACTTCCCGTACGAGACCCGGCACGAAGATGTCCGGATCCCGCTGCCCGACGGGACGAGGCTGTACGCGCGCGTGTGGCGCCCGCTCACCGAGGAGCCCGTACCGGCCCTCCTGGAGTACCTGCCCTACCGCCTCACCGACTGGACCGCGCCCCGCGACTGGCAGCGCCACCCCTGGTACGCCGGCCACGGCTACGCCTCCGTACGCGTGGACGTCCGCGGCCACGGCAACAGCGAGGGCCTGCCGGGCGACGAGTACGACCCGGTCGAGCTCGCGGACGGCGTGGCCGTCGTGAACTGGCTCGCCGAGCAGCCCTGGTGCACCGGGAAGGTCGGCATGTTCGGCATCTCCTGGGGCGGCTTCAACTCGCTCCAGATCGCCGCCCTCGCCCCCGAACCGCTCAAGGCGATCGTCACCGTCTGCTCCACCGACGACCGCTACGACAACGACGTCCACTACATGGGCGGCTCCGTCCTCGCCGTCGACATGCACGCCTGGGCCGCCACCATGCTCGCCTTCGTCTGCCGCCCGCCCGACCCCCGGTACGTGGGCGAGGAGTGGCGCCCGATGTGGCTGAACCGCCTGGAGGCCGTGGAGCCCTTCGTCCACACCTGGCTCGCCCACCAGACGCGGGACGCCTACTGGCAGCACGGCAGCGTCTGCGAGGACTACTCCGCGATCGGGGCCGCCGTCCTCGCCGTCGGCGGCTGGCACGACCCGTACCGGGACACCGTCCTGCGGCTCGCCCAGCACCTCCCCCAGGACCGGGTGCGCGGCATCATCGGCCCCTGGTCCCACCAGTACCCGGACCGTGGCCTTCCGCCCGGCCCCGCGATCGGCTTCCTCCAGGAGACCCTCCGCTGGTGGGACCACCACCTCAAGGGCGTCGAGAACGACGTCATGGCCGAGCCGCTGCTCCGCTCCTGGATCAGCGAGTCGCACCTCCCGGCCACGGTGTACGAGGAGCTGCCGGGCCGCTGGGTCGCCGACCCCGCCTGGCCCTCCCCGCACGTCTCCCCCGTCACGTACGCCTTCCAGGGCGCGCCCGTCGTCGTCGACTCGCCGCAGCAGACGGGGCTCGACGCGGGCCGCTTCTTCCCCTTCGGCAACGAGGCCGACCTGCCGCCGGACCAGCGCGACGAGGACGCCCACTCGGCCTGCTTCGACTTCGCGATCCCGGAGGACGGCGGCCCCGTCGAGATCCTCGGCCGCCCGTCGGTGAGCCTCGCCCTGCGCACGGCCGCCCCGACCGGGCAGGTCATCGCCCGGCTCTGCGACATCGCCCCGGACGGCTCCTCCACCCTCGTCACCCGGGGCGTCCTGAACTTCTCCGCCCGCTACGGCCGCGACCGGGCCGTGGAGGCGCAGATCGGCGAGACGGAGAGCTTCGTCGTCGAACTGAACGGCATCGGGCACAGCTTCTCGCCGGGCCACCGGGTCCGCCTCGCCGTCTCGTCCACGTACTGGCCGTGGATCTGGCCCCAGCCGGACGCGGCGGGCTTCACCCTCGACCCGGCCGGCTCCTCCCTCACCCTGCCGGTCCGCCGCCCCACCGAGGACGCCGTGGCGTGGGAGGAGCCGGAACAGTCCGAGCCCCTGGGCGTGTCCTACCCGGCCACCCTGGAGGAGCCCCGCCCGGAGCGGCTGGTGGTCAGGGACGTGGCGAAGGGCGAGTGGACCCTGGAGGTCGACCCGAGATACGGCGGTACGCGCGTGTACCCGGACGGCCTGGAGTTCTCCGAGGACGCCGTGGAGACGTACACGATCGACGAGAGCGGCCCCCTGTCCGCCCGGACGCGCTCGGAGTGGGCGATCCGGCTGCACCGCCCGGAGGACGCCTGGGACGTCACGGTGGACACCCGCTCGGAGATCACCTGCGACGCGAACTCCTTCTTCACCACGAACGAGGTGGTGTGCAAGGAGGGCTCGGAGGTCGTCTTCCACCGGACGTGGGAAAAGCGGATCCCCCGCACGGCGGGCTGAGAGCCGCGCCGTACGGGGGATCCGGAGGCCTTACGCGCTCGCGCCGGCCTTGCGGCGGCGGGCGACGAACAGCGCGCCCGCGCCGAGGACGACGGCCGCGCCGGCCGCGAGGCCGATCTGCGTCACGTTGTCGTTCGCACCGGTGGCGGCGAGGGTGCCGTTCACCGGGGTGCTGGACGAGCCGCCCTGCTGGGTGGTGTTGCTGTTGCCACCGGTGGAGGCGGTCGGCGCCGGGGTGGGCGTCGCGGTCGTCTCCGACGGGGTCGGCTCCGGCGTCGGCTTCGGCTTGTCGCCCTTGGCGGCGACGATGTCGAAGTAGGCCTCCGAGTAGCCGCCCATGCCGCACGAGCCGTCGTTGTTCTCGTACTCGGCGTAGGTGAAGGCCGCACCCTCGCCGGCGGGGGCATCGGCGGCGACCGTCAGACGCAGCTTCACGTCGTAGCTGGCGCCCTTGGCGAGCTTGCCGACCTCGATGGAGTCCAATTCATCGGTGACCGGGGTCCACTCGAGGACGTCCGGAGATGACCACTCGATGGGGATGAGCCGGTCGGCGACGTCCGACTCCTCGTCGATGACCTCATCGGGCTCACCGGACTGCAGCGCGTCGGCGAAGGCGGTGACGGCGTCCAGGGTGCGGTCGGACGTGTTGGTGAACCGCAGCGAGAAGACGGCGGGCTGGCCGGCGGTGAGCGTCTTCGGGCCGCTCAGCGCGAGCTTGAGGGAGGGGTCCTCCTTGCACTCCCCGCCGATCTCCTCGAAGAACTTCAGCTCCTCCTTGGCCTCGGCGAGGTCCTTGGCGGCGGCCTTCTGCACCTTCTGGGCGAGGGTGACGACACCTGCGGCGGCGTCGCGCGCGTCGTCGAAGGCCTTGCCGGCCTCCGCGGACTTCGTGTCGGCGGCGGTCTTGGCGGTGGCGGCCTGGTCGGCGGTCGCCCTCGCGGCGGTGACGGCAGCGGCAGCGGCCGTCTTCTGCTCCTCGGTGGCGTCGGCGGGCAGCTCCGTGACGGCCTTCTCGGCCTTGGCGAGGTCCTCGTCGGCGAGGACCTTGGCCGCGGCGGCGGCGTCGGCGGCCGTCTTGGCCTCGGTCATCGCGGCCCTGAGGGGGTGCTCGGGCTTGTCGAAGGCCTTCAGTGCGTCCTTGGCCTTGGCGACGTCGGCCTCGGCCTCGTCGAACGCCTTCTGCGCCAGCGCGACGGCGGCCTTCAGCTCCTCCAGCGAGGGCATCTCGTCCTTGGGGTCCTCGTTCGACGCGGGCTTCTGCGTCGACGCCTGGGACGGCTTGGTATCGGCGAACGCCGGCGTGGCGGAGAGGAACACGGCCGGGGTGGTCACGGCGGCGGCCACGGCGGTCGCGAGAATGCGACGAATCTTCACAGTGCGGGACCTTTTTCCTGGTCAGGGTGAAAGGAAAGAAAGTGCGGCGCGCGCCAGCGGCGACTTCACGCGGCGCGCTACCACCGAGATCGTATGGCCGCGAACGCCCCTGCGGGAGACCCGTTTTCGCAGCTCCGGGACGGGCTCCGACCCCACCCGGCACCTAAACCGCGCGAAGCCGGACAGTTGCCCACGGAGGCCGCGCTTTCTGTGTGATCCATGTCATCCGCGCCCGGCGGCCCGCCCCGTAACGTGTCCTCCACACACCTGGAAAGCGAGGCACGTACCGATGTCCGAGCACAGCCCGCTCGACCTGGCCGAGGGCGATCCCTTCGGCCCGCACAACCTCCCGTACGGCGTGTTCTCCACCGCCGACGAGCCCGACCGGCGCCGGCTCGGCGTCCGGATCGGCGGGCACGTGCTGGACGCGGGTGCCGCGGCGCACGCGCTCGGCTCCCCGTACGCGGCGCTCCTCGCGCAGCCGAGCCTGAACCCGCTCCTCGCGGCCGGGCGGACCGCCTGGCGTGACGTACGCCGGGCGCTCACGGCCTGGGTGACGGTGCCGGCGCACCGGGCGGACGTCGAGCCGCTGCTGCACCCGCTGGACGGGGTGACGCTGCACCTGCCGTACGAGGTCGCGGACTACGTCGACTTCTACGCGAGCGAGCACCACGCGACGAACGTGGGCCGGATCTTCCGCCCCGACGGCGACGCGCTGACCCCCAACTGGAAGCACCTGCCGATCGGTTACCACGGCCGCGCGGGCACGGTGGTGGTCTCCGGGACCGATGTCGTACGTCCTTCCGGGCAGCGCAAGGCGCCCACCGACGCGGCCCCGGTCTTCGGGCCCTCGGTCAAGCTGGACATCGAGGCGGAGGTCGGCTTCCTCGTCGGCGCCCCGTCGGAGCTGGGCAGGCCGGTGGCGCTCTCCGACTTCCGGGAGCACGTCTTCGGTCTGACGCTGCTCAACGACTGGTCGGCGCGGGACGTGCAGGCCTGGGAGTACGTGCCGCTCGGCCCGTTCCTGGGCAAGTCGTTCCAGACGTCGGTGTCGGCCTGGGTGACGCCTCTTGAGGCCCTGGACGCGGCCAGGACCGCGCCTCCGGCCCGGGACTTCCCCCTCCTTCCGTATCTGGACGACGCCGCCGAGGAGGAGCCGGGCGGCTTCGACGTGCGGATCACGGTGGAGATCAACGGCGAGGTGGTGGCGGAGCCGCCGTTCTCCTCCATGTACTGGACGGCCGCGCAGCAGCTCGCGCACATGACGGTGAACGGCGCCTCGCTGCGCACGGGTGACCTGTACGGCTCCGGGACGGTCTCGGGGCCCGAGGTGAACCAGCGCGGTTCGCTCCTCGAGCTCACCTGGAACGGCCGGGACGCGCTCGAACTGGCCGGTGGCAAGCGGACGTTCCTGGAGGACGGCGACGAGGTCACGCTCACCGCCTGGGCCCCCGGCCCGGACGGCACGCGCGTGGCCCTCGGTGAGGTCAGGGGCCGGATCGCCCCCTCCGCCTGACCCCCGGGGATCGTGCGGCGGCTCTCTCCCTCCAATGGCTCACCCCGCGTGCGGCGCCCCCGTCGGGCGGCCGATGCTGCTGGAGGTGGCGGGAGCAGGGGAGAGCCCGCCCACACCTGGCGCCCCGCACCGGGGCGCCCCCCTCCCGAGGAGCAGACCCACATGTCCGCACGACCCCGCCCCCTCATAGCCGCGCTGGTCCTGACCGTCACCGCCTCGCTGGCCATGGGGGCCGCCCCGGCGGTCTCGGCCGCCCCCGTCGCGAAGCCGGTCACCGACTTCCCGCATCCGGACCTCAAGAAGACGTACGACGCCACGGTGAAGTACAGGTCGGAGCAGAGGGCCATCGACGACGGCTTCCTGCGCACCGACGAGTGCGTCGAGGACCCGGAGCTCGGCGGCATGGGCTACCACTACGTGAACCCGGCGAACATCGGCTCGACGGATCCGAGGAGGCCCGCCGCGGTGTTGTACGAGGAGGACCACAAGACCGGCAAGCGCGAGCTGGTCGCGCTCGAGTGGGTCGTCCCCGACCCGAACGGGAACCTGCCCAGGCCGCGGCTCTTCGACCGGGGCTTCGACGGACCGTTCGACTTCGCGCCCGTCGGACCCCACTACTCCCTGCACGCGTGGATCTACAAGAAGAACCCGAAGGGCGTCTTCACCCCGTACAACCCGCGGGTGCACTGCACCCCCTGCCCTGAGGACCACCCGAAGGCGTAGGCGTACGACGAAGGGCCCGGCCTCCAGCGACGGAGACCGGGCCCTCGGTGTCGTACGGGAAGCGCTACCGCACGAACACGCTCGCCTGGTTCGCCAGGTCCAGGAAGTACTGCGGCGCGACGCCGAGCACCAGCGTGACCGCGACGCCCGTCATGATCGTGACGGTCGTCAGGGCCGAGGGCACGGCGACCGTCGGGCCGTCCGCCTTCGGCTCGCTGAAGAACATGAGCACGATCACCCGGATGTAGAAGAACGCGGCGATCGCCGAGGAGATCACACCGACCACGACGAGGACGCCCGCGCCGCCGTCGGCCGCCGCCTTGAAGACCGCGAACTTGCCCGAGAACCCGGAGGTCAGGGGGATCCCGGCGAAGGCGAGCAGGAAGACCGCGAAGACCGCCGCGACGAGCGGTGAACGGCGGCCGAGACCGGCCCACTTGGACAGGTGCGTCGCCTCCCCGCCCGCGTCCCGCACCAGGGTGACGACCGCGAACGCGCCGATCGTCACGAAGGAGTACGCGCCCAGGTAGAACAGGACCGACGAGATCCCGCTCGGGGTGGCCGCGATGACACCGGCGAGCAGGAAGCCCGCGTGCGCGATGGACGAGTACGCGAGGAGCCGCTTGATGTCGGTCTGGGTGATGGCGACGATCGCGCCGCCCAGCATGGTGACGATGGCGACGCCCCACATGACGGGCCGCCAGTCCCAGGTGAGGCCGGGCAGCACCACGTACAGCAGGCGGAGCAGTGCGCCGAACGCGGCGACCTTGGTCGCGGCGGCCATGAAGCCGGTGACGGGGGTCGGGGCGCCCTGGTAGACGTCGGGGGTCCACATGTGGAACGGCACGGCGCCGACCTTGAAGAGGAGCCCCATCAGGACCATGGCGAAGCCGATGAGCAGCAGTGCGTCGTTGCCCATGGTGTCGGCGAGCGCCGGGTTCACGGAGGTGACCGAGCCGTCGACGACGTCGGCGATGGTGGCGTACGAGACGGAGCCCGCGTAGCCGTAGAGCAGGGCGATCCCGAAGAGCAGGAAGGCCGAGGAGAACGCGCCGAGCAGGAAGTACTTGACGGCCGCCTCCTGCGACATCAGCCGCTTGCGGCGGGCGACGGCGCAGAGCAGGTACAGCGGGAGGGAGAAGACCTCCAGGGCGACGAAGAGCGTCAGGAGGTCGTTGGCGGCCGGGAAGACCAGCATGCCGGCGATGGCGAACAGTGCGAGGGGGAAGACCTCGGTGGTGGTGAAGCCGGCCTTGACGGCGGCCTTCTCCTGGTCGCTGCCGGGGACGGCGGCGGCCTCGGCGGCGAAGGAGTCGACCTTGTGGCCGTGGTCGGCCGGGTCGAGCCTGCGCTCGGCGAAGGTGAAGATGGCGACGATCGAGGCGAGGAGAATGGTGCCCTGGAGGAAGAGGGCGGGTCCGTCGACGGCGATGGCGCCCATGGCCGCGATGTGGGCCTTGGTGGAGCCGTAGCCGCCGGCGGCCAGGCCGACGATCGCGGCGAAGGCGGCGACGAGCGCGACCACGCTGAGGAACAGCTGGCTGTGGTAGCGGCCCTTGCGGGGCACGAAGGCCTCGACGAGGACGCTGAGGATCGCCGCGCCGATGACGATGAGTACGGGCGACAGCTGGGTGTACTCGATGTGCGGCGTCGGGATCTTGTTCAGCGGATCCGCAGCGGTCGTCCACAGGGTGTGGACAGAGGATGCGACGGCGGATGTGCTCACTTGGCTGCCTCCGCGTTCTGGACAGGCACAGCTGGCTGCGGGTCCTTCTGCTGTACGTCGGACATGGTGTGCCGCACCGCCGGGTTGACGACGTCCGTGAGCGGCTTCGGGAAGACCCCGAGGAAGATCAGGACGGCGATCAGCGGGACGACCACCGCCAGTTCTCGTGCCCGCAGGTCGGGCAGCGACCGCACCTCCTCCTTCACCGGCCCGGTCATCGTCCGCTGGTACAGGACGAGGGTGTAGAGCGCGGCGAGGACGATGCCGGTGGTGGCGATGATTCCGGCCACCGGGTAGCGGGCGTACGTGCCGACCAGGACCAGGAACTCGCTGACGAACGGGGCGAGTCCGGGCAGCGACAGGGTCGCGAGGCCGCCGATCAGGAAGGTGCCGGCGAGCACCGGGGCGACCTTCTGCACCCCGCCGTAGTCGGCGATGAGCCGCGAGCCGCGCCGGGAGATCAGGAACCCGGCGACGAGCATCAGGGCGGCCGTCGAGATGCCGTGGTTGACCATGTAGAGCGTGGCGCCGGACTGGCCCTGGCTGGTCATCGCGAAGATGCCCAGGATGATGAAGCCGAAGTGCGAGATCGACGCGTACGCCACCAGGCGCTTGATGTCCCGCTGGCCGACCGCGAGCAGCGCCCCGTACACGATGCTGACGAGGGCGAGGGTGATGATCACGGGGGTGGCCCACTTCGAGGCCTCGGGGAAGAGCCCGAGGCAGAAGCGGAGCATCGCGAAGGTGCCGACCTTGTCGACGACGGCGGTGATGAGGACGGCGACCGGGGCGGTCGCCTCCCCCATCGCGTTCGGCAGCCAGGTGTGCAGCGGCCACAGCGGGGCCTTCACCGCGAAGGCGAGGAAGAAGCCGAGGAACAGCCAGCGCTCGGTGCTGGTCGCCATCTCCAGGGAGCCGTTGGCCCGGGCCTCGGCGATCTCCGTGAGCGAGAAGTTCCCCGCGACCACGTAGAGGCCGATGACGGCGGCCAGCATGATCAGGCCGCCGGCCAGGTTGTAGAGGAGGAACTTGACCGCCGCGTACGAGCGCTGGGCCGCCGCGTTCTCGTCGGAGCCCGCGTGGGCGCGGTCGCCGAAGCCGCCGATGAGGAAGTACATCGGGATGAGCATGGCTTCGAACAGGATGTAGAAGAGGAAGACGTCGGTGGCCTCGAAGGAGAGGATCACCATCGCCTCGACCATGAGGATCAGGGCGAAGAAGCCCTGCGTGGGTCGCCACCGCTTGGAGGTGGTCTCCAGGGGGTCGGCGTCGTGCCAGCCGGCGAGGATCACGAAGGGGATGAGCAGCGCGGTGAGCGCGATGAGCGCCACCCCGATGCCGTCGACCCCGAGCTCGTAGCGGACGCCGAAGTCCTTGATCCAGGCGTGCGATTCGGTCAGCTGGTACCGCTCGCCCCCGGGCTCGAACCGTACGAAGACGACGGCGGCGAGCACGAGCGTGGCGAGGGAGACGAGCAGCGCCAGCCATTTGGCGGCGGTGCGGCGGGCGGCGGGGACGGCGGCGGTGAGGATCGCACCGATCGCCGGAACCGCCGCTGTCACCGTAAGGAGCGGGAAAGACATGGGAGTTACACCGCCCTCATCAGCAGGGTCGCGGCGATCAGCACCGCAGTACCTCCGAACATGGAGACCGCGTACGAGCGGGCGTAGCCGTTCTGCAGCTTGCGCAGCCGGCCGGAGAGGCCGCCGACGGATGCGGCGGTGCCGTTGACCACGCCGTCGACCAGGGAGTGGTCGACGTAGACGAGCGAGCGGGTCAGGTGGGTGCCGCCGCGGACGAAGACGGCGTGGTTGAAGTCGTCCTGGAGGAGGTCGCGGCGGGCGGCCCGGGTGAGGAGCGAGCCGCGCGGGGCGACGACCGGGACGGGCTTGCGCCCGTACTGGAGGTAGGCGAGGCCGACGCCGATGACCATGACGGCCACGGTGGCGGAGGTGACGGCGGCGGCGCTGATCGGCGGGTGGCCGTGGGCGTAGCCGGTGACCGGCTCCAGCCAGTGCACGAACCGGTCGCCGACGCCGAAGATCCCGCCCGCGAAGACCGACCCGAAGGCCAGCAGGATCATCGGGACGGTCATGGTCTTCGGAGACTCGTGCGGGTGCGGCAGCTCGCCCTTCTCGTCGGCCTGCCACCGCTTCTCGCCGAAGAAGGTCATGAGCATCACGCGGGTCATGTAGTACGCGGTGATGGCCGCGCCGAGCAGGGTGACGGAGCCGAGGATCCAGCCCTGGGTGCCGCCCTTGGCGAAGGCCGCCTCGATGATCATGTCCTTGGAGAAGAAGCCGGACAGGCCGGGGAAGCCGATGATCGCGAGGTAGCCGAGGCCGAAGGTGACGAAGGTGACCGGCATGTACCTCCGCAGGCCGCCGTACTTCCGCATGTCGACCTCGTCGTTCATGCCGTGCATGACCGAGCCGGCGCCGAGGAACAGCCCGGCCTTGAAGAAGCCGTGCGTCACCAGGTGCATGATCGCGAAGACGTAGCCGATGGGGCCGAGTCCTGCCGCCAGGATCATGTAGCCGATCTGCGACATCGTCGAGCCTGCGAGGGCCTTCTTGATGTCGTCCTTGGCGCAACCGACGATCGCACCGAAGAGGAGCGTGACGGCGCCGACCACGACGACCACCGTCTGCGCGTCCGGGGCCGCGTTGAAGATGTTCGCGGAGCGGACGATCAGATAGACACCGGCGGTCACCATCGTGGCCGCGTGGATGAGGGCCGAGACCGGGGTCGGGCCCTCCATGGCGTCCCCGAGCCAGGACTGCAGCGGCACCTGGGCCGACTTGCCGCAGGCGGCGAGGAGCAGCATCAGACCGATCGCGGTCATGGTGCCCTGGGAGGTCGTGTCCGCCGCTCCGAGCACCGGCCCGAAGGCGAAGGTGCCGAAGGTGGTGAACATGATCATGATGGCGATGGAGAGGCCCATGTCGCCGACCCGGTTGACCAGGAAGGCCTTCTTCGCGGCGGTGGCCGCGCTGGGCTTGTGCTGCCAGAAGCCGATCAGGAGGTACGAGGCGAGGCCGACGCCCTCCCAGCCGAAGTACAGGAGCAGGTAGTTGTCGGCGAGGACGAGCAGGAGCATCGCCGCGACGAACAGGTTGAGGTAGCCGAAGAAGCGGCGGCGGCGCTCGTCGTGCTCCATGTACCCGATGGAGTACACGTGGATGAGCGTGCCGACGCCGCTGATCAGCAGGACGAACGTCATCGACAGCTGGTCGAGCTGGAAGGCGATGTCCGCCTGGAAGCCCTCGACGGGGATCCAGGAGAAGAGCCGCTGGTGCAGGGCGCGGTCCTCGGCGCCCTTGCCGAGCATGTCGGCGAAGAGGACCAGGCCGAGGGCGAAGGAGACGGCCGCGAGCAGCGTGCCGATCCAGTGCCCGGCCTTGTCGAGGCGCCGTCCGCCGCAGAGCAGGACGGCCGCGCCGAGCAGGGGTGCCCCGACGAGCAGAGCGATGAGATGTTCCACGGTCAGCCCCTCACAGCTTCATCAGGCTTGCGTCGTCGACCGAGGCCGAGTGGCGGGCACGGAAGACGGACACGATGATCGCGAGCCCGACGACGACCTCCGCGGCGGCGACGACCATCGTGAAGAAGGCGATGATCTGGCCGTCGAGGTTTCCGTGCATACGGGAGAAGGCGACGAACGCGAGGTTGCAGGCGTTGAGCATCAGCTCGACGCACATGAAGACCACGATCGCGTTGCGCCGGATCAGCACCCCGGCCGCACCGATGGTGAACAGCAGGGCGGCGAGGTACAGGTAGTTGACGGGGTTCACCGGGTGGCCTCCTCTTCGTCCCGGTCCCGGCCGAGCCGCTCCTCGGAGCGCTGCTCGAGGGCCTTGAGGTCGGCGAGGGCCTCGGTGGACACGTCCCGGATCTGGCCCCGCTTGCGCAGGGTCTGCATGACGGTGAGCTCCGCCGGGGTGCCGTCGGGCAGCAGTCCCGCGATGTCCACGGCGTTGTGCCGGGCGTAGACGCCGGGGGCCGGGAGCGGCGGCAGGTGCTTGCCTTCCCGTACGCGCTGCTCGGAGAGCTCGCGCTGGGTGCGGGCCCGCTCGGTGCGCTCGCGGTGGGTGAGCACCATCGCGCCGACGGCGGCGGTGATGAGGAGCGCGCCGGTCATCTCGAAGGCGAAGACGTACTTGGTGAAGATGAGGGCGGCGAGGCCCTCGACGTTCCCGCCGTGCGCGCTGTTGGCGGCGCCGAGGCCGGCGAACTCCGTCAGGGACGCGTTCCCGATGCCGGCGGCGAGCAGGATGCCGAAGCCGAGACCGCAGGCGACGGCCCACCAGCGCTGGCCCTTGAGGGTCTCCTTCAGCGAGTCCGCGGCCGTGACTCCGACCAGCATGACGACGAAGAGGAAGAGCATCATGATCGCGCCGGTGTAGACGACGATCTGGACGATGCCGAGGAAGTACGCCCCGTTGGCCAGGTAGAAGACCGCCAGGATGATCATGGTTCCGGCGAGGCAGAGCGCCGAGTGGACGGCCCGCCTCATCAGGATCGTGCACAGCGCGCCGATGACGGCGACGGTGCCGAGGACCCAGAACTGGAAGGCCTCACCACTGGAGGTCGTGTATGCGGCGAGCTGCGCGCTCATGCGTCGGCCCCTTCCGGCTCGCCCGTCTCCCCCTTGGACACGGCGACCTGACGGACCGTGTCGGGCGCGGCCTTGTCGACAAGACCCAGGTAGTAGTCCTGTTCGGTCATGCCGGGGAAGATCGCGTGCGGGGTGTCGACCATGGTGTCCTCGAGTCCCGCGAGGAGCTGCTCCTTGGTGTAGATCAGGTTCGCGCGGGAGGAGTCGGCCAGCTCGAACTCGTTGGTCATCGTCAGCGCCCGCGTGGGGCAGGCCTCGATGCACAGCCCGCACAGGATGCAGCGGGCGTAGTTGATCTGGTAGACGCGGCCGTAGCGCTCGCCGGGCGAGTAGCGCTCCTCGTCCGTGTTCTCCGCGCCCTCCACGTAGATGGCGTCGGCGGGACAGGCCCAGGCGCACAGCTCGCAGCCGACGCACTTCTCCAGACCGTCGGGGTGACGGTTGAGCTGGTGCCGGCCGTGGAAGCGGGGCGCCGTCGTCTTCTGCTGCTCCGGGTACTGCTCCGTCAGCCGCTTCTTGAACATGGCCTTGAAGGTCACGCCGAAGCCGGCCACCGGATTCTGGAAGTCAGACACCGTCCGTCTCCTTTCCATCACTCGCAGTAGCAGTATCGGGGGCGCCACTGACAACGAGGTCCCGGTCCCGCCGCGGCCCGCGCCGGGGCACGGTCGGCAGGGACTGTCCGGGCTTGGGCGGTACGGGGAAGCCGCCGGCCATCGGGTCGAAGGTGGGCTCGTCGGCGGGTCCTGCCGCTTCCGCCTTCGCCTTCCGGTCGCGGAAGACGTCGACGACGAAGGAGAGCAGCAGCAGCGCGAGGACGGCTCCCGCCACGTACAGGACGACGTTGGTGAAGGCGATGTTCTCGTTCCGCAGCGCCCGGACGGTGGCGACCAGCATGAGCCAGACCAGGGAGACCGGGATGAGGACCTTCCAGCCGAGCTTCATCAGCTGGTCGTAGCGGACGCGGGGCAGGGTGCCGCGGAGCCAGATGAAGAAGAAGAGCAGCAGCTGCACCTTGAGGACGAACCAGAGCATGGGCCACCAGCCGTGGTTGGCGCCCTCCCAGAAGGTGGAGACCGGGTACGGGGCCCGCCAGCCGCCCAGGAAGAGGGTCACCGACACGGCCGAGACCGTCACCATGTTCACGTACTCGGCGAGCATGAACATCGCGAACTTGATGGACGAGTACTCGGTGTTGAAGCCGCCGACGAGGTCGCCCTCGGACTCCGGCATGTCGAACGGGGCGCGGTTCGTCTCGCCGACCATCGTGACGATGTAGATGATGAACGACACCGGCAGCAGGATCACGAACCAGCGGTCCGCCTGCGCCTCGACGATCGCCGAGGTCGACATCGACCCGGAGTAGAGGAAGACCGACGCGAAGGCCGCGCCCATGGCGATCTCGTACGAGATCATCTGCGCGCAGGAGCGCAGGCCGCCGAGCAGCGGGTACGTGGAGCCGGACGACCAGCCGGCGAGGACGATGCCGTAGATGCCGACGGAGGCGACCGCGAGGACGTACAGCATCGCGATCGGCAGGTCGGTGAGCTGCATCGCGGTGCGGTGGCCGAAGATCGAGACCTCGTTGCCCGCCGGGCCGAAGGGGATCACGGCGATCGCCATGAAGGCGGGGATCGCGGCGACGATCGGGGCGAGGACGTAGACGACCTTGTCGGCCTTCTTGACGATCACGTCCTCCTTGAGCATCAGCTTGATGCCGTCCGCGAGGGACTGGAGGAGGCCCCAGGGGCCGTGCCGGTTGGGGCCGACGCGCAGCTGCATCCAGGCGACGACCTTGCGCTCCCACACGATGGAGAAGAGCACGGTGATCATCAGGAAGGCGAAGCAGAAGACGGCCTTGATCAGGACGAGCCACCAGGGGTCCGTGCCGAACATGGACAGGTCTTCGGCGGCGAGGGTGTTCATGCCTGGACCTCCGTCGTGGTGACCGCGCCGATGCGGACCAGGTCGCCGGGGTGGGCGCCGGTGTCGGAGAGGACGCCCCGGCCCGCCGAGTTCAGCGGGACCCAGACGACCCGGTCGGGCATCTCGGTGACCTGGAGCGGGAAGGCGACCGAGCCCGCGGGGCCGGTGACCTCCAGGACGTCGCCGTCCTTGACGCCGGTGTCGGCGGCGGTCGTGGCGGAGAGCCGGGCGACCGCCGCGTGCCGGGTGCCGGCGAGGGCGGTGTCGCCCTCCTGGAGCCGGCCCAGGTCGAGCAGCAGCCGGTGTCCGGCGAGGACGGCCTCGCCGTCCCCGGCGCGGGGCGCGGGCTGGCCGGGCTCGACGGGCTCGGAGGCCCGCTCCTCGGTCCAGCCGCCGAGCCGGTCCAGCTCCCGCCGTACGGCCCTGAGGTCGGGCAGCGCCAGGTGGACGTCGAGGGCGTCGGCGAGCATGTGGAGCACGCGCGCGTCCCCGGGGGCGACGGGCCGGGTCATCTGCTCGGGCTTGAGCGCGGCCTCGAAGAGCCGGGCCCTGCCCTCCCAGTTGAGGAAGGTGCCGGCCTTCTCGGCGACGGCGGCGACCGGCAGGACGACGTCGGCGCGTGAGGTGACCTCGCTGGGCCGCAGCTCCAGGGAGACCACGAAGGCCGCTTCGAGGGCTTCACGCGCGCGTGCCGGGTCGGGCAGGTCCGCGACCTCGACGCCCGCGACGAGCAGCGCGCCGAGTTCGCCGGTGGCCGCGGCCTCGATCATCTGGCCCGTGTCGCGCCCGTAACGGAGCGGGAGTTCACGGACGCCCCAGGCGGCCGCGACCTCCTCACGCGCGCGGGGGTGGGTCGCGGGCCGGCCGCCGGGCAGCAGCGCCGGGAGCGCTCCGGCCTCGACGGCTCCGCGTTCGCCGGAGCGGCGCGGGATCCACACGAGCCGTGCGCCGGTGGCGGCCGAGGTGCGCAGGGCGGCGGTGAGGGCGCCGGGGACGCCCGCGAGGCGCTCGCCGACGACGAGGACGGCGCCTTCCTCGCGGAGGGCCTCGGCGGCGGCGAGTCCGTCGCCCTCCAGTCCGACCCGGGAGGTGAGCGCGTCGAGCCACTCGGTCTCGGTGCCGGGGGCGGCGGGCAGCAGGGTGCCGCCGGTCTTCTCCAGGCCCCGGGTCGCGTAGGCGGCGACCGCGTACGTCCGCTGGCCCTTCTTCCGCCAGGCCTTCCGCAGCCTCAGGAAGACGCCGGGCGCCTCCTCCTCGGCCTCGAGACCGACGAGGAGGACGGCCGGTGCGGCTTCGAGCGAGGTGTACGTGATCCCCGTGCCGTCGAGGTCGCGGCCGCGCCCGGCGACGGCGGAGGCCAGGAAGTCGGCCTCCTCGCCGGAGTGGATGCGGGCCCGGAAGTCGACGTCGTTGGTGTCGAGGGCGACCCGGGCGAACTTGGCGTACGCGTAGGAGTCCTCGACGGTCAGCCTGCCTCCGGTGAGGACGCCGGTGCGGCCGCGGACGAGGCCGCGGGCGGCGGCCTCCAGGGCCTCCGGCCAGGACGCCGTCTCCAGCTCACCGGTGTCGGGGTTCCGGACGAGCGGGGTGGTGAGCCGGTCGCGCTGGTGCGCGTACCGGAAGCCGAAGCGGCCCTTGTCGCAGATCCACTCCTCGTTGACCTCCGGGTCGTCGGCGGCGAGCCGCCGCATGACCTTGCCGCGCCGGTGGTCGGTGCGGGTGGCGCAGCCGCCCGCGCACTGCTCGCACACCGACGGCGAGGACACCAGGTCGAAGGGGCGGGAGCGGAAGCGGTAGGCGGCCGAGGTGAGGGCGCCGACCGGGCAGATCTGGATGGTGTTGCCGGAGAAGTACGACTCGAAGGGGTCTCCGACGCCGGTGCCGACCTGCTGGAGCGCGCCGCGCTCGACCAGTTCGATCATCGGGTCGCCGGCGACCTGGTTGGAGAAGCGGGTGCAGCGGGCGCAGAGCACGCAGCGCTCGCGGTCGAGCAGTACCTGGGTGGAGAGCGGGATCGGCTTCTCGTACGTCCGCTTGACGCCTTCGAAACGGGATTCGGACTGTCCGTGGGACATGGCCTGGTTCTGCAGCGGGCACTCGCCGCCCTTGTCGCAGACGGGGCAGTCCAGCGGGTGGTTGATGAGCAGCAGCTCCATCACGCCGTGCTGGGCCTTCTCGGCGACCGGGCTGGTCAGCTGCGACTTCACCACCATGCCGTCGGTGCACGTGATGGTGCAGGAGGCCATCGGCTTGCGCTGGCCCTCGACCTCGACGATGCACTGGCGGCAGGCGCCCGCGGGGTCGAGGAGCGGGTGGTCGCAGAAGCGCGGGATCTCGATGCCGAGCTGTTCGGCGGCGCGGATGACCAGCGTCCCCTTGGGGACGGAGATCTCGGCGCCGTCGATGGTCAGCGTCACGAGGTCCTCGGGCGGGACGGGCGCGCTGCCGCCGCCGCTGGGGGTGGACGCGATGACGGTCATGCGGTCACCTCCTTGTGGTTGTCCGCCCAGGCGGTCGACTTGGCGGGGTCGAAGGGGCAGCCCCGGCCGGTGATGTGCTGCTCGTACTCCTCGCGGAAGTACTTCAGCGAGGAGAAGATCGGCGAGGCGGCGCCGTCGCCGAGGGCGCAGAACGACTTGCCGTTGATGTTGTCGGCGATGTCGTTCAGCTTGTCGAGGTCGGACATCTGTCCTCGTCCTGCCTCGATGTCGCGGAGCAACTGGACGAGCCAGTAGGTGCCTTCGCGGCAGGGGGTGCACTTGCCGCAGGACTCGTGGGCGTAGAACTCGGTCCAGCGGGTGACGGCCCTGACGACACAGGTGGTCTCGTCGAAGCACTGGAGTGCCTTGGTGCCGAGCATGGATCCGGCGGCGCCGACGCCCTCGTAGTCGAGGGGCACGTCGAGGTGCTCGTCGGTGAACATGGGGGTGGAGGAGCCGCCGGGGGTCCAGAACTTGAGGCGGTGGCCGGCGCGCATGCCGCCGCTCATGTCGAGGAGCTGGCGCAGGGTGATCCCGAGGGGCGCCTCGTACTGGCCGGGTGAGGTGACGTGTCCGCTGAGCGAGTAGAGCGTGAAGCCCGGGGACTTCTCGCTGCCCATCGACGTGAACCATTCCTTGCCGCGCTGGAGGATCGCGGGAACGGACGCGATGGACTCGACGTTGTTCACGACAGTGGGGCAGGCGTACAGACCGGCGACCGCGGGGAAGGGGGGTCGCAGCCGGGGCTGGCCGCGGCGCCCTTCGAGCGAGTCGAGCAGCGCGGTCTCCTCACCGCAGATGTACGCGCCGGCGCCGGCGTGCACGGTGAGTTCGAGGTCGAGTCCGCTGCCGAGGACGTTCGTGCCGAGGTAGCCGGCCGCGTAGGCCTCGCGGACGGCCTCGTGGAGGCGGCGCAGGACGGGGACGACCTCGCCGCGCAGATAGATGAAGGCGTGGTTCGAGCGGATCGCGTAGCAGGCGATCACGATGCCCTCGATGAGGGAGTGCGGGTTGGCGAAGAGGAGCGGGATGTCCTTGCAGGTGCCGGGCTCGGACTCGTCGGCGTTGACGACGAGGTAGTGCGGCTTGCCGTCGCCCTGCGGGATGAACTGCCACTTCATGCCGGTGGGGAAGCCGGCGCCGCCGCGTCCGCGGAGGCCGGATTCCTTGACGTACGCGATGAGGTCGTCGGGGCTCATCGCGAGGGCCCGCCTGAGGCCCCGGTAGCCCTCGTGCCGTTCGTAGGTCTCCAGGGTCCAGGAGTCGGGCTGGTCCCAGAAGGCCGAGAGGACGGGCGAGAGGAGCTTCTCGGGGCTGCTGTTGTTGATCTCGGCGGCCAAGGTCATCACTTCCCCTCCTGACCGGAGGACTCACCGCGCGGGTGGACGATTCGGTGGGACGGGTTCTCGCCCTTGGCCAGGCGCAGGCCGACGAGGGAGGCGGGGCCCGCGCCGCCGGTGGCCTCGACGGCGCCGGGGCGCTCGTCGGGGAAGCCGGCGAGGATGCGGGCGGTCTCCTTGAAGGTGCAGAGCGGGGCGCCGCGGGTGGGTTCGACGGTCCGTCCGGCCCGCAGGTCGTCCACCATCTTCTTGGCGGACTCGGGGGTCTGGTTGTCGAAGAACTCCCAGTTGACCATCACGACGGGCGCGAAGTCGCAGGCGGCGTTGCACTCGATGTGTTCGAGGGTGATCGTGCCGTCCTCGGTGGTCTCGTCGTTGCCGACGCCGAGGTGCTGCTTGAGCTCCTCGAAGATGGCGTCGCCGCCCATGACCGCGCACAGCGTGTTGGTGCAGACGCCGACCTGGTAGTCGCCGGAGGGCTTGCGCCGGTACATCGTGTAGAAGGTGGCGACGGCGGTGACCTCGGCGGTGGTGAGGCCGAGGAGGTCGGCGCAGAACCGCATGCCGGTACGGGTCACATGGCCCTCCTCCGACTGCACGAGGTGCAGCATCGGCAGGAGCGCGGAGCGGGAGTCCGGGTAGCGGGCGATGATCTCGCGCGCGTCCGCTTCGAGCCGGGCGCGTACCTCGGCGGGGAAGTCGGGGGCCGGCAGCTGCGGCATCCCGAGCTGGATGTCCGTCATCGGTCGACGCCTCCCATCACGGGGTCGATGGAGGCGACGGCGACGATGACGTCGGCGACCTGGCCGCCCTCGCACATCGCGGCCATGGCCTGGAGGTTGGTGAAGGACGGATCGCGGAAGTGGACCCGGAAGGGGCGGGTGCCGCCGTCGGAGACGACGTGCACGCCGAGCTCGCCCTTGGGCGACTCGACGGCCGCGTAGGCCTGCCCGGCGGGAACCCGGAAGCCCTCGGTGACCAGCTTGAAGTGGTGGATCAGGGCCTCCATGGAGGTGCCCATGATCTTCGCGATGTGGTCGGTCGAGTTGCCGAGGCCGTCGGCGCCGAGCGCGAGCTGCGCGGGCCAGGCGATCTTCTTGTCGCCGACCATGACGTCGCCCGGCTCCAGGCGGTCGAGGCACTGCTCGACGATCCGGAGGGACTGCCGCATCTCCTCCAGGCGGACGAGGAAGCGTCCGTAGGAGTCGCAGGTGTCGGCGGTCGGGACGTCGAACTCGTAGTCCTCGTAGCCGCAGTACGGGTCGGTCTTGCGCAGGTCGTGCGGGAGGCCCGCGGAGCGCAGGATCGGTCCGGTGGCGCCGAGGGCCATGCAGCCGGTGAGGTCGAGGTAGCCGACGTCCTGCATACGGGCCTTGAAGATGGGGTTGCCGGTGGCGAGCTTGTCGTACTCCGGCAGGTTCTTCTTCATGGTCTTCACGAACTCGCGCACGGCGTCGACGGCGCCGGGCGGGAGGTCCTGGGCGAGGCCGCCGGGGCGGATGAACGCGTGGTTCATGCGCAGCCCGGTGATCAGCTCGTACAGGTCCAGGATCATCTCGCGGTCCCGGAAGCCGTAGATCATGATCGTGGTGGCGCCGAGCTCCATGCCGCCGGTGGCGATGCACACCAGGTGGGAGGAGAGCCGGTTGAGCTCCATGAGGAGCACCCGGATGACGCTGGCCCGGTCCGGGATCTGGTCGGTGATGCCGAGCAGCTTCTCCACGCCGAGGCAGTACGCCGTCTCGTTGTAGAACGAGGTGAGGTAGTCCATGCGCGTGACGAAGGTGGTGCCCTGCGTCCAGGTCCGGTATTCGAGGTTCTTCTCGATGCCGGTGTGGAGGTAGCCGATGCCGCAGCGGGCCTCGGTGACGGTCTCGCCGTCGATCTCCAGGATGAGCCGGAGCACGCCGTGGGTGGACGGGTGCTGGGGGCCCATGTTGACGATGATGCGTTCGTCGTCGGCCTTGGCGGCGGACTGGACGACCTCTTCCCAGTCGCCACCGGTCACCGTGTAGACGGCGCCTTCTGTCGTCTCGCGGGGAGACGCGTGGGGAGTTGTCACGAGTACGACCTCCGCTGGTCCGGAGCCGGGATCTGGGCGCCCTTGTACTCGACGGCGATGCCGCCGAGGGGGTAGTCCTTGCGCTGCGGGTGGCCCTGCCAGTCGTCCGGCATCATGATCCGGGTGAGGGCGGGGTGGCCGTCGAAGACGATGCCGAAGAAGTCGTACGTCTCGCGCTCGTGCCAGTCGTTCGTCGGGTAGACGGCGACGAGGGACGGGATCCGCGGGTCGGCGTCGGGGGCCGAGACCTCGATCCGGATCAGCCGGCCGTGGGTGAGCGAACGCAGGTGGTAGACCGCGTGCAGCTCGCGGCCCTTGTCTCCCGGGTAGTGGACGCCGGAGACGCCGGTGCAGAGCTCGAAGCGGAGCGCCGGGTCGTCGCGGAGGGTGCGGGCCACGCGGACGAGGTGCTCGCGCTCGATGTGGAAGGTGAGCTCGTCGCGGTCGACGACCGTCCTCTCGATGGCGTTGTCCGGGAGCAGGCCCTGCTCCTCCAGGGCGCCCTCGAGTTCGTCGGCGACCTCGTCGAACCAGCCGCCGTACGGGCGGGTGGCCGGGCCGGGGAGCCGGATCGAGCGGACGAGGCCGCCGTAGCCGGACGTGTCGGCGCCGCTCTGGGCGCCGAACATGCCGCGCTGGACCCGGACCTCCTCGCCGTGGTCCCCGCGCTGACCCGGCAGGTTCTGCGCGCTGAGTTCCTTCTCGGGGTTGGGCGTCTCGTCACCTTTCGGCGTCTTGTCACCCTTCGGCGTTTCGTCACTCACCGCAGAAGACCCTTCAGTTCGATCGTCGGCAGCGCCTTGAGCGCCGCCTCCTCCGCCTCCCGGGCCGCCTCCTCGGCGTTCACGCCGAGCTTGGAGGTCTGGATCTTCTGGTGGAGTTTGAGGATCGCGTCGAGCAGCATCTCCGGGCGCGGCGGACAGCCGGGCAGGTAGATGTCGACCGGCACGATGTGGTCGACGCCCTGGACGATCGCGTAGTTGTTGAACATGCCACCCGAGGAGGCGCAGACGCCCATGGAGATGACCCACTTGGGGTTGGGCATCTGGTCGTAGACCTGCCTCAGGACGGGCGCCATCTTCTGGCTGACCCGCCCGGCCACGATCATCAGATCGGCCTGGCGCGGCGAGCCGCGGAAGACCTCCATGCCGAAGCGGGCCAGGTCGTACCGGCCGGCTCCGGTGGTCATCATCTCGATGGCGCAGCAGGCGAGGCCGAAGGTCGCGGGGAACACGGACGCCTTGCGCACCCAGCCCGCGGCCTGTTCGACCGTCGTCAGCAGAAAGCCGCTCGGGAGTTTCTCTTCGAGTCCCATAGGTGCCCCTCAGCCCCTCAGTCCCATTCCAGGCCGCCGCGACGCCACACGTAGGCGTAGGCGACGAAGACGGTGAGCACGAAGAGCAGCATCTCCACGAGCCCGAAAAGCCCCAGGGCGTCGAAGGTGACGGCCCAGGGGTAGAGGAAGACGATCTCGATGTCGAAGACGATGAAGAGCATCGCCGTCAGGTAGTACTTGATCGGGAAGCGGCCGCCACCGGCGGGAGTGGGCGTCGGCTCGATGCCGCACTCGTACGCCTCAAGTTTTGCCCTGTTGTACCGCTTTGGACCGATAAGCGTGGCCATGACCACGGAGAAGATCGCAAACCCCGCACCCAGGGCACCGAGCACGAGGACGGGCGCGTACGCATTCACGCTCCTCGCTCCTTCCAGTCGTCCTTGACCGTTGGACCGCACGGCCGGACCGTGAAAGATCGCCCCCATGTGAGGCAGTTCACAAGCCCGGCTGCCCCGCATCTTATGCCTGCCCCTCTGTGATCTGCGACACGGGGTACGCCAACGTCTTTGTGATCTCCACCACCTGACGAAGGATCATGAAGTCGGATGAGCGGTGATCTTGTTGCGCGAAGCGCCCAGGTGATCACCAGATGTGACATCCGGACCGGAAATCGCAGATCGGAGGGGGTGTCGCACTATCAAGCGTTGGCCACTACAAGCAAATTGGTGATGGACGCATCCGAGTGGTAAAGGAACCGCTCGTCGCCCGGTCGGGGGAGCCCGGCGGACGGCGGTGGACACGTGCGCGCTTTCACGAGCGCGCGGGGGGCGTTGCGGGGGCGTTCATGAGACGCGGATGTGACCTGCACCACACGGCGGAGGTCCCGGAGAAACGGGGCTTGGCCAAGGGTGTCAAGAGGTGGTAAGGGTCGGGCAATTCGGGCGTTTCAATGAAAACCCATGATCAAGGGCCAGATGAGCCTTGCCCGTTTTGCCCGTTACGGCGTCAATAAGGGCGCCACAGAAGCGGATTATGAGGTTCCGAACGTAACTGTGGCGCAACCCACGTTTCTTGAAGGGAACCGTGAAGCCCTGATAGCGGTTGTACCCATGTCCCACACCGCTCACATACCCAGCCACCGGAAGCCCCGCCGCAGCGCCTCGAAGCTCGCGCTGCGAGCCGGAGTCGCCGGTGGCGTCCTCGGCACCATCGCGGTGGCCGGTGCTGCCGGGCCGGCGAATGCCGAGCCGGTGACCGAGACCATCGAAATGCCCACCCTGGGCTCCCTGGAGACCGCCGGTCTCGCCAGCGCCGTCGCCGCCTCCGCCGAGGCCTCCCAGCAGGAGGCGCTCGACCAGAGCCTCCAGACGCAGGAGAACGCGGCGCTCCAGCAGGCCGCCAAGGAAGCCAAGACGGCCAAGGCCGAGGCGGACCGCAAGGCCGCGGCCGAGCGCGCCGAGAAGGCCGCCCGCCTGAAGGCCGAGCAGGAGCGCCAGGAAGCCGAGGAGCGCGCCTCCCGCGACCGTGAGCGCACCCGGCTCGTCGCCGCGAGCGCGTCGACGTCCTCGGACTCGTCGAACTCCTCCGACGACAACGACTCGTCCTCGTCGTCCTCGTCCTCCGACAGCGGCTCCTCGGCCGGTTCCAGTGACAGCGAGACGCAGGCCCCCTCCGGCTCCGCCGCCTCGATCGTGGCCTTCGCCCGCGCCCAGGTCGGCGACGCGTACGTCAGGGGCGGCACCGGCCCCAACTCGTGGGACTGCTCGGGCCTCGTCCAGGCGGCCTACCGCCAGGCCGGCATCGACCTGCCGCGCATCTCCAGCGACCAGTCGAGCATGGGCACCTCCGTCTCCCTGAGCAACCTCCAGCCGGGCGACATCCTGTACTGGGGCAGCCGCAGCGGCTCGTACCACGTCGCCATCTACGTGGGCGGCGGCATGTACGTCGGCGCGCAGAACACGTCGACCGGTGTCGTAGAGCGCTCCCTCGACTGGGACACCCCGTCGGGCGCCGTGCGCATCCTCTGATCTCCGCGCTTCACGCCGAAGGGCCGTCACTCCCCCTGGGAGAGGCGGCCCTTCGTCACATCCTGAGATGTGCGGTCATTTCCGGAACGACCCCGTTGCAGTGGCTGCTCCAGCAGCGGGTGGCCCGCGCCCAGACGCTGCTCGAAGTCACCGACCTGCCCGTGGAACAGATCGGTGAACGCAGCGGACTGGGCACGGCGGCGAACCTGCGCCGCCACTTCACCCGTACGGTCGGGGTCTCGCCCACCGACTACCGCAGGTCGTTCAGGCCTTCGGCGCGACCTTCGACAGGCCGTTGATGATGCGGTCCATGGCGTCGCCGCCCGTCGGGTCGGTGAGGTTCGCCAGCATCTTCAGGGTGAACTTCATCAGGAGCGGGTGGGTCAGGCCGCGCTGGGTCGCGATCTTCATGATCTTCGGGTTGCCGATGAGCTTCACGAAGGCGCGGCCGAGCGTGTAGTAGCCGCCGTAGGTGTCCTTGAGGACCTGCGGGTAGTTCCGCAGGGCCAGTTCGCGCTGGGCGGGGGTCGTGCGGGCGTGGGCCTGGACGATGACGTCGGCCGCGATCTGGCCGGACTCCATGGCGTACGCGATGCCCTCGCCGTTGAACGGGTTGACCATCCCGCCCGCGTCGCCGACGAGCAGCAGGCCCTTCGTGTAGTGCGGCTGGCGGTTGAAGGCCATCGGGAGGGCGGCGCCGCGGATCGTGGTCGTCATGTTGTCCGGGGTGAAGCCCCAGTCCTCCGGCATCGAGGCGCACCAGGCCTTGAGCACCTCGCGCCAGTCCAGCTCCTTGAACGCGGAGGAGGAGTCGAGGATGCCCAGGCCGACGTTCGAGGTGCCGTCGCCCATGCCGAAGATCCAGCCGTAGCCGGGGAGGAGACGGTCCTGCGGGCCGCGCCGGTCCCACAGCTCGAGCCAGGACTCCAGGTAGTCGTCCTCGTGCCGCGGGGTGGTGAAGTACGTGCGGACCGCGACGCCCATCGGCCGGTCCTCGCGCCGGTGCAGGCCCATGGCGAGGGAGAGGCGGGTGGAGTTGCCGTCGGCGGCGACGACGAGCGGGGCGTGGAAGGTGACCTCGCGCTTCTCCTCGCCCAGCTTCGCGTGGACGCCGGTGATCCGGCCCGTACGGTCGTCGATGATCGGGGCCCCGACGTTGCAGCGCTCGTACAGTCGGGCGCCGCCCTTCTGCGCCTGACGGGCCAGCTGCTCGTCGAAGTCGTCGCGCTTGCGGACGAGTCCGTAGTCCGGGTACGAGGCGAGCTCCGGCCAGTCGAGCTCCAGGCGGACGCCGCCGCCGATGATCCGCAGGCCCTTGTTCCGCAGCCAGCCGGCCTCTTCGGAGATGTCGATGCCCATGGAGACGAGCTGCTTGGTGGCGCGGGGGGTGAGGCCGTCGCCGCAGACCTTCTCGCGGGGGAACGCGGTCTTCTCCAGGAGCAGGACGTCGAGTCCCGCCTTGGCCAGGTAGTACGCGGTGGTGGAACCGGCCGGGCCTGCCCCGACGACGATCACATCTGCGGTGTGCTCGGAGAGGGGCTGCTCGGTCACGGCGGAGTCTCCCGAAGTTCGGCGACGAGGATGATGAGGACGTGTCGCAGTCTATGGGTGGCGGTCCCGGCGGGACCGGAGGGTCACCACCCCACCGACCCCTGGTCCCTGGTCGCGCAGGACCCGTCAGGCCTTGAAGCCCCGGTGGAGCGCGACGATCCCGCCGGTCAGGTTCCGCCAGGCCACCCTCGACCAGCCGGCCTTCTGGAGCATGCCCGCCAGGGTCGGCTGGTCCGGCCACGACTGGATGGACTCCGCGAGGTACACGTACGCGTCGGGGTTGGACGACACGGCACGGGCCACCGGCGGCAGCGCGCGCATCAGGTACTCCTCGTACACCGTGCGGAACGGCGCCCAGGTCGGGTGCGAGAACTCGGAGATGACGACCCGGCCGCCGGGCTTCGTCACCCGGTACAGCTCGCGCAGCGCCTGCTCGGTGTCCTGGATGTTGCGCAGCCCGAAGGAGATGGTGACGGCGTCGAAGACGTCGTCACGGAACGGCAGCTTCGTACCGTCGCCGGCCGTGAACGGCATCCACGGGTGCCGCTTCTTGCCGACCTGGAGCATGCCGATCGAGAAGTCGCAGGGCACGACGTACGCGCCCGCGCGGGCGAAGGGCTGCGACGAGGTCGCCGTACCCGCGGCCAGGTCAAGGATCTTCTGCGCGGGGCGGGCGTCGACCGCCTTCGCGACCTCCTTGCGCCAGCGCCGGTCCTGGCCGAGGGAGAGCACGTCGTTGGTGAGGTCGTAGTTGGCCGCCACGTCGTCGAACATCGAGGCGACTTCGTGCGGCTGCTTGTCCAGGGATGCTCGGGTCACCCCGTCATTGTCGCAGTCGCCGAAATCTCTCCTCGTACCGCTTCAACCTTTTCGGCGCGGCCGCGCTCAAGGACGGATGGGTGTGGGACACCGGCCGACACCAACGGTGAGAGAAGGCAGGAACGCGATGGCGGTACCGACGGAAGTGAGACCCGGCTCCCCGGCAGCCGGGCGGGACGACGTGAGATCCGGCCCTCCGGTCGGCGTGTCGGCCGACGCGGCGGACGGCGGGTTCGAGGAGTTCGCCCGGGCGGGGCAGCAGCGGCTGTACCGCACGGCGTACCTCCTGTGCGGCGACGCCGAGACCGCCCGCGACCTGACCCAGACGACGCTGGCCAAGCTGTACCAGCACTGGCGGCGCGCGGGCGCCGCCGACCATCCGCACGCGTACGCCAAGACGGTGCTGACCCGCACCTTCCTGGCCGAGCGGCGCCGCGGCCTGCGCGATCTGCTCGCGCTCACCCGCACCGGCGGAATGCGCCCGGAGCCCGCCGCCGACCACGCCGATCTGCGCGTCACCCTGCTCGCGGCGCTCGCCGAGCTGCCGCCACGGGCCCGCGCGATGGTCGTCCTGCGCTACTGGGACGACCAGAGCGTGGCCTCCGTGGCCGCCCTGCTGCGGTGCAGCGAGGCGACCGTCAAGAGCCAGTGCTCGCGTTCCCTCGCCCGACTCCGCGTACGCCTGGGTGACGCCGGGCTCGCCACCACAGGAAGCTGAGGTCCGCCGTGGAAACCGACGACATCACCCTGCTCCGCAGCACCATGGAACGTACGGTGGACGACCTTCCCCCGCTCCCCGACCTCGCCCCGCTCGCGGCGCGCGAGGGCCGCAGACGGCGGCTGCGGGCCCGGGCCGCGATCGTCACGACCGCGTTCGGCGCGGTCACGGCCGGGGCGCTCGGCCTCACGCTGCTGCCGGGTTCGAGCCCGGAGGTCACCATGCCCGCCGCCGTGCCGTCGACGCCCGGCGCGACCGCGAGCGCGAGCACCGGCCCGAGCGCAAGCACGACCTACGCCCCCGTCACGATCGAGGAGACCCCGGGCGTCACACCGCCCGACAACCCGGACGGTCTGTCCGAGGCCGAGCGTGCGCGCCGCGCGACGCACCAGCAGCGGGTGGCGGCGCTGCTCGACGAACTGCTGCCCGCGACGGTGACCGAGATCCGGCCGGTCAAGGACAAGGTGTACGTCTACCGGATCGCCTCGGGCGGCGAGACCTTCCGTATGACGGTGTCGGTACGGCCGTCCGACGAGAACCGTCTCAAGCCCTGCGTGGACGAGCCGGTCAGGGGCTTCCGCTGCGAGGAGGTCACGTTCGACGGAAACCGCGAGGCGCAGCTCGTCTCGATGCTGGTCAACGGGGACAAGACGTCCGGGTCGTACCTGGACTTCCGCTACGGCGGCAGCCGCGTCCTGCTCTCCGTCGATCCCGAGCGCGTGTCGGCGCCGGTGTCACCGCGGCAGCTGCTGGCCGTCGCCCAGGACCCGCGCTTCCTCGACCTGGTGCGGTACGCGGACGAGAACCCGGTCGAGACGAAGGCGCCGCCGGCGGTCGAGGGCGGCTGAGCCGGGGTGTTCCGGTGGCTACCGCCCCCGGAACACCAGGCGGCCGCCGAGGACGGTGGCGACGCAGGTCGACGGGCCGAGGCGGACCAGGGTCGCGCGGTCGGGCACGTCGAAGACGGCGAAGCGCGCCGGGGCTCCCGGCGCGAGGCCCGGCAGGAGCACCAGCGGCGCCGGGGAGAACGACGGGGCGCCGGGGAGCCGCTCCGGGCGGCGGCCGACGGCGAGTCCGGCCCGGCGTACGGCGTCCAGGGCGGCCCTTTCGCGCAGTTCACCGGCGACGGCGACCGTCCCGTGCGCGAGCAGCCGCTGCACGGCCCGGCGTGCGGAGGCACCGCGCCGGGCGGGGTCGGCCCGGAAGATCCGCTGCGCCCGCTCCCCGCCGATCGGCTCGGTGCCGAAGCCCGCGGCCTCCCGGGGGTCCGGGTGGTACATGCCTTCGAGGAGTTCGGGCCCGAACGGGTTGAGGAGCCCGGGAGTGAGGATGCCCGGCCACTGCCGGACCCGCGCCTCGGGGCGTACGGCGACGAGGTCCTCGTACGGGCCGACGGCGGCGATGAGACCGCCGTCGACCAGGACGGCGGTCTCGGGTGTCGCCTCGGCGACGTGGATGGTCAGCACAGGGGCCTCAGTTGGCGTCGAGGAGCTTCAGCTCGGGGTGGGCCGTGCCCCCCTCGATCGCGATGGACGAGATGTGCGAGGCGACGCGCTCGTCGACCGGGTCGTTCGCCGGGTCGTCGTGGACGAGGAGGTGCTCGTACGTGGTCGCGCGCTGCGCCGGGACGCGGCCCGCCTTGCGGATCAGGTCGATGATCTCCATGCGGTTGGAGCGGTGCTTGGCACCGGCGGAGGAGACGACGTTCTCCTCCAGCATGATCGAGCCCAGGTCGTCGGCGCCGTAGTGCAGGGAGAGCTGGCCGGCCTCCTTGCCGACGGTCAGCCACGAGCCCTGGATGTGGGCGATGTTGTCCATGAAGAGCCGCGCGACCGCGATCATCCGCAGGTACTCGAAGATCGTCGCCTGCGTGCGGCCCTTGAGGTGGTTGTTCTCGGGCTGGTACGTGTACGGGATGAAGGCCCGGAAGCCGCCCGTCCGGTCCTGCACGTCACGGATCATCCGCAAGTGCTCGATCCGCTCGGCGTTGGTCTCGCCGGTGCCCATGAGCATGGTGGAGGTGGACTCGACGCCCAGGTTGTGGGCGATCTCCATGATCTCCAGCCAGCGCTCGCCGCTCTCCTTGAGCGGGGCGATGGCCTTGCGCGGCCGGGCGGGCAGCAGCTCGGCGCCGGCGCCCGCGAAGGAGTCGAGCCCGGCGGCGTGGATGCGGGTGATCGCCTCCTCGACGGAGACACCGGAGATCCGCGCCATGTGGTCGACCTCGGAGGCGCCGAGGGAGTGGATGACCAGCTGCGGGAAGGCCTGCTTGATCGCGGCGAAGTGCTGCTCGTAGTACTCGACGCCGTAGTCCGGGTGGTGGCCGCCCTGGAACATGATCTGGGTGCCGCCGAGCTCCACGGTCTCCGCGCAGCGGCGCAGGATGTCGTCGAGGTCGCGGGTCCAGCCCTTCTTCGTGTCCTTCGGGGCCGCGTAGAAGGCGCAGAACTTGCACGCCGTCACGCAGACGTTCGTGTAGTTGATGTTCCGCTCGATGATGTACGTCGCGATGTGCTCGGTCCCCGCGTACCGGCGGCGGCGCACGGCGTCGGCGGCGGTGCCGAGGGCGTGCAGGGGCGCCGAGCGGTAGAGGTCGAGCGCCTCCTCGGGGGTGATCCGGCCACCCGCGGCAGCGCGGTCGAGAACAGACTGGAGTTCGGCCTTCTCGGTCACCGGTTGTGTCCCTTTCGGAGGGGTTCTTGCAGACCGAACCAGCGTACGCCAGGGGTCCCCGCGACTTAGGCGCGGGCATACGGGTGAATTACCGGAAGGGGACGCGACGGCGAATTCCGGGAGCCGAATCGGGACCCGAATGGGGAGGCCGGATCGGGAAGCCGGATCGGGACCCGAATGGGTAGGCCGGACCGGGACCCGATCGCGCGCCCGCTAACCCCGTACGGGCGGAGGGAGCAGTTCGACCCTGACGTCCGCGGGGAAGCCGGTCGTGGGGCCGGTGCGGCGGGCGAACTCGCGGACTCCGGCGAGCTGCTCGGGACCGAAGCGGAAGTCGAGCGTACGGAAGTACCGCTCCAGGAGTTCCGCGTCGAAGGTCTCCCAGCGGGCGGCCTGCTCGGCGACCTTGGCGACCTCTTCGAGGGAGAGGTCACGCGAGGCCAGGAAGGCCTGGTGCACCTCGTGGACCGTCTCCGGTTCGCGTGCCAGGTAGTCCTTGCGCGCCGCCCACACGGCGAAGACGAACGGCAGGCCCGTCCACTCCTTCCACATGAGCCCGAGGTCGTGGACCTGGAGGCCGAGCCGGGGCGCGTCGTGCAGCGAGGCCCGGAGCGCGGCGTCGCCGATGAGGACGGCCGCCTCGGCCTCCTGCATCATCACGCCCAGGTCAGGGGGGCAGGTGTAGTAGTCCGGCGTCACCCCGTACCGCTCGGCGAGGAGCAGCTGGGCGAGGCGTACGGACGTGCGGGAGGTGGAGCCGAGGGCGACGCGCGCCCCGTCCAGCTCCTCCAGGGGACGCTGCGAGACGATCACGCAGGACATGACGGGCCCGTCGCACCCGACGGCGATGTCCGGGAGGGCCACGAGGTCCGCCGCGTTGCGGAGGTACTCGACGAGGGTGATGGGGCCGATGTCGAGATCGCCGCGGACGAGCCGCTCACTGAGCTTCTCGGGGGTGTCCTTCGTCAGCTCCAGATCGAGGAGCGTTCCGGTTCTGGCCAGGCCCCAGTAGAGGGGGAGGCAGTTCAGGAACTGGATGTGCCCGACGCGGGGCCGGCTGCGCTGCTGCTCGGCGGTTGCATTGTCCACATAGTGAGGCTAGACCCGTCTCGTACCGTGGGCATCGGCGGGGCCCGCGCGTCAGCGCGGGGAGCAAGATCAAACCTGCGAGCGACGTGATCTTTCGCTCTTCCGCCACGAGCGTCCTGCGTGCTAGGCTCGACGCAAGTTGCAGTTTGGTTTCCCTTGCAGTACAGAGCCTGCGGAGCATGTAACCCGCAGGCTTTTGTAGTTTTCAGACTTGTTTGCAGGTTCTGGAGCAGGGCAACCCTTTGGCCCAAGGAGGGCTTATGGCTACCGGAACCGTCAAGTGGTTCAACGCTGAAAAGGGCTTCGGCTTCATCGCCCAGGACGGCGGCGGCCCGGATGTCTTCGTCCACTACTCCGCGATCAACGCGAACGGCTTCCGTTCGCTCGAGGAGAACCAGGTCGTGACCTTCGACGTCACGCAGGGCCCGAAGGGCCCGCAGGCGGAGAACGTCTCCCCGGCCTAAGTTGCCCGGGTCGGCGTACGCGCACCTCTAGATAAAGCAGTACCCAAGGAGCCCCGCTCCGTGCCTCCGGGCACGAGCGGGGCTCCTGCCTTTCTCCCGCCGTGCCGGGCGGGGGGCTCGTAGTCTGGACGCATGACCGAACGCAAGCCGCCCGGAGTCAGCTTCGAGTCGTTCGTGGACAAACAGATCCGCGAGGCGTCGGAACGGGGTGAGTTCCGGAGCCTGCCGGGCTTCGGCAAACCCCTCCCGGACGACTCCGCCCCGTACGACGAGCTGTGGTGGATCAAGGGCAAGATGCACAGCGAGGGCGCGTCGGTGCTGCCGCCCTCCCTTGCCCTGCGCAAGGAGGCCGAGGACGCGGAGGCGGCGGTGGCCGCGGCCGTCTCGGAGAGCCAGGTCCGCCGCATCCTCGGGGAGATCAACACCAAGATCGCCGCAGCCCTCCTCCGCCCGCCGGCCGGGCCCCCGCTGAACCTGAAGCCCTTCGACGTGGCGGCGACGGTGGAGCGGTGGAGGACGGAAAGGAGCCACCCGTGAACAGCGCCGCCCTGCTGACCGACTCGTTCGGCCGGATCCGTGAGGCCGTCCACGAGGCCGTGGAGGGCCTCACCGAGGACCAGCTCGCCGTACGGATCGATCCCGACGCCAACTCGGTGGCCTGGCTCGTCTGGCACCTCACCCGCATCCAGGACGACCACCTCGCGGGCGCGTACGGCACGGAGCAGCTGTGGACGGGGGACGGCTGGCGGGACCGCTTCGGACTGCCGTTCCCGGCCGAAGCGACCGGCTACGGCCAGTCGCGGGCCCAGGCCGGCAAGGTCCGCGCCCCGGCGGAGCTGCTGCTCGGCTACCACGACGCCGTGCACGCCCGTACGGAGGAGCTCATCGGCACGGTGACGAACGCGGACCTGGACCGGGTCGTCGACACCGCCTGGGACCCGCCGGTCACCCTCGGCGTCCGCCTGGTGTCGGTGATCGCGGACGCGCTCCAGCACGCGGGGCAGGCGGGGTACGTGCGGGGTGTGGTGGAGCGGGGATAGCGGCGGCGGGCGGGACGCGCGTCCCCCCATGACCATCCGTCCGGCCGTACAACCATTCGGTTCCTCTGTGGGTCTTGCGGGCGCACCAGTACCGCCCCGCCCGCGCCCCTGAAAGAGGAACACCTTTGATCTCCCCTCGCCGCGCCGCCCGTGTACGGCTGGGCGCCGCCGTGACGGCCGTTCTCGCCGTCACGGTGGGCGGTCTGACGGCCGCCGTCCCCGCCACGGCCGCCGCCCCCGCCACGGCCGCCGCCCTGGCCACCGCCTCGGCGGTCGTGCCCTTTCCGGCCATCAGGCCCGAGCTCGTCAGCGCCGGCACGACCGGCTTCCTGACCTGGAACGATGACAAGGACGGTGGCCTGCACGCCGTCTGGACCCGGTACGCGGACGGCTCGACGGCCGAGCCGTATCAGCGGGACTACGACTGGGTCACCCGGTCCTACGCGTCCGACGTGATCGCGCGCATCGAGATGTCCGGCCACATCACGCTCCGGGACATGGCGACGGACCAGGACGTCCTGTCCGCCTCGCCGCAGTCCGTGGGCACCGGCGGTACCTTCGCCGGAGCCGTCGGCCGCACCGCGTTCGTCAAGGTGGCCAACGGCAAGGGCGGGCACGCCGTACACCTGCTCTCGCAGGGGGACGGCGCGCTCTCCGACCGGCCCGTGACCGGTCTGCCGGACGACGCGCAGGACCCGTCGGTCCGGGCCGCCACCCCCGGCACCGCCCTGCTCACGTACGTCACCGGTACGGGTGCGAGCGCGCGGAAGCGCTGGGCCACCGTGGACATCGCCACCGCCGCGGTCACGGAGACCGCGCCCGTCGCGGGCGGCACGGAGCAGTGGGGCCCGATCGCGCTCTCCGGCAAGCACGTCGCCTGGCTGGAGCCCGGCTCCGCGGGCAAGGCGACCGTGGTCGTCACCGAGCGGGGACCCGCCACCGGCACCCAGCGGATCACCGTGCCCGCAGCCATCAACTCCCTCGGGCTGGTCGGCAGTTGGCTGACGCACGCACAGACGGGCGGGTACGGCGAGCGGAACCCGTCCCCGACGTACGCCGTGACCGCGCGCTACCTGGGGAACGGCACGACCCGGAAGCTCATGGACGACATGGCCTACTCGGCCGTGGCTCCGGACGGCGCGCTGCTCGTGCAGGGCGGCACCGTCGCGGGCGGCGAGGGTCTGTACCGGATCGCGGCCGGCGCGGACGGCGTTCCGGCCGCCACCCAGGTCGCCTCCTCCGGGGTCTCGACCAAGGTCACGCTCCTCGGACACAACATCCCGCCGGTCCTCGATCTCGACAGGACCGGCGGCCGGTTCACCATGGTCTGGCAACTCAGCCGGTCCGAGGTGGAGATGACGGTCAGGATCCGCAACACCCGGACGGGCGAGACCCTGACGGACGGCGTCTACCCGTTGAACGCCGACTACGACCCCCACAGAGCGGCCTACACCTGGAACGGCCAGCTCACCTGGAACGGCACCCCCGACATGTGGACCGGGGCGCCGAGCGGGCCGTACACCTGGGAGATCACGGCCAAGCCGATGAACGGCATCGGACCGGAGCTGAAGACCTCCGGAGCCTTCACCGTGACTCGGAAGCCCGGTGCGCACGACTACGACCTCGACGGCTCGCCGGACGTGCTCGTCCGGGACACCGCGGGCCGGCTGTGGATCCACGACACCTTCCAGTCACTCCACTCCGCCGACCAGCTGGACCAGAACCCGGGGCTGCTCGCGGGTAGCAACTGGCAGATCTACGACCGGATCGAGGCGGTCGGGAACGTCGCCGGTTCCGCCGTGAGCGACGTGGTCGCCCGGGACCGGGCCGGCGTCCTCTGGCTCTACCAGGGCACCGGGCTCGCCAAGTCCCCGCTGGGCGTACGGGCCCGGGTCGGCACCGGGTGGAACGCGTACACCCATCTCACCGGGGGTTCCGACCTGACCGGGGACGGGCGGGCCGACCTCGTCGCCACCGACAAGGCCGGCGACCTGTGGCTGTACAAGGGCACGGGCTCCGCGACCACCCCGTACGCGGTCCGCAAGAAGATCGGCTACGGCTGGGGCGTCTACAACCAGCTCACCGCCACCGGCAACATCGGAGGCGGCCCGGCCGGAGACCTCGTCGCCCGTGACACCGCCGGCGTCCTCTGGCTCTACCTCGGCAAGGGCGACGGCACCTTCGCACCCCGCATCAGGATCGGCCCCGGCTGGGGAGCGTACGACCATCTGCTCGGTATCGGCGACGCGAACCGTGACGGTCGTCCCGACCTGTACGCCTCGGGGCGCAACACCAGCGGCGAGGCCTACCTCTACCGGGGCACGGGCTCCTACCAGGCGCCGTTCCGTCCGCGGAGCGGGGTCGCCTGGTGGAGCTCCCTCCCGGACGGCAGGCAGCACGATCTCCTTTCCTGACGCCTACTCATGGGCGGGCCGGAGGGCGTACAACCCTTCGGCCCGGTCAGGGGTCTTATCGAACGGTACGTACGCATGTGCGTGCCGTTCGATGCTTGAGGAGAAACACGTGACTTCACGCACGGCCCGGCGCCGGCTCTCCACCGCGATCACCGCAGTCCTCGCCGTCACGGCGGGCACCGCGCTGGCGGCCGCCCCCTCGGCGGGTGCCGCCCCGGCGGTCACCCCGGCCGCCGTCGCGGCCCCCGCGGGCACGGCTGACGAGCAGGACACGTACGCGATGCAGTTCGACAGGAAGGTCACGAGCGCGGGACCCGGCGGCTACCTCACCGGCACCCCTCACCGGATGGAGAGCATCTACTCCTTCGACTACCACTGGCACCGCCCGGACGGCACCTCCACGCTCGTGACGAAGGCCTGGGCCAGAGAGCGGGCGGAGCCCAACGCCGCCGTGTCCGACATCGTGCCGATAGTGAACGGGAACGCGGACGTGATCCGGCTCCGTGACATGTCCGCCCCGGCCGGGACCGCGCCCGTCGTCTTCGACCTGACCACGCTGAACACATCGTCCCTCACTTACAGGTACGTCACCACGATCGGCTCCACCCTCCTCGTCGAGGGAGAGCCCACGAGCGGTCCGAGCGAGTTCCGTCTCCTCACCGAGCCCGGGGATCCGGGCAGGAAGATCACCGGCCTGCCCGCCGGCATCGAACACATCGCCGGCGCGCGCGCCACCGCCGACACGGTTTTCCTCCGCTACAACCTCGCCTCGCCCTCCGGCGACAACCCCGGCAACGTCACCGTCGACCTGGCCACGGCCACCGCCGGCGCCGCCCACCCCACGCCCCAGCTGGGCTATTGGAGCCACCCTCTCGCGATCAACGACACCCACCTGGCCTGGTGGCAGGACGACACCACACTCGTCATCGCCGATCGCGCCGGCGGCGCCCCGAAGCCGATCACCTTCCCCCGGGCCGAAATACCGATCGTCGGCCTCCTCAAGGGCTGGGTCGTCCACGGCACGTCGACCCTCACCGGTGGCGGCACCGCCGGCGATCCGACGCTGCCGCTCACCGCCCGCCCGATCGCCGGCGGCGACCCGGTCAAGCTCCTCGATCGCACGTCGAACCTCACCGCGGGCCCGGACGGCAGCCTGCTCGCCTACGGCGGCACCGCCGAGCACGGCGAGGGCTTCTACCGGGTCGCCCTCGGCACCGACGGCAAGCCGACCGCGACGCTCCTCTCCTCCACCGGCCAGGACACCGTCCTCACCCTGAAGAAGACGGGCTTCGGCCCCGTCGTCGACCTCGATACACAGGACGGCAGCGCCTATCTGAGCTGGGAGCTCTCGCACGGGAACTACGAGGTCAGCGTGAGCCTGGTCCACAAGAGGACCGGCCAGCGGTTCAACCACCGCGGCAACGAGGCGAGCCGGTACCTGAGGTTCCTCTGGAACGGGAAGTTCGACTCCCATGAGGGGCCCGGCCAGAACGCCTACAACGGCGACTACCGCTGGGAACTGGTCGCCGAGCCGACGAACGGCATCGGCGAACCCGTGCGCGAGAGCGGTGACTTCACCGTCGTCCGCGTTCCGAAGGCCCACGACTTCAACGACAACGGCTCCCCCGACCTCTTCGCCCGCGTCTCCTCCGGTGACCTGTGGCGCTTCGACACGGTCTACGACGCCCAGAACAAAAAGGTCGTCCCGATCACTCGCTGGTCCGGGGTCGGCTCCGGCTGGAACTACCCGCAGATGGAGGCCGTCGGAAACGTCGCGGGCACGAGCGCCCCGGATGTCATCGGTGTCGACTCGGCCGGTCTCCTGTGGCTCCACCCCGGCACGGGCGTGGAGAGCAAGCCGTTCGGCACTCGCGTCCGGGTCGGTGGCGGCTGGCAGATCTACAACAAGCTCACCGGCGGATCCGACCTGACCGGCGACGGCCGGACCGACCTCGTCGCCACCGACAAGTCCGGCGACCTCTGGCTCTACAAGGCCACCGGCTCCCTCACCTCCCCCTACGCGCCCCGCAAGAGGATCGGCGTCGGCTGGGGCATCTACAACCAGCTCACCGCCACCGGCAACCTCGCCGGAGGACCGGCCGGAGACCTCGTCGCCCGCGACAAGGACGGCGTCCTCTGGCTCTACCTCGGCGTCGGTGACGGCACCTTGGGCGGCCGGGTCAAGATCGGCCCCGGCTGGAACCAGTACACCCAGTTCGCCGGAGTCGGCGACGCCACCGGTGACGGGCTCGTCGACCTCTACGTCTACGGGCCGAACAACACCTCGTACGTCTACAACGGCACCGGCCACTGGAGGGCACCCTTCGCCACCCGCGTCCCCACCGACGCCCTGATCAACACCGGCAGCACGTACACCCACGTCCTCTGACCCGCCCGTAAAAGCACGGACCGGGCCGGAGGGCGTACAACCCTTCGGCCCGGTCACGGGTCACATCGAACGGTACGTACACATGTGCGTGCCGTTCGATTCATTCGAGGAGAAACACGTGACTTCACGCACGGCCCGGCGCCGGCTCTCCACCGCGATCACCGCAGTCCTGGCCATCACGGCGGGCACGGCCCTCGCGGCCGCCCCCTCCGCGGGCGCGGCCCCGGTGGTCGCTCCCGCCGCCGTCACGGCTGCCGGAGCCCTTGCGGACGCGCGGGAGATCGCCGAGCTGCCGGTCGACACGGAGATCACGGGCGCGGGACCCGGCGGCTATCTCACGGCCACCGAGCAGTACGACAGCGAGAACAACTCGGATTACGACCACCGCTGGTACCGGCCCGACGGCACCTCGACCGTCCTGGTGAAGGCCTGGACCGGCAAGCGCGCATGGCCCAACGCCGCCGTGTCCGACATCGTGACGATCACGGGGGCGGGCGGGATCGAGCTCCACGACATGTCCGCCCCCGCCGGGACAGCGCCCGTCGTCTTCGACCTGACCAAGCTGAACAAGCCGGACGCCACCTACTCGTACCTGGCCACGATCGGCTCGACGCTCCTCGTCCGGGTGACGAATTCCGCCGGGAAGGAGTTCCACCTCCTCGACAGGACCGGGAGCACGGTCACCGACCGTACGATCACCGGCCTGCCGGCCGGCATCAACAGCATCGTCGGCGTGCGCGCCGCCACCGGCACCGCACTTCTCGCGTACGAGACGGGCACGGCCCACGGGAACAGGAGCGGAGTCGTCGCCGTCGACCTGGCCACGGCCACCGCCGGTAGCGCCCACACCACCAGCCTCTTCGGCTGGAGCCGCCCCATCGCCGTCGATGCCACGCACCTGGCCTGGTGGCAGGACAACACCACCCTCGTCGTCGCCGACCGCACCGGCGGCGACTCCAAGCCGATCACCCTCCCCCGGGCCGCTACCCCGGTCGTCGGCCTCCTCAAGGGCTGGGTCGCCTACGGCACGGCGACCGCCACCGGCGGTGGCACGGCCGGCGACCCGATGCTGCCGCTCACCGCGCGCCCGATCGCCGGCGGCGACCCGGTCAAGCTCCTCGACCGCACGTCGAGCCTCACCGCGGGCCCGGACGGCAGCCTGCTCGTCCGCGGCGGCACCGCCGAACACGGCGAGGGCATCTACCGGATCGCCCTCGGCACCGACGGAAAGCCGACCGCCGCGCTCATCGCCTCCACCGGCGAGGACACCGCGCTCACCTTCGAGAAGACGAGCGTCGGCCCGGTCGTCGACCTCGACCCGCAGAACAACCGCGTCTACCTGAACTGGACCCTCTCGCACAAGGGCTTCACGTACGAGGTGAGCCTGATCCACAAGAAGACCAGCAGGCGGTACGTCCACACCGTGACGTCGGACTCCAGCCGGAACTTCGGATTCCTCTGGCGCGGGAACTTCGCCTCCTCGGAGGGCGAACCCGGCGAGAGCGCCTACAACGGCGACTACCGCTGGGAGTTGAACGCCAAGCCGACGAACGGCATCGGCCCGGACCTGCACGCGACCGGTGACTTCACCGTCACCCGCACCCCCAAGCTCCACGACTACAACGACAACGGCTCCCCCGACCTCCTCGCCCGCGACTCCTCCGGCAACCTGCGGCGCCTCGACACCGTCTACGACGCCTGGAAGGCCAAGGTCACCCCGGCCGGGGCCCCGGAGTACATCGGCGGCGGCTGGAACTACCCGCAGATCGAGTCCGTCGGCAACATCGGGGGAACCAGCGCACCCGACGTCCTGGGCATCGACTCCGCCGGCGTCCTGTGGGTACACCCCGGCACCGGCGACGAGCGGAACCCGCTCGGCATCCGCAGCAAGGTCGGCCCCGGCTGGCAGGTCTACAACAAGCTCACCGGCGGATCCGACCTCACCGGCGACGGCCGCGCCGACCTCGTCGCCACCGACAAGGCCGGCGACCTCTGGCTCTACAAGGCCACCGGCTCCCTCACCTCCCCCTACGCACCCCGCAAGAAGATCGGCGTCGGCTGGGGCATCTACAACCAGCTCACCGCCACCGGCAACCTCGCCGGAGGACCGGCCGGAGACCTCGTCGCCCGCGACAAGGACGGCATCCTCTGGCTCTACCTCGGCAACGGCGACGGCACCTTCGCCAGCCGCGTCAAGATCGGCCCCGGCTGGAACCAGTACACCCAGTTCGCCGCCGTCGGCGACGCCTCCATGGACGGCCGCAACGACCTCTACGTCTACGGGCCGAACAACACCGCGTACGTCTACAACGGCACCGGCAGCTGGAGGGCGCCCTTCTCCACCCGCGTCCCCACCGACGTCTTCGTCAACACCAGCAGCGAGTACACCAACGTCCTCTGACCCGCCCGTACAACCATGCGGGCCTCCCGGAAGTCAGGTACGGGCGCGGTGGATCATCCACCGCGCCCGTACCTCCGAGGAGGACCTCCTTGCGCCACGCACGCACGCCTCGGCTGCGTCTCACGGCGGCCGTCGCCGCCGTGCTCGCCGTCACCACGGCCGGACTGGCCGCCCCTGCCTCCGCCGCCCCCCTCGACGTACGTGAACAGCGCCCGCGAGGTGCATCTGCTGACGAAGGAGCAGGGGGCGACGGTCGACCGCAAGGTGACCGGCATACCCGCCGGTGCCGCCTACATGCGGCTCGAGAGCAGCGGTCCTGACACCCTCATCGTCCACTACCAGACCCGGGCGAACGGTGTTTCCAGCTACCGCGTCGCGCTCGTGGACATCGCCACCGCCTCGGTCACCGAGACGTACGCCGCGCTCAGCACCGGCGCCGCATCCGCGTCCGCCGTGTCGGCGACGCACCTGGCCTGGATCGAGTGGCCCGCCACCGAGACGGCGACGCTCGCGGTGGCCCGCCGGGGCACCACGGACGTCACGCGCACCCCCCTGGGCAAGGCGACCTCCATGAACGTCAAGGTCGTCGGCGACTGGGTCACCTACGCCCAGCTCAACGGACGCGTGGCCACCTCCCCCAACCCTCTCCACGCCCTGACGGCCCGCTCCCTCACCGACCCGCAGCGCACGGTCGAGCTCCTGGACCACGTCGGACACGCCACCCCGACCGCCGACGGCGGGGTGCTCGCCACCGGCGGCACGGTCGAGCAGGGCGGGGGCGTCTACCGGATCGCCCCCGGCGCCGACGGTGTCCCGGTTGCCACGATGACGGCGAGCACGGGTGAGAGCACTGTGCTGGGGGTCGAGAACAGCGACCATCCCCTTCCCGCCGTCGTCGACTTCGCACGCGGCGAGGACGCGTCCCTGTTCTGGTTGTTCGACAGGGCCATGAACGCGCGCGTGGTCATGACCCACAACGCGTCGGGGCGACGCTGGACCTCCGAGACCATCCACCTGGACCGCGCCCACATCGCGGGGACCACCTGGACCGGGATGCTCGACGACAAGACCTCCGCCCCGCTCGGTGACTACACCTGGAAGATGACCGCGAGCCCGCTCAACGGCATCGGGCCGTCGGTGGAGCGGACCGGCGCGCTCAAGGTCACGAGCAAGCCCGCACCGCACGACTTCACGAACAGCGGCACCCCGGACCTGCTCGTCCGGGACAGCGCCGGCCGGGTCATCAACTACGACGCCCGCCAGACGCTCTACGAGACCGGACACTGGGGCAACCCCTCGAAGCGGACCCAGGTGATCATGGGTACCGGCTGGCAGATCTACGACCGCGTCGTGGCCCCCGGCAACCTGGACGCGTCCCCGCACGCCGACGTGATCGCCCGGGACCGGAACGGCCTCCTGTGGTTCTACTCGGGCACCGGCCGCGGCCTCGCCCCGCGGAAGCAGATCGGCTACAGCTGGGGCGTCTACACCCATCTGACCGGCGGCGGCGACCTGACCGGCGACGGCCGGGCCGACCTGGTCGCCACCGACAAGACCGGCGCTCTGTGGCTCTACAAGGGCACGGGCAACGCCGACACCCCCTTCTCGGTACGGAAGAAGATCGGCACCAGCTGGGGCGTCTACAACCGGATCGCCGCCACCGGCAACATCGGTGGCGGCCCGGCCGGAGACCTCGTCGCCCGCGACACCGCCGGCGTCCTCTGGCTCTACCTCGGCAAGGGCGACGGCACGTTCGCACCCCGCATCAAGGTCGGCGGCGGCTGGGACCGCTTCTCCGACATCGTCGGGGTGGGCGGCACCTACGAGACCCTCGCCCTCTACAAGGGCACGGGCGACTGGCGGGCCCCCTTCGGGTCGCGGACCCAGATCTACAACCCGGAGGAACTCGGCACGGGTGCGGTGACCCTCTTCTGAACCGGGACGGCCGCCCGGTCCTGTCCGCGTTCGTGGTCGTAGCATCGGGCGCGTGACCAGCAAGAACTTCGTACTCTTCGACGTCGACGGCACCCTCATGGACGCCGTCGCCAACCAGCGGCGCGTCTGGCACGAGTGGGCCGCGCGGTACGGGCTCGACGGGGACGAGGTGTACGCCGTCGCGCTCCGGACGCGGCCGGTCGAGACGTTCGCGGCCGTGGCGCCGGGGAGCGACCCGGACGAGTGCCTCGCCCTCCTGCACGCGCTGGAGGACGAGGACGTCCGTACGGGGACGTACGCGGCGTTCGACGGGGCCGCCGAGCTGCTCGCCGGCCTGCCGGAGGGCCGGTGGGCGCTGGTGACGTCGAACTACGAGCACCGGGTGAGGGGCCGGTTCGAGCGGACCGGGCTCCCCCTCCCCGGCCTGATCGTGGACGCGGCCTCGGTGGCGGAGGGGAAGCCGTCGCCCGTCCCGTACCTGCTCGCGGCGGAGAAGCTGGGCGCGGACCCGGCGGACTGCCTGGTGATCGAGGACGCGCCGTCCGGGGTGCGGTCCGGCCTCGCGGCCGGGATGACGGTGTGGACGGTCAACACCGAGGCCCCCTCGGCCGGCGCCCACCGGCACTTCAGGTCCCTGGCGGGGGCGGCGCCGGAGATCCTGGCGCTGGTGGAGCGCAGGTCTTAAGGCCGCTTCATTCCCGCTTTCGCAGGCGTCACGGGCCGCGCCAGAGGTTGGCGAAGGCCGTGTTCTCGATGGTCCGCCTCTGGCGTACGGCCTCCAGCTCCATCACGGCGTCGTGGACGGCTGCCACCACGGCCGTCACCGCCTCGTCGGCGAAACCGGGCTCGTCGTCGGATCGTCCGCTGTCGATGCCCACCGCCGAGGCGAGGGCGGCCAGGACGGGTTCCCTTTCCTCCCAGCGGTCGGCCGCCCGGCGGCGGGTGGGCGTGTCGGCCGGTTCCACGCGTTCCGGGGCGAAGGGCAGCCGGCCGCTCCGCTTCCGCGTCAGCTCACCGTCCTCTTCCATCGCGGCCCGGTACGCGGCCGAGAGGTCCCGGCCCCTGCGCCACAGCCAGTCCTCGATCTGCTCGTAGGGCGACTCCAGCGTGAGCTGCGCCGCGGCCTCGCCGAGGAGCCGGTCGTCCGACGCCGACGGCCCGCCCGGCACGATGCGGTCGTCTTCCACGGTGACGGCCCCCGCCCCGATGAGATCGATCAGCTCGGCTCCCGCCAGTGCGAGCGACAGGTCACCCTGCCCCACGGCAGGCCCCGGGCTCGGGTCCATGGCGATGATGAACAGGTCTTTCGCCGTGGTCATGAACGGCTCCCCTCAGAGACATCGACACACGTACGTCCTGAGCGGACAGGCTAGCCGCGCGCGTCCGGCCCGCGCCCGGCCCCCTCAACCACAGCTTCGCAACAGCCACTTGACCGGCGTTCAGTTCGTCAAACCCCTCGGCTACTGTGTCGCCCATGCAGGGGGAACCGGAAAACAATTCCAGTCCGGACAATCTGATCGGCAGCGGGGCCATGCCGCTGGAGGCGGGGGATCCTCGTCAGATCGGGGCGTTCCGGCTGCTCGGCGTGCTCGGGTCCGGGGGTATGGGGCGGGTCTATCTCGGTGCCGTGCCCGGCAAGTTCGCTGCGGTGAAGCGGGTCCTTCCCGTCCTCGCCGAGGACGCGGACTTCCTGAGCCACTTCGGGCACGAGCTGGACAACCTCGCCCGGCTTCCCGGCGGCGCCAACACCAAGCTCCTCGCGAGCGACCGCACGGCGAAGCCGCCGTGGTTCGCCACCGAGTTCATCCCCGGCATCACCCTCAACGAGGCCATCCGGCTGAACGGCGGCCCGCTGCCGGGCGAGGCCCTCTGGCGGCTCCTGCGCGAGGCCGCCGCCGGACTGCGGGTCGTGCACGGCGCCGACATGGTGCACCGCGACCTCAAGCCGTCCAACGTCATGCTCACCTCCTCCGGTCTCTCCCTCATCGACTTCGGCGTCGCGCGCGCCGCCGACCAGAGCCGTCTCACCAAGACCGGCATGGTCATCGGCACCCCCGCCTACATGGCCCCCGAGCAGGCCGTCGCCGACCGGCAGCTGACCGGCGCCGCCGACGTCTTCGCCCTCGGCAGCCTCGTCCTCTACGCGGCCAACGGCCGCCCGCCGTTCGGTGACGGCTCCGGGCCCGGCCTGCTCTACCGCGTCGTCCACGGCGAGCCCGACTTCGGGCGGCTCACCGAGACCGAACCCGAGCTGGCGGCGCTCGTACGGACCTGTTTCGCCAAGGACCCGGCGGACCGGCCCACCGCCGACGAACTCGTGGGGCTCGCCGAGGAGCAGGCGGCCGGTGTCGTGTGGCCGGCGGCCGTCACCGAGCGGATCGACGAGCGGGCCACCTTCGCGGCCGGTGCGCCCACGGCCGAGCAGCTCGCGGAGCTGGAGAAGGCCGAGCCCGCCCAGGACGTGGCGACGGCCCCCCTCACCCCGCAGGGCGGCCGCGAGCCGGCGACCGTCCCGCCCGACCCCGTGTCCGTCACCGGGCAGGCCACGCCCGGCAAGCCGCCGCGGCGGCGCAACCGGTTCGTCGTGCTCGCCGTGCCCGTCGTCGTGGCGACCGGCACCACCCTGACCGTCGCCCTCGGCCCGTACGGGATGGACCGCCTCGGCGCGTCCCCCGGCACCTCGGGGACGCCGTCCTCGGTGGCCTCGCAGCCGGCGAACGTACCCCCGTCGACCGCCGGGACAGGGTCGCCGTCCGCGAAGACCCCGGGCGCCAAGCCGCCGCCCTCCAAGCCGGGCGCCAAGCCGCCGGGGTCCTCCCCCGGCGCACCGCTCCCGCCCCCGCCCGCCGACGGCGGCGGTGCTGTGGGCGGCGGTGGCGGCGGCGCCGTGGGCGGCGGGGACGGAAGCGGTTCAGGAAGCGGTTCGGGCAGCGGATCGGACACCGGCTCCGACAGCGGGTCCGGCACCGACTCCGGCACCGGCACCGTGCCCGACGCCGGGTCGAACCCCACCATCCCCTCCGGCGGTGGAACGACGACCCGTCCCGCTCCCCGGCCCACGACCACCAAGCCGGCACCCCCGCCGGCCACCGGCGGCGGCTCGTCGACCTCGGGGACGTACTCCCTGCAGAACGTCTCCAGCGGTCACTGCCTGGCGGAGAACGACGAGGGCTACGCGCTCATCGTCAACACGTACGAGTGCGGCTCCAAGCCCACCAACGGCGGCTACCTCGCGTACTCCTGGACCTTCTCCCCCGGCGCGAACGGCACCTTCCGGCTCATCGCCAAGGTCTCCGGGAAATGTCTGGAGCGGTCGAGCTCCACGGTCGGCGTCTCCGCCTGCGACGGGTCCAGTGCCCAGTCCTGGAAGACCGGCACCTCGACGTCCGCCGGGCGGACCATCAAGAACATGGAGAACGGCTGGTGCCTGATCCCCGGACCGCCGTTCATGATGACGTACACCTGCGACCCGGGGGACCGCGCGCAGCTCTGGCGGAACATCTCAGCCATGTGAGCGGCGCCGTCCGAAGACGGGGACGGTGACCTCCCCCTCCCGCCGGAAGGCGACCTCCAGCCCCATCCCCACCCGGAGGTCGCCCTCCGGCACACCCACCACCTCCGTCATCATGCGCGGCCCCTCGGCCAGGTCGACGACGGCGGCGACGTACGGCACCCGCTCGCCGAACGGCGGGAGGTCGTTCCGGTGGACGACCGACCAGGTGTAGAGGGTGGCCCGGCCGCTCGCCCGGACCCAGCGGACGTCCTCGCTCCAGCAGTACGGGCAGAACTCGCGCGGGTAGTGGTGGGGCCGGTCGCAGGCCGCGCAGTGGCGCAGGAGCAGGTGTCCTTCGGCGGCGGCGTCCCAGTAGGGGCGGGTGAAGGCGTCGATGTCGGGGGTGGCGGCCGTCATCGGAAGAGTCCGATCGCGGAGTCGAGGGACCAGGTCTGCCAGGACATGGCGAGGAGCGCGACGAGGGAGATGAGCGCCATCATCGCGTTCTGCCCCTGCTCGGCCCAGTCGTGGATCATCAGGACGAGGTAGAGGAGGTTGAGGAGGAGGCCGCCGACGAGGGCGACGGGGGTGAGGAAGCCGATGATCAGGCCCAGGCCGAGGGCGAGTTCGGCGTAGACGACGACGTACGCCATGAGCTTGGGGCGGGGGGCGACGACGGCGTCGAAGCCCTTCCTCACCGGGGGCCACCTGTGCTTGCCCGCGATGTCGGCGGCCCAGGCGATGCCGGTGCCGCGCTCGAACCAGCCCTTCCTGTCCTTGTGGCGCCAGCTCTCCAGCCACCACAGGCCGAGGCCGATGCGGAGGACGGCGAGCCATTCGGCGCCGGTGAGCCAGACGGTCTGCAGCTGCGCCTGCGTCTGCATGCGCGCGTCCTCTCGACGAGCCGGATCTGACGGTACGTCAGTTCAGCGCAGCTCCGCCGTGCAGCGCAAGAGGTGGGCACGCGTGACCGATTCGCAACCGAAACCCCTCCCGGTCGAGACCCACTACGTGTACACGTCATTACGCTCAGCATTCATGGCCACCACCCACCTCGAACCGCCCGTCCACCCCGTGTACGTGATCGGCGGCGGGCCCGGCGGACTCGCCGTCGCCGCCGCTCTGCGCTCACGAGGCGTCCGGGCCGTCGTCCTGGAGAAGTCCGACGCCGTCGGCGCCTCCTGGCGCGCCCACTACGACCGGCTGCGACTGCACACCACCCGGCGGCTCTCCGCCCTGCCCGGTCTGCGGATCCCGCGCTCGTCCGGACGCTGGGTCGCCCGCGCGGACGTGGTGCGCTACCTGGAGGAGTACGCCGAGAAGCACGAGCTGGACGTCGTGACGGGCGTCGAGGTCCTCCGCGTCGAGCGGGCCGGTGAGGAGTGGGTCCTGCACGCCACCGGCGGGCGGCGGCTCATAGCGCGGGCCGTGGTCGTGGCCACCGGCTACAACCACACCCCGCACGTTCCCGAGTGGCCCGGCCGCGACGCGTACAAGGGCGAGCTGAGCCACGCGCGCGCGTACCGCAATCCGGAGCCGTACGCCGGGAAGGACGTGCTCGTCGTCGGCATCGGCAACACCGGCGCCGAGATCGCCGCCGATCTCGCCGAGGGCGGCGCCGCCCGGGTGCGGCTCGCGGTCAGGACCGTGCCCCACATCGTGCGCCGCACGACGGCCGGCTGGCCCGCCCAGCGCTCCGGCATCCTGATACGGCGGCTGCCGGCGGCCCTCGTCGACCGGCTCGGCGCCGTGCTCGCCCGGGTCGCGACGCCCGACCTCACGGCGTACGGGCTGCCCCGGCCGGACACCGGCCTCGCGACCCGGCAGCGGGAGGGCGCGGTGCCGGTGCAGGACGTGGGCCTGATCGACGCCGTACGGGCCGGGAAGGTCGAGATCGTCGCGGCCGTCGAGGCCTTCGAGGGCGGCGAGGTGGTCCTCGCGGACGGGACCCGGATCGCCCCGGACGCGGTGATCGCGGCGACCGGCTACCGGCGGGCCCTTGAGCCGCTCCTCGGGCACCTGGACGTGCTCGACGGGCAGGGGCGGCCGGTGGTGCACGGGGCGCGGTGCCCGCGCGAGGCGCCCGGTCTGTACTTCACGGGGTTCACGAACCCGATCAGCGGGATGCTCCGGGAGCTGGCGATCGACGCGGAGAGGATCGCGCGCCGGATCGCACGTCGGACTGGTCGGGGGACTGCGCGCCGGACTGCGCGCCGCCGGAAGTAAGGACGTGAGGCAGGTCCGTCCGCGCACACCCATTCCTGACTGGCCGTCAGTTCGCTAATCTGACTAAGCGTCAGGTCTGTTGTCATGGGCGGAAGGGTGGAGCGGAACGATGCTCGGATCGACTCACGGCACCTTCACCACCGGTCTCCGCGCCCGCGTGGTCGCCTGCGGGGAGCCTCCCCTGTCCGCCGTGCACGGTGTCACCGCCGTCGCCGGTGACCTGGACGTCAGCGGGCGCCCGCTGCACGCCCCCGTACCGGACCTGGACCGGTTCTTCCGGCCCGAGTCCGTCGCCGTCGTCGGCGCCTCCGACACCGAGGGCCGGCCCAACACGGGGATCACCCGGCAGCTGCTCGCCTGGGCCGAGCGGGTCGGGGCGCGGATCCATCCGGTCAACCCGACCCGTACCAGCGTGTTCGGGATCGACTGCGTGCCCTCCGTCGGCGCGCTCACCGAGCCCGTCGACCTCGCCGTGCTGCTCGTCGCGGACCCGCTGCCGGTCATCGAGGAACTCGCCGCGACCAAGGTCAGGTTCGCGGTCGCCTTCGCCTCCGGGTTCGCCGAGACCGGGGAGGCCGGGGCCGCCGCGCAGGAACGTCTCGCCGCCGCCGTACGCCGCTCGGGCATCCGGCTCCTCGGCCCCAACACCAACCTCAACGCCTTCGAGCGCTTCCGCGAGGACCTCGACGGGCCCGCCGTCGCGCTCATCACCCAGTCCGGGCACCAGGGGCGGCCCGTCTTCACCCTCCAGGAGCTGGGCGTCCGCCTCTCCCACTGGGCGCCCACCGGCAACGAGGCCGATCTGGAGACCGCCGACTTCCTCTCGTACTTCGCCGGTCGGCCCGAGGTCGGTGCCATCGCCTGTTACGTCGAGGGGCTCAAGGACGGCCGTTCCTTCCTCCTCGCCGCCGACCGCGCCGCCCGCAACGGCGTCCCCGTCGTCGCCGTGAAGGTCGGAAGGACCGAGACCGGGGCCCGTACCGCCGCCTCCCACACCGGCAAGCTCACCGGCGCCGACCAGGTCGTCGACGCGGCCATGCGCCAGTTCGGGGTGATCCGCGTCGACGGGCTCGACCAGCTCCAGGACACGGCGACGCTGCTCGCCCGCGCGCGCCGGCCCGTCGCGGAGGGGGTCGTCGTCTACTCGATCTCCGGCGGTACGGGTGCCCACTTCGCCGACCTGGCCACGGCGGCGGGGCTCGACCTCCCGCCCCTCCCGCAGGCGAAGCAGGACGAGCTGCACCAGTGGATACCCGAGTACCTGAACGTCGCCAACCCCGTCGACAACGGCGGGCACCCGGTGGGCGACTGGCGCGGCCGGAAGATCATCGACGCGATCCTCGCGGACCCCTCCGTCGGCGTCCTGATCTGTCCGATCACCGGCCCCTTCCCGCCGATGAGCGACAGGCTCGCCCAGGACCTCGCCGACGCCGCAGAGGCGACGGACAAGCTGGTGTGCGTGATCTGGGGTTCGCCGGTCGGTACGGAGGACGCGTACCGCACGACCCTCCTCGGCTCCTCGCGCCTCGCCACCTTCCGTACGTTCTCCAACTGCATCGGGGCCGTGAAGGCCTACCTCGACCACCACCGCTTCACCACCGGCTACCGCTCCCCCTTCGACGAGGCGCCCCGCACGCCCTCCCCGTCCCTCCGCAAGGCCCAGGCCCTCATTCGGCCCGGGCGGCGGCTCAGCGAGCACGCGGCGAAGCAGCTGCTGCGGGCGTACGGGATACGGGTGCCGCGCGAGCAGCTCGTCACGAGCGCGGCGGCGGCCGTGCGGGCGGCCGGGCTCGTCGGGTACCCGGTGGTGATGAAGGCGTCGGGCACCCAGCTCGCCCACAAGACCGAACTGGGGCTCGTCAAGGTCGGCCTGACCTCGGCCAGCCAGGTACGGGACGCGTACCGCGAACTCACCGACATCGCCCGCTTCGAGTCGATCGACCTCGACGGCATCCTGGTCTGCCAGATGGTGGGGCGCGGGGTCGAGATGGTGGTGGGCGTGACCCACGACGACCTGTTCGGCCCGACGGTGACGGTCGGTCTCGGCGGGGTCCTGGTGGAGGTCCTGAACGACACGGCCGTACGCGTGCCGCCCTTCGGTGAGCGGGAGGCCCGCTCGATGCTGGCCGAGCTGCGGGGCCGGGCGCTCCTCGACGGGGTACGGGGAGCCGCGCCGGCCGACGTCGACGCGCTCGTCGAGGTGGTCCTCCGGGTGCAGCGGATGGCCCTCGAACTCGACGGGGACCTCGCGGAGCTGGACATCAACCCGTTGATGGTGCTGCCGCGCGGGCAGGGCGCGGTGGCCCTGGACGCGCTCGCGGTCTGCCGATAGGAGGACTTTGTGGACGAGGTCGCGCACGAGGCCAGGCCCGAGGCCCTGCCCGAGGTCCTGCCCGAGGTCCTGAACGCCCTTGAGAACGGCGTCTCGTGGATCACGCTCAACCGCCCCGAGGCGATGAACGCGGTCACCTGGGAGCAGCGGGAGCGGATCATCGCCCTGCTCGCGGAGGCGTCGGCCGACCCGGACGTCCGGGCGGTGGTCGTCACCGCCACGGGCCGGGGCTTCTGCGCGGGCGCGGACCTGCGGGGCGGTCCGGCTGTCGCGGAGCAGGTCGCCGGGGACGTGGCCCGGATGATCCGGCTCGGGGCGCAGCGGTTCATCGGGGCCGTACTGGACTGTGAGAAGCCGGTGATCGCGGCGGTGAACGGTACGGCGGCGGGGATCGGGGCGCATCTCGCCTTCGCGTGCGACCTGGTGCTCGCGGCGGATTCGGCGCGTTTCATCGAGGTGTTCGTACGGCGGGGGCTCGTCCCGGACGGGGGTGGGGCGTATCTGCTGCCGAGGCTGATCGGGCCGCAGCGGGCGAAGGAGCTGATGTTCTTCGGGGACGCGGTGGCGGCGGCGGAGGCGCGGGAACTGGGCCTGGTGAACCGGGTCGTCCCGGCGGAGGACCTGGAGAAGACGGCCCGGGAGTGGGCCGAACGCCTGGCCCGGGGCCCCACGCGCGCCCTGGCCCTCACCAAGCAACTGGTGAACGCGTCCCTGGACGTGGACCGCGCGACGGCCTTCGCGGCGGAGGCGGTGGCGCAGGAGCTGAACATGACGACGAGGGACGCGCGGGAGGGGGTGGCGAGCTTCGTGGAGCGGCGGGAGGCGGGGTTCGAGGGGCGGTAGCGGGGGCTGTCTTACCTGGGCCTTATGGTGTGCAGCGCATATGCCACACACTGCCGCTCCGGGGGGAACGGAATGCCCAACTCCGCGCGCTCGCGCGAAAAGTCCCGAAGATCCAGAAGATCTCTGCTTCTGGTTCCCGCCCTGCTGACGGCCCTCCTGGGCCCTCTGCTCCCGACGGGCACGGCCCTGGCGGCGACGCCGGCACCGACCGTACCGACGGCGAGCGCGGCACCCGCGCCGGAACCGGAGCCGACGACTCCCGCGCCCGAACCGTCCACGACGACGGGCCCGACACCGACGCCGACGGTCGAGCCGTCACCGGACCCGACGGAACCCACCGCCGGCCCCTGCCCCGCCCTGCCGCTCGCCCCGTTCGGCGACCCGGGCGACGCGATCGGCCACGCGACCTTGGCGCCGGGCGAGGCCGCCTGCTTCACGATCACCGTGGAGAAGCCGGGCCCGCACCAGCTCCGTCTCCAGGGCTACGGCGTGGGCCTTGAGCTCTACGACGCCGACACCGAACTGGACTGCTTCGATCCCACCACCTACGGGCGCGACCAGTGCCGGCCGACGCGAGCGGGTGCCCACACGCTGCGGGTCACCAACAACGGCTCGTCCCAGGTGTCCGCCGCGTTCGCCGTCGTGCCCCTCGCGCCGACCGAGGCGTGCGGCACCGAGGTGAGCACCCGCTACGACGCGGAGCCCGTGACCGGCCGGGCGGTCAGCCCGCTCGCCGTCCTCTGCCAGAGCTTCACCGGGCAGCCGGGCGAGCGGATCACTGTCGAGACCAAGGCCGAAGGCGGCCGGGCGGGTTCGTGGATCACCGACGGGACCGGGGAGCGGATCTGCCCCCGGTTCGACTCGGGCGACAGCACCGGCTGCGTGCTCCCCGGCCACGGGCCCTACCGGGTTCTGACCACGGTGGGGAGCGACAGCGGCGTCTTCCCCGTCACGTACACGCAGAAGATCCGCCGGCTCTCCGACCCCGTCGGGTGCGCCACCCTGGCGGTCCACGACTTCGGTTCCGTTCCCGGCACGTCGCCGGGAACGGCGTGCGCCACCTTCACCCCCACCGCCACGGCCCCGCACACCGTCCTCGGCGTCGGCGACTCCTCGGCACAGCGGCTCGCCGTGTACCGGCCGGACGGCAGCACCGCCTGCCAGGCCTGGTCGGAGACCTGTTCCCTCACGGCCGGCACCCGCTATACCGTCGTCACGGAGAAGCCGGTCGTGATCTTCGACCGTTCGTCCGGCGCCGGCTGCACCACCGCCACCCTCGGCGGGACCACGGAGGGCACGTTCGACGCGGTCGGCGAGATCGACTGTCTGACGCTGCCGCTGCCCGAAGGCGCACACCTGGCCGCTCTGCGGTCGTACGGCCGCCCCGCGCCGTCCCCCGAAGTGACGGTCGTCGACGCGACCGGCACGGACGTATGCGCCCCGGACGCGGTGGAGGCCGGAGCTTGCGAGCTGACCGGACCCGCTCCGTACCGTGCCCTGGTCACCATGTACGGCACCCACATCGGCTCCCCGACCATGACGGGCACCTACCACGTCGCCTTCCACCGCACCGACGCCGAGAGCGCCTGTCCCGTGCTCCCGGCGGGCGACTTCACGGCTGGCAGTCCCCGGGCACGGGTCACGATCGGGGAGGGGGGCTTCGCCCAGTGTCTCTCCGTCCCCGCTGACGACCACACCACCGGCGAGATCTTCGCGTTCGACGGCTCCGGCTGGTGGAAGACCATGTCGGTCTTCGACTCGACCGGGCAGCGGGTCTGCTCCATGGAGTCGGCCGGATGGACCTCGTGCGACCTCACGCCGGGGCTCGCCCATACGGTCCTTCTCTCCGGCGTCGACTGGGGCGCCACCCACACCCTGTCCCGCCGCGACGTCACCGCCACCACGCGCGGCTGTGTCACGAGCCCGGCCAAGGCCGTCGGCGGCCCGTCGATCAGCGGGGTCACGGCCCCGCCGGGGACCCTCCTGTGCCATCAGGTGACCACGGCGGACGCCGGGGACACCCTGCATCTCAACATCCGCGACGCGCAGGGCTACGTACGGTTCCAGGTGTCCGACGCGAACGGCGCGTTCGTCTGCGGCTACTACTCGAAGGGCTGCTCACCCAGCGGCTCCACCCACTACCAGGTCCTCTTCGAGGCCCCTCAGAGCACGACGGCCACACCCCCCTACCGCCTCGACGCCCTGCGCATCGGTACGGCGGCCGGGCCCGCGCCCGGATGCGTCAAGGTCCCGAACGTCAGCTACGGCTTCGGCCCGCTCGTCGGCACCCTGAGCGAGGACCACACCGCGATCTGCGCGGTGTTGCCCACCGCCTCGGGCGACACGTTCGACCTGACGTTCACGCCGGCGGGCTCCTTCGAGCAGTCCCCGAAGCCCTGGCTCTACCGGCAGTCGGGCTCGCCGAACCTCTGCCACGGGTCGTACACCGACGAGGGCGAGAAGTACTCCTGCTCCGTCACGAGGGAGTCCCCCCGGGTGGCCACTCCGACGACGCTGCTCCTCACCGTCCCCGTGCAGCCCGCTCGGGCGACCACGGCCGTGCGGGCCTCGTTCACGTGCGCCGACACGATCTGCGGCACGGACAAGCCGACCATCGGCACCGTGGGCCCCACGACGGGTGGCGCGGGAAAGATCACCGTCACCCTCACCGGCACCGCGCTCCACGAGAACGACCAGGTGGCGGTCCTCGGGACGGACGGCAAGTGGCGCCGGTCCACGACGGTGTCGGTCGCGCCGGACCGGCGCAGCCTGACGGCGGCCCTCGATCTGACGGGTGTGAGCCTCGGCGCGCGCGGCCTGAGCGTATTCACGCACGACGGCTGGCAGTACGCCAAGGGCACGTTCACCGTCGTCGCCCCGCTCCGCAACACCGCCGCGCCCGGCATCTCCGGTACGGCGGTCGTCGGCGGGAAGGTGACGGCGAGGGCCGGTTCGTGGTCGCTGCCGGTGGACTCGCTCGCGTACCAGTGGCGGGCCAACGGCGTCGCCATCGCCGGCGCCACGGCCTCCACGTACATCCTGCCGTCGACGCTCTTCGGCAAGCAGCTGTCCCTGGCCGTGACCGCCCGTAAGGCCGGGCATCCCGTCGTCACGGCGGTCAGTGGGTACCTCGTCGTCAAGGGCATCGCGCCCAAGGCCACCCGGGCGCCGTACGTCTCCGGCGCCGCCCGGGTCGGCAGCAGGGCGTCGGCCGTGGTCGGGGCCTGGTCGCCCGCGCCGACCTCGTACGCCTACCAGTGGCGGGCCAACGGCGTGGCGATCTCCGGGGCCACGGCGTCCTCGTACGTGCCCGCCGCCTCCGTCCTCGGCAAGAAGCTCAGCGTGACGGTCACCGCGCACCGCACCGGGCACCTCAGCGGCGCGGCGACGACGGCCGGGGTCACGGTCGCGGCCGGCCTCGCGCCGAAGGTGACCGGCGCGCCGTACGTCACCGGCACGGTCAGGGTCGGGCGGACGCTCACCCTGAACCGGGGGACGTGGACGCCGGCGCCGACCTCGTACGCCTACCAGTGGTACGCGAACGGGCGGGCGGTCAGCGGAGCCACGAAGGGCTGGTTCACGCCGACATCGGCACAGCGCGGGACGAAGATCACCGTACGGGTGACGGCCTACCGGACCGGCCACTACGCCGGTGTCGCGTGGACGCGCCCCACGGGGACGGTCGCCGGCTGACCCACCCTGTTCCACTGCCCCCGGTGGCGACGGTCGTCCGTCGCCACCGGGGGCTTCCTATCTGACGGCTCGTCAGTTTCAATGACGGGGTGATGGGACACGCGGGGATGGCGGCCACCGCCGTCCGACACCTGAGAGCGGCCGGTTCGCCGACGGCCGTGGAACCACTGCCCCGGCCGGCCCTGCGCGCGGTACGGGAGGACGAGCGGCCACCCGTCGACCCGGCCGAGTTCCGCCGCGTCCTCGGCCACTTCGCGAGCGGGGTCACGATCGTGACGGCCCTCGACGCCGAAGGCCCGGCGGGCTTCGCCTGCCAGTCCTTCGCCTCGCTCTCCCTCGACCCGCCCCTGGTCGCCTTCATGGTCGCCCGTACGTCGACGACCTGGCCCCGGATCGCGGCGGCCGGGACCTTCTGTGTCAACGTCCTCGGCGCCGACCAGGGCGGTCTCTGCCGGGCGTTCGCGGTGAGCGGCGCCGACAAGTTCGCGGGCGTGGACTGGCTCCCGGCCCCGTCCACCGGCTCACCGCGCCTGCCCGGCGCCCCCGCCTGGATCGACTGCGCGATCACGACGGTCCACACGGGCGGCGACCATCTGATCGTGGTGGGGCGGGTGGAGGGCCTGGGCGCGGCGGAGGACGGGGACCCGCTGCTGTTCCACCGGGGGCGGTTCGGGCGGTTCAGCGGGTAGGGGCGGGCGTCAGCCCTGCGCGTACAGCACGATCCCGCCCGGCGTCAGCCCTGCGCGTACAGCACGATCCCGCCCGGCGTCAGCCCTGCGCGTACAGCACGATCCCGCCCACCGTGAAGACGCTCACCACGGCGAGCGTGCCCCACAGCAGCAGCGACACGAAGTAACCCTGCCGGGCCTGTCGGGTGAGGAGCGCCGCCACGGCGAGTACCGCCCAGCCCGCGAGCCACCCCCACACCCCGACGAGCGGCGCGAGGAGTGCTCCGGCGAGGGCCGCGAGGGACAGCTGCCACCAGACGGGCCGGCCCCCGAACTTCCGCCCCAGGTCCTCACCGAGCAGCACCACCGGCAGGACGAGCACCGCGGACACCGCGAACGCCGCGAGGATGCCGAAGGTCGCCACGAACGGCAGCGCCAGCAGGATGAGCCCTCCGCCGGCCGTCTCGTCCCCGGGCGCCGGTTCCGTGGTCAGGCCGACCACCATCAGCACGGCGAGCGCCGCCCCGGCCTCCAGCGTCAGCGCCAGTGTCGAGACCCTCAGCATCCGGGCGTGCGTCCGCCCCAAGTCAGGACCGCTCACGCGATCACCCCCCGGGGATCATCATGCCGGTGTCTTCCTCCGGAAGCCGCGCCGGCCGGAGCGTCGGGTGATCAGTCCGGCCGCCGTCAGGGCCGCCTCGACCAGCAGCACCAGCACCGACACCCGCACCATCCGGCCCACCGTCCGGCCGCCGTCCACATCACCCACCTGCGATCACCTCCTCTGTCGACCATCCACACCATCATGCGGCCTTCAGGGTCGGCAGCTCCGTCCGGGAGCGTCGGATGACCAGCGCCATCAGGGCCGCCGCCGCGCACAGCGCGCCCGACGCGTACCAGACGACGTCGTACGAGCCGAAGACGTCGCGGGCCACACCGCCCGCGAACGCGACGGCCGCCGCGCCGATCTGGTGCGAGGCGAGGACCCAGCCGAAGACGATCGCCGAGTCATCGCCGTAGTGCTCGCGGCAGAGGGCGATCGTCGGCGGGACCGTGGCCACCCAGTCCAGGCCGTAGAAGACGATGAAGAACAGCATCGGCGGGTGCACGCTCGGCGCGAGCAGCATCGGCAGGAAGAGGAGGGAGACGCCGCGGAGCGCGTAGTAGACGGCGAGCAGGCGGCGGGCCTCGAAGCGGTCCGTGAACCAGCCGGAGGCGATCGTGCCGACGACGTCGAAGACGCCGATCACCGCCAGGAGCCCGGCCGCCGCCGTGAGGGGCATGCCGTGGTCGTGCGCTGCGGGCACGAAGTGCGTCTTGACCAGGCCGTTCGTGGAGGCGCCGCAGATCGCGAAGGAGCCGGCGAGCAGCCAGAAGGGGCCGGTGCGGGCGGCCTTGAGGAGGACGGTGACCGCGCGGCGGGCCGCGCCCGTCACCGGGGCGGGCTTCTCGGCGTACTCCCCGCCGTACGGGGCGAGTCCGACGTCCGCGGGGTGGTCGCGAAGCAGCAGCCATACGAAGGGGACGACCGCGAGCGCGGCGAGCGCCACGGTCACGGCGGCCGGGCGCCAGCCCTGGTTCTCGACCAGCCAGGACAGGAGCGGGAGGAAGACCAGCTGCCCTGAGGCGCCCGCCGCCGTGAGGATGCCGGTCACCAGGCCCCGGCGGCCGACGAACCAGCGGTTGGTGACGGTCGCGGCGAACGCGAGGGCCATCGAGCCGCTGCCCAGGCCGACGAGGACGCCCCAGTACAGGACCAGCTGCCAGGCGGCCGTCATCCACACGGTGAGCAGCGAGCCGACGGAGATGATCGTCAGCGCGACGGCGACGACCCGGCGGATGCCGAAGCGGTCCATGAGGGCGGCGGCGAAGGGGGCCGTGAGGCCGTAGAGGGCCAGGTTCACCGAGACGGCGAAGCCGATCGTGCCCCGCGACCAGTCGAACGCGTCGTGCAGCGGCTCGATCAGGAGGCCCGGCAGGGACGCGAAGGCCGCCGCGCCGATGATCGTGACGAACGTGACCGCCGCGACGAACCAGGCGCGGTGGATCCGGGGGGTGCGGAGGCCGCTCGGGGCGCTGGGGATACGGGGGGCCTTGCCGTCGGGCGTACGGTCGGGCGTCTCGGTTGTCTGGGCCATGCCACCGAGCCTCCCGTCCCCGCCGCGCCCCCGCCATTGGCCCGAATGACAGGTTTGCAAAGGATCGGGACACAAGGATCGGGACACAAGGATCGGGACACCATGGCCGGCCGAGGGTCCGCCCCCGGCCGACCGACGTCTACACCCTCGGCAGCGTCCTGATCGGGCGTACCACCAGCAACGCCCCCACCACGAGCACCGCGGCCCCCGCCCCCGCGAGCAGCACCTCCTCCGTGCCGACCGCCGCCGCCACCGGCCCCGACAGGGTGCGGCCGACGCCCATCATCAGGAGCGAGCCGGCCACGTCGTACGCGTGCATCCGGTTCAGGGCCTCCTGCGGTACGTGCGTCTGGACGGCCGTCGACCACATCACCAGCCAGAACGCGAAGGCCGCCCCGCCGATGAACTGGCCCGCGCCGAGCAGCGCCACGGGCGCGCCGAGACCGAGCAGGGCGAGGTTCACGGGGAGGCCGAGGAGGGCCGTCGCGCCCGCCGCGAGCGGGGTGCGCGGGCGCAGCCTGAGCGCGAGCAGGCCGCCGACGGCGCTGCCTGCGCCGTTGACGGCCATGAGCACGCCGTACGTGGCCGAGCCGTGGTCCGCGGTGACCAGGCTCGCGGTGAGCGGCACCATGGGTCCCGCGACGGTCAGCCCGTACACCGTCCAGATGGAGATGACCCCCCAGAGCCAGCTCCTCGATCGGAACTCGCGCCAGCCTCCGGCGAGTTCGGTGCCGAGTGAGGCGCGCCGCAGGGTGTCGGACGGGAGGGGCGGGACGCGCATGAGGGCGAGGCAGAGCGCGCTGACCGCGAACGTCACGCCATTGACGGCGAAGGCGGCGCCCGCGTTCCACAGGGCGACGAGCAGGCCGGCGGCGGCCGGGCCCGCCATGGTCATGAGGGCTTCGACGACCCGCAGGACGGCGTTGGCGCGCTGCACGTCGGGGGCGATGCGCGGGATGGTGGAGGCGACGCCCGGCTGGAAGAGGGCGGCGCCCATGCCTGCGGCGACGGAGAGGACGTACACCGCCCACAGGGGTGGGCTGCCGAGCGTGAAGGAGACGGCGAGGACGGCGGCTCCCGGCAGCCGGAGCAGATCGGCGAGGATCATCATGCGGCGGGCGGTGAACCGGTCGGCGAGGACGCCGCCGAAGAGCACGAAGAGCGCGAAGGCGGCCGTCCAGCCGCCGAGCGCGTAGCCGACGGTGGAGCCGGGGTGGCCGGCGCCGAGGAGTCCGGCGGCGAAGGCGACGGGGACCATGCCCTCGCCGAAGACGGCGACGCCCCGGGCGACGAAGAACAGCCGGAAGTCGCGGTTCCAGAGCGCGGGCGGGGCGGGCGGCTCCGGTGGGACGGGAATCCGTTCGGCGGCCTCAGACTTGTACGTGTTGTTGTCCGTCACGGACAGCTGGACTACCACCCGTATGGTCTGGACCACCAGTGAATTTCCGGAGGGAGTACCACCCGTGCCGCCGTCGCCGTCGCCGTCGACCCCACCGCACCGCGTCGTCGTTCTCGCGCTGCCCGGTCTCCTCCCCTTCGAGCTGGGCATCCCGCACCGCATCTTCGGCCGCGCCCGCGACGCCGAGGGCCGGCTGCTGTACGAGATCGTCACCTGCGCCCCGGTCGCCGGGCCGGTCCAGACGGACGCCGACTTCTCCATCCACGTCGAGCACGGCCCGGAGGCCCTCGCCACCGCCGACACGGTCGTCGTGCCCGCCTCGTACGAACTCGGCCCCGTCTACGACGAGGGCAGGCTCACCGAGGAGCTGGCGGCCGCGCTCGCCCACATACGGTCAGGGACCCGGCTCGTCTCCATCTGCACCGGCGGGTACGTGCTCGCCGCCGCAGGTCTCCTCGACGGGCGCCCGGCCACCACCCACTGGTCCTCCGCCGAGCACTTCCAGCGTCTCTTCCCGCGCGTACGGGTCGACGCGGACGTCCTGTTCGTCGACGACGGCGACGTCCTCACCTCGGCGGGCGTGGCCGCCGGGATCGACCTGTGCCTGCACATCGTGCGCCGCGACCACGGCACGGCCGTCGCCAACGACGTCGCCCGCAGGACCGTCGTACCGCCGCACCGGGACGGCGGCCAGGCCCAGTACATCGAGCGGCCCCTGCCGGAGGCCGGCACCCACACCACGACCACCGCGCGCGCGTGGGCGCTCGCCCACCTCCACGAGCCGATCCAGCTGCGGGACCTGGCCGGGAAGGAGGCGATGAGCGTACGGACGTTCACCCGCCGCTTCCGTGACGAGGTCGGCGTCAGCCCCGGCCAGTGGCTCACCCAGCAGCGCGTCGAGCGCGCCCGGCACCTGCTCGAATCCACCGGCCTGCCCGTCGACCGGGTCGCGCGGGACGCGGGCTTCGGCACGGCGCAGTCGCTGCGGACGCACCTGATGAGCGCGATCGGGGTGACCCCGACGTCCTACCGGCGCACGTTCCGCACCGGCGCGTCCGCGCCCGCGCCCGCGTCCACGTCCTGACCGGTGTCGGAGGCGGAGGCGGAGGCGGAAGTGTCCGTGGCGGTGGCGGAGGCGCGGGCGCGGGACATCCGCCGCTCCCCCACCGCGCCGACCACCGTCAGGAGCACGGTGAGGCCGACCCCGCACAGGATCGCCGTCGACGGGGCGACGACCTTGAGCAGGCCGCCCGCGAGGGTGCCGCTCGCCGCGTAACCCGCGCCGACCGCCGCGTACATGACCGAGTACCCGGCGGCGAGCGCGGACGGCGGGAGGATCTCCCGCAGCGCCAGGTTCCGGGTGAGCATGGCGGGGGCCATGAGGAGCCCGGACGCGGCGAGGGTGAGGGCGATGCCCACCGTCCAGGGCAGGACGGCGACGAGGGCGACCCCGGCGGTCACGGAGAGGACGAGGACGACGGACTGCACCGGCAGCGGCCCCGGCCAGCCGCTGCCCCGCAGGCCGTACAGGAACGCGCCGACGGCCGAACCGATCGAGAACCCGGCGAGCAGCGGCCCCGCCCAGCCGATGCCGATCCCGCGCTGTTCGAGGAGGGCGGGCAGGATCAGCTCGGCGAGCGCGAGCAGGGTCAGGGCGCCGGCCCCGAGGACGTACACGGGCCAGGCCCGCAGCAGCTCCCGCCGCACCGAGACGCCCTTCTCGGGCGGCTCGGCCGCCCAGCCGACCGGCAGCAGCCACATCCCGGCCACCGAGAGCCCCATCAAGGCGCCCTGGAGGAGCAGCGGTACGGCGGGGCCGGCGCCGAGCGCCAGACCGGTGGCGAGCGCGGGCGCGGCGGCCCAGATCCCGAAGGTCAGCACGGACTCCATGCTCATCGCCTGGGTGACGGACCGTTCCGGGACGAGGCTGGTGAGCAGGGCGCGCAGCCCGCCGGGCACGGCGGCGGGCCCGGCGCCGGCGAGCAGCGCGAGGGCGGCGAGGACGACGGGATGGGCGCCGGGCAGGAGACCGAGCCCGGCGAACCCGGCCGTTCCCGCCGCCAGTCCGGCGACGAGCTGCGGCCGGGCCCGCTCGGCGTTCATGCGGATGCCGAGGACGGGGGAGGCGATGATCTCGCCGAGCACGTACGCGGCCGCGAGCGCGGCCCCGAGCGAGTAGCCGCCGGGCCGCTCCCGTACGAGGAACACGAGCGCGAGCGGCGCCATCGCGACCGGCAACCGGCCGGCGACGGTGACGACGGACCAGGCGAGGACGGGGCGGGTGGCGAGCTCGCGGTAGGACATGCACAGGACCGTACGGCCGAACGCCCCTGGAGCCCAGCAGGTTTCGCCGGGAGCGGTCAGAAAGTGAGCACGCCCCGGGCCACCTTCCCCCGCTCGGCGTCCTCCACGGCCCGCGCGAACTCCTCCACGGGGTAGGTGGTGGTGACGAGCTCGTCGAGGAGGAGCCGGCCCGAGCGGTACAGCTCGGCGTAGAGGGGGATGTCCCGCTGGGGCCGGGAGGAGCCGTAACGGCAGCCGAGGATCGACTTGTCCAGGAACATCGCGGCCGGCGGGAAGCTCGCCTCCGCCTTCGGGGCGGTCATGCCGAGGAGGATCGCCTGGCCGTGCCGGTCGAGCAGGTCGATGGCGGTACGGACGAGGCCGGTGTGGCCGACGCACTCGAAGACGTGGTCGGCGCCGGTGGGCAGGATGTCCCGTACGCCGTCGGCGGAGGCGAGGAAGTGCGTGGCGCCGAACCGCCGGGCCGTCTCCTCCTTCTCCGGGTTGGTGTCGACGGCCACGATCGTCAGGGCGCCGGCGATCCGGGCGCCCTGGAGGACGTTGAGGCCGATGCCGCCGGTGCCGATGACGACGACGGTCTCGCCCCGGCCGACCTTGGCCCGGTTGAGTACGGCTCCGACGCCGGTGAGGACGCCGCAGCCCATGAGGGCGGCGGAGGTGAGCGGGATGTCGTGGGGGATCTTCACGGCCTGCACGGCCTTGACGACGGTCCGCTCCGCGAAGGAGGAGTTGGAGGCGAACTGGTAGAGCGGCCGCCCGCCGCGCGAGAACGGCTGCCCGGGCATCCCGATGGCCTTGCGGCACATCGTGGGCCGCCCCCGGTCGCAGTCGGCGCAGGCGCCGCAGTTCGCGAGGGTGGAGAGGGCGACGTGGTCGCCGGGGCCGACGTGGGTGACGCCGGGGCCGACCGCCTCGACGACGCCGGCGCCCTCGTGGCCGAGGACGACGGGCGGGGGGAAGGGGATGGTCCCGTCGACGACGGACAGATCGCTGTGGCAGAGACCGGCGGCGGCGACGGCGACAAGCACCTCGCCGGGGCCGGGGGGCCGCACCTCCAGGTCGTCGACGACCTGGACCTTCTTCCCGTCGAACACCACGCCCCTCATGAACCGTTCTCCTGACCCACGTTCGGCCGGGCGCCCTCGGCCACGTTCGGCCGGGCACCCTCGGCCACGTTCGGCCGGGCAGCCTCGGCCGCGTTCGGGCGAGCGCCCTCGGCCGCCGCCCTGGCCATCTCCTCAAGGCGCGCCAGCATCGGCATCGGATCCACCCCCACCGTCCCCGGCAGGAAGTCCGCGATCCGTTCCGGCGTCCACGCGCCGCCCTCCGCGTACCCCGCCCGCAGTTCCCTCGGCTGCGCCCACACCGCGATCTTGGGGCCCGCGATCGTGTACACCTGCCCGGTGATCCTCTCCTCCCGGGCCCGCTCGGAGAGCAGGTAGACGACGAGCGCCGCCACGTCCTCCGGTTCCCCGATCTCCGCCAGCTCCATGGGCACGTTCGCGGACATCCGGGTACGCGCCACCGGCGCCACCGCGTTCGCCGTCACCCCGTACTTGTGCAGCCCGAGGGCCGCGCTCCGTACCAGCGAGATGATCCCGCCCTTCGCCGCCGAGTAGTTGGCCTGGGCCACCGACCCCTGGTGGTTGCCGCTCGTGAAGCCGATCAGCGTCCCGGCGCCCTGCCGCCGCATCACCGCCGACGCGGCCCGGAAGACCGTGAACGTGCCTTTCAGATGGGTCGCGACGACGGGGTCCCACTCCTCCTCGGACATGTTGAAGAGCATCCGTTCGCGCAGGATCCCGGCGACGCACACGACCCCGTCGATCCGCCCGTACTCCGCGAGCGCGACGTCGACGACCCGCTGCCCGCCCGCCATCGTCGAGATGTCGTCGGCGACGGCGACGGCCGTACCCCCCGCCGCCTCGATCTCCTTGACCACGGCGAGCGCGATCTCGGAGGTCGGTTCCCCGCCCTCGATCGACACGCCGTAGTCGTTGACGACGACCCTCGCGCCCTCCGCCGCGCACGCGAGGGCGACGGCGCGGCCGATGCCCCGCCCCGCGCCCGTCACGGCGACGACCTTGTCAGCCAAGAAGTTCCCCACGCCCGGCCCCTTCCCGCATTTTCTGACGGTCCGTTAGATTCGTTCGTCGTCAGGATTCTACGGTCCGTCAGATACCGGTCCACAAGACCCCGGAGGCCCCGATGTCTCTGCCCGCCGCATTCCACGAGATCGCCAAGCGCGTCAACAACTGGGGCCGCTGGGGCCAGGACGACGAGATCGGCACGCTCAACCTCGTCACCGACGAGGTCGTACGGGACGCCGTCGCCACCGTCCGCACCGGCCTCCGGATCCCGCTCGCCGTCGACCTCAAGCAGGACGGCGTGCAGACCGGCATGATCCCCGGCCGGGTCAACCCGCTCCACGTCATGGTCCAGATCAATCAGGAGCTCTTCGGCCCCGGCACGGTCGCCACCAGCGACGACGCCGTGACCCTCGGCCTCCAGGCCGGCACCCACTGGGACGCCCTGACCCACGCCTCGCACTCGGGCCGCATCTACAACGGCCGCCCCGCCGCCTCCATCACCCCGCACGGCCGCTCCGAGTTCAGCGGCATCCACACCGCCCGGCACCTCGTGAGCCGTGGGGTCCTCCTGGACGTGGCCGCCGCGAAGGGCGTGGACCGGCTGCCCGGTGACCACGCGGTCACCCCGGAAGACCTGGACGAGGCGGCCGACTTCGGCGGGGTCACCGTCCGGTCCGGCGACATCGTGCTCGTACGGACGGGTCAGATGCAGTCGTACCTGGCGGGCGACCGGCACGGGTACGCCTTCCCGTCCCCCGGCCTCTCGGTCCGGACGCCGGAGTGGTTCCACGCCCATGACGTCGCGGCCGTCGCCAACGACACGCTCACCTTCGAGATCTTCCCGCCGGAGATCGAGGACCTGTGGCTGCCCGTGCACGCCCTCGACCTGGTCGAGATGGGGATGCTCCAGGGGCAGAACTGGAATCTCGAAACTCTGTCCACAGCCTGTGCACAACTTCGGCGGTACGCGTTCCTGCTCTCCGCGATGCCCGAGCCGTTCGTCGGCGCCACCGGCACACCGGTGGCGCCGGTCGCGGTCCTCTGAGGACTTGGAGCCTCCGGGAGCTCAGGCTCTCCGAGGACTTACGGGCGGCGGCGCGCTCGCGCGCGCCCCGAGCACGGCACGGCCGCCGCCACCCAGCCACGACCCGCACACGCCGAGGGCACACGGCCCTCGGCTCCCCTCACCACGAATCGCTCACCCCAGGGTGGGCAAAACGCCACGAAACGTCAACAGGGCACCCGGCCGGGTGACACGGAAGTCCCCGGAGCCCCTGGAGTCACCGTCACCCCAGGGACCGGCGCGGGCACCGGGGTCGGGGAAGACACGGAAGGCACGGAAAGCAGCGGGGGCGGGGACGACGCGGGGGCCGAAGCCCGGTCCACCTCGCACCAGATGCTCTTGCCCGCCCCCTCGGGCTGCCAGCCCCACCGGTCCGCGAGGCCGTCCACCAGCTCCAGGCCGCGCCCGTTGGTGTCCTCGCCCTCCGCGTGCCGGGGCCGCGGCGGGCAGTCGCTCGCGTCGGCCACCTCCACCCGCACCCCGCCCTCCGCCGCGAACAGCATCCGCAGCACGGCCGGGCAGCCGGTGTGCACCACGGCGTTGGTCACCAGCTCCGAGATGAGCAGCACCAGCGTCTCGGCCAGCGGCTCGTCATCGCCTATGCCCGAGCCGGCGAGCCGTGACCGGGCCCACCTCCGGGCTCGCCCCACCTCTGCCGGGTCCGGCCCGACCTCCAACTGCACCTGAAGCACCTGCACCGCTCACACCATCCGAACCGGCGGACACACCTTCACGGAACGTGATTCCCTTACGGGACAGCATGGTTGACGTACAGTCACCGCAACAAGCGCTTCGGGCATATTCCAGCGCGAAGGAGTACGCATGGTCCATACTGTGCGACGCACTCTGCGGGTAGTCGAACGCCGGGCGCGAGCGGCGGGCATTCCCGGAGCCGGGGTCACCTCGGGGGCGACACCGGGACGATCCGGGCCAACGAGCACTCGCATCCCACGGAGCGTACCGGAGCCGGAGGCCGACTCCGGGCCGTGACGACCCCGCCGAAGGACACAACCCGATATCGACGTTCCGTGACCTGCCCGGCGCGGAACGCTACAGGGCGGCGGCCACCGTCTCCTCGGCCCGCGCGGCGGGCAGCCTCAGCTCCGCCCGTACCCAGGCCCGTTTCAGATGCAGATGGACGTCCGCCTCCCAGGTGAAGCCCATGCCGCCGTACACCTGGAGGCAGTCACGGGCGTTCCCGATCGCGGCCTCGTCGGCGAGCAGCTTGGCCCCGGCGATCTCGACGGGGTCGGCGGTGAGGGAGGCGGCCCGCACGGCGGCCCGGGCGAGCTCGGCCCGCACGAGCATCCCGGCACAGAGATGCTTCACGGCCTGGAACCCCCCGATGACCTCCCCGAACTGCTCCCGCTCCCGCGCGTAGGCGACGGCCGCCCCGGTGGTCCGCCCAGCACTCCCGACCTGCTCGGCGGCGGTGAGCAGCACGGCCGCGTCGCCCCCCGCGCCTACGGCGCCCCCGAGCCCCCGCACCCGATGCAGGGGCGTCAGCGGATCCACCGACCGCACGGGCACGGCTCCCGAAACGTCACCGACGACCACATCCGCCTCGTCCAGCCAAGGGACCAGCCCCTCCGAAGCCTCGGTCACCACCACCGCCCCCTCCGCCGCACCCCGCACACTCCCCGCCGCCACATGCGTCGCGACCACCGGCCCCGGCACCAACCCCCTCCCCACCTCCTCGAACACAAGCACCGCCTCCGGCAGTCCGAGCCCCACCCCGCCCTCCTCCTCCGGCAGCCGCAGCGCGAAGAGCCCGGCGACGCCGAGCGCCCGCCACAGCTCCCGGTCCAGCCGCCCGCCCGCGTCGACGGCCGCCCGGAGCGCCTCCCGGTCGAAGAGGCGCGCGAGGAGTTCGCGTACGCCCCGGCGCAGGTCACGCTGATCCTCGGTGAGTCGGAAGTCCATGGCGGGGGTCACCGGCCCTTCGGCAGGCCGAGGATGCGCTCGGCGACGATGTTGCGCTGGATCTGGGAGGTGCCGGCCGCGATCGTGTACGAGAGCGAGGAGAGCCGGTCCAGGGTCCAGTCGCGGTCCAGGTCGAGCGCGTCGGGGCCGAGGACGGCGGCGGCGGCCTCGTACAGCTCCTGGCGGGCGTGGGAGTAGTGCAGCTTGAAGACGGAGCCGCCCGCGCCGGGCACTCCGCCGGTGGCCTGAGCCTCGCTGACGTTGGCCTGGACGAGCCGCCACAGCGCCTGGAACTCGGCGGAGAGCCTGCCGAGCCGTCGCCGCAGGACGGCGTCGTCCCAGGTGCCGTTCTTCCTGGCCGTACGGGCGAGTTCGCCGAGGAGGCGGCGGCAGGCGACGACTTCGCCGACGAAGGCGGTGCCGCGTTCGAAGGAGAGGGTCACCATGGTGACCCGCCAGCCGTCGTTCTCGTCACCGACGCGGTTCTCGACGGGCACCCGCACCTCGTCGAGGAAGACCTCGGCGAACTCCGTCGAGCCCGCGAGGGTGCGCAGCGGCCGTACGGTGATGCCCGGCGCGTCCATGGGCATGGCGAGCCAGCTGATGCCCCGGTGCTTGGACGTCGCCGCCGGGTCCGTCCGTACCAGCAGCTCGCACCAGTCGGCGACCTCGGCGTGCGAGGTCCAGATCTTGGAGCCGGTGACGACGTACGTGTCCCCGTCCCGTACCGCCCTCGTCCGCAGCGATGCCAGGTCGGAGCCCGCGTCCGGCTCGCTGAAGCCCTGGCACCAGACCTCGTCGCCGCGCAGGATCGGCGGCAGCCACCGCGCGCGCTGTTCGGCCGTGCCCTCGGCGGCGATGGTCGGGCCCGCGTGGAGGAGGCCCACGAAGTTGGCGCCGACGTAGGGCGCGCCGGCGAGTTCGGTCTCCTCCAGGAAGATCAGCCGCTGGGTGGGGGACGCGTCCCAGTGGGTGTCGGCGTACCCGGCGTCGTACAGCCTGCGCTGCCAGCCGCAGTCGTAGGCGCGGCGGGCGGGCCAGTCGAGCGGGTCGGGTTTCGGCGGGAGGCCGGGCAGGGTCGCGGTGAGCCATTCCCGCAGCCGGGCGCGGAACTCCTCCTCCTCGTCGGTGCAGGTCAGGTCCATCAGACAATGCCCAGATCGAGCATGCGGATGGCGTTGCCCCGCATCAGCTTGTAGACGGTCTCGTCGTCGAGGCCCTGGACGTGGTCGAGGGCGACCTCCTTGGTGTGCGGGAAGGTCGAGTCGACGTGCGGGTAGTCGGTCTCGAAGGTGGCGTTGTCCCTCCCCACGACGTCCAGGGAGGCGATGCCGTGCTTGTCGCGGAAGAAGCAGCAGAAGATCTGCCGGTAGTAGTACGTGGACGGGGGCTCGGGGATCAGGTCGCGGACGCCGCCCCAGGCGCGGTGCTCCTCCCAGACGTCGTCGGCGCGTTCGAGGGCGTACGGGATCCAGCCCATCTGGCCCTCGCTGTAGGCGAGCTTGAGCGTCGGGAACTTGACCAGGACGCCGGAGAAGAGGAAGTCCATCATCGAGGCCATCGCGTTGTTGAAGCTGAGGGAGGCCTGGACGGCGGGCGGGGCGTCGGGGGAGGCGGCCGGCATTTGGCTACTGGATCCAATATGCATGTTCACCACCGTTCCGGTCTCCTGGCAGACGGCGAAGAAGGGGTCCCAGTAGCCGGAGTGGATCGAGGGGAGTCCGAGGTGGGTGGGGATCTCGGAGAAGGTGACGGCCTTGACGCCCCGGGCGGCGTTGCGCCGGATCTCGGCCACGGCGAGGTCGATGTCCCACAGCGGGATGATGCAGAGCGGGATGAGCCGGCCGCCGCTGTCGCCGCACCACTCCTCGACCATCCAGTCGTTGTAGGCGCGGACGCAGGCGAGGGCGACCTCCTTGTCGTGGGCCTCGGCGAAGGTCTGGCCGCAGAAGCGGGGGAAGGTGGGGAAGCAGAGGGAGGCCTCGACGTGGTTGAGGTCCATGTCCTCGAGGCGGGCGGCCGGGTCCCAGCAGCCGCGCCGCATCTCCTCCCTGGTGATCCCCTCCAGGGTCATGTCGTCGCGGTCGAAGCCGACGGCGGCGATGTTCCGCTTGTACGGGAACTTGAGGTCCTCGTAGATCCACCAGTCGGTCGGCGGCCCCTCGGGGTCCATCGTGATCTGGTACTTGCCGGCGACGTACGCGAGCTCGCCGATACCGGCCGTGAGGGGCCGGGGGCCACGGTCGCGGTACTTCTTCGGGAGCCAGATGTCGAAGAGGTGGGCCGGCTCGATCACGTGGTCGTCGACGCTGATGATGCGGGGCAGTTCCGTCATGACCCCTCCATTTTCTGATGACCCGTCAGATACGGACCGCACATCAGGCTAGCCCCGCACCCCTGGACCGACAAGGACCGGCCCTCTACGCTCTCCGCACGATCTGACGGGCAGTCAGTTACAGGAGGCGTCGCCGTGACCGAAGACGTGAACCGAGTCGCCCACGCCCTGGGCGGGTCCCGCACGCTCTGGGAGCTCGTCGAGCGGCGTGCCGCGCTCACCCCCGAGCGGCCCGTCCTCCTCCAGGGCGACCGCGTCCTCACCTTCGGCGGGCTCCGCGACCGCGCCGAGCGCTGCGCCGCCGGCCTGTACGCCATGGGCGTGCGCCCCGGAACGGTCGTCGCCTGGCAGCTGCCCACCCGGATCGAGACCGCCGTGCTCTCCTTCGCGCTCGCCCGCATCGGAGCCGTACAGACGCCGGTCATCCCCTTCTACCGGGACAAGGAGGTCGGTTTCGCGCTGCGCGAGGCCAAGGCCGAGTTCTTCGCCGTCCCCGGAGAATGGCGCGGATTCGACCACACCGCGATGGCCCGGCGGCTCGGCGCGCACCACGTGTTCGAGGCGTACGCGTCCCTTCCCGACGGCGACCCGGCCGTGCTGCCCCCGCCGCCCGCCTCCGGCACCGACGTCCGCTGGATCTACTGGACCTCCGGCACGACCTCCGACCCCAAGGGCGTCCTGCACACGGACCGCTCGCTCCTCGCCGGCGGCTCCTGCCTCGCGCACGCGCTCCGGCTCACCGCCGACGACGTCGGCTCGATGGCCTTCCCGTACGCGCACATCGCCGGGCCCGACTACACGGTGATGCTGCTGCTCTACGGGTTCCCGGCGGTGATGTTCGAACAGTTCGCGCTGCCGGACGCCCTGGACGAGTACCGGCGGCACGGGGTGACCGTGGCCGGCGGATCCACCGCCTTCTACGCGATGTTCCTCGCCGAGCAGCGCAGACAGCCCGAGGAGCCGGTCATCCCCACCCTGCGGCTGCTCGCGGGCGGCGGGGCGCCGAAACCGCCGGAGATCTACCACGCCGTACGGAAGGAGCTGGGCTGCCAGCTCACCCACGGGTACGGCATGACGGAGGTCCCCATGATCACGATGGGCGATCCCGACGACACCCCGGAGAACCTCGCGACCACCGAGGGCCGTCCGCCGGCCGGCATGGAGATCCGGATCACCGGCGCCGGGGAGGTCCGGCTGCGCGGCGAGGCCGTCTGCCGGGGCTATCTGGACCCGGCCCAGACGGCCGCCGCGTTCGACGAGGACGGCTTCCTCGTCACCGGGGACGTCGGACATCTGACCCCGGACGGGCACCTCGTCCTCACCGGACGCGTGAAGGACATCATCATCCGCAAGGGAGAGAACATCTCGGCCAAGGAGATCGAGGACCTCCTCCACGAGCATCCGGACGTGGGCGACACGGCCGTCATAGGCCTCCCGGACGCCGAGCGCGGCGAACGCGTCTGCGCGGTCGTCGAACAGCCGCCGGGGGCCGCCCCGCTGACCCTTCCGGCGGTGACGGCCTTCCTGCGGGAGGCGGGCCTCTCCGTCCACAAGCTGCCGGAACAGCTGGAGGTGGTGGACGCGCTCCCCCGCAACGAGACCCTGCGGAAGGTGCTCAAGTACAAGCTCAGGGAACGATTCGGTCCGTCGGACCGAGGCCGGTCGTCGGACTGAGGCCGGTCGGACTGTGGCCGGTCGGACTGTGGCCGGTCGCGCTGAAGCCCGTCGGACCGGAGCCGCTCGGACTGAGGCCGGTCGTGAGGAGGTCCGCCCGGGTGACACCGGCCGGGTCGGCCTCCGCGGCGTCGTCACCGGGGCTGGCGGGCGAGGGCAGCTCGACGGGCAGGGGATCCTTCCCCGTGAGCGCCGCCGCCCCGTCCTCGTACACCTCGAAGAGGCGCCGGACGCCGAGCGCGGCGAGCACCCGGCCGACGTGACCCTCCCGGTCCTCGGGCAGGACGAGGCGGAGCCGGCCGCCGCAGGAACGCAGCAGCCTGCGGGCGGCGATCAGCATGCCAACGCCGCTGGAGTCGCAGAACCGGACGGCGGACAGATCGAGCACGAGATCGTGGCGGCCGCCCGCGACCACGTCGTGGACGCGGCGACGTATACGGGGGGAGGTGACCAGGTCCAGTTCCCCCCGCACGCGGAACAGCGTCCAGGAGCCGTACTCGTTCTCGTCGACCTCGATCGTCGTCACGGACGCCGCCTGCCCCGCCCCGCACCTCCGAAACCACCGGGGCGGAGGATGACGCGTTCCTTACCACCCGGATCCACGTCAAGGGCGCACTTGCGGCAAACAGTCGTGCGTTGTCGGTACGGCGCACTACGTTGGAGGAGAACCGGGGAGCCGGGGTGCCGGAGGGAGCCGGGAGGGGCGGAGGGTCGGATGGCGATGGACACACCACCGCGCTGGGACCGCAGGATGCAGCAGCGGCTCGCGCGCGGGGAGGCCGCCGCGCTCGGCGAGCTGTACGACCGGTTCGCCTCGCTGGTGCACAGCCTCGCCCACCGGGTCCTCGACGACGACGCCGCGGCCGACCAGGTCACCCGTGAGGTCTTCGGCTACATCTGGGAGAACCCCGACGCGTACGACCCGAAGCAGGGCAGCATGCGCGGGTGGATCGCCAGGCTGACGCAGTCGCAGGCCGTGCACCGGCTGCGGCAGGCCGAGGCGACGGCGTACGCGGAGACGGGCCGGGGCTCCGTCGAGGAGCTGGAGCAGAAGGTGCGCCGGGCGTCGGTCGCGGCCCGCGCCGACTACATCGTGACGTCCATGCCGACGCCGCTCAGGGCCGCGCTCGAACTGGCGTACTTCCAGCGGCGGGACTACCGCCAGACCGCCGCCGACCTCGGCGTCACCGAGGACGAGGCGCGGCGACGCCTCCGCCTCGGCCTCCAGTTGCTGTCCTCGGCGAACACCCGGCACCCCGAGGGCGGCGGGCCGCCGGGCTACGGGCGGGCGCTGTGACGGGGGCGAACGGCGACGCGGACGGCGTCGCACGCGCCCCGTGGGTGCCGGGGCCGCGCCGGGCGGCGGACGACCACGCGGACCTGACGGCGGAGGTCGCGGAGGTCTCCGGGGTCGCGGAGGCTTCGGAGGCTTCGGAACCGGAGGTGCCGGTCCTCACCCACAGTGTGCTCAAGTCCCTGCTCGGGGCGTGGGCGCTCTCGGCGTGTTCGACCGGGGAGACCAGGGCCGTCGAGGACCACCTCACGAGCTGCGCGCCGTGCGCGGACGAGGCGCTGCGGCTGCGGGACGCGGTGGCGCTGCTGCACGAGGACCGGGACCTGGACCTCGACCCGCTGCTGCGGTCCCGGGTCCTGGAGAGCTGCCTGGGCCGGCGCCCGGCGCGCATCCCGATCCCCGGCTGGGTCACGCCGTACGACGCGGAGACGGCGCGGCTCGACGCGCTGCTGCGGGACATCGGCGAGTCGGAGTGGCACGCGCCGGTACGGCTCAAGTGGTACGAGGAGGAGCGGATCGTACGGCGGAAGTCGACGGTCGCGGGGGTCATCGGGCACCTGTTGGCGGTGGACGGCCTGGTGTCGGCGGCGCTCGGGCTCGACGATCCGCTGGGCGCGGGGACGCCGGAGTTGTCGCCGGCGGAGCGGACGGAGGCGTTCTGGTCGGGCCTCGACCGGCCGCCGAACCGGGCGCTGCGGGGGCCCTGGCGGGAGCAGAGCCACACGCTGATCCGGACGGTCTCGTTCGCGGGGCGCGGGGTGGCCGACCTGACGGTCACCTACAAGGACTTCGCGCTGCCGCTGCGGGACTCGCTGCTTGAGCGGGCGTTCGAGTGCTGGGTGCACGCGGACGACATCGCGCAGGCGGTGGCGTATCCGTACGCGCCGCCGAGCGGCGCGCATCTGCACGACATGATCGACCTGACGGCCCGCCTGCTGCCGGGGGCGCTCGCGAACCGCCGCCGCGCGGGCCTCGCGGCGCCGGCCCGGCAGCTGGTCACGGCGGGGGCGCCGGGCCGCTCGGTCCACCTGGAGGTGGAGGGTGCGGGTGGGGGTCACTGGTACATCGCGCTCGACTCCCCGGCGGCGGTCGGGTCGCCGGAGCTGGCGGTGGCGCAGGTGGCGATGGACGGGGTGGAGTTCTGCCAGCTGGTGGCCGGGCACGTGTCGCCGGAGGAGGCGGCGGCAGGCCAGGACGGCGACCGGGAAGCCATCCGGGACGTCCTGGCAACAGCGGCGTCACTGAGCCGCTTGTAGCTCCCGCGCACGTCCCCGTGTGCCCACGCGGGGGTGGGGCGTTACGCGAAGACGACCGTGCGGCGGCCGTTCAGGAGGATTCGGCGTTCCGCGTGCCATTTGACCGCGCGGGCCAGCGCCTGGCACTCCACGTCGCGGCCCACCGCGACGAGTTGGTCGGGGGTCACCTCGTGGCCCACCCGCTCGACCTCCTGCTCGATGATCGGGCCCTCGTCGAGGTCGGCCGTCACGTAGTGGGCCGTCGCGCCGATCAGCTTCACGCCGCGCGTGTGCGCCTGGTGGTAGGGCTTGGCGCCCTTGAAGCTGGGGAGGAAGGAGTGGTGGATGTTGATGATCCGGCCGGACAGCTGCTTGCAGAGGTCGTCGGAGAGGACCTGCATGTAGCGGGCGAGGACGACCAGCTCGACGTTCTCCGAGCGGACGAGCTCCAGCAGCTCCGCCTCCGCCGTCGCCTTCGTGTCCTTCGTGACCGGGATGTGGCGGAAGGGGATCCCGTAGGAGCCGACGAGCTCCTCGAAGTCGGTGTGGTTGGAGACGACCGCGACGATCTCGACCGGCAGCGCGCCGATGCGCGAGCGGAACAGCAGGTCGTTCAGGCAGTGGCCGAACTTCGACACCATGAGGACGACCCGCATGCGCTCGTCGGCCCGGTTGATCTGCCAGTCCATCGCGTACGAGTCGCCGACCGCGGCGAAGCTGGCCCGCAGCTTCTCGACGTTCACCGGGGCCTCGGCCGAGAAGTGGACCCGCATGAAGAAGAGACCGGTGTCACGGTCTCCGAACTGCTGGCTGTCCTCGATGTTGCACCCCGTGATGAAGAGGTAGCTCGACACGGCGTGCACGATGCCCTGCTTGTCCGGGCAGGAAAGGGTGAGGACGTACTGGTCGGTCATCCTGTCAGCCTGCCATATCCGGGCGGGCCGGTTCACCCACTGTCCGTCAGACGGAACGCCTCAGGAACGCCTCACGAACGCGTCATGATGCTGAGCACGTCCAGGGAGCGCGGCGGCGTGTCCGGGTCCTCGCCGTCGGCCCGGGCCAGGTGTACGTGGGCCTCGCGGGCGGCCCGTACGGCCTCGGGCCACCCGGGGTGCTCCAGGTACGCGGAGACGGCGGCGTCGGGCCCCACCTGGTGCATGATGCGCAGCACCCGGAGGACGGCGACGTCGACGAGCGCGGCCTCGCCGGTGTCGCGGAAGATCGAGCCGACGTATTTCTCGGCGGACCAGTTGTCGAGCCAGGTGTCCTCGACGAGTCGGTAGACGGCGTCGGTGACGTCGCCGTAACCGTCGAGGCCGGCGAGCCAGGTCGTCTCGTGGAACCCGGGATCGGAGAGCATGTGCAGCGCCGAGCGCACGTTGCTGCGCCAGCGCCACCACGGCATGTCGTTGAGCGGCATGCCGCCCATGGTGGAGGAGCGACGGCCGCGACGGGAAGAGTTCACCGAACCGGAGACTGGACTGGACACGTTTCGATCGTACGTTCCCTTGTCCGGTAACCGGAGTCCGCCCCTCGCAGCCCCTGTAATTCACCTTCAGGTCACCCACCGTTGAACCATGCTCACTCCCGCGTTACCCATGAGGCGGAAATGTGCATGCCATGACCGGTAGGCGACTGACCTCACTCCTCGCGTACGTCACGACCGCGGCGACGGGAGCCTCGTTGCTCACCGGCTGTGGCGTGCTCCCTGGGGCCACGGGGGGCTCCAGGGAGCCCGTCACCGTGATGACGTGGGCTCCCGACCAGACCCGGGCGACCAACATGCCCGGAATGCCCGCCATGGCGCAGGCCTACGCCCGGTGGATCAACTCCCAGGGCGGGATCGACGGCCACGAACTGCGCGTCCTCACCTGTAACGAACACAACACCAGCACCGGCGCCGCGGCCTGCGCCCGCCGGGCCGTCCGCGAGAAGGCGGTCGCCGTCGTCGGCTCGTACAGCCAGAACGGCCGCGCCTTCATGGCCCCCTTGGAGGCCGCCGGCATCCCGTACATCGGCGGCTACGGCATCTCGGAGGACGAGTTCACCAGCCCGCTCTCCTATCCCGTCAACGGCGGGCTCGCCTCCCTCATCGCCGGGCACGGCATGCAGCTCGCCGAGTCCTGCCGCACCGTCTCCCTCGTCCGGCCGGACACGCTCGCCGGCGACAAGCTTCCCGAGCTCCTCAACTCCGGTCTGCGCAAGGCCAGTCACCGGAGCGCCGTCGACATCCCGGCCGTCGAGGACGCGGCCGAGTACACCGCGCAGGCCGACCGGGCCCGCGAGAAGGCCGGTGACAAGGACGGCTGCGTCACCGCCGTCCTCGGGGAGCGCACCCAGACGTTCTTCGACTCCTTCCGCCGCCTCCCTGACACCGACGCAGGGGAAGGCGACGGCGGCAGCCAGAGCGACAGCGGCGACTCGGACAGCAAGCCGGACGCCGTACGGATCTCGTCCGTCCTCGGCAGCGTCGGCCAGCCCGTGATCGACCGCACCGGCGGCGCCCGCAGCCCCTTCGAGGGCGCGTTCGTCACCGGCTGGTACCCGGAGGCCTCCGACAAGAGCTGGGCGCCGATGCGCAAGGTCATCCAGGACCACGCGTTCGCAGACAACCGGGTCGACCCGGCCGACGCCGGCGTCCAGACCACGTGGATCGCGTACACGGTCCTCAGGGAGGTCGTCGAGGCCCTCGATGCCGACCGGGTCACGGCCACGCAGATCGCCCACGCCCTCGACCGGGGCGAGGAGATCGACACCGGGGGCCTGACCCCCACCCTGCGCTGGAAGTACGAGGACCTGCTCGGCGCCCCCGGCTTCCCCCGGATCGTCAACCACGAGGTGACGTTCCAGGTGGTCCGCCAGGGGCAGCTCGTGGCGCAGAAGCCCGGCTTCGTCGACGTCGGCGAGACCGTCCTCAGCGCCCCCTAGCTGCGAGCATCAGAGCTGGGAGTAGCTTCGCTTCTCCAGGCCGTACTTGGAGGCGGTCGGGTTCCACAGCGCGGCCGCCTCCTTCTTCGCGGTGGTGGCCGTGCCGCTCTGCTTGTTCGCCTCGACCAGGTGGTTGGTCGAGCGGGCCTTGCCGTCCTTGCAGGCCTTCTTGCCCTTCATCTGGACGGCCCAGGCCGCGTAGTGGTCGTCCGCGGACGCCGAGGCCTGCCACGCCTTGGTGAGCGCCGCCGTGAGCGCGGGGTTGTCCGGGACCTTGTCGACCGACAGCGTCCGGAGCTTGGCGACCAGGCCCCGGCGCTGGTCGGCGGCGCCGCGCAGGTCGGCGGCCGCCTTGTCGAGGTTCTTGCACTGCTTGATGGACTCGACCGAGCTGATGACCGTGTCACGGCTGCTGCTGCTGGTCGCGAGGAGCTTGCTCAGCTCCTGCGCCTGCGGCTCCGCCGGGTCGGCCGGCTTCTCGGTGGGCGCCTCGCTGGTGGGCGGCACGGAGGAGGTCGCCGCCACCTTCTGGCCGTCCGCCTCGGGGTCCTTCTTCTCGTCCCCGCCGCTGAGGAACGCGCCGGCGCCGAGGCCGACGACCGCGCAGCCGACGACGACGGCGGCGATCAGGGCGACCGGCGACTTGCGGCGCGGCGGCTCGGGCTCGCCGCCGTCGTAGTAGGCGCCGTCGTAGCCGTACTGCTGCGGGGGCGCCGGGGGCTGATGCTGCTGCTGGTACGGGGCGGGGGCCGGCTGCTGGTACGGGGCCGGGGCGGGCTGCTGGTACGCCTGCGCGTGCGGCTGCGGCTGTTGCTGCCGCGGCTGCTGAGGCGCCCGGGGGGCCTCCGTACGGAAGAGGTTGTCGAACTCGGCGGGCGGTTGCCGCTCGCCGGGCTCCTGCCCCGGTACGGGGGCGATGTACTGGGTCGCGTCCGAGGCGCCCGCGGGCCCGGGGCCCTGCGCCTGGAGCGGTCCCGTACCCAGGAACTGGGTGTGCCCGCCCGCGCCCCCGCCCTGCTGCGGCGGCGGCACCGGCGCGAGGTGCTGGGTGGCCTGCATGTCCCCCGCGGCCTGATGCGGATACCCGTACCCGGGCTGCGGAGCCGCCACCGGCGGCGGGTACCCGTACCCCGGCGGCGGAGTCGCAGCCGACGGCATCCCGCCCGGCCCCTGCGGTATGCCGCCCGGCCCCTGCGGCATCCCGCCGCCCGCGACCGGGGCGATGTGCTGGGTCGCCTGCATGTCGGCGGCGCCGGGCCCGCCCGGGCCCGGGTAGCCGTAGCCGGGCTGCGGCGCCGCGCCCTGCGGCGGGACCGGCGGCAGGTACTGGGTGGACTGCATGTCGGCGGGGCCGCCCGGGGCCGCCTCAGGAGGCAGCGGCTGGGCGGGCGGCAGCGGCTGTCCGCCCGGCGAGGCGCCGGCGGGACCCCAGGCGCCACCCCACGGCTGTGCTCCCCCTTGACCGTCCTGCGCGGGGGGCACCGCCGGGTACTGCGGCTCCGGACCCTGTCCGTTCTGCGTCACCGGGACTCCTACTGATGGACCTACGGCATCGTCGGCCCACGCTACCGGGTACGCGCGGGGCTCCGCACACACGTGTGAGCCCGGTTACACAACCTTCCTTCACCTCGCGGCCCCCACCTGGGACTACGCCGCGTACAGCGCCATCCGCGCCCCGAACTCCCGCACCACGGGCTCCCCCGCGTACGGCTCCAGGCGCTCCCTCAGGTCCTCCAGGTACTCCGCTCCCCGCGACGACCGCAGCGTGCTGAGGAGTTCGAGCGCCCGCGTCCCCGTCCGGCAGGCCTGCTCCACCTCCCGCTGCTGGACCTGCGCGGAGGCGAGCAGGGCGAGCCCGATCGCCCGCCGCCTCGCCCGCGTCTCGGGGTGCCCCGCGATCGACTCCTCGGCCGCCCGCGCCGCCGCCTCCGCCTGCCCCAGGTCCCGGTAGCAGTGCGCCAGTTCGTCCGCCAGGTACGCCTGGTCGAAGTGGGCGATCCACGCCGGGTCGTCGCCCGCCTCCGGATCGGCCTGCTCCAGAGCCCGTACGGCACGCCCGGCCGCCTCCTCGAAGGCGCGGACGTCCCCGAGCAGCGCGTGCCCCCGCGCCTCCGCCGCGAAGAACATCGCCTCCGCCCTCGGCGGCACCTTCCCCCGCGCCCCTTCCTGCGCGGCCCGCGCCAACTGGGCGATCTCCCGCGGGTTTCCGAGCTGCGCCGCGAGATGGCTCATGGAGGCGGCGAGGACGTATCCGCCGTAACCCCGGTCTCCGGCCGCCTGCGTGAGTCTCAGCGCCTGGATGTAGTACCGCTGGGCGAGCCCCGGCTCACCGGTGTCCACCGCCATGTACCCGGCGAGTTCGGTCAGTCGGGCGACCGCCGCGAACAGCTGCCGGCCGATCGCCTCCCGGTAGGAACCGGACAGCATGCCCGAGACGACGCTGTTGAGGTAGTGGACGACCACCGGGCGTACGTGCCCGCTGCCGAACCGCCGGTCGAGGTCGACGAGCGCGGCCGTCATCTCCCGTACGGCCGCCACGTCCGCGACCCCGACGCGGGCCCCCGCCATCCGTGCCACATGCGCGTCCGGGACGGTGATCAGCCAGTCCCTGCTGGGCTCGACGAGCGCGGACGCCGCGACCGTGGAGCCGGAGAGGAAGTCGCGGCGGCCGACGTCGCTGCGCCACAGCTCGCAGACCTGCTCGATCGCCCCGGGCACGGTCGGCGCGAACTGGAGGCCCACGCCCGCGGCGAGGTTGCGCCCGTTGGCCATGCCGACCTCGTCGATGGTGACCGTGCGGCCCAGTTTGCGGCCGAGTGCCTCGGCGATGATCCCCGGGGCGCGCCCGCGTGGCTGCTGCCCGCGCAGCCAGCGCGCCACGGACGTCTTGTCGTACCGCAGGTCGAGGCCGCGCTCCGCGCCGACCATGTTGACCCTGCGGGCGAGACCGGCGTTGGAACAGGCCGCCTCCTGGATGAGCGCTTGGAGCCGTTCGTTGAGCTGACGCGGGATGAGTGGCCTGGCTGCCATGAGTGCCCCCTGAGGCCGTGCGGTGATCAAGAGAAGTGATCACTGCCCGGCGAATATCCGGTCAATGCCGATGTGAACACGCGAAACCGGACACGTCGGCCGCGACTTCACCGCCGGTGCCCCACCTGTGCGTACCCACCCCCGCTCCCCGGCTCCCCGCGCGCCCCCGCTCGTGCACCGATGCGCCCCGCGTGCAGGATCGATGCCTCACACCGCTCGGCGCCCCGCCCGTAACCCCAGGTGGCGCGGGAAGTTGTGTTCACCGTGGAAGAGACCATCGGAGTCACGGAAGCCGCACAGATCCCCAAGCAGCGGGGCGAGCAGCTGCTGGACAGCGCCGTGCGGTACGCGGAAGAGCGGCACTGGGACGTGTTTCCCGGGACCTGGTTGGAGGCCGTCGAGGGCAGGGAGCGCTGCTCCTGCGGCGCGGACGCGTGTGCCGTGCCCGGCGCCCACGCGGTCAGGCCCGACTGGTCGACCCAGGCGACCGGCAGCGGGGTCGGGGCGCGCCGGATGTGGACGAAGCAGCCGAGGTCGTCGATCCTGCTGCCGACGGGCCGCACGTTCGACGCGATCGAGGTGCCCGAGTCGGCCGGTTTCCTGGCGCTGGCCCGTATGGAGCGCATGGAGCTGACGCTCGGCCCGGTGACCTGCACCCCGGACCGCCGGATGTACTTCTTCGTGCTGCCCGGCGCGGCCGCGAAGGTGCCGGACCTCGTCCGGAAGCTGGGCTGGGTCCCCGCCTCCATCGATCTCGTCACGCGCGGCGAGGGGCACTACGTGGCGGCCCCGCCCACCCGGATCGGCGGCTGCGGCGCGGTGCAGTGGGCCCGGCGCCCCACCCCGGCGAACCGCTGGCTGCCCGACGCGGAGGAGCTGATCAGCGCCCTCGCGTACGCGTGCGGCCGGGAGGCGGCGGAGGCGAGAAGCCGGACGCAGTGACCCTGGGGCCCCGGCGGGCCCGCCCTTAGGGTGGGGCCCGTACACACGGGGACGACCTAGGGGATGACAAGACCATGCCTGACCAGGCATTTGACGGAGCGTTCGACACGGCGGGCGCCGCACCGGCCGACGGTGCGGCGCCCGCCGTGCGCGTCGAGGGTTTGTGGAAGCGATTCGGGCAGCAGATCGCGGTGAACGGGATCGACCTGGTCCTGCCCGCGGGCCGGTTCATCGGCCTCGTCGGGCCCAACGGCGCCGGCAAGACCACCACCCTCTCGATGATCACCGGACTGCTCCGCCCCGACCAGGGCCGCATCCTGGTCGCCGGGCACGACGTGTGGGCCGATCCGGAGTCGGTGGCCCAGGTCAAGGCCCGGATCGGCATCCTGCCGGAGGGGCTGCGGCTCTTCGAGCGCCTCTCGGGCCGCGAACTCCTCGCGTACAGCGGCCGGCTGCGGGGGCTTCCCGGCGCCGAGGTCGACAAGCGGGCCGCCCAGCTCCTCGACGTCCTCGACCTGGCCGGCTCGCAGAACAAGCTGGTCGTCGACTACTCGACCGGCATGCGGAAGAAGATCGGGCTCGCGGCGGCGCTGCTCCACAACCCCGAGGTCCTCTTCCTCGACGAGCCCTTCGAGGGCGTCGACCCGGTCTCGGCGCAGACCATCCGCGGGGTCCTGGAGCGGTACACCGCCTCCGGCGCGACGGTCGTCTTCTCCAGCCACGTCATGGAACTGGTCGAGTCGCTGTGCGACTGGGTCGCCGTGATGGCGGCGGGCCAGATCCGGGCGCAGGGGCCGCTCGCCGAGGTACGGGGCGAGGCGCCCTCGCTCCAGGCCGCGTTCCTGGAGCTGGTCGGCGCGAACGGGCGCGAGGCGGCCGGGGACTCGCTGGACTGGCTGGGCGGCGGGGCACAGCGATGAGCGCCGTGACGACCACCCCGACGACCACCGCCGCCTCCCCCGTACCGTCGCTCACGTCCGTCTTCGTACGGCTCAAGCTGTCGCTGCTGCGGAACGGGCTGCGGCAGTCGGGCGGGCGGACCGCCGCGTACATCGTCTCGATCGTCTTCGGGCTGGTGTTCGCCGCGGGAATGGTGCTGTCCTTCGTGCTGCTGCGGGGCAGCGCCGACGCCGACACCATCGCGGTCCTCATGACGGGGCTGACCGCCCTCACGTGGGCGGTGATGCCGCTGTTCGTGCCCGGCGGGGACGAGACCCTCGACCCGTCGCGGCTCGTGATGCTGCCGCTGCGGCCCCGGCCGCTGATCCGGGCCCTGTTCGTGGCCTCCCTCGTCGGCGTCGGACCCGTCCTCACCCTGTTCCTGGCGTTCGGCGCGGCGCTTTCCGTCGCGCACGGCGCGGCCGGCACGGTCGCCGCCGTCGTCGCCGTCCCGCTCACGGTCGCCCTGTGCGTGGCCCTGTCGCGGGCCGTGGCCGCCGCCAACATCCGGCTGCTCACCTCCCGTAAGGGCCGGGACCTGGCGCTGCTCAGCGGCCTCGTCATCGCGGTCGGCATGCAGCTCGTGAACTTCGGCGCCCAGCGCCTCTCCCGGCCCGGCGGCCTCACCGCGCTCGAACCGGTGGCGGCCGTCGTCGACTGGCTGCCGCCCGCCGCCGCGATCGGCGCGGTCGACGCGGCGAGCGAGGGCGACCACGTGTCGGCGGCGGTCCGGCTGCTGCTCACCGCCGGCGTGCTCGTGGCACTCATGTACTGGTGGCAGCGGAGCCTGGTGCGACTGATGGTCGAGCCGGACGGCTCGACCATCAGCGCCGCGTCCGACGCGCGCGAGAAGTCCGCCGGTACAGGGCGGCTCGCCCGGATGCTGCCGGCCGGGCGGGACGGCGCCGTCATGGAGCGCAGCCTGCGCTACATGTGGCGCGACCCGAAGACGAAGGCCTCCTGGGTGACCTCGCTCGCCCTCGGCCTGATCGTGCCGCTGTTCAACGCCTTCCAGGGCACGGGCTCGATCTACTGGGCGTGCTTCGCGTCCGGCATGCTCGGCATGCTGATGTACAACCAGTTCGGCCAGGACTCCTCGGCGTTCTGGATGGTCGCCCAGACCATCTCGACGACCGCCGACGCGTACGCCGAACTCCGCGCGCGTGCCCTGGCGCTGCTCGCCGTCACCCTGCCGTACGCGACGCTCGTCACGGTGCTCACGACGGCCGTCCTGGATGACTGGTCGCGGCTCGCGGAGGCCATGGGTCTCGCGTTCGCCCTGCTCGGCGCGATGCTGGCGACGGGCACGGTGGCCTCGGCCCTCTTCCCGTACTCGATCCCGCAGGACAGCGGCTACAAGAACGTGGCGCCCGGGCAGGCCGGGCTCGCCTGGATCTCGATCCTCGGCGGCATGCTCACGGCCCCGCTGCTGTGCGCCCCGCTGATCGGCGGGACGGTGTACCTGCACCTCTCCGACAAGCAGTCGCTGCTCTGGCTGCTCTTCCCGGCCGGGACGCTGTACGGCGCGCTCCTCATGTGGGCGGGTCTGAAGGTGGCGGCTCCGCGTACGGCGAAGCGGCTGCCGGAGATCCTGGCGGCGGTGAGCAAGGGGTAGGGACGACCGTGGGCCCCGGCACGTGCCGGGGCCCAAGTGGTTCGTCCTGTTGCGCCGGTTCAGCCGGTGAAGGACTCGGGGCCGAAGCGGCCCCAGACCACGAAGCCGATCAGGACGATGTAGACGACGTCCACCCCCACGAGCTTCAGCTCGTTCCGCCGGATCCGGGTGATCGCCGCACCCACCATGACGATCAGCAGTCCGAGGGCGGCCACCGGCACCAGGCCCGGCGCGATGTCGAGCACGGCGGGGAGGACCAGGCCTATGGCGGCGAGGGCCTCCAGGGCTCCGATGGCCTTGACGCTCCCGGCGCTGAAGTCCTCGACCCATCGCCCGCTCGCCCCGGCGGCGGCGATCTTCGCCTTCGGCGTGACCACCTTGTAGCCGCCACCGGCCAGGAAGGCGAGGGCGAGCAGTCCGGTGACGATCCACAGGGCGAGGTTCATGGCACGTTCCTTTGCGGCGAAGGGCGGTTACGGGGTGGGGGTCGCGATCAGTGGAACTGGCCGGGCTTGTAGTCGCCGCCGGGCATCTGGATCATGGCGTTGCCCCGGTTGAAGGCGTTGATGATGGCGATCGCGGCCACGAGGGCGGCGAGCTGCTCGTCGTCGTAGTGCTTGGCGGCGTTCGCCCAGGCCTCGTCCGTGACCCGGCCGCCGTCGGCGAGGCGGGTGCCCTGCTCGGTCAGTTCGAGGGCCGCCCGCTCGGCGTCGGTGAAGACGGTGGCCTCGCGCCAGGCGGCGACCATGTGGAGTCGCTGCGGGCTCTCACCGGCGGCGGTGGCGTCCTTGGTGTGCATGTCGAGGCAGAAGCCGCAGCCGTTGATCTGGCTCGCGCGGATCTTCACGAGCTCCTGCGTCGCGGCGGGCAGGGACGAACCCTCGAGGGCCTTGCCGGCCGCGATGATGTGCTTCCAGACCTTGCCGGCGATCGGGTTCTCGAACATGTTCAGGCGAGCGCTCATGGCGGGCTCCTCCATCGTGGTCTGTCGTGTCGGTTACACCCCCAGGACGGAACGGGGCCGCCGCGACGTGACACGGAGGGGACGTGACCTGCGTCACGGAGGGCCGGGGGGCGCGGGTGCCGTCGGCGCGGGGTGCCGTCGGCGTGGGGGCGGAATTCCCTTGCTCCGCCCAGCCGGTGCGTACGATCCTCCCTTCCATGACCCTCCCTCTCGCACAGCCGCAGCGCGTGATCACCCTCGACGACGGCCTCACGCTCCGCGCGTGGGACGCCGAGGCGGACCTGCCGGAGCTCTTCCGGGTCATCGAGGAGTCGTGCGCGCACCTGCGCCCCTGGATGCCGTGGGTCGCCCAGCACGACTTCGACCGCACCACCGAATTCCTGGCCGGCCGCGCCGGGCGGTGGGCGAGCGGGGAGGAGTACAGCTACGCGATCGTCCTCGACGGCGCCATCGTCGGCGCCTGCGGGCTGCTCCGGTACGAGGACACCCCCGCCGACACCCGCGAGATCGGCTACTGGCTGCACCCCGCCGCCACCGGCCGTGGCATCGCCACCCGGGCCGCCCGTGCCATGGCCGAGCAGGCCTTCCGCCTCCCCGGCATCGATCGCGTCGAGATCGTCCACGACCCGGCGAACGTCAACAGCGGCGCCGTCCCCGCCCGCCTCGGCTTCACCGAGGGCTCCCGGCGCCCCGCCGAGGCCGTCGCCCCGGCCGAGACGGGAGAGATACAGGTCTGGTACCTGCGGTCGGCGGAACCGACGGGGTGACGGGGTGGCGTCCAGCGGCATGCCCTGGACGCGGATGGGCCGGCTTGTGCGGACCAGCTCAGTTGCGGTCCGTGATCACTGGTCCGAGTCGTCCGAGGACAGGGCCGCGGCGACAACGACGTCGATCGTTCCGGCCTTGGAGCGCTTGGGGTCGCCCAGCCGTGCCCGGATGAGGTATCCGAGCTGGAATCGGCTCTCAGCCCGGAAGCTCTCCATGACGTCGGCGATGTGCTTGCGGCAGGTTCGCAAGGACATGCCGAGTCGTCTGGCGATCATCTCGTCCTTCATACCCTCCGTGAGCAGTCGCACGATCGCCTGCGCGGCCTCCGTCTTGATGACGGGCGTTCCGAAGTGGCCGGGGTTGAGGGGTGTGGCCTGCACCCACGAGTGGTCGAAGACTGCGCACAGGTAGCTGACGGTGGCCGGGTCCTGGACGACGACCACGCCCTCGTGCTCGTCGGCGCGGGGGATGAACGCGACCTTCCGGTCGACGACGACCAGTCTGCCGAACAACTCGGGCAGGGTGCGGACCTCGCCCCCCGACGAGGCGAGATGGCTCACGTAGTCCTGGGTCGCGGCCTCGTGGCGGGAGGAGTGCCGGTAGAGGGTGCGCATCTGGACGCCGCGCCGGGCGAGGGCCAGATCGCGCTCGTTGGCCTGCTCCTTGCGCCCTGGCGGCAGGTCCCTGCCGCGTTCACAGGTCAGCACTTCCACCTGGCAGGCCGAGATCGCGTTCTCGAGCAGCTCTGTGGCGGATTCGAGTCCGTGCACCTCCTGGATCGGCGTGTGCCTGCGCCGACTGCGTTGGGTCTCGGCGTAGAGCGAACCCAGGACGTCGAAGTCACCCTTCAGTTCGTCGATGCGTGCCAGCCGGCCGCGCAGCTCGGCCTCGGCGGTGGTGAACATGATCGCTGCCGCACTCTCCGGTGCGACAGGCACGAGCCGCTCACGCGCTGCGTCTCCGGGCAGGGGCCGGAGCAGGTGCCGGGCCCCGAGCGAGGCGGCGGCCTGCTGCACTTCCTCGACATCCAGGGCGAGGTCTCGGGCCGCTCCATCGACATCGAGATGTCCATTTTGTGCTGCCCAGCGAAAGACTTCGATCTCCGTTTTACCCAACCGGGCAAAGTCCTCATGCGTACGATTTTCCACTGTTTCCCCCCAGGGAAGATCCTGCACGCAGCTTAGTGCAGCGTGATCGCTCTGGACGGGGAGGGCCCGCCGGGGCAGCCTGAGAGTGCACAAGGAGTTACCGGAGGAATTCTCTTCGGGACGCGGCACATGCCGACATGTCCGCCGTGTGGAACCCACCTTCATGAAAGAGGTACTAACGATGGCCATGCTCAAGACCGTCTCGTACGCGATCGCCCGCCGCACGAAGATGACGGCCCTGGCCGGCTTCTACAAGTACTGATCTCACCGAGGTCGATCCGGGTAATACCTCGGGCCGGGACGAGGCGCTATCTCGTCCCGGCCCGAGGGCCTTGCAATGCACATCATGGAGGAGCCGATGAACCGACCGCCAGGTCCGCTTGGCGGGCGCCTTGCCGGCAACGGCCCCGTTTACGACCAGGATCGCCTCGGGTTCATGGTGCAGATGTCAGACAGGTTTGGCGCGATCTGGTCGTTTGACCGCCACATAGTCGTCGTGGCCGACCCGGCACTGGCCGGGGAGGTGCTCACCCGCACGAACACTGATTTCGGCGCCGAGGTCGACTTCCTCCACCGCAAACAGAAGGACGATGCGGAGACCAAGCAGCAGTGGGCCTCATCACGAGCTGCCCGCATGCGGCACATGCGCCCCTCCTCGATGCAGGCGAAGATCCCCGGGATCGCCGCAGAGCTGGACGGCGGGATTTCCTCTTGGGGAAGTGGCGAAATCGATGTCGTCGATCGTATGCGCGCGCTCACGGCCAAGGTAGGAGCCGTGCTCTGCCTCGGTGAGAACGCGCCTCTGGTGGCCGGCCTGGGGCGGGACCTCTTCGATGCGCTGACCCCGGTCGTCAGCAGCTCCGTATCCCTGCCGCTCGGGTTCCCGCTGCCGCGTCATCGCCGGGTCGTACGGGCCAACCGCGCGCTTGAGCAGGCCATCAGCGAGGCCATGGACCTTCGCCGGGCCGCGGGCCGGCGCGCGACCGGTGACCTCGTGGATGTGCTGATGCAGCCCACCGCCCGGCACGGCGTGCTGCCCGACGCGGTCATCCGCGAGACGCTGGCGGCCACCCTGCTCGCGTCGGAGAACACGTCGGCAGCCGGGTTCGGATGGATCGTCCACGAGCTGACACGGCATCCGGAGATCCAGAGAATGGTCGCGGCCGAGGCAGCGGCGGTGCTTCCGACGTCCGGGCCCCTCACGCGTGATCACTACGAGCAGCTGGGCCTTACCGCCAGGGTGGTTCGAGAGGCCCTCCGCCTCTGGCCGCCCAATTGGATGTTCGCCCGCCACGCCCTGCACGAGACGGTGCTGGGTGGCTACACGCTGGAGCCCGGCACCAAGGTGATGGTCCCCGCGTACGTGATGCAGCGGGACGCCCGATGGTTCCCCGACCCGCTTGCATTCGACCCGGACCGCTGGCTGCCCGACGGCTCCGGCAGCGCCGCCCCGCAGTTCGCGTACATGCCGTTCGGCGCGGGCCCTCTGATCTGTATGGGAATGTCGTGGAGCCTGATCGAGATGACGCTCGCGACCGCTCTCCTCACGCGCGCTTTCCACCTCTCGCCTTCCTCGGCTGCCGAGGTTGTGCCCGATCCCTCCCGCGGTCTTTCACCCAGCGGATTGAGGGTGCATCTCGCCATCAGACCGGACAGCGGCAGCACGGCTGATCCGCCTCCGGTCGACCGGACAGTGGCAGGATGCCCCATGATCAACAGGGCCGAATGATGGACGGAACCGTCACATACGGCCAGCTTCTGCGCAATCGAGAATTCAGCGGCCTTTTTGCAGCACACACCGTGTCTATTCTCGGCGACGTGTTGACCAAGGTGGCCCTGTCGGTCCTTGTTTTCGACCGCACCGATTCCGCCTTGATGGCCGCCATTACATTCGCGCTGGGCTTCATGCCCCAGATCTTCACGGCGGCCCTGGCTTCTGCGGTCGTAGACCTGGTTCCAGCCCGGCGGCTGATGCTGATCGGCGACGCAAGCCGAATGGCCTGTGTTCTGGCCATGACCATACCCGGCATGCCCATCGCTGTTCTTCTTGTCCTGGTCACGGCCTCGGGGGCACTGTCCCCCTTGTTCCGGGCCGCCAGGCAGGTGATACTCCCCGACATCATCGGAATGAACGGGTATCCGCTCGCCAGGTCCATGTTCTCGGGAACCATCCAAGTCGGGCAGATAATCGGCTTCGGTCTGGGCGGAGCCCTACTGATCATCCTGACGCCCAGAGCGACACTGTTCGTCGATGCGGCAACGTTTGCCTTCTCCCTCACCATGGTGCTGATGTTCGTACGGCCGAGGCCGGCAAGCGTCGGCGGCACCCACCGCGAATCGGGCATCATCCGCGAGACAGTCCGCGGCAACCGGTCCATCCTCAACGACCCTGTGTTGCGACGCCTCCTGCTTCTCCAGTGGATACCGACCGCCCTCATCGTCCTGCCGGAGGGGCTCGCGGCGCCCTATGCCGCCGAGCTCGGTGGAGGACCCGAGAGCGTCGGATTCCTCCTGGCCTTTCCCGCAGTCGGCACTGTCATCGGCGAAGCGGCCGTCGCCCGATTCCTGGGGCCTCAGGAGCGAAGCCGGTGGGTACCCGCCCTCCTTCTCCTCGCAGGTGCGCCTCTGCTCCTCTTCGCCTTCTCCCCCTCGCTGCCCCTGGCACTGGCTCTGCTGCTCATCAGCGGCGCTGGAACAGCCTTCGCACTTCCCCTTGACCAGCTCTACGTGGAACGCGTGCCCGCCGGGCTGAGAGGCCGCGCGATGACGCTCACGGGAGCCGGCTCGATTTCCACCCAGGGGATCGGCCTGGCGGTCGGAGGGCTCATGGCCGACCGGATGCCCATGCACTGGGTGTTCACGAGCGCCGGAATCGCCGCGCTGGCAGCGGCCGCGCTCATCGGCCGGCACCGACCCTGGCGCGTCACCCCGCCCAAGGCAGGCCCAGAGGCAGCTGAGGCCGCCGACACTCCGGCCTCCCGTCAGTCAGCTCGATCTACCGAAGGGTAGGGCTCCCCCGTGTCCTCTCCGCTGGAACGTCCGTCGGAGCGTCCGTCCGGCGCCACATGGCACCACCTCCCGCCCGCGGCCCCCCTCGGCCTGAGTTTCGACGCCACACGGCTGGCAGCCGAGGTGAAGGGCCTCGCCGACCTCACGTGGCGCCCGAACCGCCCGGTCCACCAGAACGGGTTGGGCGAGGAGGACACCTTCGACTGGAAGATCATTCCTCTTCGAGGCCCCACTGGAAACGTCCGGCGCACCGACCCCGGCGGCGCCGGACTCGAGGACCATCTCGACACCCCTGTGCTCGACCGGTGCCCCTACCACGCCGACGTCCTGGCGGGCATTCCCGCCCCGCTGCACAGCGCGCGTCTCATGGCGCTCGGGCCCGGCGCGGAGACCCACGAGCACAGCGACGGGCACACCAACTTCCCCTGGGGGTTCCTGCGCCTGCACATCCCCATCGTGACCCAGCCCGGCGCCGAGCTCACCGTGGACGGCCAGACGTACCACTGGGAGGCGGGCCGCCTCTGGTACGCAGACTTCGACCGGCTCCACACAGCCAGGAACCGGGGCGCCGAACGACGGATCCACCTCGTGGTGGACACCGTCCCGACTCCGGAGCTCATGGCGCTCTTTCCGGCCGACTTCCTCGACGAGCTGCCCTGGAGCGATGTCCTCATGGCCAGGGAGCCCGTACCCCTGCAGCCCTTCGAACAACTGGCCCTGCGCTGCCAGGTCGACATCCCCGCGAACTTCCCCGACTGGTCGGACGACTCCGGAGCCGACCCCGACGACAGCCTGCCGGGCTCCGTCGAGGTACGGGACGGACGGCTCACGCTCTGCATCGCGGGTGAACCCCGCTTCGGCCTCGTGCACATCGGGAACGCCGAGTTCCGCCTCCAGGGCTGGACCGAGGAGCGGACCATCGTCCTCGACCTCGACCGCGCACAACCCGTCGCACGGTTCCGCGTGCGCTGCGGCCGGTCCCTCGACGAATACCTGCGGTCGGCGAAGCCGGTGGCACACGCCGGCTCCACCCCATGACGGCGCCGACTCCCACGCTGCTGGAACTCGGCGTGGAAATGAGACCGACCGCTCTCGAAGACGCCGGCTCCCTGTCTCAGGCGCTGCTGCGAAACCGCAGCTACCTGCGGCCATGGGAGCCGGACCGGCCGGAGGAGTACTACACCGAAGTCGGGCAGCGGTCCTGCATCAAGGAGCAGCTGGCACAGCGCCGGGCAGGCACGTCCATGCCCTGGGTGCTCGTCGAGGTGAAGACCGGAAGGATCGTCGGCGGGATCTCTCTCTCCAAGATCATTCTGGGACCCCTGCGCAGTGCGAGCGTCGGCTACTGGACCGACAGTGAGTGGACCGGCCGCGGTCTCGCTACAGCGGCTGTCGAAGGCGCCTGCCTCCGCGCTCGGTGGGACTTCGCCCTACACCGCTTGGAGGCGGGCACGCAGCTGCACAACCTGGCATCGCAGCGGGTCCTGAGGAAGGCAGGCTTCCACCCATACGGAACCGCACCGAAGTACCTGTACATCAACGGTGCATGGCGAGACCACCGCTTCTTCCAGCGGATCCTCCACTCCGGCCCTCCCCTCTGATCTCCCCGACGCGTGCGGGACAGACCCTCAAGCTGACGGGGTGACGGGGTGCCTTCGAGGGCGGGGTGACGTGAGGGCGGCACCTGCGCGTGGCCGGGGCTTCCGGCCGCAGGGCCGCGCTCGGTACGTTGACCCGATCTTCTCCCCGCCGAACCTCAGGACCCCCGTGAGACAGACCGACAGACACACCGTCACCGAAGCCCTGCGCGCCGCCGCGCTCCTCTGCGCCGCCGTCGCCGTCGCCCTCCTCTTCGTCTACGACCGCTCCGACGGCGCCCGTTGGGATGTCCTCGCCGCACTCTTCACGGGTGCGGCCTGCATCGGCGCGTGGGCCCTGCTCACCCGGAACGAGCCGCCGCTCGGCCCGCCGGAGCCCGCTCCTGAGCCGATGCGGGACCTGCCGTCCGTACTGCCGCGCAACCCCGTCGACTGGTACCTGACGGCCGGTATGACGCTCGTCGCCCTCGCGCCCTGGGCCGTGTTCCGCTACGCCTCCTACCAGGAGATCGACCCGGCGGTCCTGGTCATCCCGGCCCTGCTGCTCGTCCCCTGGACCCTGGTGGTCCTCGTCCTGACGGTGAAGAACCTTCTCGTACGGCGGCTCCCCGAGCCGCAGCGGCTGCTCGCCGAGGACGCCCTCGCCGGCCGCGTGGTGGCCGTCCGCTTCGAGTCGGCGGGCGCCCACTGGCTGCGCAACGTGTCCGAGAAGAGCACCAAGCTCATCGATCCGCCCCTCGAACACGCCCAGCACCTCAAGGTCCGGGACGCCAAGGGCGACTGGTACGGCATGCACGGGCTGCTCAGCGCCCTCACCGGGCCCGACCACGCCCGTAAGCAGCTCTCCGTCTTCGGGCCCCGGACCGAGGGCCGCCACGTCTGGATCTACTGGCCCGAGCGCTGGGAGCCCGTCCTTGCGGTGGCGCGGCGGCACGGTCACCCGGCCTACCCGGTGGTCGCGATCGCCGACGACGGCGAGATGATCTGGGGTTACGCGGCCCTCGACTACACCGACCGCTACCTGACCGACCCCGCGAACCTGCGTGCCACCACCCCGGGTGTACGGGCCCGCCCGGTACGCCCCCGCCCGTACTTCCGTCCGTCCGTGCACGGCCGGATGCTGCTCCGCCTGGCCGTCGCCCTGGCCGCCGTGACGCCGGTCCTGCTCGACGCCGTGTCCGGCGGCGTCAGCGCGGCCCTGGGACTGGTCGCCGCGATCGCGGTCATCGACGCCCCGTTCGCCGCCCTCCGGGGCAACACCAAGGTCCCGGACCCGTCCCGGTACGAGGTCTCCCCGGTACACGACTTCCGCACCCAGCCGGGTTCCTGAGCCGGCCGGAGCCCGGACGACCGGCCGGTCGCCTCGCCCCGCGCCGGGGACTACTGTCGCGGGCATGGTCGAACACGATGCCCTCCGTACCACCGCCGAGGCCTACGACGCCGTCGCCGCCACGTACGTGGAGATGTTCCGCGACACGCTGCGGGACAGGCCCCTGGACCGCGCGATCCTGGGCGCCTTCGCCGAGGTCGTACGGGCGGAGGGGGGCGGTCGGGTCGCGGACCTGGGGTGCGGGCCCGGCCACATCACGGCTCATCTGGCCGAGCTCGGCCTGTCGGCCTTCGGCGTCGACGCCTCTCCCGTGATGATCACGTCGGCCCGGCAGGATTATCCGGGCCTGCGGTTCGACGTGGGCTCGATGGCCGCGCTGGACATCGCCGACGGCGAGCTGGGCGGCGTACTCTCACGCTGGTCCGTCATCCACACCCCGCCGCACGAACTCCCGCCGATCCTCGCGGAGTTCCACCGCGTCCTGGCCCCCGGCGGCCACCTTCTGATCTGTTTCTCGGCGACCGACGGGCCGTCCCACCCGACGCAGGCCTTCGACCACACCGTCGCGACGGCCTACCGCTGGTCGCCCGACCACCTCGCCTCGCTGCTGCGCGAGTCCGGCCTGACCGAGGTGGCCCGGCTGGTCCGCGAGCCCGAGCCGACCGACCGCCGGCAGTTCCAGGAGGTCCAACTCCTCGCCCGCAAGGCCTGAGCACGCCACGTACGAGCACGCCACCGACGAGCACGTGCGTCGGGTCGCTGCCAGGGCGAGCGTTGCCCGACGCAGGGCGTCAGACTGTCGAGGTGATGTGGTCGCGCAACCGCTCTGTGTACAGCCGCATCACCTTGTCCGCCACATCGGTGTCCGGGAAGCGGCTCGTCAGCCAGAGCCCGTCGGGCAGCCGGTTCACCCACATGAACACCTGGTCGCTGTGGGACGGCCGGATCAGTCCGTGGGCCCGCTGCTCGGACCACTGGTCGGCGCCCGGGATCGCACGGGTGTCGATGTAGGAGACGGCCGAGAACAGGTCCGGATCGGTCGTCTGGTCCGCACCGAGCAGGCTCAGCACCCGGTTCATGGGAACACTCGCGAGCGCCCGGTGGGCCTTGAGCTCGGCGCGCACCGTCCGGAGCGCGTCGGGGAAGGTGCGGCAGAGGTCGGTCTCCACCTCGACCGGGACGCCTCCCACGTACCAGCCCACCGATTCGCTCCACCGCGACTTCGTCCGCGTGTGGAACGGCACCACCGTCCGGTACACCTGGGGCCCGCCGAGTTCACCGACGATCCGGGCGGTCGCTGCGAGGACCCCGGCCAGGCTCCCGCCGTACGGCCGGCAGTACGCCTCGAACGCCGCCGCCTCTGACGGGCCCGCGAGCGGCTCGCACAGCACCCGCTGCCGGGCCGGCGGTTCGCCCGCCGTCAGTCCGAGGTCCAGCGGGAAGCCCGGCAGCTGCCCGCCGCACCGCTGGATGAACTCCCTCCAGTGCGACACGGCGGGATGCCCGTCGACGACACGGTCCGCGTCGGCCCGTTCCAGCTCGCAGAAGTCGACGTAGCTCGCCACCGGGGCGGGCTCCTCCGGCGACCGGCCCTCCAGCCCGGCCGTGTACAGCTCGTGCACGTCAGCGGGGAGCCGGAAGAGGGAGTAGGCGTCGACGTTGCTGTGGTCGAAGGCCATGTACACGCTGGTCGAGTCACCCCGGAGGACCGCTGCGTAGATCAGGTTCGGCCAGCGCAGTGCGTCCGCGACCGTGTGGAAGCGGTTCTCCAGATGCCGCGACAGTTCGCCTCCGTCCGGGAAGTCACCGGCGTCCTCGCGGTGCAGGGCCACCTCTCCGGCGTCGAGCGTGAACCGGCGCAGCTCGTCTCCCGACTCACCGGCCCAGCGGAACCCGCTGCGCAGCGTCTCGTGGCGCGCGGTCCAGGCCCGCAGCGCCTCCTGGAGCACGTCGAGGTCGAGGGGGCCGCGCATGTCGAAGACGATGCCGATCCACGTCGGTACGAACAGCCCCTTGTCCCGCAGGCGCTTGGCCCTGCGGATGTGCATCTCCTGGATGTACGCCGGCGGCCGGGCGTCCTCCGTCCGCACCGCCGCCTTCACGGCGGCCGGGCTCAGCGTCCACTCGACGAGCCGTCCGGGCCGGACCTCGCACGCTTGGATGTCAGTGATACGCACGCGTTTCCCTTCGCACAGGGGAGCCCCGGACACGGAGCCCCTCTGCGAGCAAGGCCCTCGGGCGCGGTATGGATGCGCCCATCGGACGGAATGCAGCACAACGGGTATCGCGTCGAACGGCCGGGCGAGCCCCCGAGCCGCGCTCCTCACGCGTGGACCTGCGGGTACGCGCCCTCCTGGACGACCTCGGCGACGAGGTCACGCCAGGCGGGCCGGGGCTTGGCGGGCTGCTGGAGGTGCGGGTGGGCCCGACGGGCCGCCTCCTGGCGGCAGGGGCTGCAGAGGGTCTCTCCGGCGGCGGGACGGAACACGTGGGTGCTCCTCCCCTCGCCCTCACAGGTCACCAGCGCGGGGCGCCCGTCCGGCGCGGGGGCGGCGTGGCCGTGCGGAGCGGCGAGAGCGACCGTTGCGGCCGGCCGGGGCTCGGCCGGGAGCTTCTCGATCAGGCGGTGCCGCAGGAAGCCCACCGCCGAACGGACGCCGCCACGGGGCAGATGGGCCGTCAGCGCATGCCGCAGGTCCGCGACGGACACGCCCCTCCGCAGCCACTCCGCCGCCGCCTCGGCCAGCCCACGGGCCTCCCGTACGCCGAGCAGCAGGTCCCGGCTCTGATGCCGGAGCGAGAGCAACACGCGCTCGGCTTCGACGGCTTCGGGGGTCAGGTCGGAGGGGGTGGCGGCTTCCGGCGCGGGGGCCGGGGGCGGCTCCGGGGCGGCTTCCGGCTGCGGGGCCGGTTCCGGGTTCGGGGCGGCTTCCGGCTCCGGGGCCGGTTCCGGGTTCGGGGCGGCTTCCGGCTGCGGGGCCGGTTCCTGGCTCGGGGCCGAAGTCGGGTCCGGCGCGTGCGCTTTGGTGGGTGGGTGGGGAGAAGTCTTCTCTCCGTCTTTGTCTACCGGAGGAAGAGTCCCCGGCTTTCGGGCCCCCAGAAAACCGCAAGTCGGTGCGTCGGCATCCGGAGAGTCGGCCGGAACCCCGTCCCGGACCCCGCTCGCCTCCTCACGCGTGAGGGTGACGTTCGAGAGCAGCTGCTCGGTCGTCCAGCGCCCGCGCTGGCTCTGCCACTTCCACTCGTGGAGGTACCCGCACGCCGTCAGGCACTCCCTCGCCTTGTGGTACGCCCGGGGCCGCATGCCCAGGTCGGTGGCGTGCTCCCCGAGCGGCTTGACGCTCGCGGTCTCCGGGAGGCCCTGGACGTAGATAAGGAGAAGCTTCGCGTCGCTGTTCAGACGCGGGTGACGCACGACACTGTTCGAGACCTTCGTGAAGCAACGAACCGGGGCGATAGCATGCCGAAGCATTTCTGGTGGACCTCGCTTGACCACTGGTGATGAAGGCCCTCGGGGTGTGTTCCAGCACCCCCGAGGGCCGCTCCATATCTCACGGAGCGTGATTTTGCGGTTACCGTACCGCACGCTTCACCGTCTGGTGCAACAACTCCGGTTCCACGAACGGATCTTCGATTGTCGGCCGCGACCTCCAGTCGAGCGGCCACGTCACCCCGTGCAGCGCCGGAATCCCGACGAACGCCTCACTGCGCCCGTTCCGGCTGAGCGCCCGCGCCGGAGCCGGCCACGCGAACGCGGCGACGGTCTGCGGCGGCAGAAGGAAGTAGTAGTTCTTCTCGCCCGTCGCCTCGCGGACGATCGGACCCGCCTGGAAGTCCGTGAACGCCATCAGCCGGTACGCCACGTCCTCACCGAGGAAGCCGCCGATCCGTACGGCGTCGAAGTGAACGCCCGCGTGACGGAGGGCGTGACCGGTGGCGGGCACCCAAGAGGGCACGATGTCAAGCGACTCCGTCCACGTCCGGGACTCCAAGGACACCGCCCTCCCCCCTTCTCCGTCTCCCCCGACGCCTGGGCCGTCTTCGTCTCGGCCATGTGACGACGTGAGGGCCCCCACCCGTCCTGGGTGGAGGCCCTCACTTCACTTACCGCTCCAGCGGGGTCAGAACGCGCCGTTCAGGTCCCACCAGTTGAGGTCCGCCAGCGAGCCCGGGTAGAGCGCGCCCGTGCCCTTGCCCGGGTAGAGGAGCAGGCAGCCCTCGCCCGCGCACTGGGCAGAGGAGTAGCTGCTGCCGGTGATCGTCGCCACGTCGTTGCGGCCGTCGGCGTTGATGTCACCGACCGCGAGGATCGTCGCCATGATGTTCCAGCCGCCGGCGCCGATCAGGACGCGGGCGCCGAGCCCGCCGGTGCTCGTGGCCGGGTAGAACCACAGCTTGCCGGTGGCGCCCTCGCGGGCGGTCAGGTCGGCCCGGCCGTCGCCGTTCATGTCGCCGGTCGCGACCAGCGTGTTCATCACGTTCCAGCCGCCGCTGCCGATCAGCTTGCGGGCGCCGAGGGTGCCCGTCGTGGTGGCCGGGTACAGCCACAGCTTGCCGGTGGCCTTCTCGACGGCGAGGAGGTCCGAGCGGCCGTCGCCGGACAGGTCACCGAACGCGGTGATCTTGTCCATGGCGTTCCAGCCGCCGCTGCCGATGAGCTTGCGGGCGCCGAGCGCACCCGTACCCGTGCCCGGGTACAGCCACAGCTTGCCGGTGGCCGCCTCGCGGGCTATGACGTCCTCGCGGCCGTCGCTGGTGAGGTCGCCGTGCCGGGTGAGGGCGTTCATGACGTTCCAGCCGCCCGCGCCGACGAGCGTGCCCGAGCCGTCGCCGGGCAGGAACCAGAGGCGTCCGGCCTGGTCACGGACGAGGACGTCCGACTTCTTGTCGGCGTTCAGGTCGCCGAAGCCCGCCGCCTTGGGGGCGGTCGAGGCGTGCCACTCGGGGTACGCGGGCAGGACGCACTCGCGGTCGGTGGAGACGAGCTTCACCGAGCTGATCGAGTTGCTGCCGGGGCCGCCCCACTCGCTGCCCGAGGGGTTGGAGGGGATCACACTGGCGCCCGAGTACTCGTCGCCGTAGTTCGGGTCGTCGTAGAGGCAGGCGACCTTGGTCGTGCGGTTGACGACCGAGCGGAACGTGTTGTCCCAGGTCCCGAGCGTCGGAGCGTTCACGTTCGTCTTGTACATCGTGCCGGTGCCGTTGTCGGTCTTCCAGGCGCAGAAGTAGCCCGACGGGCAGTCGCTGATCGCAGCCTGCGCGGGCGCGCCCGCACCGAGAAAGCCGGCCGACGTGAGCCCCAGCGCGGTGGCCACCGTGGCCAGGCGCCGCAGCATGGATGTGCGCATGCAATTCCTCTCTGAGGCGGCGCGGAGAAGACCTCGGACGCGCCGCGAGAGGGAGACCGTATCCGGCCATACGGTGCCTGCCGACAGCGGGGGCGCCCGTCGCCCGGAATGCCGGAGTCCGCCCCGCTTGCCCTCTCGCCGGGATGGCCCGGTCCGCCGCGCCCGCCGGTCGCCGCACCGGCCGGCTACGGCGTCAGGACGCCGTTCAGGAAGGGCTCGACGGCCTCCGCCCAGGCCTCCGGGTGCTCGTAGTGGAGGAGATGGCCGGCGTCGGGAATCTCCGCGTACGCCCCGTGGGGCAGCACCCGGACCATCTCCTGGGCCTCGGCGCGGCCCAGTTCGCCGTCGAGGCCCCGGACGACGAGGGTCGGACAGCGGACCTGGGCGAGGGAGTCCCAGTGGGCGTCGTGCACCCAGGTCTCGCGGGAGGTCAGCATCTGCGCCGGGTCGAAGACGGGGCGCCAGCCGTCGGCGTGCGCGGTCATGACCTCGGCGAAGAAGGCGCCCCTGGCGGGGTTGGGGCGCTCCACCCAGGCGTCCTCCTCGCCGAACCAGCGGCGGACGGCGTCGAGGGACGGGAAGGGGGCGGGCCAGCTGCGGAACCAGTCCTGCCAGGCGCGCTGCGAGGCGGCGCCGAGGGCGGAGGCGCGCATGTCGCAGATGACGAGGGCCCGGACCAGGTCGGGGCGGTCGGCGGCGAGCTGCCAGGCCGTGAGGGCGCCCATGGAGTGACCGACGAGGGTGACCGGGCCGAGGCCGAGCTGCTCGATGGCGGCCGCGGCGTCGGCGACATACGCCTCGCGGGTGAAGGAGCCCGCCGGGGGCTTCCCGCTCGCGCCGTGCCCGCGCTGGTCGAGCGCGACGACCCGGTGCCCGCCGGTGAGCCGCCGCACGGCGGGGGCCCAGTGCCCGGCATGCCCCATCAGACCGTGGAGGAGTAAGACACCGGGGGCGGCGGCCTGCGGGGCCGTGGGGAGGACGGGGCCGGGAGCCTGGGGGGCCGCGAGCGGTCCGGGGCCGGGACCGGCGGCCTGCCGGGCGGGCTGCGGTACGGCGGCGGCACCGGCGGCCTGCCCGGGCGGCCGCGGTACGGCGGCGGGACCGGCTGTCTGCGTCGCGGGCGGCCGCGGTACGGCGGCGGGGCCCGCGCTCTGCCTGACCGGCTGTCCGGGCGGCTGCGGCACGAGGCCGGGGGCCGGGCCCGGGGGTGCCTGGCGGGCGATCCTCGGGGCTGCGGCCGACCCGGGGCCGGGCGTGAAGTCCCAGGCCGCCAGCCGTACGCCGTCGGCCCCGGTGACGTCGAGTCGTCGCGCCATCCCTGGCACCCCCTCTGCTTCCCGTCGAACCACGCCAGACTATCGAACTCGCATTCGAAAATGCGCTCCTGCCACCCAACACCCCTCGTTCGAGTGACAGGGCTCAAGGATTGACTCCCGTTGCCGAGGGGAGATCTTCAACGGGAGGCGGACCGCTCGGGGAAATCGGTCCGGCGGGGACGACCTTGAGAGCTCGGGGCTCCAGGTCGGAACTGGGGAGGACAGGCCCCGGCGCCCTCGGGCGCCGGGGCTCTCCACCGCCCGGCCCCCTTGGCCCTCCGGCCCCCTACGTCTTCCGGCCCCCGTCGTCTTCCGGGGCGGCCCGCATCCGCACGGAAAACTCCGCCGCATGACCCCACCCCTCCCCGCGATCGCGCCCCACTCAGCCCAGCGTGGCACGACGAGGGCGCGCGCGTGGCCATTCCGGCGTAAACGGGGCGCACGAGGGTCACCGCACCCGTAACCGTGGCGAATCCGTGATGTCCGCCCCTACAACCGACCGGCCACCGCACGGGTCAATCGAGGCATGCTCAGTCCTCAAGTCCTCAGCAAGGGGGACCAGTACACGGTTCTCCGCCCCGACCGTCTGACCATGACGGAGGGCCGCGAGATCACGCACGTCCCCCTGGCTGCCGTCCAGGAGGTCCGCCCGGACGGCGACAAGGCTCTGACGATCGTCCTGACCGACGGGGTGACCCGCCGGCTCCAGGGCGGCAACGCGTACGCCACCTCCGCCTTCCTCACCGCCGTGACCGCCGCCCTGCCCGAGCGGCGGGACCCGGCCGGAAGCGCCCTCGTCACGACCGAGGACCGCGGGGCCGTGATCAAGGTGTGGCAGGTGTGGACCGGTGGCGTGGCCTTCCTCGCGGCCTGCGTCGGCTACGTCTGGTGGACCGGCTCGACCCACGGCGACGGGATGGGCATGGCCGCGTTCGGCGGGCTGTTCGGGCTGATCATCGGAGTACCGCTCACCTTCCTCGCCTTCGACGGCGTCACGAACCGGGCGGTCCTCCGCCGTCGCGGCATCACGGTCGCCGCCACCCGCCACTACCACCCGAACGGCAAGCGGGCGAGCTGGTACAAGTTCACCGACACCAGCGGCAACGAGCACACCACCAGCTACGGAGCCAACCGCTCCACCCCGGAGATCCACGTCGTCTACGACCCGGAGCGCCCCTCGCGCAACGCCGCCGTGGAGCCGCTCTACTCGACCGTCGTGAAGTTCCTCTTCGGCGGGGGCGTCTCGCTCGCGATCCTCGCGCTGGGGCTGTGGGGAGTCCTCGCGCCGTACATCTGACGGACCCCGCCCGCCCGGGAACGCGCGAGGGGCGCCCGCCGGGCGCCCCTCACTCCGTACTTCCTGCTCCGTGCTCCGTGCTCCGTGCTCGCTGCGGGCAGCGTCAGCGCTTCGCGACGAACACGTGCGCCGCGACGTCCGCGTCCAGCTCGGCGGCCTCGCCGCTGCTGCCCACCAGGATGCCGCCGGCCGACTCGGTCACCGACACCACGGAGCCGGGCTGCACGCCCGCCCTCCGCAGCGTGTACATCAGCTGGGCGTCCGTCTGGATCGGCTCGCCGATCCGGCGCACGACCACGGTCTTGCCGCCGCTCGCGTCCAGCTCCGCCAGGGACACCATCGAGTCGTCGAGGAAGGCCTCCGCCTCCGCCTTCTCACCGAGCTCCTCAAGGCCCGGGATCGGGTTTCCGTACGGCGACTCCGTCGGGTGACGCAGCAGCTCCAGGACCCGCCGCTCCACGGCCTCGCTCATCACGTGCTCCCAGCGGCAGGCCTCCGCGTGCACCTGCTCCCACTCCAGGCCGATCACGTCGACGAGCAGGCACTCCGCGAGGCGGTGCTTGCGCATGACGCGGGTGGCGAGGCGGCGGCCCTCGTCCGTGAGCTCCAGGTGCCGGTCGCTGGCGACGGCCACCAGACCGTCGCGCTCCATCCGGGCCACCGTCTGGCTCACGGTCGGACCGCTCTGGTCGAGCCGCTCGGCGATCCGGGCACGCATGGGGACCACACCTTCCTCCTCAAGCTCAAGGATGGTGCGGAGATACATCTCCGTTGTGTCGATCAGTCCGGACATACGTGCCCCTCGATGAGTCGTGCGCTGGCCCTGCACCAATACTGACGCATCGGGCGGACAACCGGGCCTCACCGACCGCAGGGCGGTATTGACAGAGCAATGGTCCAGACCGCACCGTGATCGGCGACCAGGGCACGACCACGACACGACGGCGACGAGAAGGAGCTTCTGGAATGGGCGACAGCGCGGGCGAGAGCAAGCTGGCCGGACAGTTCTTCGACGCCGCGATCGACCTGCTCAAGCAGGTCCGCGACGGCGACTCCGCCGAGATCGCCGCGGCGGGCACCGCGATCGCCGAGGCCGTCGCGGCCGGCAACCGGCTCTTCGCGTTCGGCGCGGGCCACTCCTCCCTCGCCGCCCAGGACGTCGTCTACCGGGCCGGCGGATTCGCCCTCATGAACCTGCTCGCCGTCCCCGGCGTCGTCGGCGTCGACGTCATGCCGGCGACACTCGGCTCCGCCCTCGAACGCGTCGACGGCCTCGCCGCGGCGGTCCTCGACTCCTCCCCCGCCAAGGCCGGGGACGTCCTGATCATCGTCTCCCTCTCCGGACGCAACGCCCTGCCCGTCGAGATGGCGATGAACGCCCGCGCGCTCGGCCTCACCGTCATCGGCGTCACCTCCGTGGCATACGCGACGGAGACCAAGTCCCGGCACGTGTCGGGGACGTACCTCAAGGACCACTGCGACATCGTCCTCGACTCCCGTATCGCCGTCGGCGACGCCGAACTCACCCACGACGGCATCGAGGCCCCGTTCGCCCCCGCCTCCACCGTCGTCACCAGCGCCCTCATGCAGGCCACGATGGCCGCCGCCGCCGAGGAACTCGTACGCCGCGGCATCGAGCCACCGCTGCTGCGCTCCGGAAACGTCGACGGCGGCCACGAGTGGAACGGCCGCGTGATGACGGAGTACGGCGACCGGATCTTCTACCGGCACTGAGGCGTGTCCGGCGGATCAGGGCCGGACGCGCCCTAGGACAGGAACAGGGCGTTGAGGGTGGTGTACTCGGCGCCGCCCTCCAGTTCGGTCGTCGTCCCCCGGTCGAGGAGTTCGCGGGCCGCTCGGCCGGCCAGGCCGTACGCCGCCTCCGCGATCGACGAACCCGCGCTCACCCGGGCCGCCCCCGCCGCCGCCAGCTCGGACACCGACAGCGTGTCCGGGCCGACCGCGACGTTCACGGGCAGCGGCGCCTCGGCGACCAGGCGGCCGACCGTCGCCGCGTCGAGGGCGCCGAGGACGAAGATGCCGTCCGCGCCGGCCGCCGCGTAGGCGCGGGCCCGGAGCAGCGTCTCCGCCAGCCAGGCCGCGCGGTCGCCGGACGGCGGCAGGCGGTGGGTGTCGATCCGGGCGTTGACGAACAGCGGGACACCGGCCGCGTCCGCCGCGGCGCGCGCCGCCGCGATCCGTTCGGCCTGCTCGGCCACGGGGCGCAGGCTGTCCTCCAGGTTGACGCCGACGGCACCCGCCGCGAGGACACCCCGTACGGTCTCGGCCACACCGGCGGCGTCGGGCGCGTAGCCGCGCTCCACGTCGGCGGTGACCGGGACGTCGACCGCCGCCGCGACACGGGCGACGGCCGCCAGCGCCTCGTCCCGGCCCAGATGGTCGCCGTCACCACGGCCGAGCGACCACGCGACACCCGCGCTGGTGGTCGCCACGGCCAGGGCCCCGGCGTCCGCGACCACGCGCGCGGAGGCGACGTCCCAGGCGTTGGGCAGGACCAGGGGGCTGCCGGGAACGTGGAGGGAGCGGAGGAGGCGGGCTTTGTCGCGGAGAGCGGTCATGGCGGGAATACGATCACATCGCGGGCCGGGCGGTGGGGAATTTACCGGCTTCTCCGGGCCCCCGTGGTCTCCCCTCGTAGCCCCCGCTGTCTCCCCTCGTAACCCCTGGCCTCTCCGCGACCGCGCCGTCTCCCTCGTACCCCGCCCTCATCCCGCCCCGAGGCCGGAAGGCGTCTCCCCCAGGTCCAGGGACGCCGCCACGCGCGACGCCACCGCCTCCGCGAAGACCACGTCCTCCCGCTCGAAGGGCGCCCGGCAGGCGGCCCGCAGGAAGGTCAGGACGCCGAGGGTCCGGCCCCGGGAACGCAGCACCACGCACACCGCGTGCGCCGCGTCGCCCGGCCACTGGTGGGCCTCCGCCCACACCTCGGCTGTGCGGCCCGCGCTCGCCCGTACCGTGCCCACCCGGTCCCAGGCCTGGAGCGCCGGGTGCCTCGGGCCGTACCGCAGCGGGATGCCGCCGCCCACGACCGGCGAGGCGGGCCCCGGGGCGCCCGCCGGGGTCGCCAGGGCCCGGGTCAGGCGTCGCTCGCCCGCGATCCGGTCCACCAGGGCGTGGTCGGCGAACCCGGCGAGCGCGAAGTCGAGCAGCACCGTCGCCGCCTCCGCCGGGTCCTCGCACTCCGCCGCCGCCGCGCCCGCCCGGTGCAGCTGACTCCAGCGGAACCGCAGCCGGTCCGCCTCCCGCGCCGCGAGCCGCTCCTCCGTCACGTCCTGGAACAGCCAGGCCACACCCAGCGGCACCGGCTCCTCCGCCATCGGCGACGACAGCAGCAGGAAACCGCTGCTCCAGCACCGGCGCCGCTCCCCCGCGGCCGTCCGGAGCGTCACCCACACCTCCGCGGGCGCGGGCGGGCTGCCCTCCGCGAGGACGTGCTGGAGGGCCGCCTCCAAGTCCTCCGCGCCCTGGACGACGACGTCACCGAGCGGGCGCCCCAGCAGGGCCGTACGGGCCGTCCCGAAGGCACGGGCCGCGTGGCCGTTGACCATGGCGGGACGCAGATCGGCGTCCACGAGGACGACCCCCCAGGAGGCGTCGTCGAACAGGGCCTCGCTGAGGGCCACCGACCGCTCCAGATCGAGCTGGACGTGCACCTCGCTGAACGCGCAGTACACGCCCGCCGGGCTGCCGTCCGCCCCCCGTACCCCCGCGGCCTGGCTCCGTACGAGCACCCGGCCGCCGTCCTTGCGGAGCAGCGCCAGCTCGTGGACCTGCCGGCCGGGGCCGGTCATGGCGCCCATCACCCGGCGCAGCGTCTCCTCGGCGTCGGCACTGCGCGCGGCCCACCCCTCGAAGCCGCGCCGCCCGACGGCCTCCCCCGCGGACCAGCCGAGGATCCGCTCGGCCTCGCGGTTCCAGTGTGTGATCGTCCCGTCGGCGTCCAAGGCGCAGAGCGCCGCGTCCATCCCGTCGAGCAGCGCGGCCAGCAGATCGGCCCCCGCCCCGGGAACGGAAGCGGTCTCGCTCGCAGACTCCGTGAAAGCACTCATCCCGGCACCCCCCCATGCTGCGGCCATTCAACTGGAACGTGACGCAGAGCACATCACCTTCACCGAAAATGTTGCGTCGCGGAAACAGACGCGTCCGGCCCCAGGGTCACGGAGCCAGGCGTTCCACCCGCCAGGTCTCGCCGTCCCCGCCGCCCCCCTCTTCACGGACCTCTTCACGGACGTAGCGGAGGCGGTCGTGGAGGCGGTTCTCGTGCCCCTGCCAGAACTCGACCGCGTCCGGGACGACCCGGATCCCGCCCCACTCCGGGGGGACCGGGACCTGGGCGTCCGCCGGGTAGCGGGCGGCCAGTTCCTCGTAACGGGCGAGGAGCTCGGCGCGGGAGGCGATCACCGAGGACTGGCGGCTGGCCCAGGCGCCGAGCTGCGAGCCGTGCGGGCGCGTACGGAAGTAGGCGACCGTCTCGTCACGGCCGACGCGCTCGGCGCGGCCCGTGACGACGACCTGGCGGGCCAGCGGGTGCCAGGGGAAGAGCAGCGAGGCGTACGGGTTGGCCGCCAGCTCCACGCCCTTGCGGGAGTCGTAGTTGGTGAAGAAGACGAAGCCGGCCCGGTCGTAGTGCTTGAGCAGGACCGTCCGGGAGGACGGCCGGCCGTCGGGCGTGGCCGTGGAGACGATCATCGCGTTCGGCTCGTGGATCGCCGGGCTCGCGGCGGTCTCCTTGAACCAGCGGGCGAACTGCGCGATCGGCTCCGGCGCCAGCTCGGCCGCCGAGAGCTCCGTGGTGCGGTACTGCTCGCGCATGTCGGCGGGGTCCAGGCCCTCGTTCACAGGATCGGTCACAGGATCGTTCACAGAATCGGTCGCGGGATCGGTCGCGGGATCGGTCACAGGGTCATCCTGCCGCAGCGCCTCAGTTTGCCCGGCACCGCGTGCCGTCAACCCTGAGTCGCCGGATCGGCGGAGTGTGCCGGATGTCACGCTTCCCCGCATCATCGGAACCGTACAGACTCTTGGGCTGGACGACTGTTGAATTCCCACCATCGACCACCATTCGGTTGATCGATCATCGATAGAGGAGCCGCCTGATGTCCGACTTCGTACCCGGGCTCGAGGGAGTCGTCGCGTTCGAGACGGAGATCGCCGAACCCGACAAGGAAGGCGGCGCACTCCGCTACCGCGGCGTCGACATCGAGGACCTCGTCGGCCAGGTCTCGTTCGGCAACGTCTGGGGTCTCCTCGTCGACGGCGCCTTCAACCCCGGCCTGCCCGCCGCCGAGCCCTTCCCCATCCCCGTGCACTCCGGCGACATCCGCGTCGACGTCCAGTCCGCGCTCGCCATGCTCGCGCCCGTGTGGGGCCTCAAACCGCTCCTCGACATCTCCGTCGAGCAGGCCCGCGACGACCTCGCCCGCGCGGCCGTGATGGCCCTCTCGTACGTCGCCCAGTCCGCCCGCGGCCAGGGCCAGCCCATGGTCCCGCAGAGCGAGATCGACAAGGCCGAGTCCGTCGTCGAGCGCTTCATGATCCGCTGGCGCGGCGAGCCCGACCCGAAGCACGTCAAGGCCGTCGACGCCTACTGGACGTCCGCCGCCGAGCACGGCATGAACGCGTCCACGTTCACCGCGCGCGTGATCGCCTCCACCGGCGCCGACGTGGCCGCCTCCCTCTCCGGCGCCGTCGGCGCCATGTCGGGACCGCTGCACGGCGGCGCGCCCTCCCGCGTCCTCGGCATGATCGAGGAGATCGAGCGGACCGGCGACGCCACCGCGTACGTCAAGCAGGCCCTCGACAAGGGCGAGCGCCTCATGGGCTTCGGCCACCGCGTCTACCGCGCCGAGGACCCCCGCGCGCGCGTGCTGCGCCGCACGGCCAAGGAGCTGGACGCCCCGCGTTACGAGGTGGCCGCCGCCCTGGAGAAGGCCGCCCTGGAGGAGCTGCACAGCCGGCGCCCCGACCGGATCCTGGCGACGAACGTGGAGTTCTGGGCGGCCATCGTCCTCGACTTCGCCGAGGTCCCCGCGCACATGTTCACCTCGATGTTCAGCTGCGCCCGTACGGCCGGCTGGTCGGCGCACATCCTGGAGCAGAAGCGCACCGGACGCCTGGTCCGCCCGTCCGCCCGCTACACGGGCCCCGGCAAGCGGGACCCGCGCGACATCGAGGGTTACGCCGACATCGCCGGCTGAGCCTCCGGGTGGAGGAGAAGCTCCGCGTGATGGCGTGCCGCCACGAGCGGATGCGCGCGGAGCTTCCCCTTCAAGGCGTTGAAACCGTACTCGGCGAACAGCGGGTTCGCCGGGTCGTGCGTGACGCCGGGCGCCGTGGCCGCGTACGGGAACTCCAGCGGCGCGATCCGGGCGTCGAGCCGCGGGTTGTAGAAGAAGGGCACGGAGAACCGTTCCGTCGCCCCGGGCGGGGACACCACCCGGTGGTTCGTCGCCAGCAGGTAGCCGTTCGTGGCCACCTCGAGCAGCTCGCCCAGGTTCACGACGAACGCGCCCGGCAGCGGCGGCACGTCGTGGAACCTCCCGTCCTCCCGCTGCACCTGGAGCCCGCCCACCTGGTCCTGGAGCAGCAGCGTGAGGAAGCCGTAGTCCTTGTGCGCGCCGACGCCCTGGTCGTCGCCCTCACCGCTGCTGCCCGGGTACCGCACCAGCTTGAGCTGCGGGTGGGCGCGCGGGCCGAAGATGTCGTCGTAGAAGTCCGCGGGCGCGCCGATCGAGGCGAGCAGCTCGTGCAGCAGACGCTCGGCGACACCGCTGAGCCGCTCGATCCAGTGCAGGGCGGCCGTCCGCAGCTCGGGGAGCGCGGCGGGCCACTGGTTGGGGCCTTCGAGCCACCAGTACGGGGCTTCCCAGGGCGCGGGGGTGTGCGCGGGGTGCTCGGCGCCGATGTCGAGCTGGTCGCGCCAGTCGCGCGCGCCGGCCGTGCGCTCGTCGCCGGTGCGGGTGTAGCCGCGGAAGTGCGGCGAGTTGATGTTGTCGAGGGCGAGCCGGTCGGCCTCGGGCAGCGCGAAGAAGGCGCGCATCGCGGAGGTGAGGGCCCGGGTCTCGGCCTCGGTCACACCGTGCCCGACGAGCTGGAAGAACCCGACGTCATGGGCGGCCGAGTGGAGCTGCGCGTGCAGCAGGCGGCGCGCCTGGGGGCCCCGGTCGGCGGCGGAGAGGTCGACGATGGGGAGCTGCGAGGGGTAGGAACCGGCACGGGCCGTGGTGTCGGCGCCGGTACGGGTCGTGGTGTCCGCGCCGGTACGGGTCGTGGTGCCGGTGCTGAAGCTGGTGCTTGCCATGGATGCGTCCGCGGGGTCTACGGGTGCCCGGGGCGGCCGCCAGGGGTGGGGCGGGGGCCACGGGTGCCGGTCGGCTTGGGCTCTGACGAGGGACCCTGGGGGGCGGTGGTGGGGCCCGGGAGGGTCAGGCGGAGCGGCGACAGCTCATGCTCGTGACGCGGACGAAGTCCACGTGGCGACGGCGTACGAGCGTAGGCATGCGACCAGAGTACTGCGGCGGACGCGGAACGACCGTGGCCCGGGTCACACCCCGGACCCGTAGGGCCTCCACCCCGGACCCGCGCGGCCTCCACCCCGGACCCGTACGGCCTCCTACACCAGCGCCTCGTCGAGCAGCCGCGCCCACTGCGCCACCACCCGTTCCCGGCGGGCGCGGTCGTCCGACAGGAGGGTGGCGAGGCCAAGGCCGCGGGCCATGTCCAGGAGGCCCTGGACGGTCTCGCGGACGCCGGGGCGTGACTCGTCGGCGCCCAGGACCTCGACGGCGACGCGGTGGGACTCCCGGCCGACGCGGGCCTCCAGGTCGGCGACGCGGTCGCGGAGCTGGTCCTCGTTGGCGGCGGCCACCCACAGGTGGAGCGCGGCCCGGAAGAGGGGCCCGGTGTACAGGTCGACGAGGGCGGCGACGGCCTCGTGCCGGTCGCGGGACGGGAGGGCCCGCAGCGCCTGGGAGCGTTCCTCCGCGACGTACTCGACCGCCGCCGTGAACAGGTCCTCGCGGGTCGGGAAGTGGTGCTGGGCGGCGCCCCGGGAGACGCCGGCCCGTTCCGCGACGACGGTGACCGTGGAACCCGCCCAGCCGTGCTCGGCCAGGCAGGCCACGGCCGCCTCGAGGAGCCGCTGCCGGGTGGCGCGGCTCCGGTCCTGCTTGGGGTTCCGGTCCGGCTTGGGTGCGGTCACAGCCGCCATGCGGGGTCCCGTCGTTCGAGGAAGGCCGTCATCCCCTCGCGCGCCTCGGCGGAGGCGAAGAGCGTGGCCGACCTCCGCACGAGGTCCTCCGCGTCTCGTTCGAAGGTCTCCAGGACTGTAGCGGTGACCAGGCGCTTCGCCTCCCGCAGGCCCTGCGGGGACGCGGCGCGCAGCGCGTCGACGATGCCGTCGAGTTCGGCGTCGGGGGCCGTGACCAGGCCCATGGCGATCGCCTCGGGGACGCCGAACCGCTCGCCCGTCAGATAGTGCCGGGCCGCCGCGCGCGGTTCCAGCTTCGGCAGGAGGGTGAGGGAGATGACGGCGGGCGCGACCCCGATCCGTACCTCGGTGAGGGCGAAGTCCGCGTCCTCCCCCGCCACGACGATGTCGCAGGCGCCGAGCAGGCCGAGGCCACCGGCCCGTACGTGTCCTGTGACGTGCCCGACGACCGGCTTGGGCAGCTCGACGACCTGCCGGAGCAGGTCGACGAAGGTGTACGGGCTCGGTGGCGCCTTCAGGTCGGCGCCCGCGCTGAACGTGCCGCCGGTGTGGGTGAGGACCACGGCCCGGACGGCGGGGTCCTTGCCGCAGGCGGTGAGGGCGTCGGCGAGCTCGGCGACGAGCGGCGCGGAGAGCGCGTTGCGGGTGGCCGGGGAGTCCAGGGCGACGGTGGTGACGCCCCGCTCCTCGGTTATGGCGACCAGGGTCATGTGCGGTCCCTCAGTTCCCTTCGGAGGATCTTCCCGGACGCTGCCCGCGGGACGCCGTCGATGAACTCGACGGCGCGGATCTTCTTGTACGGGGCGACCCGGGCGGCGACGTACGCCATGACGTCCTCGGCGGTGAGGCCGGGCGCGGCCGGCTGGCGTACGACGAAGGCCTTGGGTATCTCGGTTCCGTCCGCGTCGGTGACGCCGATGACGGCGGCGTCGGCCACGCCCTCGTGGGTGAGGAGGAGCGCTTCGAGTTCGGCGGGGGCGACCTGGAACCCGTTGTACTTGATGAGTTCCTTGACGCGGTCGACGACGAACAGCCAGCCGTCGGCGTCGACCCGGCCTATGTCGCCGGTGTGCACCCAGCCGTCGGCGTCGATCATGGCGGCGGTGGCGTCGGGACGGCCCAGGTACCCCTTCATGACCTGCGGTCCACGGATGGCGACCTCGCCCTCCTCGCCGGGGGCGGCGTCCTTCGACGGGTCGTCGAGGGACAGGATGCGCATCTCGGTGGAGGGCAGCAGCTTGCCGACGGTGCCGGGCGGGGGGTTGTCGGCGGCGAGCGGGACGACGTGGGTGCCCGGGGACAGCTCCGTCATGCCGTACGCCTGGAGGACCGGCGGCAGCCCGAGCCGCGCCGAACAGGCCTCGGCGAGGGCGGCGTCGAGCGGGGCGGCGGCGCTGACGATGTACGTGAGGGAGGACAGGTCGTAGTCGGCGACGGCCGGGTGCTTGGCGAGGGCGAGCACGATCGGCGGAGCCACGTACAGGCCGTTGATGCGGTGCTTCTGGATGGCGCCGAGGAAGGTGTCGAGCTCGAAGCGGGGGAGGACGACGACGGTGGCGCCCTGGCGGAGCGGCGCGTTCATCAGAGCCGTGAGCCCGTAGATGTGAAAGAACGGGAGGATCGCGAGAATCCGGTCACCCGGCCCCATCGGGATGAGCGGCTCCAGCTGGGCCAGGTTGGTGGCGATGGAGGTGTGCGTGAGCATCACACCCTTGGGGACGCCCGTGGTGCCGGAGGAGTACGGGAGGGCGGCGATGTCCCGGTCGGGGTCGACGTCGATCTCGGGCACGGGTCCGGTGGAGCCGAGGAAGGCCTGCAACGACCGCACGCGCCCGCCGTCCGGACCTTCGCCGTCGGGACCTTCCGGTGCCTGGTCGCAGACGAAGATCTCCGCGATGCCACCCGCGAGTTCGGCCGCCGCGCGGGCGGAGGCGAGCAGCGGCGACACCGTCACGATCCAGCGCGCGGCGGAGTCCCGGAGCTGCTTCGCGAACTCCTCGGGCGTGGCGAGCGGGTGCACGGTCGTGACGGACGCACCCGCGCGCGTGGCGGCGTAGAAGGCGACGGGGAACAGCACGGTGTTGGGGCTGTGCAGCGCGAGGACGTCCCCCTTCCGCACCCCGGCCTCCGCGAGCCCGGCGGCCACCCGCCGGTGGAAGGCGTCGACCTGCCCGTACGTGAGGGTGAACTCCCCGGTCCCGTCGATCAGTGCGGGTGTGTCGCCGCGCTCGGCGGCGCGCCCGAGCACCACGTCGTGGATGGGGAGGGAGACGGCGGACACGTTCTCGTACTCGCTGTGGAACACCATGCGTTGCCCCCTGAGCCTGAGCGGTGGAAGGTGGTCGCCAGGATCGCGTGTGCCGGTACGGCTTGGGGAGACCCTGTCAGCACTCCATCAAAACAATCAAGCACGCCTGCATGGTTTCGGACCGGACGAAATGGTTGTACGCGGCAGATCTTCTTTTCCGCTCCCCGCGGGCTTTACGATCCGGACGATCCCGGGACCCCCCTGCCTGACGCTCCCGGCGCCCCCCGTTGCACCGCCACGTCCCAGGAGGGACTTTGCACCACACGCACCACACGCACCACACGGACCACCAGCGCCGAGGCCACCGCCTCGCGGCCTGCACGGCCTTCGCGCTCACCGTGGGCCTGGTGTCCGCCGGCCCGGTCTCCACCGCCGTCGCCGCCCCGGCCGGAGCCACCGCCGCCGCGAAGCCCCGGTTCGACCGGGACGGAGACGGCCGGAGCGACCGGATCTACCGGTCGGCCGCCACCGGCAAGCTGACGATCGTCCTGTCGAAGACGGGCGCCGGCGTGCCGTTCACTATCGGTGCCGACGACCACAACGGTGCCGTCAGCATGGAGATCCTGCCGACGGACAACCTGTTCGGCACCGACGCCCCGGACCTGCTGAGCCTCCGCTCCGACGGCACGCTCCAGCTGCACGAAACCGTGAGCCCCACCGCCACCGACGTCGGGCTCGTCTGGCAGGGGCAGGGCTGGCAGGTCTACAACAAGCTCATCGCTCCCGGGGACCTGACCAAGGACGGTCTCCAGGACCTGCTGGCCCGCACCCCGTCAGGCGCGCTCTACCTGTATCCCGGCAAGGGCAGCGTGGACTACACGGGCCCGTTCAGGACACGCGTATCGGTCGGCGGTGGCTGGCAGGCCTACGACCAGCTCGTCGGCACCAACGACCTGGACGGCGACTCGATAGCCGACCTCGTCGCCAAGACCCCTACGGGCGACCTCTACTTCTACAAGGGCACCGGCTCCGCCACCACCCCGTTCAAGGCCCGCGTCAAGGTGGGCGTCGGCTGGAACGCGTACAACCAGGTCGTCGGCGCCGACGACCTGAACGGCGACGGCAGGGCCGACCTGCTGGCCCGCACGCACAGCGGCGCGTTCTACAAGTACCTCTCAACCGGCGGCGGGAAGTTCGCGGCGCGGACGTACCACGGGGGAGGCGGCCAGGACCTCTCGTACTTCCTCGGCCAGGGCGGCGTCCCCGCCTACGGCAAGCACAACCTGTTCACCGTGAACGGGGCGGGCACCGCCTTCACGTACCGGGCGATGGCGAACGGCGGTCTCGCCGCGGCCAGGCAGTACGGCGAGGCCGGGACGAACGGCTCGCACTGGCGGATGACCAACGCCCACGCGCTCGACGAGACCGACCAGGCCACCGTCCTGACCTCGTACAACCCCGGCCTGATGAGCGACCGCACCGGCGAGGTCTCCAACAGCGCGGCCTTCTACCAGTACTACGCCGAGACGGTGTCGGTCGGTGACGTCACCAACGACGGCGAGGCCGACGTCCTCGGCCTGAACGTGTGGGGCAACCTGTTCCTCCACTCCGGTCTCAAGTACCAGTACTACCCGCGCGTCGGCCCGGCCGTGAAGGTCGCCACAGGCTGGCAGCTGGACACCCTCGTCGGCACCGGGGACGTCACCGGCGACGGCCGCCCCGACCTGGTCTCCCGGGACGGCGTCAGCCTGTACGTGCACCCGGGCACCGGCTCGGCCACCGCGCCGTTCGCGGCGCGCGTCCTGATCGGCAAGGGCTGGGACGCGTACGCGCACCTGGCCTCGCCCGGTGACATGAACGGCGACGGCCGGTCGGACCTGGTCGCCGTCACGCCCGGCGGCGACGTGTACCGCTACTCGGCCACCGGCCTCCGCGGCACCGCCACGTTCGCCGCCCGCGTCAAGATCGCGTCGGGCTGGAAGTACGAACACGTCAGCTGACGCGGGCCCGGCTCATCGCATGGACGCGGGCCCGGACCGGAAGGCGGGCCGGCACCGCCGCGGGGCCCCCCCCCCCCCCCCGGGGGGGGGGGCGGCGCGGGGGGGCGGGGGGGGGGCGCGGCCGCCCCCCCCCCCCCCCGGCCC
>NZ_JBIWIO010000001.1:737233-941817 GCF_044764665.1 Streptomyces sp. NPDC093795
CGGGGGGGGGGGGGGGGGGCCCCCCCGGGCGGGGGGGGGGGCGGGGGGCCCGGGGGGGGGGGGGGGCCGGCCCGGGGGGGGGGGCGGCCCCCGCGGGGGCCCCCCCCCCCCCCCGGGGGGGGGGCCCCCGCGGCGGCTCTCCGGTCGTCAGTTCTCGCAGCCCACGCCGTCGCCGTCACGGTCGAGGTGCCTGGCGTATCCCGGGTCGCCCGCATGGATGGGGGCGGCGCCGGCGGCCCGGACGGCCGAGCAGTTCTCGTAGGAGACCGACTCCTCGGCCGGCTGGGTGGGTTCGGCGGTCTCCGGCTGCTGGGTCGTCGGACGCGGGGCCGGTGCGCGGGTGCGGGTCGGCGTGGGGGCGACGTCGGGGGTCCGGGTGGGCTCCGGGGCCTCGGTCGTCGGGGCGGGCTTCGGCGTCGTGGGGACGGGCTTCGCCGTCGTGGGGCTCGCGGACGTGGGCTCCGGCGTCGGGGTCGGCTGCGTCGTGGGCGTGGCCGGGGCGGTGGTCGGCGGGGTGGTGGGCGGGGTGGTCGTGGGGGACGCCGTGACTGCCGGCACCGGCTGCGGGTCCGTCGTGGCGTTCTCCTTCGGCGGGTCGCTGAAGAGGAACAACAGGAACCACAGGGCGGCCAGGACGGTCGCGACGATCTTCTTCGTCTGCCCCCAGCGGCTCAGCCAGACCAGGGCTATGCCCGCCGGGGGGAAGAGCACCAGCAGCACGATGATCAGCGCGGAATGCTGCCACCAGCGCCGGGCGGGCGGGGGCGGCGGGGCGTACGCGTACGGATACGGGGGCGGGGGCGGCGGCGGCGGTTGCACGGGCGTGTCTCCTGGGAGCGTGAACTGAGCGTGTGCGAAGAGCCGAGATCGTACACAGAACGTTCACAACCGGTGTCCGCGTTACGGAAATCGAGACGCGACCGGAAGCCGGGGGGCCGCCCGACAAGGCCGCCGACGACCGCGAGCCGGGTCCTAGCCGGGTCAGTAGCCGGGTCAGTACGACTTGGGCAACCCCAGCGAGTGGGTCGCCACGTAGTTCAGGATCATCTCCCGGCTCACCGGGGCGATCCGGGCCACCCGGGACGCCGTGATCAGGCGGGCGAGGCCGAACTCGCGGGTGAGGCCGTTGCCGCCGAGGGTGTGGACGGCCTGGTCGACGGCCTTCACGCAGGCCTCAGCCGCCGCGTACTTGGCCATGTTCGCCGCCTCGCCCGCCCCGACGTCGTCGCCCGCGTCGTACAGCTGCGCCGCCTTCGCCATCATCAGGCGCGCAAGCTCCAGCTCGATGTGCGCCTGGGCCAGCGGATGCGCGATGGCCTGATGGGCGCCGATCGGGGCCTTCCAGACCTGGCGCTCCTTCGCGTACTTCACGGCCTGCGCGAGGGCGTACCGGCCCATGCCGATCGCGAACGCGGCCGTCATGATCCGCTCGGGGTTGAGCCCCGCGAAGAGCTGGAGCAGGCCCGCGTCCTCGTCGCCGACGAGCGCGTCGGCCGGCAGGTGCACGTCGTCGAGTGTCAGCTCGAACTGCTTCTCGTTCGCGTCGAGTTCCATCTCGATGTGCCGCCGCCGGAAGCCCGGCGCGTCACGCGGGACGACGAACAGACAGGGCTTGAGCGTGCCCGTGCGGGCGTCCGACGTACGGCCCACGATGAGGGTCGCGTCGGCTATGTCGACGCCCGACACGAACACCTTCCGGCCGCTGAGGACCCAGCCGTCCTCGGTGCGGGTCGCCGTGGTCGTGATGCGGTGCGAGTTGGAGCCCGCGTCCGGCTCGGTGATGCCGAACGCCATCGTCCGCGACCCGTCGGCGAGGCCCGGGAGCCAGGCGCGCTTCTGCTCCTCCGTGCCGAAGCGGGCGATGACCGTGCCGCAGATCGCGGGCGACACGACCATCATCAGGAGCGGCGCACCGGCGGCGCCCGCCTCCTCCAGGACGATCGACAGCTCGGCCATGCCGCCGCCCCCGCCGCCGTACTCCTCGGGCAGGTTCACCCCCAGGTAGCCGAGCCTGCCCGCCTCCGCCCACAGGGCCGCCCGGTCGAAGCCGGGGCCGTGGCGGTGGCCGAGGGCCGAGACGGCGGCGCGGAGCGCGGTCAGCTCTTCACTCTCGATCATGGTGTTCATGCGGACGTGTCCTCCTGTGCTTCGGTCGGGACAGCTGGCTGTACGTCTGTCTGCACGTCTGTCTGCACGTCTGCCTGTGCGTCGGTCTGTACGACGGCGAGCAGGGCTCCCACCTCGACCTGGCGGCCAGGCGCGGCGTGGAGCGCGGTGAGCGTGCCGGAGGCGGGGGCGGTGACGCGGTGCTCCATCTTCATGGCCTCCAGCCAGAGCAGCGGCTGTCCGGCGGTGACCCGGTCGCCGACGGCGAGACCGTCCGCGACCCGGACGACGGTGCCGGGCATGGGGGCGAGCAGGGAGCCCGGTTCCTGGGGTGCGGTGGGGTCGGGGAAGCGGGGGCGGGCGGTCAGGCGGTGGGGGCCGGCATGGACGGTGTCGCCGTACCGGGCGACGCCGAAGTCCCGTACGACTCCGCCCACTTCGAGGCGTACACGGTCGGGCGCGGCGCTCACGACCCGTACCCCTTCGGGCGCCGTGACCTCGTAGCCGCCGCCCCGCGTCGGCCGGTAGCGGACCTCGTGCTCCCCGTACGCCTTGACCTGGTCCTGCGAGGCGAGGTTGCGCCAGCCGCCGCCGAACCTGCCGGTGCTCCCGGTGGTGTTCCCGGCGGCGTCCGCGAGCGCGGCGGCGACGGCGGCGTGCGCCTCGCCGTCCCGGGGCCGGGTCAGGGCGTCCAGGTTCCGCCCGTAGAACCCGGTGTCGAGCAGGTCGGCGTCCAGGAACTCGGGGTGCCGCAGCGAGGTGACCAGCAGGTCCCGGTTGGTGACGGGCCCGTGGATCACCGCGCGTTCGAGGACGTGGGCGAGCTTGCGGGCCGCTTCGGCGCGGGTCGGGGCGTGGACGACGACCTTGGCGAGCATCGGGTCGTAGTGGACACCGATCGTGTCCCCGGAGACGTATCCCGTGTCGACCCGCACCCGGCCCCGCGCCCCGGCCCCGCCCTCCCGTGGAACGTCGAAGCGGTGCAGGACGCCCGTCTGCGGGGCCCACTCCCGCGCCGGATCCTCCGCGTAGAGGCGGGCCTCGATCGCGTGCCCGCCCCCGGCCGGGGGCCCGGGCGGCAGCTCACGGCCCTCGGCGACGGCGATCTGGAGGGCGACGAGGTCGACCCCGTACACCTCCTCCGTCACCGGGTGCTCGACCTGGAGGCGGGTGTTCATCTCCAGGAAGTGCGCCCGGCCGTCCGCGACGAGGAACTCGACCGTGCCCGCGCCGACGTAGCCGACGGCCTTCGCCGCCCTGACGGCCGCGTCCAGGAGCGAGGCTTCGAACGCGGCGGGCAGGCCGGGCGCCGGGGACTCCTCGATCACCTTCTGGTGGCGGCGCTGGAGCGAGCAGTCGCGGGTGCCGAGCGCCCAGACCTCCCCGTACGCGTCCGCGAGGACCTGCACCTCCACGTGCCGGCCGTTCTCCACGTACGGCTCGACGAACACCTCACCGTCCCCGAACGCACTCTCCGCCTCGGCCGCAGCCGCCCTCAACGCCTCTTCCAGACCGGCGAGTTCGCGTACGATCCGCATGCCACGGCCGCCGCCGCCCGCCGCCGCCTTCACGAGGACGGGCAGATCCGCCTCGGTGACCTCGGCGAGCGGCGCGATCCCGAGCAGCTCCTTCGCCCGGGTCTTCGAAGCCATCGCCTCGATCGCCTCCGGCGGCGGCCCGATCCACACCAGGCCCGCGTCGATCACGGCCCGCGCGAAACCGGCGTTCTCGGAGAGGAAGCCATAGCCGGGGTGCACGGCGTCCGCGCCCGCCGCGAGCGCCGCCTCCACCACCGGATCACCGCGCAGATACGTCTCCGAGGGCGCCGACCCCGGCAGCCGTACCGCCGCGTCGGCCTCCCGGACGTGCAGGGCGTCGGCGTCCGCGTCGGAGTACACGGCGACGGTGGAGATGCCGAGGTCACGGCAGGTGCGGAACACCCGGCAGGCGATCTCGCCCCGGTTCGCCACGAGGACAGACTTGATCACCAGATGCCTCACATTCGGAAGACGCCGAAGCCGCCGCGCGCGCCCTCGACCGGTGCCGTGTGGATCGCGGAGAGGCACAGTCCGAGGACCGTGCGGGTGTCGCGGGGATCGATGACCCCGTCGTCGTAGAGCCGCCCCGAGAGGAACATCGGCAGGGACTCGGACTCGATCTGCGCCTCGACGAGCGCCCGCAGACCGGCGTCGGCCTCCTCGTCGTACGGCTGCCCCTTCGCGACGGCGGACGCACGCGCCACGATCGAGAGGACACCCGCGAGCTGCTGCGGGCCCATGACGGCGGACTTCGCGCTGGGCCAGGCGAACAGGAACCGGGGGTCGTACGCCCGGCCGCACATGCCGTAGTGCCCGGCGCCGTAACTCGCCCCCATGAGGACGGACAGGTGGGGGACGCGGGAGTTCGACACCGCGTTGATCATCATCGCGCCGTGCTTGATGATGCCGCCCTGCTCGTACTCCTTGCCCACCATGTAGCCGGTGGTGTTGTGGAGGAAGACCAGCGGGACGTCCCGCTGGTTGGCGAGCTGGATGAACTGCGCCGCCTTCTGCGACTCCGGGCCGAAGAGGACGCCCTGCGCGTTGGCGAGGACACCGACGGGATAGCCGTGCAGGCGGGCCCATCCGGTCACCAGGCTCGGCCCGTACAGCGGCTTGAACGCGTCGAAGTCGGAGCCGTCGACGATCCGGGCGATCACCTCGCGCGGGTCGAACGGCGTCCTGAGGTCGCCGGGGACGATCCCGAGCAGCTCGCCCTCGTCGTACTTCGGGGGCTCGGCGATCGTGACCGGATCCGGGTGGGCCTTGCGGTGGTTGAGGCGGGCGACGATCCGGCGGGCCTGACGGATCGCGTCGGTCTCGTCGACGGCGTAGTGATCGGCGAGCCCCGACGTCCTCGCGTGCATCTCGGCGCCGCCGAGGGACTCGTCGTCGCTCTCCTCCCCCGTCGCCATCTTCACCAGCGGCGGCCCGCCGAGGAACACCTTCGAGCGCTCCTTGATCATCACGGCGTGGTCGGACATGCCGGGGACGTACGCGCCGCCGGCCGTCGAGTTGCCGAAGACGACCGCGATGGTGGGGATACCGGCGGCGGAGAGACGGGTGAGGTCGCGGAACAGCGCCCCGCCGGGGATGAAGATCTCCTTCTGGGAGGGGAGGTCGGCACCGCCGGACTCGACGAGGGAGATGACGGGAAGGCGGTTGGCGAAGGCGATCTCGTTGGCCCGGAGCGCCTTCTTCAGCGTCCACGGGTTGGAGGCGCCGCCGCGTACGGTCGGGTCGTTGGCGGTGATCAGACACTCGACGCCCTCGACGACCCCGATGCCGGTGATCAGGGAGGCACCTACGGTGTAGTCGCTGCCCCAGGCGGCGAGCGGCGACAGCTCCAGGAAGGGCGAGTCGGGGTCGACGAGCAGTTCGATCCGCTCACGGGCGAGCATCTTGCCGCGCGCCCGGTGCCGGGCCGTGTACTTCTCGCCGCCGCCCGCGAGGGCCTTGGCGTGCTCGGCGTCGAGCGCGGCCAGCTTGTCGAGCATGGCGGCGCGGTTGGCCTGGAAGTCGGTCCCGCCCGTGTCGAGGGCGGAGGCGAGAACGGTCACGGGGGCCCTTCCGGGAGGTCGATCGGGGTGGGGGTCGGGGTGGGGGGCGGGGTGGCTCCGGCCGCTCCGGGGCCGCAGCCGGCGACGCTCACAGGGGTCCGTCCGTCCGGGAGGTCGTGGCGTACGGCGGACACAGCGGCGGTCACAGCAGCCGCTCCGGTACGTCGAGTTCGCGGGAGCGGAGCCATTCGCCGAGGGCCTTCGCCTGGGGGTCGAAGCGGGCCTGGGAGGCGACGCCCTCGCCGAGGATTCCGGCGACGGTGAAGTTGAGCGCGCGGAGATGAGGGAGGACGTGGCGGGTGACGGCCAAGTCAGCGGTCTCGGGCAGTAGTTCACGCACCTTCTCGACCGTGAGGGCATGACTCAGCCAGCGCCACTCCTCCTCCGTACGCACCCAGACGCCGACGTTCGCGTCCCCGCCCTTGTCGCCGCTGCGGGCCCCGGCGACCCGGCCGAGGGGGACGCGCCGGACGGGCCCTGCGGGGAGCGGCGCGGGAAGGTCCGGTTCGGGTACGGGTTCCAGCTCGCGTGTCCGTACCGGTACGGGGACGGGGACGCGGGTCCCGTCCGGGAGGACGGCCGTGTGCGGGACCTCGGCGGCCGGCACGTACGCGGTCTCGAAGACGCCGTAGGGGGCGCCCCTGCCGGGTGGCGCGGTGACGTGGAAGCCCGGGTAGCTCGCCAGGGCCAATTCGACGGCCGCACCGGTGAGGGCCCGGCCGACAGCCTCGGGGCGGGGGTCGCGGACGACGAGCCGGAGCAAGGCGCTCGCTGTCTCCTCGGTGCGGGCGTCGGGCCGGTCGGTGCGGGCCAGTTCCCAACGGACCTCAGCCGGAGGGGACTTCACGAGGGCGTCCTCGACCTGCTCGCGTACCAGCTGGGCCTTGGCCTCGATGTCGAGGCCCGTGAGGACGAACACCACCTCGTTGCGGAAGCCGCCGAGCCTGCTGAGCCCGACCTTGAGCGTCGGGGGCGGCGGCTCACCCCGGACGCCGTCGATCCGGACCCGGTCGGGGCCCTCCCCGGTGAGCCGGACGGTGTCGAGCCGGGCGGTCACGTCGGGGCCGGGGTAGCGGGCGCCGGCGGTCTCGTACAGGAGCTGCGCCGTGACCGTACCGACATCGACGAGGCCGCCGGTCCCGGGGTGCTTGGTGATGACGGCGCTGCCGTCGGCGTGGAGCTCGGCGACCGGGAAGCCGGGGCGGCGGAAGAGCTCCGGGTCGTGGTCGCGGAAGAAGGCGTAGTTGCCGCCGGTGGCCTGGGTGCCGCACTCCAGGACGTGCCCGGCGACGACCGCGCCCGCCAGCCTGTCGTACTCCTCCGGGCCCCAGCCGAAGTGCCACTGCGCAGGCCCGGTGACGAGGGCGGCGTCGGTGACGCGGCCGGTGACGACGACGTCGGCTCCGGCGGCGAGGCAGGCGGCGATGCCGGCGCCGCCGAGGTAGGCGTTGGCGGCGAGGGCGCCGTCCGTGACGGGCAGCCGGTCGCCCTCGACGTGCGCGATCCGGGTCGGCAGGCCGAGCTGCGCGGCGAGGGCGCGCAGGGCGTCGGCGAGCCCGGCGGGATTGAGGCCACCGGCGTTGGCGACGATCCGGACCCCGCGCTCGTGGGCGAGGCCGAGGCCCTCCTCCATCTGGCGCAGGAAGGTCTTCGCGTATCCGGCGGCGGGGTCTTTGAGCTGGTCGCGGCCGAGGATGAGCATGGTCAGCTCGGCGAGGTAGTCGCCGGTGAGGACGTCGAGCTCGCCGCCGGGCCCGCCGCCGGTGAGCATCTCGCGGACGGCGTCGAACCGGTCGCCGTAGAAGCCGGAGGCGTTGCCGATACGGAGGACGGCCATCAGGCGTCCTCGGGGGCGGGGGTCTGGTGGGCAGCTGGGGGCCGGTCGGCGCCAGGGGGCCGGGCGGCGCCGGGGGCCCGGACGGCGCCAGGGGCCCGGCCCGGGCCCGCCGGGCCTGCGAAGGCCTGGGCGATGGTGAGCCAGTGTTCGGCGTCGGGGCCGGTGGCCACCAGGGCGGTGTCGTCGCGGTGGACGCGCTGGGTGACGAGCAGGCAGAAGTCGAGGGCGGGCCCGGTGACCTTCTGGCCGGCGCTCTCCGGCCCGTACGCCCACAATGCCCCGTCGGGGGCCCGGAGTTCGACCCGGAAGGGCTCGGCGGGCGCGGGGAGGCCTCGTACCAGGAAGGCGTAGTCCCGGGCGCGGTGGCCGATCCAGGCGACGTGCCGGAGGCGGGCGGTGGGCGCGCGGACGACCCCGAGGGTGTCGGCGACGTCCTGACCGTGGGCCCAGGTCTCCATGAGCCGGGCCGTGGCCATGGCGGAGGCGCTCATCGGCGGCCCGTACCAGGGGAAACGAGCACTGGGCGGCGCCGCACGCAAGGCGGCCTGGAGCCGTTCGCGGCCCTCGCGCCAGCGGCCGAGCAGCTCGGCGGGCGGCAGCTTCGCGCCCTCCTCGGCACCCTCGTCGACGAAACGATCGGGCGCGGCGAGCGCCTTCCCTGCCTCGACGGCGAAGGCCTCGGCGTCGGTGATGGCGAGGAGGGCGGCGCGGTCGGTCCAGGCGAGGTGCGCGATCTGATGGGCGAGGGTCCAGCTGGGCGCGGGGGTAGGCGCACCCCACCGCTCGGCACTCAACTCACTCACCAGCCGGTCGAGTTCGCCACTCTCGTCACGCAGATCATCAAGCACGACGACGGGGTCGGACACGGTGCGCTCCCCTCGGGGGACGGGCGTTCGCGGTCACGGGCCTTCGTCGAGGAGCATGGCAGCGGCACCAGAAACAATCAAGCGTGCTTGCTTTACTTTTCCGGCACGAGCTCCACGGGCCCGTACAGGGCCGCGGGCCTCCCCGCGAGCGAGGCCCAGTAGCGGTCGCCGAAGGACCAGTGCCACCACTCGGTCGGATAGTTCACGAGCCCCGCCGCCGTGAGCACCCCACCCAGCAACTCCCGGCGGGCTCGCGCCTCTTCGCCGATACCTGGGGCGTGGGTGTAGCAGGCGCCCCCGCTCTCCTCCGGGTCGGCGTTCATCCGGGTGCCCAGGTCCAGCTCGCGGCCGTCGGCGTCCGCCAGGGTGAGGTCGACGGCCGCGCCCGCGCTGTGCGGGGCGATGTCGGGCGGCGACACATACCGGCTGGCCGCCGAGTGGATCCGGGCGTCGGGCCAGTCGGGGTGGGCGGCTCGCAACTGGCCGGCGTACTCCTCGAAGTACCGCCGCTGGAGGGACGGGGGCCGGTACCCCTCGACGAACAACAGCCGCAGGCCGCCCGGCAGCGCCGCCTGTGCCTTCAGCAACCGCTCCAGCACGCCTTCCCGCAGATGAGCGAAGGCGCCGGCCGGGTCCTGCTTGCGCGTATCGACGAGCAGCCCACCGTGACGGCGCACGTCCACGAGGGGTTCGCCGCACTCGGCGACGGGCACAGCGGCGACCTTCGGGTCCGACATCAACATGATCTCAGTCATGCCGCGATCCTCCCGCAGGGCCGGGCGGGTCAGTCGATGATCGGGCCGCCCGCCGTCCACCGCTGGCCGGCGGGCCTCTGGTGGCCGGAATTCAGCGACGTGCCGTTCTCGTCGACGACTCTGTGCTCGCCGACGACCTTGTACGGATCGCCGTCCTCGTAGAGCCACACGATGACGCAGCCCTTCGAGACGCGGGTCTCGAACCAGACGTCGATCCCCTCCGCCGCGGAGTGGACCGTGAACGCCTCCCCCGGCTTCATCCAGTAGTCCTCACAGGACGGCTCGACGAAGAGACAGAGGTCGATGTCGCTCCCGTTCTCCACGGGTATGCTGCTGCGGCCCACTGATCCCCCAGAGATCGACGCCGCTCCATACACGGCATGCAATTACGCGGCATTCCATACGCGGCACTCAATACCGCACCACACTAACCGCAGCCCTAGACCGCGCCGACGCGTCGCGGGCGGGGCACCAGTTCACCGCCGCAGTTGGGGCAGACCCCCGCCATGGCGTCGGCGCAGGGGACGCAGAAGCTGCACTCGTACGAACAGATCCGCGCGGGCTCGTCCGCCGGCAGGGCCGCCGTCTCGCAGCGCTCGCACCGGTCTCGCATCTCCAGAGCCATCGTCGGCCCCCCTCCCTCGTACTCCTGCGGACACCCCATGGTCCGCGTACGCCCCCGGCGCCCTCAACACCCCCGACGGACAAAGATCGACGGAATCGGGTCAGTGCCTGACCAGGCAGAACGGGTGGCCCGCCGGGTCCGCGTACACCCGCCAGCTCCGCCTGCCGTCCCCCTCGTCCAGGACGGTCGCGCCCCGCGCGAGGACCTGCTCCTGGGCCGCGTCCAGATCCGCGACGCCGAAATCGAGGTGGAACTGCTGGGGGCGCTCCGGGTCCGGCCACGTCGGCGGGCGGTGGTCGGCGACGCCCTGGAAGCAGAGGACGAGCCCGCCGGGCGTGTGCAGGGTGGACCAGCCCTCGTCGAGGGACCAGCGACGGTCGGGCCGGTCGACCTCCCCGCCGAGCACCGCCCGGTAGAACTCGGCGAGTTCACGGGGCGCGGGACAGTCGAGCACGACGCACTGCAGTTCAGCGATCATGCGCGGGATCCTAGGGGCCGGCGGGGGCGACGGGGCCGACGCGGGGCACCCGGGTCGCCTCCCCTCACCGCGGTGAACTGCGTGCGGTCGCCTCCCCGCACCGAGGACTTCTTCAGCCTGGCGGTGGGCCTGCGCGTCCGCGGCGACGTCCTGCGCAAGGCCCGCCGCCCCGCGGAGGCCGCCGAGGCGTACCGGCGCGCCTGCGCGGAACAGGAACGGCTGGGAGACACGTACGGCAGCTCCATCACGCTCACGGCCCTGGGGGACACCCTCGCGGAGCTGGGGCAGCACGGCGAGGCGAGGGCCTGCTGGGAACGCGCCCTCCCGGCGATGGAACGCGCCCGGGACCCACGCCGGGCCGGCAAACTCCGCCGACGCCTCGGCGGGACCGGAAGCGGAAGCGGATCGTCGGCCTCGGCCCCGGACGAAGGGGCTGCCTAGGCCGCGGCCCTGACCTGGGTCCGGACCGCGCCCATGCTCGCCCCTATCACGAGGGCGATGGCGAGGGCGTCGAGGACGGACAGGGCCTGGCTGAGGACGAGGAAGCCCGCGGCCGCCGCGATGGCCGGTTCCAGGCTCATCAGGATCGCGAAGGTCGGGGCGGGCAGGCGGCGCAGGGCGAGGAGTTCCAGGGTGTACGGCAGGACCGAGGACATCAGCGCGACCACGAGGCCGAGGCCGATCGTCGACGGTACGAGGAGCTTGTCGCCCGCCTCCACGATGCCGAACGGCAGGCTGAGGACGGCGGCGAACGCCATGGCGAGCGCGAGCCCGTCCGCCTGAGGGAAGCGCCGGCCCGTACGCGCGCTGAAGACGATGTACGTGGCCCACATGGCGCCCGCCGCGAGCGCGAAGGCCGCGCCGAGCGGGTCGAGGCGGTCGAAGCCGCCGCCACCGAGGAGGACGAGGCCGCCGAGGGCGAGCCCGGCCCAGAGCAGGTTCACCAGCCGGCGCGAGGCGACCACGGAGAGGATCAGCGGGCCGAGCACCTCCAGGGTCACGGCGGCGCCCAGCGGGATCCGGTCGACGGCCTGGTAGAAGAGGATGTTCATGCCCGCCATGGCGGCGCCGAAGGCGACGATCGTCCCCCAGTCGGCGCGCCCGTAGCCGCGGACCTTGGGCCGGCAGACGATCAGCAGGACGGTGGCGGCGAGCAGGAGCCGCAGGGTGACGACCCCGAGCGCGCCCGCGCGGGGCATGAGGAGGACGGCGACGGCGGAGCCGAACTGTACGGAGAGCCCGCCCGCGACGACGAGCGCCACGGGCCCGAAGCGGTGCCCCGCCGGACCCCGGCCGGGGCCGGGCGACTCCGCGCCGACGGCGGCTGCCTCGGGGACCGCCACCAGGGCCGCATCCTTGACCGGACTGTCCACCGAACGCTCCTCCACAGACCACGGGCACACGCACGCCCACGCCGAACACCAGGTTCAACACACTGTACTCGCAGTGCAGCACAATGGACTACCGGATTTCGGAAGCCCCCGTTCCCCTCCACGCTACGAGCCCCAGCGCGGCACCGGAAATGCCGATTGCGCTGCGGTTATGCTCCGGACGCATGAGCATCGAGCTACGCCACCTCCGCTGCTTCCTCGCCATCGCCGAGGAGTCCAGCCTCACCAAGGCGGCCGCCCGGCTCCACCTCACCCAGCCCGCCGTCTCCCGCACCCTCGCCGCCCTCGAACAGCACCTCGGCGCCCGGCTCGTCGACCGCTCCACCCACCACCTCGCCCTCACCGCCGAGGGCCGCGCGTTCCAGGACCGGGCCGCGGCCGCCCTCGCCGCCTTCGAGGCCGCGGTCGACCCGGCGAGGCTCCGGCACCGGCCACTGCGCCTCGGGCACGCCTGGTCGGCGTTCGGCCCGTACACCACTCCCCTGCTCCGGCGCTGGCAGCGCGAGCACCCCGACACCCCGCTCGAACTCCTCCGCATCGACGACCGCACGGCCGGCCTCACCCGGGGCGAGGTGGACGCGGCCCTGCTCAGGGGTCCGGTCGACGCGCCCGGCCTGGTCACCGAGGAGCTCACCACCGAGGAACGGGTCGCGGCCGTACCCGCCGACAGCCCGCTCGCCGACCGGCCCCGGCTCACCCTCGACGACCTCGCCGGCGGAACCGTCGTCCTCAACACCGTCTCGGGTACGACCACACTCACGCTCTGGCCGCCGGCCGCCCGCCCGGCGGCGACCGTCACCGTCGCCAACACGGACGACTGGCTCACCGCGATCGCGGCGGGCAGGGGCGTCGGCGTCTCCTCCGCCTCCACGGCCGCCCTGCACCCCCACCCGGGCGTCGCCTACCGCCCGCTGCCCGACGCGCCGCCGCTGCCGGTGGTCCTGGCGTGGCGGGATGCGTTCCCGCACCCGGCGACGGGCGCGCTGGTCACGATGGCCCGCGAGATCGTCAGCGGGGGCGGGGGCGGGGGCTGAGGGCGGCCCACTCCTCGCGGAGGATGCCGTACGTGACGGAGTCCCGCCGGGCACCCCGGACGTGGACGTGCCCGCGGATCAGCCCCTCCTCGACGAACCCGGCGGCGAGCAGGGTGCGCGCGGAGGCGGTGTTGAGCGGCGCCCGCGCGGCCCACACCCGATGCAGGTCCAGCTCCCCGAAGGCCAGCGCGAGCAGCAGCCCGACGGTCTCCCGCCCGTACCCGACACCCCACGACGCGGGCCGCAGCGCGAACCCCATGGTCGCCGCGCGCTGCTGATGCGGATCGCCCGCGAGCCGCCCGAACCCCACGAGCACGCCTGTCGCCTGCTCGACGACGGCGAGGGCGTACTCCTCCCGGGGAACGACCCGCGCGGACGCGATGGACCGCTCGACGATCCCCCGAACCTCGTCGAGGGAGCGGGGCGGAAAAGGAGGTGCTCGGTCGCGGTCTCGGAGCCGTAGATGCCGTGCACGGCGGACACGTCGTCGACGGCGAGCTCGCGGAGCACGAGCCGACCGCACGACGAGCCCAGGGTGGGCGTCCTCGTCGAACCGGACGCCGGCGGCACGGGGAAGCGTTGACGGGGGCTGGTGCGCGAAGTCCGGCCGGTTCGGTCGCGCGGTCGCCCCGCTGGTCACTCCTAGGTCAGCGGTATTCGCAGAGATACGCGGTGGCGATCTCGACCTTCAGCTGGAACGTGCTGTCGCCCGGGACCTCGAACCGCGTGCCCGCCGCGAAGGTCTCCCAGTCGCCGACGTCCGGCAGCTTCACCGTCAGGGCGCCGCTGACCACGTGCATCGTCTCCGGGGCGGCCGTACCGAACTCGTACTCCCCCGGAGCCATGACGCCGATGGTCGCCGGGCCCTGCTCCTGCTCGAACGCGATCGACTTGACCGTGCCGTCGAAGTACTCGTTGACCTTGAACGGGGACCCGGACGTGGACTCGGACGTGGACATGAGCATCCTCCGCTAAACCGTTGGAACAGCGGCGCCGCGCGCCGCAACCGTGCTGCCCGACCGCACTGTCTGGGCAAGGACTCCCCGTTGTACACCGTGTGAGCCCTCCCAAGCGCCGCTGTCTCGCACGCCGTGCCCGCAGCCGCGTACGCCGCTCCGGCGCGCGGCCCCCCTCCCGCTACGCGCCCCCCACCTCCACCCCCTCCGCCAGTACCTCCGCCAAGTGCCTCGCCCTCGTCCCCGCCGCCTCCTCCATCTGCGTCCTGCACGAGAAGCCGTCCGCCAGGACGGCTGCGTCCGGTGGGGCGGCGCGCAGGGCTGGGAGCAGTTGGTCCTCCGCGCATGCCAGCGAGACCTCGTGGTGGCCCGGTTCGAAGCCGAAGTTTCCCGCCAGGCCGCAGCAGCCGCCCGCCAGTTCCCCCGTCAGGCCCGCTCGTTCCCTGAGCCTGCGGTCCGCCGCGTCCCCCAGGACCGCGTGCTGGTGGCAGTGCGTCTGGCCGGTGACCGGCCGGTCCACTCGCGGCGGTTCCCACTCCGGCGCCAGCAGCTCCAGCGCCTCCGCGAACGTCCGGACCGACGCCGCCACGCGCGCCGCCCTCGGGTCGTCCGGCAGCAGTTCCGGCAGGTCGCTGCGGAGGGTCGCCGCGCACGAGGGTTCCAGTACCACCACCGGGCCCTCCAGCCCTTCCACTCCCTCCAGCACGTCCAGCGTCCGCCGCATCACCCTCCGCGCCGCCCCCAGCTGCCCCGTCGACACGTATGTCAGCCCGCAGCACACCCTTCCCTGGGGAAGGGCCACCCCAAGACCCGCCGCCTCCAGGACCCGGACCGCCGCTCTGCCCACCTCCGGCGCCAGGTGGTCCGTGAACGTGTCCGGCCACAGCGTCAGGTCCGCCGGGCGCGTCGATCCCCGCTCCGCGAACCACGACGTGAAGGACCGTTCCGCCACACGTGGCATCGTCCGCTCCGGCGTCACCCCCGCCAGCCTCGCCGCGAACGGCAGCCCCATCATCGGGTTCAGCGCCCGCCCGAAGACGTCCAGCCAGTGCGGCAGCCGGCCCATCGTCCAGTGCGAGCGCGGCCTGCGCAGGAAACCGAGCGGTCCCGCGTAGTGCCGGTCCAGGAACTCCGCCTTGTACGCGGCCATGTCGACGCCCACCGGGCAGTCACTGCGGCAGCCCTTGCACGACAGGCACAGGTCCAGCGCCTCCCGGACCTCCTCCGAGCGCCACCCGTCCGTGATGACCTCGCCGAGCGCCATCTCGTGCAGCAGCCGCGCCCGCCCCCGGGTCGAGTGCTTCTCCTCCCCCGTCGCCCGGTACGACGGGCACATCACCCCCGGACCCGAACTCGGACCCTCCACCCGGCACTTGGCCACCCCCACGCACCGGGCGGCAGCCCTCCCCACCCCCACCAGCGGCAGCCCCGTGAACCGCAGCCCCTCGTCCAGCGGCTTCGGGCGGACCAGCATCCCCGGATTCATCCCTCCGTCCGGGTCCCACACGTCCTTCACCGCGCCGAAGAGGCCGACGAGCTCCTCCCCGTACATCTTCGGCAGCAGTTCGGCCCGCGCCTGCCCGTCGCCGTGTTCCCCGGAGAGCGAGCCGCCGTGGGCGACCACCAGGTCCGCGACCGCCTCCGAGAACCGGCGGAAGTCCCGTACGCCCTTCTCCGTCCACAGGTCGAAGTCGATCCGGACGTGCACGCAACCGTCGCCGAAGTGCCCGTACGGGATGCCCCGGAGGCCGAATTCGTCCAGTAGCGCACGGAATTCACGCAGGTACGCGCCGAGCCGGGCCGGCGGTACCGCGCAGTCCTCCCACCCCGGCCAGGCCTCACCCGCGCTCCCCGGCAGCCGGGTCGCCGTCCCCGCCGCGTCCTCCCGGATCCGCCACAGCGCCCGCTGCCCCGCCGGGTCCGCCACCACGGCCGCGTCCAACGCGTCCGCCGCCCGCACCAGATCCCGCGCCGCCCCCGCCCCTTCGACCTCGCAGAACAGCCAGGCCCCGCCCCTCGGCAGCCCTTCCGCTCCCCGTACGAGATCCGCCGCCATGCCCTCCACGGTGAGCGGCCCGTACGGCAGGAGTCCCGCCGCCGCCTCGGCCGCCGCGCTCTCGTCGGCGTACCCGAGGACGACGAGCACCGGCTCCACCGGCAGCGGGACGAGCCGTACCGTCGCCTCCGTCATCACCCCCAGCGTGCCCTCGCTGCCGCAGAACGAGCGGGCCACGTCCACGCCCCGCTCCGGGAGCAGCGCGTCGAGCGCGTAGCCGGAGATCCGGCGCGGGAGGCCGGGCGGGTAGCCGGTCCGCAGCAGGGCGAGGTTCCGGCCGACGAGGTCGAGGAGTCCGGGCGGCGCGCCCCGACCGTCCTGCCCGAGCGTCAACCGCGCGCCCCGGTAGCTCACCACATCCAGCGAGCGCACGTTGTCGGCGGTGGTCCCCCAGGCGACCGAGTGCGCCCCGCAGGCGTTGTTGCCGATCATCCCGCCGAGGGTGCAGCGGCTGTGCGTGGACGGGTCGGGCCCGAAGGTCAGGCCGTACGGGCGTGCCGCCTCCCGCAGCCGGTCCAGGACGAGCCCCGGCTGGACGACGGCCGTCCGCTCCTCGGGATCGAGTGAGACGAGACGGGCCATGTGCCGTGTGAGGTCGAGCACGACCCCGGTGCCGGTGGCCTGGCCCCCGATGGACGTCCCGCCGCCGCGCGCGACGACCGGGGTGGTGCCGTGCGCCCGGCACACCTCGAGGACGGCGGCGATGTCGTCGGCGTCGCGCGGCGCGACCGTACCGACCGGAACCCGGCGGTAGTTGGAGGCGTCCATCGAGGTCAGGGCCCTGGCCGTGGGGGAGAAGTCGACGTCTCCCGCGACGGCGGCGCGCAGGGCGGCGGCGAGGGCGGAGGCGGGGCCGGACGTGTGTTCCTCGTGTGTTCCCACAAGCCCAGGATGTCTCAGAGTCCGTCTCATCGGGCGGACATCCGGCGACCGGCTCCTTCCCGACCCGATACTCTCCGCCTCGTGGCTGATATCCAGATTCCCGCTGACATCAAGCCCGCCGACGGCCGTTTCGGCGCGGGCCCCTCCAAGGTGCGTACGGAGGCGCTGGACGCCCTGGCCGCCACCGGCACCTCTCTCCTCGGCACGTCCCACCGCCAGGCTCCCGTGAAGAACCTGGTCGGCGAGGTACGTACCGGCATCCGTGACCTCTTCTCGCTCCCCGAGGGCTACGAGGTGATCCTGGGCAACGGCGGCTCCACCGCCTTCTGGGACGTCGCGACCCACGGTCTCATCGAGAGCAAGTCGCAGCACCTCACCTTCGGCGAGTTCTCCTCCAAGTTCGCGAAGGCCGCGAAGCTGGCCCCGTGGCTGGCCGAGCCGACCGTGATCTCCTCCGACCCGGGCACCCACCCGGAGCCGGTGGCCGAGGCGGGCGTCGACGTCTACGCGTACACCCACAACGAGACCTCCACCGGTGTCGCCGCCCCGATCAAGCGGGTCGCGGGCGCCGACGAGGGCGCGCTCGTCCTGGTCGACGCGACCTCCGGCGCGGGCGGCCTCCCGGTCGACATCACCGAGACCGACGTCTACTACTTCGCCCCGCAGAAGTCCTTCGCGGCCGAGGGCGGCCTGTGGCTGGCGGCGTTCTCCCCGGCGGCCCTGGAGCGGGCGAAGAAGATCCACGAGTCCGGCCGGCACGTCCCCGAGTTCTTCTCGCTGCCGACGGCGATCGACAACTCGCTCAAGAACCAGACGTACAACACGCCGGCGCTCTCGACCCTCTTCCTGCTCAACGAGCAGCTGAAGTGGATCAACGGCCAGGGCGGTCTCGACTGGGCCGTGGCCCGGACGAAGGAGTCCTCGGACGCGCTGTACGGCTGGGCCGAGGAGTCCAAGTACGCGTCGCCGTTCGTCACGGACGCGGCCAAGCGCTCGCAGGTCATCGGCACGATCGACTTCGCGGACGACATCGACGCGGCCGCGGTCGCCAAGGTGCTGCGCGCGAACGGGATCGTGGACACCGAGCCGTACCGCAAGCTGGGCCGCAACCAGCTGCGGATCGCGATGTTCCCGGCGATCGACCCGGCGGACGTGCGCGCCCTGACGGCCTGCGTCGACTACGTGATCGAGAAGCTCTGACCTTCCCCGTAACGCGTACGGAGGGCCTGGCACCGGAAGCTTCCGGTGCCAGGCCCTCCGCCGTGTCCGGTACGGGTCAGCCGCCCGACTGCGCCTTCACGTGGTCGATCACCGCGTTGAACTCGGCGGTCGGCGAGAACTCGACGACGTCGACGTCCTCCAGGGCTTCGGGTGCGTGGCCGGGTCCCCAGTAGTAGGCCTGTCCGGCCTCGTAGATCTCCTCGCCCGAGGCTGTCCGCATCCTGATCCGGCCCTTGAAGAGGTACCCCCAGTGGGGGCACTGGCACAGGTCGCCCTCCAGGCCCTTGAGCGCCGGACCCATGTCCGTGCCCTTGGGAAGGTGGATGAAGGCGACGCTCATGTCGCCTCCGGCCTCCTGCATGCGGAAGTCCAGGCCGCCGCCTTCCATGGCGACGGGAGTGTCCTCGCGAGTGAATCCGGTCATGACTCCTCCACGCCTCGTACGCCCCCTCCGGCCCCCTCCCCTCCAGTCTCGACCCGGTACCGCGTCCGGTCGACACGGGGCGGTACGGAGGAGGTCCGTCAGTCCCGCCGCAGCAGGCGCTTGATGCCGAAGACGAGGACGAAGGCGCCCGCGAGGACCAGGAAGCCCACGGTCGCGTTCCCTCCCTCCCCGTCGGCGGCCGGTGACTGCGGGGACCGAGGCGACTGCGGCGCGCCCGGGGTGTCCGCCGGCTTCTCCGAGGGAGGCGGTGTGGCCCCCTGGCGTTCCACCCGGACGACCTTGCTGCTCTGCCCCTCCGAGCCGAACATGAACGCCGAGCCGTCCGTCGTGTACGTCACCGACTCCGCCTGCCCCTGGAAGGGGGCCCCGACGGACGTGCCGTCGCCGTCCACGCGCCCGTCCTTCCACCCGTACTCCCTGGCGCTGAAGTAGCCGCGAAGGACGAGCCGGCCGCCGTCCGGGGAGAAGGCGCCGTCGGTCACCCACGGCACCTCGCCGATACGCCGGAACACGTTCGTCCCGGACGAGGAGAGCCGCTCGGGGCCGGCGTACAGGCCGCCGCCGTCCTCGTTCTTGCTGGCGATGTACACCCGGCCGGTCTTCGGGTGGACCATCAGGGCCTCGGCGTTGCGCGCACCGTCGGCGTACTTCACGACGTACTGCTTCGCCGCCACCTTCTGGTCCTTCAGCGTCTTCGGCTCGGGGAACCGGTAGATCCAGACGTGGTCCCAGGAGCCGTCGAGGTTGTCACCGATGTCGCCGACATAGATGGCGCCGTCCGGGCCGACCGCGATGGCCTCCATGTCGCGGGGGGTACCGACGCCCTGCATGGTCAGGGTCGCGACGGTCTTTCCCGTACGGGAGTCGATACCGTAGATCAGGGGCGCGTCCTGGTCGTTGTGCGTCCAGTAGACGCCGGGGTGGGCACGGCTCGCGGCGAGGCCGCTGGACTCGGCGACGCGGAAGTCCTCGATCGTGAAGTCCCGGTCGGGCTCCTGGCCTTCGGCACGGGCATGTCCGGCCGGGAGCAGCACCAGGGCCGCCGCCGCGCCGAGGGCGCACAGAGCAGATCGCATGGACTCAAGCCTGCCACGACGCGGGGGCGATGACCTTGTCCGCTGCCCCTGAAACCTGCTTGACCTGCATCGGGGGCGCTGTCAGGGTCGCGTCCATGCCTACTTTCCGCTCCCCCGACGGCACCCTGCTCGCCTACCACGAGTCCGGTTCCGGCGCCCCTCTCCTCTGCCTGCCCGGCGGGCCTCTCCAGGACTCCGTCTATCTCGGCGACCTCGGCGGTCTCGCCGCGCACCGGCGGCTGATCCGGCTCGATCTGCGGGGCACGGGCGCCTCTGCGGCGCCGGGTGACCCGGAGTCGTACCGCTGCGACCGGCTCGTCGACGACGTGGAGGCGCTGCGCGTGCACCTCGGTCTCGACACCGTCGACATCCTGGGGCATTCGGCGGGCGCGAACCTGGCCGCGCTGTACGTGACCCGGTATCCGGAGCGTGTCGGCCGGCTCGTGCTCGTCACTCCGGGCGCGGCGGCCCCGGGGCTCGAAACGGCCCCGGAGGAGCGGCTCGCGGCGGCGCGGCTGCGGACGGACGAGCCGTGGTTCGGGCCTGCGTACGCGGCACTTGAGGACGTCACGGCGGGGCGCGGTACGGCCGAGTCCTTCGGGGCGGTGGCTCCGTTCTTCCACGGGACCTGGGACGAGGCGGCGCGGGAGCGGCACGCCGCCGGGGAGCGGCAGCGGAACGGCGAGGGCGCGGGGGTCTTCGCGGGCGAGGGTGTCTTCGATCCGGCGGCGACCCGTGCGGTGTTCGCGGAGTTCGCGCGGCCGGTGCTGGTGGTGGCCGGGGAGGGGGACGTGAACACGCCGGTGCCGACGGCGGCGGCGTACGCGGGGCTGTTCCCCGGGGCGACGCTCGTGGTCCTGGACGGCGCGGGGCACTTCCCGTGGCACGACGACGCGGAAGGGTTCGTGAAGCAGGTGGGTTCCTTCCTGAACGAATAGCTCGCGCAGGAGGGGGCGGCAGCAAGGACGGCAGTGGCGGCGGTGGCGACGATGGCGGCGGCCCGTGTCCCGGATCACGTCGCAGGCCCGGGACGGCGTCCGCGATGATATGACCATGCGTTTTCTGTTCGTCGGCGACAGCATGACCATCGGACGCGCCGGCGACTGGACCTGGCGGTACCGCATGTGGCGGCACCTGGAGTCCACTCTCCCGGGCGGGTACGAGATCGTCGGGCCGCGCTCGCTGCTCTACGTCCCCGAGGACGACGCCGCGACCTCCGAGGCGTACGCGGATCCCGCCTTCCCCGCCCCGGCCCGCCGCCATCTGGCCGGCTGGGGCGAGGGATGGCTGCACATGGCACCCGTGATCGGGGAGACGGTCGCCGCGACCGGCGCGGACGTGCTGCTGGTCTCGCTCGGCCTGATCGACCTCGGCTTCTACACGAACAGCGACCAGACCCACGACAACGTCCGGGCGTTCGTCGCGGCGGCCCGCACCGCGAACCCGCACGTGCGGGCCGTGCTCCTGCCGGTCATACCCAACGTCCGCGCCGGGTACGACGCCCCCTTCGCGGCCGAGTGCGCCCGCTTCAACGAGCTCCTCGCGAAGACGGTCGCCGACCTCGACACGGCCGCCTCGCCGCTCCTGCTCGCGACGGTCCCGGAGTCGTACGACCTCGGCGCGGACACCTACGACGGCACGCACCCGGGACCTTCCGGCGAGCACAAACTGGCGGCCGCCTTCGCGGACGCGATGCACCAGGCGTGGGGCCTGGGCGGCCCGTACGGGCGCACCCAGGTCACCCAGGACCTCATGCCGCTCGGGTGAGGCGGTTCGCGAAGGTGGAGAGGGTGTAGGCACCGACGCCGAGGACGACCTCCAGGGCGTTCCGACGGGTGTAGCCGGCCTTCTCGAAGGCGGCCAGGTCGGCGTCGCTCACCGCACCGGAGGAGGCGAGCACCTGGAGGGTGAACGCCCGTACGGCGTCGAGGCGTTCGGGCTCGGGCGCCGGCCCGAGGGCGGCCATCTTGGCGTCGTGCATGTCGACACAGAGGTGGCACTGGTTGCGGTGGGCGACGGTCAGGATGACGGTCTCGCGGGAGTGCGCGTCGAGGGTGGTGGACTCGAAGATCTGGCTGAGCTTCAGGAAGCCGTCGAGGGTCTCGGGGGACTCCTTGAGGAGGGCCACGGCGGCGGCGGTGCGGGCGGACAGGTGTACGGGCAAGGCATCTCCTGGCGAGCGGCGATCACGATAGAATCGACAACATGGTTGACCATGTCGACAGAGAAAAAGTAAACCAGGTTGTCGATCAGGGCAAGGGAAAAGAGGAATCCATCCCGGATTCCCCTCCGGGCCACGAACTCCCCCTGCTCCTCTTCGGCGGCTTCCGCACCCTCATCGACCGGCTGCACACCCGCCTCGCCGCCGAGGGCCACCCCGACCTGCGCCCCGCCCACGGCTTCGCCATGCAGGCCATCGGCAGCCGGGGCGCCACCGCCAGCGAGATCGGCCGGCGCCTCGGCGTCTCCAAACAGGCCGCCGGCAAGACCGTCGACCGGCTGCTCGCCCTCGGCTACGCCGAACGCGCCGACGACCCCACCGACGCCCGCCGCAAACTCGTCCACCTGACCCCGCGCGGCCGCGCGGCCCTCGGCCGCTCCGCCGCGATCTTCGACGAACTGCGGGCGGAGTGGGTCGCGGCCCTGGGCGCGGACCGCGTCCGCGACATCGAGACGTCCCTGCGGAACGTCGTCCCCCCGGAGACGGCGTTCCGCCTGGACGCCACCAGCTGGCTGGGCGGCTCCTGAGCGTCGGCAGGGTCTCGCCCGCCCGCCGGCCGGCTCGGCGGCGGGGCCTGAAGAGGCGCGCCTACCAGGCGAAGGCCTCGGGGGACGGCCCCGGGCCCGGGAAGATCTCGTCCAGGGCGGCCAGGAGCTCCTCGCTCAGCTCGACCTCCAGGGCGCGCAGCGCACTCGTCAGCTGCTCGGGCGTGCGCGGGCCGACGATCGGCCCGGTGACCCCCGGCCGGGTCAGCAGCCACGCGAGAGCCGTCTCGCCCGGCTCAAGACCGTGCTTGTCGAGGAGGTCCTCGTACGCCTGGAACTGCTGCCGCGCCGCCGGGTCGGCGAGCGTGGCCGCCGCGCGTCCCTCCGTACGCCGCTTGCCCTCGGTCTCCTTCTTCAGGACACCGCCGAGCAGGCCGCCGTGCAGCGGCGACCAGGGGATGACCCCGAGGCCGTACTCCTGCGCGGCCGGGATCACCTCCATCTCGGCACGCCGCTCGTACAGGTTGTAGAGGCACTGCTCGCTGACCAGACCGACGGAGCCGCGCCGGGCAGCGGCCTCGTTGGCCTGGGCGATCTTGTAGCCGGGGAAGTTCGAGGAGCCGGCGTAAAGCACCTTGCCCTGCTGGATCAGGACGTCGACGGCCTGCCAGATCTCCTCGAAGGGGGTGGCGCGGTCGATGTGGTGGAACTGGTAGACGTCGATGTAGTCGGTGCCGAGGCGCTTGAGGCTGCCTTCGACCGCGCGGCGGATGTTCAGTGCCGAGAGCTTGTCGTGGTTGGGCCAGGCCTCACCGTCGGCGCCCATGTTCCCGTACACCTTGGTGGCGATGACGGTCCTGTCGCGGCGGCCGTCGCCCTTCGCGAACCAGGAACCGACGATCTCCTCGGTCCGCCCCTTGTTCTCACCCCAGCCGTACACATTGGCCGTGTCGAAGAAGTTGAGCCCCACGTCGAGGGCCGTGTCCATGATGGCGTGGCTGGTGGCCTCGTCCGTCTGGGGGCCGAAGTTCATCGTCCCGAGGACGAGTCGGCTGACCTTGAGTCCGGTGCGTCCGAGCTGCGTGTACTCCATGGGCGTCAAGCCAACTGCTTCGAGTGCGCTCGAAGCAAGAGGGTTCCCCGCGAGGGCGGGGGGCGGGAGCGCCTGGAGGCGACGGCTGAGGCAGAGGGCGGGAGCGCCCGGAGGCGACGGCTACAGACCGGCCACGGAGGCCACCGCGATCATCGCGAACATCAGCACGAGTACGGCGGCCATGATTCGGTTACGGGTCTTCGGATCCACCCCTCGAGGTTACCCGGCCGTCCGCGCCCTCCCGCCGTCACCCCGCCCCTCCAGGGGCCAGCCGTCCACCCTCTCGTACCGGGGCTGCTCACCCGGCACCCCGCTCACCGGCAGGTTCGAGCGTACGAGCGCCAGCTCGCCGACCTGCCACCGTGTGCCCTCGAAGGCGCCGAGCTCGTCGAGGAACGGGTGCAGGTCGACGTCCTCGCCCGGGCGGGCCCGGGCCAGTGTCACGTGCGCCTGGTAGCGGCGGTGCTCGTCCATCGGGACCCCGGCCCGGCGCGCGGCGGCGTCCGCGCGCTCGGCGAGCAGCCGCAGCTCGTCCAGGTCCCCGGCGGCCCCGGTCCACAGCGTCCGCCGCCCGAAGTGGCCGCCGCCGTGCAGCCGCAGCGGGAACGGCGGGGTGCGGTGCGCGGCCCTGGCGAGCCGGACGCGCAGCTCGGGCAGCAGCTCCTCGCCGACCTCGCCCATGAAGGCGAGCGTGAGGTGCCGGCCGGCCCGCGAGGTCCAGCGGAGCCGGTCGGCTCCGGGCAGCCGGTGGAGCCGGTCGACGACGTGTCCGAGCTCGTCCAGCTGCTCGGGCGGCGGCAGGACGGCGGCGAAGAGCCTCATGGGGAAAGCATGGCAGGCCGCCGGCCCCGGACCGCGCACCGCGGGTCCGGCACCGACGGCCTGCCCGCCCCCGTCGGAGCACCTGGCTGTACGTCAGCAGCCCTGACCGTACGTCAGAACACCTGGTTGTACGTCGTCCCGGGCTCGGCCCCGACCTCAGTGGCCACGCGCCCGGCAAAGGGAGCCCGCCAGCTGCCCGTACCGGCGTAGAAGTACGCCTCGTTCGTCGCGTTCCGCACGTACAGGTCCGGACGCCCGTCCTTGTTGGCGTCGCCGATACCGACGATGTCCCGGTACCCGCCCCAGCCGCCACCGACCATGATGCGAGGCGCGTACGTCCCGTCACCCTTGCCCAGGTACAGCCAGAGGACACCGGCCTTGTCCCGCGCGAGCAGGTCACCGGCGGGAGCACCCGCGATGTTGCCGACGGCGGTCAGCTCGTTGTAGATGCCCCACCCGACCCCGATCTTCTTCCGCACCCCGTACGGCGCGGACACGGAACCGGTCCCGTTGTACAGGTACAGGTCACCGGCCTTGTCGACCGCGACGAGGTCGGACCTCCCGTCACCGGTCAACTCGCTGCCACCCGCGAGGAGGTCGTACGTGTTCCACCCGCCACCGACCTTCGCGGGCGGCGCGAAGGAGTCCTGCCCGTTCCCCAGGTGCAGCCACAGCACGCCGTCCTTGTCGCGGCTGAGGATGTCGGGAGTTGTCGCGCCCGCCACATCGCCGACGGACTCGACGAGGTCGTCGACGCCCCAGTTCCCGCCGCCCCCCGCGCTGCCCCAGCTGACGCGCACGAGGCGGCCCGTCGCGTCGTCCCAGCGTGTGTCGAACCCGTCGAAGGAGCCGTTCGCCTTCCGCACGAGCAGGTCGGGGGAGCCGTTGCCGGTGTAGTCGTGCACCCTGGGCGTGCGGATCACCTGGGTGGTGCCGGAGGCGGTGACGGGCGGCATCCCGTTCCAGGGCGTGGCCGTCACCTTCCACTCGTACGCGCCGTTGGGGGCAGCCGCCGGATACCGGCCGAGCGCCGTCAGGTCTCCGGTCCAGTCGAGGCCGAGCGAACCGTCCGGGAAGATTCCGGCGCCCGTGGTGCCGGGACGGACGGTCTCCGTGTAGATACGACCCGTCGCCTTGTGCTTGAAGTCGATGGCCAGGTCGGCCTTGGTGGTGGAGAACTTCCAGGCCAGTCGGGTCTTGGCGACGCCGTCGAGGTGGATGGCGGCCGGGATGCCGTGCCCGACGTAGGTGATGGGGGTGGTGTTCCCGTCGGTCTCGCCCGTGGAGGCGATCAGCTCGGTGGCCGGCTTCCCGTCCGCGCCGACCGAGATCCGGTAGACGCCCTCGCCGTGCCGGTCGGTGGTGCCGAGGGCGAGCAGGGTGTTGTCGGGGCCCTTCGTCACGCTCCTGGCGTGGTTGAGGACCGGAACGGTCGTCCCGTCCGTCAGCGAACGGGCCGTGAATCCCTGCTGCGGTACGCCGGGAGCGGTGGCGGCTGTGTCGGCGGACATGAACCAGTCGCCGATCAGGCCTCCGACGAGCCTCGCCTGACTGTCGTACGCGAGCGGAACGCGCCTCACCTCGGCCGCGCCACGCTTCGCCGAGGCGAGGACGACCTTCCCGTTCGCGACCTCCGTCCACCCGACATGGCTCGGGGAGAGCAGCTTGAGGGCCCCGGTCGAGAACGACACGGGCGCCTCGTACCTCTCCACGAGACGGCCGGTCGCGAGGTCGACGACCGCCATGTCCAACTTCTCACCCGAGGGGGTCCCGTAGGAGTGAAGAGCACCGAAAGCGAGGCCGGGCAGGCTGTCGCCGGGGCTGAAGTCGCTGTAGAAGCTGTCGTACGGGTCCATCACCCTTTGGACGGTGTCGGTGTCCCCGCTCCTGCTGACGATCTTCGGGTACGTATCCATCCCGTTCATGACGAGGAACGACCCCGCCACCGCTTCGACCGATCCGAAGGCGTCTCCCGTCAGTTCGATGGTGACGGGGGCGGCGCCACTGGCCATGTCGTACAGCTTGGCCCGCTGGTCATGCCTGCGGCGGGGTACTTCCGTGACGACAGCCACGACGTCCGAGGCGGAGCCGAGGATGAAATCGCTGTCGCCCGTCTCGATCGCCGTCGAGACACCGTCCGCGTACCGGGTCCAGCGAGACGTGCCATCCGCGCCGTAGGACGCGAATCCGGTGGCCCCCGCTCCCCTCAGCAGTCCGCCCGAGGCCAGGAACGGGACCGGGGCCGGAGCGGTCGCCGCCGGGGCCGCCGGGGCCATGGCGGCGGAGGCCGGGGCGGCGGTGGCGGCCGGCGCGAGCAGTGGTGTGGCAGCGGCGACCGCGAGGACGACCGCCACCGACACCGAGATGCGACGCGACAAGACACTGTTCAAAGCGTGTTCCCCTACTGACTTCTGCTGCGTTCGATGAATACGTCGTTTCCGGCTGACCGCCGTCAGAACACCTGGTTGTACGTCGTCCCGGGCTCGGCCCCGACCTGGGTGGCCACGCGTCCCGCGAAGGGAGCCCGCCAGTCGCCCGTACCGGCGTAGAAGTACGCCTGGTTCGTCGCGTTCCGCACGTACAGGTCGGGACGGCCGTCCTTGTTGGCGTCGTCGATGCCGACGATGTCCCGGTACCCGCCCCAGCCGCCGCCGACCATGATGCGGGGCGCGTACGTACCGTCCCCCTTGCCCAGGTACAGCCAGAGGACACCGGCCTTGTCCCGCGCGAGCAGGTCACCGGCGGGAGCACCCGCGATGTTGCCGACAGCGGTCAGCTCGTTGTAGATCCCCCAGCCGACCCCGATCTTCTTCCGCACCCCGTACGGCGCGGACACGGAACCGGTCCCGTTGTACAGGTACAGGTCACCGGCTTTGTCGACCGCGACGAGGTCGGACCGCCCGTCACCGGTCAGGTCGCTGCCACCCGCGAGGAGGTTGTACGTGTTCCACCCGCCGCCGACCTGCGTGGGCCAGCTGCTGTTCGACGGGGCGCCGACGTGCAGCCACAGGACGCCGGTCTTGTCCCGGGCGACGACGTCGAACACCGTGGATCCCGCGATGTCGCCGACGGCTTCGACCCGGTCGTAGGCGTTCCAGTCCCTGGCGTTCACCGCCGAGCTGCGGGTGTCGCCCGCGACGAGCCGTCCCGTGGCGTCGTCCCAGCGCGTGTCGATCGCGTCGACTCCCTGCCCCCGCACGAGCAGGTCGGGCGAGCCGTTGTCCGACTGGTCGTGTGCCTTGGGCGTGCGGGTCACCTCGAACGTGCCGGTGGCGGTGACGGGCGGCATCCCGTTCCAGGGCCTGGCCGTCACCTTCCACTCGTACGCCCCGTTGGGAGCGGCCTTCGGGGTGGGGCTCCACAGCCCCGTCTCCCCGGCCCAGTCGATGCCCAACGATCCGTCAGGGAGAACTCCGGCGCCGGAGGTGCGGGGGCGGAGGGTCTGGCGGAAGGTCGACTTCGACTCCTCGTGCTGGAGCTCGATCGTGAGATCCGCCCTGGTGGTGGAGAACTTCCAGCTCAACCGGGACTTGGCGACGCCGTCGAGGTTGAGGACGGCGGGGACGGCGTGGTCGGTGTAGCTGATCGGGGTGGTGGGGGCGGGCGGCTCGCCGGTGGTGGCGATCAGCTCGGCGGACGGCTTCCCGTCCTTGACCGCGAGCCGGTACACGCCCGTGCCGCGGTCGGCGGTGGTCCCGATGGCGAGCACGGTGCCGTCGGCCGCCTTCATGACGCTCTCGGCATGGTCGAGGAGCTTGGAGGAGGTCCCGTCCGCCAGGGAACGGGCCACGATTCCTCCCGTCGTGGGGCTCTCCCACTGCTCACCGAGCACGAACCAGCCGCCGCCCAGAGAGCCCTTGAAGGAGCTCTGACCGGCTCCGGTGAGGGGCACGCGTGTGACCTCGTCAGTGCCGCGCTTCGCCGACACGAGGACGGTCTTCCCGTCCACGTACTCCGTCCAGTCGACGCGGTCCGGCGAGATCGAGGCACTGTCCGACGCCCCTTCGCCCACTGCGTACGTCTCGGTGACCCGAGCACCGGCGATGTCGACGACCACCAGCTTCCGCGGCGTCGTCTCGGGGTACGTGCCCGCGTAGTACCCGAGGGCGGTGCCGGGCAGGCTGTCCACGAGCGAGAAATCGCTCGACGTGCCCTCCGTCATGCCGACCACGTGACGTTCGGTCCGGACACCTCCCACCTGGGTGCTGAGATACGGATGAAATTCCCACCCGTCGTCGAAGAGCGCGGCCCCCACCGCGCCCGTGACGTATCCGCTGAACTGGTTGAAGGTGACGGGGGCGGCGCCGGTGGCCATGTCGTACACCTCCGCCTTCTCGGTGCCGTACCGCTGCATCTTGGGCCACGAGAGCACCACGGAGTCCGAGGCGGAACCGTGGACCGTGGCGCCCTCTCCGACGACCTTCGAGACCCCGTCCGCGTACCGGGTCCAGCGCTCGACGCCGTCGGCGTCGCGGGTGAGGAAGCCGGTGGTCCCCGCGCCGATCACCTCTCCGCCCGACGCCAGGAACGGAACCTGGATCGGCGCGGTGGCGGTTTCGGCGGCCGGTGCCATCGCCGCCGTCGGCGCGGTGGCGGCCGTGGCCGCCGGCGCGACGAGCGGCCCCGCGGCGGCCACCGCCAGAACGATCCCCACCGACATCGAGACACGGCGCGTCAAAGCAGTACGCAAGGTGTGTTCCCTCCCCAACCTCTACGGATACGCCCTACATGACTCCCGACTCCATCGAAGGGTTGTACGAACATCTGCGGTGGCTACCCTCGGCGGATGAAGATCGCCATAAGGAAGGGCGGGGCCGAGGATCTCCCCGCCGTACTCAGCGTGTTGGACAGTGCTGTGGTGTGGCTCAACGGCAAGGGGATCACCGCACAGTGGGGCACTGAACCCTTCTCGACGCGTCCCAAGGCGGTGGAGCAGGTCGAGCGGACGATGTCCGAGGGCGACCCGTGGATCGCCGAGATCGACGGCGTACCGGCGGGCACGATGACGCTGACGCCGCACCCCGGGCAGCACATCGCGCCGGCGGACGAGCCCGAGGTGTACGTACGGCTGCTCGCCACCGACGCGCGTTTCCACGGCCACGGGGTGGGGGCCGCCCTGCTCGCGCACGCGGCGGAGGAGACCCGGCGGCAGGGGATATCGCTGCTGCGGGTGGACTGCTTCGCGGGAAGCGAGGGCCGGCTCATCGCGTACTACGAGGCCCAGGGCTTCACCCGCACCGAGACGTTCGCGGTGGACGAGTGGCAGGGCCAGGTGCTGGAACGGCGGGTCTGACAACGACGGCGGGAGGAGCCGGGGCCGGAGCGGCGGGTCTGACAACGACGGCGGGAGGGGCCGGGGCCGGAGCGGGGGAGGGAGTGTCCGGACGTAAAAGCGTCTTGAACTCGCGCGAAGCGCGGTGAGACGCAGTCCGGACACTCCCTCCCCCGCGGAGGCCCCGGCCCCGGCCCACACACCCAGGCCGCCGCCCGCCCAAGGGCTACGCGGCGGTGGCCAGCCGTTCGCGCGCCACGAACCGCACCTGCGGGTGCCCGTGCCGCCAGCCCCAGGCGACCTTCAGGTCGCCCACCCTGGCCAGCACCAGGCCCACGACGACCGCCGCCGCCAGCGAGATCACGCCGCCCGTGGCGAAGCCCGCGCGGGCGCCGTACGTGTCGGTGATCCAGCCGAGGAGCGGCGCCCCGATCGGGGTGCCGCCGGCGAAGACCATCATGTAGAGGCTCATCACGCGGCCCCGCATGGCGGGGTCGGTCGCCAGCTGGACGGCCGAGTTCGCGGTGACGTTGACCGTGAGGCCGATCATGCCGATCGGTACGAGCAGCAGCGCGAACAGCCAGAACGCCGGCGACAGGGCCGCCACGATCTCCAGCACGCCGAAGACACCGGCGGCGAGGACCAGCATCCGCAGCCGGGTCGAGCCGCGCCGGGCCGCCGCGAGGGCGCCGACGAGGGATCCGGCGGCCATGAGCGTGTTGAGGAAGCCGTACGTACCGGCGCCGACGTGGAAGACGTCGCCGGAGAAGGCGGTGAGGAAGATCGGGAAGTTGAACCCGAACGTGCCGATGAAGCCGACGAGGACGATCGGCCAGATCAGATCCGGCCGCCCTGCCACGTACCGCAGGCCCTCCCGCAGCTGACCCTTGCCGCGCGGGGCGCGCTCCACCTTGTGGAGTTCGCTCGTCCGCATGAGCAGGAGGCTCACGAGGGGGGCGAGGAAGGACAGGCCGTTGAGGAGGAAGGCCCAGCCGCTGCCGACCCCGGCGATGAGGACACCGGCGACGGCGGGGCCGACGAGCCGCGCGGACTGGAAGTTCGCCGAGTTCAGGGAGACGGCGTTACGCAGCTGGCCGGGGCCGACCATCTCGGAGACGTAGGCCTGCCGGGCCGGGTTGTCGACGACGGTCACCATGCCGAGGAGGAAGGCGATCAGGTAGACGTGCCAGACCTGGACGTGCCCGGAGAGGGTGAGGACGGCGAGCGCGAGACCGCAGAGGCCGAGGGCGGCCTGGCTGAAGAGGAGCAGCTGGCGCTTCGGGTAGCGGTCGGCGATGACACCGCCGTACAGGCCGAAGAGCAGCATCGGCAGGAACTGCAGGGCTGTGGTGATGCCGACGGCGGCGGCCGAGCCGGTGAGGCTCAGGACCAGCCAGTCCTGGGTGATGCGGGCCATCCACGTACCGGTGTTGGAGACGATGGCTCCGGTGAAGAACAGCCGGTAGTTGCGGATGCGGAGCGAGGAGAAGGTTTCCCCCCGCCCACGGGTCTTGAGGGTGGGTTTGTGGACGGGTGCGGAGTCTGCTCCGGGTCCCGTACTCAAAGTGCGTTCGCCTCCTCGGCTGCGGGTCTACAGATGGGCGAGCTTCTCCAGGACGGGGGCGGCCGCGCGCAGCTTGGCCCATTCGTCCTCGTCCAGGCCTTCGGCGAGGGTGGCCAGCCAGGCGTTCCGCTTGCGGCGGGACTCTTCGAGCATGGCTTCGGCCCGCTCGGTCGGGCTGACGACCTTCTGCCGACGGTCGTCGGGGTGAGGCTCCAGCCGGACCAGTCCCTTGGCTTCGAGCAATGCGACGATGCGGGTCATCGACGGCGGCTGTACGTGCTCCTTGCGGGCCAGCTCACCGGGGGTGGCGGAGCCGCAGAGGGCGAGGGTGCCGAGCACCGACATCTCGGTGGGGCTCAGCGACTCGTCGACGCGCTGGTGCTTGAGGCGTCGGCCCAGTCGCATGACGGAGGAGCGGAGCGCGTTCACGGCCGCGTCGTCGTCGGCGGTGCCGTGGGACAGGTCTGGCATGTTCGTTAGCCTAACTCATTACTCTCGCTAAATACCAATGGAAACGCGCCGACGTCGCGCGGATCACACCCACGGCACACGGATCACATCCGCCGCACTGGATCACACCCGCCGCACAGGATCACACCCACCCCACGGAGCGAACGCCCGGCAGCACAGTGCAGGCCCGATCACACTCCGGCATCGATGTATCACCCGAACGAGTGAGCCGGATCCAGAAAGTGACGCAATGAGGCCCCGGGTGCCCCGACCCTGAACGGCATGGGATCGACAGTGCTCAGCCTGCGCATCGACGGTGAGCTGCTCGACCGGCTCAGGAGTCACGCCGCGAGAAGAGGAATGAGCGTCCAGGACTATGTCGTCCGGACGCTCATTCGGGAGGATTTCGACGAGCGGTTCCAGACCGCCGTCGACGAGACGGAGAGGTTCTACGGGGAGACCGAGGGGACGGCCGACGGGGCGGCGGGTGAGACGGACGGCGCGGCGGCCGTCTCACCCCACGCTCACGTGAGCCCGAGCGCCGGCATCGCGTAGTAGAAGACGAAGACCGCCGACACGGCGTACATGGCCACCGGGACCTCACGGCCCCGTCCGGCCGCGAGACGCAGCACGCTGAACGCGATGAAGCCGATGCCGATGCCGTTCGTGATCGAGTACGTGAACGGCATCATCACCATGGCCAGGAACGCCGGCACCGCGATGGTGAAGTCGCTCCAGTCGATGTCCTTGACCGAACCGGCCAGGATCAGGAAGCCGACCGCGAGCAGCGCGGGCGTCGCCGCCTGGGACGGGACCATCGTCGCCAGCGGCGTGAGGAACAGCGCCACCGAGAACAGACCGCCGGTCACGACCGAGGCGAGACCCGTGCGCGCGCCTTCGCCGACACCGGCCGTGGACTCCACGAAGCAGGTGGTGGCCGAGGAGGAGGTCGCGCCGCCGGAGGCGACGGCCAGGCCGTCGACGAGCAGGACCTTGTTGATGCCGGGGAAGTTGCCGTCCTTGTCGATCAGCTTGGCCTCGTCGCCGACGCCGAGGATCGTGCCCATGGCGTCGAAGAAGCAGGACAGCAGCACGGTGAAGACGAAGAGGACGCCGGTCAGGTAGCCGACCTTCTCGAAGCCGCCGAAGAGGCTGACCTCACCGACCAGGCCGAAGTCGGGCGAGGCGACCGGGTTGCCGGGCCACTCCGGGGTGGTCAGACCCCAGGAGGGGACGGTCGCGACCGTGTTGATCACCATCGCGGCGATCGTCATGACGACGATCGAGATGAGGATCGCGCCCGGCACCTTGCGGATGATCAGGGCGAGGGTGAGGAGCGTGCCCAGGACGAAGACCAGGACGGGCCAGCCGGTGAGGTGACCGTCGCCGCCGAGCTGGAGCGGGACGGTGGTGTGCGCGGCGTCGGGGATACGGGAGACGAAGCCCGAGTCGACGAGGCCGATGAGCATGATGAAGAGGCCGATGCCGATCGCGATGCCCTTGCGCAGGCCGACCGGGACGGCGTTCATGACGCGCTCGCGCAGACCGGTCGCGACGAGCAGCATGACGACGACACCGGCGAGGACGACCATGCCCATGGCGTCGGCCCAGGACATCTTCGGGGCGAGCTGGAGCGCGACGACCGTGTTGACGCCGAGGCCGGCGGCGAGGGCGATCGGGACGTTGCCGATGACGCCCATGAGGAGCGTCGAGAACGCCGCCGTGAGGACGGTGGCGGTGACGAGCTGGCCACTGTCGAGCTGGTGCCCGTACATGTCCTTGGCGCTGCCGAGGATGATCGGGTTCAGCACGATGATGTAGGCCATCGCGAAGAAGGTGGCGAAACCGCCACGGACCTCGCGGGCGACGGTCGAGCCGCGCTCGGAGATCTTGAAGTAGCGGTCGAGGCCCGAGACGGGGGCGCCGGGGCCCCCGGGGGGCGTGGCCTTGGCGGTGGCCGTGGTGCTCATGGGGTGGGGTTCCTCTTCGGAGAAGTCCTTTTTGGCGGTTCATACGAAGGAAACCCGCCAGAGGCAAACCGTTTCAGTATGAACACATGAACGAGGGGGCGTCTATCTCCGCGCGTAGATAGAGATCTGCCCCACCTCGCGCCGGCCGACCAGGCCATCAGCCCGGCCACCTAGACTGGCCCCATGGCGAAGTGGACACCGAAGCACGAGGCACCCGAGCCCCTCGAAGGGCCCGTCGTCGCCACCATCATCGGCGGCACGATCCTCTGGTTCGCCCTCTTCCTCGTCCAGGTCCCGTTCTACGGCTGGTTCGACGACCGGGACCTCACCTGGTGGGTGTGGACCTGCCTGGCCGGAGCGGGCCTCGGCCTGATCGGCATCTGGTACGTACGGAAGCGCGACGCGGCGATCAAGCGGCACGAGGCGGCGCGGGCGGCGGCGGCGACCGAGGGCGCCCAGGAGACGACACCGGGCGCGTAGCACCTGGGGACCATTCCCCTCCTCCCCCGGTCTGATCTTCGCCCTTCTCAGCAGGTGAACGCCCCGTTCCGGTCGTACCGTCGAGAACATGACTCAGCGGGCGAAGATCGACACGGACGGCAGTGAGACCGAGGCGGCCGGCCCGCCCGTCGTCCACCGCGCCGCGGGGCTCACCTCGGCCGAGGTCGCGGAACGCGTCGCGCGCGGCGAGGTCAACGACGTACCCGTACGGAGCTCCCGCTCGGCGACCGACATCGTCCGCGCCAACGTCTTCACCCGCTTCAACGCGATCATCGGCGTCCTCTGGGTGATCATGTTCTTCGTCGCGCCGATCCAGGACAGCCTCTTCGGCTTCGTGATCATCGCCAACACCGGCATCGGCATCATCCAGGAACTCCGCGCCAAGAAGACCCTCGACGGGCTCGCCGTCATCGGCGAGGCCAAGCCGACCGTCCGCCGCGACGGCGTGACCGCCGAACTCTCCACCTCCGAGATCGTCCTCGGTGACCTGATCGAACTCGGCCCCGGCGACAAGGTCGTCGTCGACGGCGTCGTCGCCGAGGCCGACAGCCTGGAGATCGACGAATCGCTGCTGACGGGCGAGGCCGACCCGGTCGTGAAGAAACGCGGCGACCCGATGATGTCGGGCTCGTTCGTGGTCGCCGGCGGCGGCGCGTTCACCGCCACCAAGGTCGGCCGCGAGGCTTATGCGGCGCAGCTCGCGGAAGAGGCCTCCCGCTTCACGCTCGTCCACTCCGAACTGCGCTCCGGAATCTCCACGATCCTCAAGTACGTGACGTGGATGATGGTCCCGACGGCGATCGGTCTCGTCATCAGCCAGCTGGTCGTCAAGGACAACGACCTCAAGAGCTCGATCGCCCGCACGGTGGGCGGCATCGTCCCGATGATCCCCGAGGGCCTCGTCCTGCTGACCTCCGTCGCCTTCGCCATCGGAGTCGTACGCCTGGGCCGCAGGCAGTGTCTCGTTCAGGAGCTGCCGGCCATCGAGGGCCTCGCGCGCGTCGACGTCGTGTGCCTGGACAAGACGGGGACGCTGACCGAGGGCGGCATGGACGTCAAGGAGCTGCGCCCGCTGGGCGGCACGGAAGAGGAGTACGTACGGAAGGTCCTCGGCGCCCTGGGCGAGTCCGACCCGCGCCCCAACGCCTCCCTCCAGGCCATCATCGACGCCTACCCGGACACGGTGGAGTGGCGGTGCACGGAGGCGCTGCCGTTCTCGTCGGCCCGTAAGTACAGCGGAGCGGCCTTCAGCGAGGGAGACGGCGAGAACTCGACCTGGCTCCTGGGCGCCCCTGACGTCCTGCTGAAGGCCGACGACCCGACCCTCACCGAGATCGACCACCTCAACGAACAGGGCCTCCGGGTCCTCCTCCTGGCCCGTACGACACATGAGCTCGACGACCCCGAGCTCGCCACCGACGCCCGCCCGGCCGCGCTCGTCGTCCTGGAGCAGCGCCTCCGCCCCGACGCCGCCGACACGCTCGCGTACTTCGCCGACCAGAACGTCGCCACAAAGATCATCTCCGGTGACAACGCGGTCTCGGTCGGCGCGGTGGCGGGAAAGCTCGACATGCCCGGCGCGGCGAACACGGTGGACGCCCGGCAGCTCCCCACGGACCGGGAGGAGATGGCGAAGGTCCTCGACGAGAACGCGGTCTTCGGCCGGGTCACGCCGCAGCAGAAGAGGGACATGGTGGCGGCGCTCCAGTCCCACGGCCACACGGTCGCGATGACGGGCGACGGCGTCAACGACGTCCTGGCGTTGAAGGACGCCGACATCGGCGTCTCGATGGGCTCGGGCTCGGAAGCGACAAGAGCAGTGGCCCAGATCGTCCTCCTGAACAACAGCTTCGCCACCCTCCCGTCGGTGGTGGCGGAGGGCCGCCGGGTCATCGGCAACATCACGCGCGTGGCGACCCTCTTCCTCACGAAGACCGTGTACTCGGTCCTCCTGGCGGTCCTGGTGGTCTGCTCGCAGGTCGAGTACCCCTTCCTCCCCCGCCACCTCACGCTGCTCTCCACCCTGACGATCGGCGTCCCGGCGTTCTTCCTCGCGCTCGCCCCCAACAAGGAACGCGCCAAGCCGAACTTCGTACGGCGGGTGATGCGGTACGCGATCCCCGGCGGCGTCATCGCGGCGGCGGCCACCTTCACCACGTACCTCCTGGCCCGCCACCACTACCGCGGCGAAGGCGCCCTGGAAGCCGAGACGAGCGCCGCCACCCTGACCCTGTTCCTGGTCTCCATGTGGGTTCTGGCGATCATCGCCCGCCCGTACACGTGGTGGCGCCTCACCCTGGTCGCCACGATGGGCGGCGCCTTCCTCCTGGTCCTGATCGTTCCCTGGCTCCAGGACTTCTTCGCCCTGAGACTGGTGGGCACGACGATGCCGTGGGCGGCGGTGGCGATCGCGGCGACGGGAGGCCTGCTCCTGGAGACCGCGTGGCGATGGGTGGACCGGAGGGTCCCGGCGTAGGGCGTGACAGGGCGCGTGTGCGCCTGGGCGCTAACGGCGAGAAACTGAAACAGGTGGACCGCGTCTCTGACTTCTATGACCAAGGAGGCGGTCATGGCGGAACAACGCACGAGCAGCGACACCGTCCCGGAGGAGTTCGACGGACTGATCGTGGAATTTCGCGGTCTGCTGGAGAAGTACCCCGAGGCGGACCGTCACTTCTCGCTCGCGTACCACCCAGCGGGCCGCGCCGAGGAAGTGGGCACGACGATGACGGTGGGGAGCCATCAGCCGGTCTTCGAATGCTCGGAAATCGAACCGGGATTCGTTGTGTGCGAGCGCGTCGACGAGCAATGACCGTGGAGGGCAGGGCACAACAGCGGTTCGATCGACAGGAGCCATGAGATGTCCTATCCGACCGACGGTCTCAGCGACGACCAGGTGCAAGCCCTCAGGGAGGCGGCGCGGCTGGTCCGTCAGGCACGAGTCGCGGCTGCCGACATCCTCACTCGGTCCGGTATCGACCCAGGTCTCGCGTCAGTGAGAATCGGGGCCTTGGACTTCTGCACCGCGATGCAATCGCCCGGACCTCCGATCCGAGCCTGCGGATGTCCGGGATTCCGAGGCGACTCCGACTTCTGCTTCAGCCAGTACGAGGACTTCACGGGGCCGGATTTCGGCGAGGGTGCGATCATCCGCATTTGCGGGCACCCGCGGAAGGCCCACGAGGCGATCTGACCGACAGCCGGGGCGCCGGCGGTCAGGCGGCGGACCGGCAGCCCGCACAGCCGGCCTCGGGGTCATGGCTGCGGAAAGCACGGTCGCACCCGTCGCAGTTGACGAGCGGCGCGGGCCCGTCGGTGCCGGAAGCCGGCGGTACGGCGGCCGGCGGAGGCGGCAGGAGCGCGGAGAGCCGGAACTCGACGAACCGGCACGGGTGGTGGATGGGCACGTGCGCGGGCGGCAGGGCGGCCGTGAGCGTACGGACGACCTGAGCGGGAGTCGCGTCACGGCCCAGCCACTGCTCGACAGCGGGTACGAGCCGCTGGACGTCCCGCCAGGAGAGCAGGAGCCGCGAGTCGACGGTCCGCAGACGAACGAGGACGTCGGCGGCGGACCCGTGGAGGGGCGCGGGTGCGGACGCCTCCGGGGCGGGACGGGTCGCTGGGGGCGGAGTCGGCCCGGGCGGGGCGGGCGCAGGCCGCTCCGGTTGGGCGGCGGGCGTGCGACTCCCCCGCCCGCCATGCCCGGGCCGGTCGTACGCCACGGTTCGCGTGGCGAACCGCCCACCCCCGAGCGCCAACCGGCGCCGCTCGACGTACCCCTCGGCCACCAGCTCGTTGAGCGCCCGCCGTACGGTGACCTCGCCCTCCCGGAACCGAAGGGTGAGCGCCTTGACCGTGACGTCGGCGCCGTCCGGCAGCGACTGGATGTACACGGCGAGCCCGATCGCGACGGCCGAGAGGCGCGGATGCTGGGCGAGGTGGTTCCCGACGACCGTGAACCGGTCGGCGTGCCGGTACCGCACGTGGATGACCCCGGAGCGAGGCGCGTCGACGGGAATCTCGAACGGAACGGGGGACGCGGGCAGGGCCGCGTTAGACTGCGGGTAAGTCATTGGGAAGCGCTACTTCCTGATTGCTAGGCCCTCGTCAGGATTCTGAGTTCTGACGGGGGCCGACTTGTCATATGCCGCTATTACGGCTGACCGTAGCGCACCCCCGACCCCACCTGTCCGCGTTCCGGACGCATCTTCACCCGATCGTGTGGCGACGGGAGTTGGGGGACGGAGGGGGCGGGTTGGGTAGTTCCTTTCCCGTTCCTTAAAGGGCGTCGAGCAACACCGGGACGTGGCGGGGCGCGCCCCGGACGAGGGGCGCGGGTCAGCTCAGAAAGGTCTTCCGCCATTCCAGCGGCGACATGGTGAGCGCGGCGTCGGCAAGGGCCTGGGACATCGGCGCACGATAACAGGGGTCCTGCTACCCAAGCCCAGGCTCGCCCTTTGTGCCGGCCGCCCCGCCCCCACCCCCTCCCCGTCAGCGCGGTAGCCCCGGCCTGCCCCGCAATCGGGCCCAGACAGCGGAATTCGGGGCGTTGGTACGGGAGATTCTTCCCCGCGGTCGTACTTTCGAAGACCCTAACCAGGAGGACTTCTGATGCGTAGCGTGACCTATTCGATGGGCGTCTCTCTTGACGGCTACATCGTCGGGCCCGACGGGACCTTCGACTGGACGGCGCCCGACGACGAGGTCTTTCGGTTCTGGATCGACGAGATTCGGGGCGTCGGCGTCCACCTGTTGGGGCGGCGGTTGTACGAGACGATGCTGTACTGGGAGACCGCCGACCAGGATCCCTCGCTCGACGACGCCACGCGTGAGTGGATCGCGCTCTGGAATCCGCTCCCCAAGGTCGTGTTCTCCACCACGCTGTCCACCGTGCAGGGCCATGCCCGCCTCGCCTCCGGCAGCGTCGCCGAGGAGATCGGGCGGCTGCGGGCCGAGCCGGGGGACGGCGAGATCGCGATCGGCGGTGCCACTCTCGCTGCCGAGGCTGCCGCGGCCGGTCTGATCGACGAGTACCGGGTCGTGGTCCACCCGGTACTCGTCGGCGGTGGCATTGCGTTCCTTCCCCGGGACGAACGCCGGGTGGATCTCGCACTCGTCGAGACCCGCACCTTCAGGTCAGGAGTCCACTACCTGCGCTACCGCGTGACTCGCTAGGGCCTGTCCGGCGGATCATGCCGCGGTCGCGGGGGCTGGCATGCACATCTGCGTTTTCCGGTGACGCCCACCTCGTACAGCCTGATCCGCCGGACAAGCCCTAGCCGTGACCAGGGCGCACGTTGAGCCACGTGAGAGTGACGCCACGTGCGGGTGATGATGGGCGGCTACTCCAGCAGCCGTTGCCTGATTAGTTCCATCACTTCCGCGCGGCTGCGCTTGCCGTTGTCGGCGGCGTTGAAGTGGTTGCCGATGCGCACCGAGACGGCGAGCAGGCAGCGGACCTCGACCTCGTCCTCGTCGGGGCAGAAGGAGGAGAACAGGGAACGCAGGTAGTCCATACGGCGGTTGTCGACGCGGCGCAGGCGCTCGGCGACGGCCGCGTCGCGGCGGGCCCAGTCGCGGATCGCTATATCGGCGGTGGTGCCCCGCACCGGCCCGTCGGTGGCGGCGGCGACGATGGCGAACAGCCGCTCCAGTCTGGCCCTGGCGTCTCCCCCGCCGCTCTCAACCTGCTCGATCACGCTCTCGGTGACCTCGTACTCCCAGGTGTCGAGCATTTCGGTGAGCAGCGCGCTCCGGTTGCGGAAGTACCCGTAGAAGCCACCCTTGCTGACGCCGAGTGCCTGCGCCAGTGCCTCGATCCGGACGGCTTCGGGGCCGCCTGCGACCAGTGCCCTCAAGCCTTCCTCGATCCACTTGCCGCGTGGCGTGCGGGTCGCGCCCATGGTGTGTGCCTCCTCACGTCGCCGCCGAGTATACGGGTGCGCATAGATGGGCCTACGCTCGATACATACGCAACCGTATAGATAGGGGCCTGCTCATGCGACTTCCCCGAACCGCTCACACCGACCGCCCCTGGCGGATCCACGAGATCGCCGACGGCTTCACGGTCGAGGACGTGTGGGCACTGCCCACCCCCGGCGGACCCGACGACCTTGTGTGGCTGGTGCGCCAGACCGCCGAAGGAATCAGGAGCGGGGTGAACGGAGAGGGCCCCGTCTCCCGCGTGCTCTTCGCCGTCCGCTGGAAGCTCGGAGCACTGCTCGGCTGGGACAAGTCCGGTACCGGCATCAGCACCCGGCTGCCTTCCCTGCGCGACCGGTTGCCGGCGGACCTTCGCGAGGGCCCCCGGGGTCCCGACCTCGGCTCGTCCCCGTTCACCTCCCTCTATCAGAGGGACGACGAGTGGGCCGCCGAGATGGGCAACAAGACCGTGCACGCGGTGATGCACATCGGCTGGGTCCCGGACGGGTCCGGCGGCTACCGCGGCCAGATGGCTGTCCTGGTGAAGCCGAACGGGCTGTTCGGCACCCTTTACATGGCCGCCATCAAGCCCTTTCGGTACATCGGGGTGTACCCGGCGCTGATGCGCTCCATCGGCCGCGAGTGGCAGGCGAACGCCGCCGGGCGGAGCGTGCGCTGACCGGCTCCGTCCTCAGCCAACGCGCGGCGCATCTCCGGCAGGTGGTTCACGAACGCAGCCAGAGCCGGATGGCCGCGACGGTGACGGTGCCGTGGAAGATGTAGGCCCGCTTGTCGTATCTCGTCGCGACAGCCCGTGAGTTCTTGAGAGCGTTGATCGTCCGCTCGACTTCGTTCCTGCGCTTGTAGGTCGTCTTGTCGAATCCGGTGGCCCGGCCGCCTTTGCTGCCTCGTCGTTGGCGGTTGGTCCGCTGGTTCTTCGGCTCAGGGATGGTGTGCCTGATCTGGCGTCTGCGCAGGTAGCGGCGGTTTTGACGGGACGAGTACGCCTTGTCGCCACCGAGGTGATCGGGCCGAGTGCGGGGATGCCCGCCGCCTGGGCGGGCGACCCGAACACGTTCCATGACCGGGATGAGCTGCGGGGCATCGCCCCACTGACCCGGCGTGATCAGGAACGCAAGAGGCCGCAGGCCGCCCTCACCGGCGAGGTGGATCTTGCAGGTCAGGCCGCCCCGGGAGCGTCCGAGTCCCTCGTCGGGGCGGTGCTGCCGGGGCGTGCATCGTTTCCCGGTACTCGCGGGGGCTTCTTGCGTGCCCCGGCGGCGTGCTGGTGAGCGCGGCACGAGGTCGAGTCCACGCTCACCATCGACCAGTCGATCCGTCCCTCCGCGTCCGCGTCGGCCTGGACAGCCGCGAGAATCCGGTCCCAGGTGCCGTCCGCCGACCAGCGTCTGTGCCGCTCGTAGAGCGTCTTCCACTTCCCGAAACGCGCAGGCAGATCCCGCCACGGCACCCCGGTCCGCCCCCGGAAGAGAATGCCGTTGATCACCCTGCGGTGACTGGCCCAACGCCCGCCCCGGCGCCCGGTCTTGGCCAGATGGAGCTTCAGCCTGGCCCACTCGTCATTCGTCAGATCTCCCCGCCCCATGACGAACCCGACGACCCGGACCCGAGACTGTCACATGATCCGCCGGACAGGCCCTGGGCCCGGGCCCGCAGGCTCAGTCGAACCAGCGGTCCCTCGCCAGTTCCGTCGTCCTCGACGGGTCCTCCAGGAGCGCCGCCACCTCGAAGCGGCGGGGCCACTGGCCAGCCGCCCAGGCCAGGCCCGCCGCCACGCCTTCCAGGGTGGAGGCGTGGACCACGCCGTCCGGGGTGCGGCGCCAGTCCAGTTCCGTTCCCGCCGCGCGGAGTTCCTCGTGCTCGATGTACGTGGTGGGTGTGGCGGGGCCCAGGAGGATGCGGACCGCGTCCGGCACCTCGTGTTCCTCGCCCTCCGTCGTCACCTCCGCCTCCACCGTCTCGCTGAGGCGCCGCACCTGGAGCAGTTCCGCCAGGTCCCCCGCCCGCGACGGCGACACCGGGAGCAGCGGCAGGCCGCCCGCCAGGGGCAGGAGGTCCGGGGCGTCCGCCACCAGGGCCTCCGACGCGTCCACGACGGTCAGCGTGCCGTCCACCACCGCCCGCAGTTCGTCCGGGAGCGTCACCTGCTCCGGGTCCAGGTCCGCCAGGGCCGTGTACAGCGCGTGGAGTTGGACCGGTGACACCTCCCGCGACGGGTCCGCCAGGCGGGTCAGGAGTTCCGCCGCGCCGCCCGGTTCGTCGAGGAGTGACGCGACCGACGTGCGTACGCCCAGGGCCCGGAGGACCTGCTCGTCTTCAAAGCCGGTCGCGTCGGCGGAGTCGTACAGACCGATCAGGAGCGGATCCGTGCCCGCGGCGCGCAGTCCCGCCGGGCGCCGGCCGTCCAGGACCGGGTGGTCGCGGAGCCACCAGGCCGTGTACGAGCGGACGCTCGTGGTCGTGCCGTCCGGCAGGAGGACCCGTACGGGCTGGGTCAGGGCGTCCCGGAGGGGCGGCTGCGCGAGGAGCGCGAGGGCCTGCGGCCAGGCTTCGTCGTCGACCAGGTCCAGGTCCCGTACGGCCACGATCTCCGTCGCCACCGGCGGCACCGGCGACTCCGGCAGCCGGTCCAGGACGTCCTCGCACCACACGTCGACCGCGTCGAGGAGCCCGGCGTCGTCCGGCTCCGGGTAGTCGCCCTCGCGCGGTTCGACCTCGTCCGGGTCGAGGAGCAGGTCGGTGGCGCGGACCAGGGCGAAGGTCGCGAGGACTCCGACGGCGGCGAGGGGCTGTTCGCCCCAGCGGGCGGCCAGGTCGGCGTCCACGTACGCCAGTTCGTCCTCGCGCATGACGGCGGCGAAGGGTGAGCCCGGGAGGACGAGTTCGGCCGCCGGGGAGAGTTCGCCCTCGTCGTCGGGGAGGGCGAGGGCGCCGAGCCAGGGCTCCTCGCCGGGGTCGAGTTCCGCGTCCCGTACGAGCGTGAGGACCGTGTCCGCGAGTTCGTCCGCGTCCAGCGCGTCCCCGTCCTCGTCCCAGATCTCGCCCGCGTCGAGGGAGGCCGCGACCGCCGCCCGTACCTGCGGGGTCGTCAGGACCGCGCGGGGTGTGGCGGGCAGGGCGCCCAGCTTCTCCAGGAGCGGGTGGGCGGCCTCGGGGTGGGCGACCTTCAGGCCGAGCCGGGTCAGTTCGGCGGGGGTCCTGTCCTGCGGCAGGAGGACCTGGCGGGGGCCGATCGCCGTACGGATCCGGGCGCCTTCCTCGGACTCGGCGAGCGGGACCGGGAGGCCGGTCAGGCGGTCCGGGTCGACGCCGGCGAGGGAGTCGTACAGGCGCCACCACCACGTCGGGGGCCTGTCCACCCCGGCGAGGCGGTCGATCGCCTCGGTCAGGGGTACGCGGCCGACGCCGAGCGTGCGGAGTTCCGGGCGCCGCTCCAGGCCCGCCGGGAGGAGCGTCGGGAAGACCTCCGCGAGGACGTCGACCGTGTCCGCGCCCGCGCTCTCCACGACCTCGGCCTCGATCGGGCGGAGCGCGGGGAGTTCCTCGGTGGGGGCGGCGGGCGCGAGGAACGCGACGCGCGGCAGCCGGTCCAGGATCGCCTCGCGCAGCGCCCCGTCGATGGGGCCCTTGCCGAGCGGGCCGGGGACGAGGTCGAGCGTGGCGGTCGTCACCGGCTGCCAGTCGGCGAGGAGTTCGGCGTACGCGTCGGCCGCGCGCTGCACCAGGAAGTCGGTGAGCGGCCCGGGCGCCGGGTGCCGTCGCGCGGTGTCCAGGGGCAGGGAGGCGATGAGGAGGGCGGGGATGCCGAGGGGTTCGTCGGTGGGGGTGGGGGCGTGCACGACGGGAGTCGTACGGGGGTAGCGGGGGGCTCCCTCGGTGTCCACGGGTACGGCCCAGGTGACGGACCAGTGGGGGCGCAGGCGCTCCTCGACCGGGCGGTCCTTGAGGAGTCCGGCGTCGAGGGAGCCGCCGTGGGTGACGGTCCGCCAGCGGTGGGTGCCGGTGGCGGTGTCCTCGACGCGTACGTAGCCGTCGTCGTCGGAGCGGGTCAGGGTGCGTACGCCCTCCGCCGTCTCGACGACGATCTCGGCGAGGCCGGGGAGGGTGAGGAGGAGGGCGTCGTCGACGGAGGAGAGGAGCCGTTCGGCGAGGTCGCGGGCGGCGGTGTCGCGGAGGGGAAGCACGGCGACGGTGTCGTAGCCGTCGGGGGCGGTGCCCTCGGCGGGCAGCGGGAGCCGGAGGAGGGGCACGTGGCCGTCGCGGCGGCGCAGTTCGTCGCCGAGGCCGGGGCTGTGCCGGGCGGTGTCGGCGGCGAGTTCGCGGGCCTCGGCGAGGGACCAGCGGACGCCGCCGTGACGGCCGAGGACGGCGGGTTCGTCGGTGACGGCGAGGACGGCGGCGAAGCCGACGCCGAAGCGGCCGACGGCGCCGTGGGTCTGCTCGCGCTTGGCGGAGGCGCGGAGGGTGGAGAGCGATTCGGCGCCGGTGGCGTCGAGGGGGGCGCCGGTGTTGGCGGCGGCGAGGACGGCGGGACCGTCCTGGTCCGCCGGGTGGAGGGTGAGGCGGAGGCGGCCGGTGACGCCGGCGCGGGCGGCGGCGTCGGCGGCGTTCTGGGCGAGTTCGACGACGAGGCGGTCGCGGTAGCCGCCGAGGGCGAGGTCCTCCTCGGCGTTGGCGTCCTCCCGGAAGCGGGCGGGGGAGGCGCCCCAGGCATCGAGGACGCCCCGCCGGAGCCGGGCGGTGCCGAAGGGGTCGGTCTCGTCGTCGGTCGTCGTCGTCCGGACGCTGACGCTCACGTCTGACTCCACTCTGGGGGCGGGGCGGGGTGCTTCCGGGACCTGAAGTCCCGGGCCCGAAGGTACCGCGCGCGGCGGCATCGCCCTGCCGCCTGGCGCGTCGGCGCCCTGCCGCCCGGCCCGGTTCCGGAGAGGTGAACGGGCGGCTGCGGCTACGAGTGGCCCAGGTCCTCCGACGAGTCGTCCGGGTCCGTGGTCGAGCCGGAGTCCTTGGCGGGGCGGAGGGGGAAGGCGTCCGTGGCCATCGAGTCGAGGACCGGGGGTGCCGGGCGGGGCGGCGTCGGCATGATCGCGGCCTCGGAGTGGCCTCCGCAGCCGTACGCGAGGGAGACGACCCGGCCGTCGGCGGGGGCGAACTCGTTCGCGCAGACGCCGAAGCCCTGCTTGAGGGAGCCGGCGAGCGGCACCAGGAAGGCGCAGGACTCGCAGGTGGCGGGGGCGGCCTGGGCCATCGGGGTCCGGGGGCCGAAGGCCTCGTCCCAGCGGTCGGCGGCCAGGTGGAGCCCGTAGCGGGAGAGGACGCGGGCCCTGCGCATGCCGAGGTCCTCGGCGACGGCGGCGATCGTCGTGCGGGAGGGCACACGGGTGACGATCTCCGCGTCCTCGACGTCGAGGTGCTCCGTCAGCTCCTCGGACAGCGCCGAGTTCGGCGGCGGCGCGTCCTCGCCCGTGTAGCCGGGCTCCAGGCGCAGGTCGTCCTCCTCGGTGGGGAGGAGGTCTCCGGGGCCCATGTCGCCCGGGCGCAGCCGCTCGCTCCAGGGCACCCACTCGGGGGCGAGGAGGGCGTCGGAGCCGGGCAGCAGGACGGTTTCGTCAAGGGTGATGTTCTTGGCGCGGGAGGCGCGGGTGACGGTGACCGCCCAGCGCCAGCCCCGGTAGCCGGGTTCCTTGGACTCGAAGTAGTGGGTGACGACTCGGTCGCCCTCCGCGACGACGTCGACGTGTGCGCCGACGATGCCGGGCGCGGCCGCCTCCTCGGCGGCCTCCCGCGCGAGGTCTACGGCCTCGGCGCACAGGCGGTCGGGGATACGCGTGGCTCGCGGGGTACGCGGGGTACCGCTTCGCGTCGTCGCAGCACTCACAGGTCTCGCTTCTCTCCTACGCCGTCTCACGGGTGCGCCGGCCGAGGGGCGGGAGCGAAGCCACGGGCGGCGGGCGGAGCGGACCTGGGGGCCGCATCGACGTCCGCGCACCCGACTTGTCTCGCGTGTCTCGGGCACACCTATCGTCATCCATTCTGCGGGATGCCGAAGAGGCGCGCGGCCGAGAGCTTCCGCCGGTGACGCGCTACGCACGCTACCCCGTTCGCGGGCCTCAGCCCACCTGCCCGCCCCAAGTGGCCCGGATCATGGACAGCGGGAGGGGGGTGGAAGGGGCTCCGGAAGGCGCCCGAAGGCGGTCGGAGCGGGCTCGTCCGCCGCGCCACGGTTCGTCCGGCGTGGCGGTCGGAGCGGGCTCGTCCGCCGCGCCACGGTTCGTCCGGCGCGCCGGTGGGGCACTATGACGGAGTGGCAGCCGCACGGTCTCCCGCACGATCCGAAGATCATGCCGGACCGCTCCGCCGAGCGGGCCGGTCGGTCGGTCGTGCCCTGCACCTGCCGTTCACGGGCACGGCGCGGGGCATCAGGAAGGCCACGCACGCGCACGGCGCGGGCGAGTCGGGGCTCGGGAAACTGATCGAGCTGCACGCGGTGAACGGCGCCGGGGACGTCATGATCACGGTCGCTCTCGCGTCCACGGTCTTCTTCTCGGTGCCCACGGACGAGGCCCGCGGCCGGGTCGCTCTCTATCTGGCCGTCACGATGGCGCCCTTCACCCTCCTCGCCCCGGTGATCGGTCCGCTCCTCGACCGCATCCCGCACGGCCGGCGGGCGGCGATGGCGGGGGCGATGCTGACCCGCGCGGTCCTCGCGATCATGATGTCGGGGGCGGTGGCGACCGGGGGCATCGAGCTGTATCCGGCGGCGCTCGGGGTCCTGGTGGCCTCGAAGGCGTACGGGGTGGTGCGCAGCGCGGTCGTGCCACGGCTGCTCCCACCGACGTTCTCGCTGGTCAAGGCGAACTCCCGGGTCACTCTGGCCGGGCTGCTCGCGACGGGCGTCGCCGCGCCGATCGGGGCGGGGCTTCAGATGGTCGGGCCGGGCTGGCCGCTGTACGGGGCGTGTGCGCTGTTCCTGCTCGGGGCGTTCTGGGCGTGGCGGATGCCGCCGAAGGTGGATTCGGCGAAGGGTGAGCGGCGGGCGCACCTGCTGACGCACGGCGAGAAGAAGCCGAGCCTGCGGACGGTCGGCCCTTCGGTTCTTCGCGGTCTCGCGGCGAACTCGGCACAGCGCATGCTGTCCGGTTTCCTGATCTTCTTCCTGGCGTTCCTGCTGCGCGAGCATCCGCTGTCGGGGCAGAGCGCCGCCGTGTCCCTCGGCATCGTGGGTGTGGCGGCGGGCGTGGGCAACGCGTGCGGGACGGCGGTCGGCTCGCTGCTCCGGGACCGGGGCCACGGGCCCGAGGTGATCATCGCCACGATGATCAGCGTGGTGTTCGGTACGGCGGTCTGTGCGGCGGTGTTCTTCGGCGGGGTGATGGTCGCCGTCCTGGGCGCGGTCGCCGGTCTCACCCAGGCCCTGTCGAAGCTGTCCCTCGACGCGCTGATCCAGCGGGACGTGCCGGAGGTCGTACGGACGTCGGCGTTCGCGCGCTCGGAGACGGCCCTGCAGATGGCGTGGGTGGTGGGCGGCGCGATCGGGATCGCGCTGCCTCTGAACGGGACCCTCGGCATGTCCGTCGCGGCCTGCATCCTGGGCCTCGGTGCGCTGCTCGCGGTACGCGGCCTGCTCGCCGCCGCCCGCAGCCACCCCGGGTCGAAGGGGCGCCCGAAGGCCCCGGTGGCGTAGCCCCCGTCCCGCCCGGTGGCGCGGGCCCGTTTCGTACGGGAGGGCGGCACGCCGTACCCCCGCGTGGCGCGGGCCCGGCGGCCCGATAGCCTTCGGCTCATGACCGTTGCGTTCTTCTCCGGCTCGCGCCGCCGGGCCGCCGTCGCCCTCGGGGCCGTCTCGGCCGGCCTCCTCGTTCTCTCCGCCTGCGACAAGCCGACTCCGCTCGCGACCGTGACGGTCGGGACCGACTCGATCCACTCCGAGGCTTCCTGCTACAACGACGGCGACGCCATCAAGGAGTCGCAGATCCAGCAGTGCCTCAACAAGAAGGCCGAGAAGTCCATCACCGTGGCGATGGACGACAAGATCCGCTTCGGGGTGGACCCCGAGATCGCGGACAACGGCTGGACGATCTTCCTCGGCGGCCAGCAGGCCGAGCCCGAGCCGTACAAGAAGACGTACCGGACCATTCCGGCCAGCGCCTTCTTCTCCACCCAGCCCGGCGCCGAGGCCACCGACAACACCCAGGTGACCATCGTCGAGAACACCGGCAAGAAGCTGACCGGTGTCTGGCACTTCCAGCTGAAGAAGGAATCCTGATCCTCCGGTGCCCCACCGGATCCTGATCGTGACGGCCGTGGCGGCGGAGGCGGACTCCGTCACCGCCGGCCTCGGCCACGATCTCGGCCGCCTCGGCGGCGCGGAGCTCCTTCCGCTGCCGGGGGGCCTCGTGCTGCGCCGTCACCCGGGACCTGACTCCGGCAGGGTCGATGTCCTCGTGGGCGGGGTCGGGCCCGCCGCCGTGGCCGCGTCGACCGGGACCGCTCTGGCGTACGCGTCGCTCACGGACCCGGACCGACCTTATGACCTGATCGTCTCCGCCGGGATCGCCGGCGGATTCCCCTCCCGCGCGCCGCTCGGCTCCGTCGTCGTCTCGGCGTCCGTCGTCGCCGCCGACCTCGGCGCCGAGACCCCCGACGGGTACCTCGCCGTCGAGGAGCTCGGCTTCGGGCGGTCCGCGCACGCCGTGCCGGAGGCCCTGACCGGCCGTATCGCCGCCGCCCTGGCCGCCGGGGGCCTGCCGCACACCGTCGCACCCGTCCTCACCGTCTCGACGGTCACCGGCACCGCCGGCCGCGCCGCCGAGCTCGCGGAACGCCATCCGGGGGCCGCCGCCGAGGCCATGGAGGGCTTCGGTGTCGCCGAGGCCGCCGCCGGGTACGGGATCCCCGTCGTCGAGATCCGAGCCGTGTCGAACGCCGTCGGCCCCCGTGACCGGGCCGCCTGGCGCATCGGCGAGGCCCTGGAGTCGCTGGGGCACGCCTTCCGGCTGCTCGGCAAGACCGTCTTCGTGGAGCTGGAGCCGTCGTGACCAAGCTGAAGATCGCCTACTCGCCCTGCCCGAACGACACCTTCGTCTTCGACGCCTGGGCCCACGGCCGCGTCCCGGGCGCCCCCCGCCTCGACGTGACCTTCGCCGACATCGACGTCACCAACGGCTGGGCGGAGAGCGGCACCGACACCCATGACGTCCTGAAGGTGTCGTACGCCGTGCTGCCGTGGATCCTCGACGCGTACGCGCTGCTGCCCTGCGGCGGCGCCCTCGGCCGGGGCTGCGGGCCGCTCGTCCTCACCCGGGATGCCGGGACCGGCGCGGACCTCGCGGGGAAGACGGTCGCGGTGCCGAGCGAGCGTTCCACCGCGTACCTGCTGTTCCGGCTCTGGGCGGCCGAGAGCGTGCCCGGCGGGGTCGGGGACGTCGTCGTGATGCCGTTCCACGAGATCATGCCCGCCGTGCGGGACGGGAAGGTCGACGCGGGGCTCGTCATCCACGAGGCCCGCTTCACGTACCAGAACTACGGGCTCCACTGCCTCGCCGACATGGGCGAGCACTGGGAGTCCACGACCGGTCTGCCGATCCCGCTCGGCGCGATCGTCGCCCGCCGCTCGCTCGGCGCCGAGACGCTTGAGCGGCTCGCCGCGGCCGCCCGCGCCTCGGTACGGATGGCCTGGGACGACCCGGCCGCCTCACGGCCGTACGTCCTGGAGCACGCGCAGGAGATGGACCCGAAGGTGGCCGACCAGCACATCGGCCTCTACGTCAACGAGTTCACGGCCGACCTCGGCGAGCACGGCTACGCGGCGGTCCGCGGGCTGCTCACCCGCGCCGCGGCCGAGGGGCTCGTACCGCCCCTCGGCCCGGACGCGCTCGCCTTCCCGTAACGGGGCCCGGTTCCCGTGGCCGGACCTACACGTCGAGCTGGTCGGCCACCGCCCGCAGCAGGCCGGCGATCTTCGCGCCCTGGGCCTTCTCCGGGTAGCGGCCGCGCTCGAGCGCGGGCGTGATGTTCTCCAGGAGCGTCGTCAGGTCCTGGACGATGGACGCCAGTTCGTCGGGCTTACGGCGCTGCGCCGCGGCGACGGACGGCGTCGGGTCGAGGATGGCGACGGACAGCGCCTGGTCGCCGCGCTGGCCGGCGACGACGCCGAACTCCACCCGCTGCCCCGGCTTCAGTGCGTCGACTCCGGCAGGGAGGACCGACGAGTGGACGAAGACGTCGCCGCCGTCGTCACGGGAGAGAAAGCCGAAGCCCTTCTCACTGTTGAACCATTTGACCTTGCCGGTAGGCACGTCTGTCCTCGTCCTCGTACTCGTCGATGGGTATGGCAAACAGCGGGTCGGCCGACCCGCCGGCACCAAGGCTAATGGTCCGGCGGCCGGTGACAAGACGGTGCCGGTGTGTTCCTGTGGCCTGGGAACTACCCTGGCCGGATGCGTACTGAAACCCACGCCGCACCGGTGAACGACAGCGCTCCGGGTGACGGCCTCGTCAAGGCCGGTGTGATCCTCTTCGCCGTCGGCGCGGTAGCGACGCTGGTCACCGTGGCTCCGCTGTTCCTCGGCACCGACCCGTTCCCCACCGTGGCGTACACCGTCTCCATGCTGATGGGGGTCGGGTTCCTCGTCGCCGGCGCCGGGGTGCTGCGGGCGATCGCCGCCCAGCGGCGGCAGGCGCGGGGCGGTCCGGCGGCGCCGGTTCAGGCCAGATAGCCCTCCCACCAGGGGCGGAAGTCCGTCAGGTCCGGCAGGACCACGTCCGCGCCGGCCTGCTTCAGCTCCTCTGCGGGGCACGGGCCGGTGGCCACGGCCACCGAGAGGGCGCCCGCCGTCATGGCGCCGCGGACGTCGCCGACGTGGTCGCCCACGTACACCTGGGCGCCGTGGGCGCGCAGGGCCTCCGCCTTGCCCTCGGCCCACAGGCCGCCGGCGACCGCGTCCGGTTCGATGCCGAGGTGGGCGAGGTGCAGCTCGGCGTGCGGGCCGTTCTTCGCGGTGACGACGATCGTGCGGCCCCCGGCCTCGCGGACGGCCTCGATGGCGTCCCGGGCGCCCGGCATCGGGTGCGAGGGCTCGATGGCGTACGAGGGGTAGAGCGCCCGGTAGCGGGTCACCATCTCCGGGACGTGCTCCTCGGGGAACCAGTACGCCATCTCGTGTTCGAGGGGCGGGCCGAGGCGGGTCACGACGAGGTCCGCGTCGATCACGGCACCGGTCTCGGCGGCGAAGGCCTGCCAGGCCGCCTTGATGCCGGGGCGGGTGTCGATCAGCGTCAGGTCGAGGTCGAAGCCGACGGTGAGGGGGGTCGCGGGGGCAGACGGCGGGGTACGCATGGTGGCCATTCTGGGGGTCATCGGGCTCTGATGTTCGAATCTCGGTGCTGCTTACACTGAGCCAAGCCTTACCGAACCCCGCACCGCCCGACGCTCCACCCGATGGGTCCTGATGCCAGCCGCTTTCCGTACCAGACGGGTCCTCGCGACCTCGGCGGCTCTCGTCGCCCTGCTCCTCGCCGTCCTCCTCAGCCTCGCCGTCGGCGCCCGCCCCATCGCGCCCTCCACGGTCCTCGACGCGCTGCTGCACGGCGGTACGAGCCCCGACGCCGAAGTCGTACGGCAGCTCCGCGTCCCCCGGACCCTCATCGGGCTCATGGTCGGCGCCGCGCTCGCCCTCGCCGGCACCGCCCTCCAGGGCATCACCCGCAACCCGATCGCCGACCCCGGCATCCTCGGCATCAGCCAGGGATCCTCCGTCGGTGTCGTCCTCGCCATCGCGTTCTTCGGGGTGCACAGCCTCACCGGGTACGTGTGGTTCGCGTTCGCGGGCGCCGCGCTCGCCGCGGTCGCCGTCCACGCCATCGCCTCCGGCGGGCGCGGCGGGGCGACGCCCGTGAAGCTGGCACTCGGCGGGGCCGCGATCAACGCGCTGCTGCTGTCCGTCACCACCGGCATCCTCACCACCAGGGCCTCCGCGCTCGACGAGTTCCGGTTCTGGCAGATCGGCTCCCTCGACGGCCGGGACGCGCAGCTCGTCGGCCAGATCTGGCCGTTCCTGCTGATCGGCGCGGTCCTCGTCGTGTCCGTGGCGCGCGGGCTCGACGCCCTCGCGCTCGGCGAGGACGTCGCCAAGGGGCTCGGGCAGCGGGTCGCGACGGTGCGGATCGTCGGCGGGGTCGGGGCGACCGTCCTCACCGGGGCGGGCGTGGCCGCCGCCGGGCCCGTCGCCTTCGTCGGCCTCGCCGTCCCGCACATCGCGCGGGCCGTCGTCGGCTCCGACCACCGCTGGGTCCTGCCGATGGCCGCCGTCATCGGTCCTGTGATGCTGCTTGTGGCGGATGTCGCCGGGCGGATCGTGTTCCCGCCGGGCGAGGTGCCCGCCGGGGTGATGACCGCGCTGATCGGGGTTCCGTTCCTGGTCACGCTCGTACGCCGGAAGGCGGTGCCGGCGTGACCGCCGTGGACCTGAGAACCAGGCCCGCCGGGTACGGGATCGTGCGCGCCGGGCGCGCCTCCTTCCTGGTGCACCGGCGCTCGGCCCTCGTCGCCGTGGGCCTGCTGCTGCTCCTGGCCGCGTCCGGCGTCGCGTACCTCTGCGTCGGCGAACGGTTCGTCGAACCCTCCGAGGTTCTCCGGGTCCTGCTCGGGGAGGCGTCTCCTTCGGCGTTCGTCGTGGAGGAGCTGCGCGCGCCCCGGCTCGTCGTCGCCCTCGCCGTCGGCGCGGCCTTCGGGATCGCGGGCGCCCTCATCCAGACCGTCGCCCGCAACCCGCTCGCCAGCCCCGACATCATCGGCATCAGCCAGGGCGCGGGGGCCGTCACCGTCGCCGCGATGACCTTCGGCCTCACCTCGTACACCGTCCTGCCGTACCTGTCGGTCGCGGGCGGGGTGCTCGCCGCCGGGCTCGTGTACGCGTTCGCGTGGCGCGGCGGGCTGCACGCGACCCGGTTCGTCCTCATCGGCATCGGCTTCGCGATCGCCCTGCGGTCCCTCACCACCCTGTTCATGACGAAGGGCGACTACCTCGTCGCCCAGCAGGCGCAGATCTGGATGACCGGCTCCCTCAACGGGCGCGGCTGGGACGAGTCCGCGCCCATCCGCTGGACGCTGCTCCTCCTGCTGCCCGCCGTCCTCTGGGCGGCCCGCGCCCAGAGGACGGTGTCCCTCGACGACGACACGGCGACCGGGCTCGGCGTACGGCTCGGGCGGGTCCGGCTCGGGCTCGTCGCCGTCGGGGTCGTCCTCGCGTCCGTGGCGACGGGCGTCGCGGGCCCGGTCGACTTCGTGGCGCTCCTCGCGCCGCAGATCGCCCGCCGTATGACGCGGACCGCGCAGATCCCGCTGCTCTGCTCGGCGCTCACCGGCGCCGCGGTCGTCGTCCTCGCCGACCTGGTCGGCAGGCGGCTCTTCTCCCCCGTCGAACTGCCGGTGGGAGTCCTCACGGCGGCGATCGGCGCCCCGTATCTGATCTGGCTCATCGTCCGGAGCCGTACGGAAGGCAAGGCATGACGAGCAGGCTGACCGCGCGCGAGCTGACGCTCGCCTACGAGGACCGCACCGTCGTCCACGAGCTGGACCTGGCGATCCCCGACGGCAAGGTGACGGTGATCGTCGGCCCCAACGCCTGCGGCAAGTCGACCACCCTGCGGGCCCTCGGACGGTTGCTCAAGCCGGCCGGTGGCGCGGTGCTGCTCGACGGGGAGGAGCTGGCGAAGCTGCCGACGAAGGCGATCGCCCGCTCCATCGGGCTCCTTCCGCAGACGCCCGTGGCGCCCGAGGCGATCACCGTCGCCGACCTGGTGTCGCGCGGGCGCCAGCCGCACCAGGCCTGGTGGAAGCAGTGGTCGGAGGAGGACGAGCGGGCCGTCACCGACGCCATGGCCCGTACGGACGTGACCGCGCTCGCCGACCGGTCCGTCGACGCGCTGTCGGGCGGGCAGCGGCAGCGGGTGTGGATCGCGATGGCGCTCGCGCAGGAGACGGACCTGCTGCTCCTCGACGAGCCCACCACCTACCTGGACATCTCCCACCAGGTGGAGGTCCTCGACCTGGTCCGCCGCCTCAACCGGCTGCGCGGGCGGACGGTCGTCCTCGTCCTCCACGACCTGAACCAGGCGGCCCGGTACGCCGACCACCTGATCGCCATGAAGGCGGGGCGGGTGGTGGCGGAGGGGGCGCCGGGGGAGATCGTCACGGAGGAGCTGGTACGGGATGTCTTCGGCCTGCGGTCGATCGTGGTCCCGGATCCGGTGACGGGGTCGCCGCTGGTGGTGCCGGGGGCGCCGTGGAGTGCGGAGGACGAGGGGGTCACGTCCCCGACGGCCGCGGCTGCTCCGGCGGAACCGAGCTCTCGGCCGCTGCCATCCACTGGTCCAGGTCGGCCTGGGTGAACTCCGTCCACGGCGGGATGTCGGGGAGCCGGCGGAGGAGGTCGTAGGCCTCCGGGATGTGGGGGCCGCGCAGGACCGGGCAGTGGCAGCCGGCGATGACCTCGGCGCCCAGGTGCTGGAAGTCGGTGACGACCGTCCCGAACTTCTGGGCGTCAAGGAGGGCGACCCAGGGCGAGACCAGCCTTCCGCCGAAGAACTGGCCGTCGCGGAATTCGTCCGGCGACAGCGCCGCCGTTTCGGGCAAGGGGGTCGGCACGTTCGTGGCGAAGGTGTCGACGGACCACAGGACGTTGCTCTTCGAGTCGAAGAGGGCGCGGGTCGTGGGGTTGTCGTACAGGGGCGGTCGCTTGGCGACCAGGGTGCGGTCGCCCACGTCGATCGTGTCGCCGTCGGTCATGAAGCGGCACCGGTTGATCGGGGTCTCCCACTCCTCCGCCATGCGGCCGATGGAGAACCATGTCGTCAACAGGGTCGCGTTCGGGCATTCCGCGAGGGCCGCCAGGAGGTTGCCGGCGTGGTCGCGGTCGTCGTGGGTGAGGAAGATCCACCGTACGTCCAGGGGATCCACGACGGACCAGGCTGCCTCCAGCCACTGGGCGCGCACCGCGGGCGCCCCGGTGTCCACGAGGATCGGTTCGGCTCCCCGGATCACCATCGAGTTCATCGGGAAGTGGCCGACCGGTGGGGCCTCGAGGGCCCACGGGATGACGAACGTCTCCTCGGCGATCTTGTACGGCTGCAGAAGGTCGAAACTTTCCATGGTCGTCATCGCTGCTCTCCCTAGGCCGGAGTCGCCGCAGCGTCCTTGAATCCAGTGCAGCCCCGTGCCGGGCTGTCGTCAAACGCTGGACCCGTGACGGTCGGTCAGTGGCGGCGGGTACGCCAGAGGAGGAACAGGGCCGAGGCGACCGCCGCGGCCCTGAGCGTCCACGGCCAGGTTTCCGAGATCGCCGCGCCCATCGCCTCCCCGCCCGCCGTCACCGGCGCGCCCCACCGGCCCTCCACCCTGCCCCACAGCCAGACCACGCCCGACGCCGCGGCGAGGCCCGGGATCACCAGGACGGCGGTCTTGACCTCACCCGGGGTCAGCCGGCGGGAGGCGTACGCGAGGAGCCAGCCCCCGGCCAGCGCCACCAGCGAGCCGAAGACCGCGCCGCCGAGCAGCAGGAGCGCGGCGAGGAGGACGAAGGGGCTCGTGGGGCGGAAGCGGGGGGCGGGGCCGGCGATCTCCGCATCCGGGGCCGGGGCCGGGGTCGTTTCGGGGGTGTGCCGGCTGCGGCGGCGCCTGCGCAGTACTCCGGCCAGGCCGCGGCGCTTCCCCCGTACCGGCTCCGCCTTCCCCTCCTCCCCCTCCTCGTGGTCCTCGTCCTCGTCCTCCGTCGGCGGCTCGAACAGGTCCGGGCGTTCGACCCCTCCTACGAAGCCCCCGAAGTCCCCGAGGCCCTCGGTGGCTTCGGTGGCGTCGGTCCGCCACCAGTCCGGCTCCGGCTCTCGTTCCGGCTGCGGCTCTCGTTCCGGCTCTCGTTCCGGCTCTCGTTCCGGTTCTCCCTTGCGGGGCTTCGGCAGCGGCGGCGCGCCGGGGCCGTCGTCGGTGCCGCCCACCCGCTCCACCACCTCGTCCGGCGTGCCGAGCGCGCCGAGGATGCCCCGTACCGCCGACGGGCTCTCCTCGCCGTGCGTGGCGCGCCGCCGGTCGATCTCGTTCCGGAGCGTCGACACCAGCCGCATCCGGTCGCCGGCCGGCAGCTGGCGTTGTTGTGCCAGATCGCCGACCCGGCTCAGATAGTCGTAGACCAACTGGTCGCTCTCGATCCCCACGGTGCCCCTCCACGGCCGGTTCGCCCGGTACGGCCCGACGTTAGCGCCTGGACAGCGGCTAACGTGGTGCGGATGGGGATCGGTGAGCTCGACCGGGAGGCGCACGTGCCCGAGGTAACTGGCGCCGCCGCGGCGCCCCGCACACTCGCGGAGGCGCTGCGCGCACGGGGTGACGAGGGGCTCGCCGCGCTGCTGCGGGCCCGGCCGGACCTGCTGAGTCCCGTGCCGAACGACCTGACGCAGCTGGCGACGCGCGCCGGTACGCGGGGTTCGGTGGTGCGTGCCCTGGAGCGGCTCGACCGGTTCGCCCTCCAGACGGCGGAAGCGCTGGCCGTCGGCCCGGACCCGGTCCCGTACCCCGTACTCCTGGCGCTGCTCACCGGCGACGAGGGTGATCCGGAGATCGAGGCGGCGCTGCCGGGTGCGGTGGCGCTGCTGCGTGAGCAGGCGCTCGTGTGGGGCGAGGACGACCGGCTGCGGCTGGTGCGGACCGCGCGGGAGCTGCTCGCGCCGTCGGCGCAGCACCCGTCGCCGACCGGGCTCGGGCCGACGGTCGCCGAGGCCACGGCCGGGATGTCGCCGGGCCGGGTGCAGGAGATCATCTCGGCGGCCGGGCTTCCGGCGACGCACGATCCGGTGTCGGCGGTGGCGGCGCTCACGGGTCTTTTCACCGACCGGGAGCGGATGGGGTCGCTGCTCGACACCGCCGCTCCGGAGGCGTTGGCGGTCCTGGACCGGCTGGTGTGGGGGCCGCCGTACGGCGAGGTGACGGCGAACCCGGCGCCGCCGGTGCGCTGGCTCCGCGACCGGGGCATGCTGCTCCCCGTGTCGGCGCGGACCATGGTGCTGCCGCGTGAGGTGGCGCTGCATCTGCGGGGCGGCCGGGCGCACCGGGCGCCGGAGCCGGTGCCGCCGGAGCTCGGGGTGCTGCGCGAGTACCGTCCACAGGTGGTGGACAGTGCGGCGGCCGGGCAGGCGCATGTGGCGCTGGCGACGGTCGAGGAGCTGCTGAAGTCCTGGGACCGGGGCGGCCCGCCGGTGCTGCGCGCGGGCGGTCTCGCGGTACGGGATCTGAAGCGGACGGCGGCGGCGCTCGACGTGACGGAGGAGACGGCCGCGTTCTGGCTGGAGCTCTGTCACGGGGCCGGGCTGCTCGCCTCGGACGGGGAGGCGGACGAGCGGTACGCGCCGACGCCCGCCTACGACCACTGGCTCGATCTGCCGCCCGCCGAGCGGTGGGCGCTGCTCGTGACGCCGTGGCTGTCGGCGACCCGCACGGCGGGTCTGGTCGGCGGGCAGGACGCGAAGGGCCGTACGCTCGCCGCGCTCGGCCCGGATCTGGACCGGGCGCCCGCGCCGGAGGTCCGGCACCGGGTCCTTGCGCTCCTCGCGACGCTCCCGCCGGGGTCCGCGGCCGATCCGGAGACGCTGTTCGCACGGCTTCGCTGGGAGCGGCCACTGCGGGGTGCCGCGCAGATCGCCTCCGACGGGGACGTCGCCGGGGCCCCCGACCTGCGGTCGCGGCTCGCCCGCTGGACGCTCGCGGAGGCGGAGTTCCTCGGGCTCACGGGGCGTGGCGCCCTGTCGGGTCCCGCGCGGGCGCTGCTCAACCTGCCGCTCGCGGAGGCCGCGACGGCCACGGCGCCGGGCGGCGGCGTGGAGCTGTCGGTGGCGGCCGACCGGGCGGCGACCCTGCTCGCGCCGCTGCTGCCCGAGGCCGTCGACCACGTCCTCCTCCAGGCGGATCTGACGGCCGTCGCGCCGGGGCCGCTGCGGCGCCCGCTCGCGGACGCGCTCGCGGTCCTCGCGGATGTGGAGTCGAAGGGTGGCGCCACGGTCTACCGGTTCACGCCCGGGTCCGTACGGCGGGCGCTCGACGCCGGGCAGACGGCGTCCGACCTGCACGACTTCCTGAAGGCACACTCCCGTACGCCGGTGCCGCAGCCCCTCGCGTACCTCGTCGACGACGTGGCGAGACGGCACGGGCATCTGAAGGTGGGGGCGGCATCGGCGTATCTGCGCTGCGACGACGACACCGTCCTCGGCGAGATCCTGGCCGACCGCCGTTCCGCCTCGCTCGGCCTTCGCCGGCTCGCGCCGACGGTGCTCGCGGCGCAGACGGACCCGGCGTCGCTGCTCGACGGGCTGCGGGCGATGGGGTACGCGCCGGCCGCCGAGTCGGCGGAGGGCGACGTGCTGATCACCCGCGCCGACGCGTACCGCACGCCCGCGCGTACGGCTCCGGTGCCGGTGCCCGACGGGCCGCCCGCGCCCGACACGACGCTGCTCGGTGCGGCGGTACGGGCGATCCGGGCGGGCGACCGGGCGGCGACGGCGGTACGGAAGGAACCGGCGGCCGCGTCGACGGCGGGCGCCCTCCCCCGCACGTCCGCCGCGGAGACCCTCGCCACCGTGCAGGCCGCCGCGATGACCGGCTCGGCCGTGTGGATCGGCTACGTCAACGCGGACGGCGCGGCGAGCCAGCGGGTCATCGCCCCGGTCCGCGTGGAGGGCGGCTTCGTGACGGGCTACGACCACACGGCCGACGAGGTACGCACGTACCCGCTGCACCGCATCACGGGCGTCGCGGAGCTGGCGGACGACCAGGTGTGACGGACGGTGGGGGCGGTGCCGGGAGCGGTCAGACGTGCAGGTTTCCCGTCAGGAGCAGGACGAAGAAGACCATCCAGCCGATGGCGTCGATCAGCGCCGGGTACACCACCGCGAGGCCGCCGGCCAGGACGGCGAGGTTGACGCGCGCCTGACGTCGCCGCTTGGTGCGTGCGAGGCACCAGGCGGGCACGACGAACGCGAAGGGCACGACGAAACCGCCGATCAGGAAGACGGGAAGGGCGGCGAACATGCCGGCCTCGCCCGCCACCCAGAACGACAGGAGCGGCGCGAGCACGGTCGCCGCGAGCGGGAACACCCACCAGCGGGGGTCGGCCTCGTCGCCGGGGTCGGGTGCGGCTCCACGTACGGGTACAGGTGCGGTTGCGGGCGTGGAGACGGTGGACTGGACGACACGGTGGGTCATGCCCCCATCCCACCGCGCCACCCCCGGCGTCCCCCACCGCGCTCGTACTCATTCGCGGCGCACCGCGTACTCAGCGGCGCGGCTCAGTCCAGTTCGAGGACGACACGGACGCGTGCCTCGACGGCGGCGAGTTCGGAGGGGGCGAGCAGACCGAGCATCCGGCGCAGGCGAGGTTTGCCGACCGTGTGGAGTTCGGTGCAGTCCACATACGACTCCGCGTACTTCCTGAGGCCGCTCTCCGGCCCTACGGCGACATGCGTCTCCTCCGGCCCGGACGTGCCGGTGACCAGGGCGACCGTGATGCCGGACAGGCGCCGCGAGATGCGGTTGGCCGTCAGGACCACCGCGGGGTGGGGACCGATCGGCTGCGGGAAGGCGCAGACCCACACCTGCCCTCGCAGCGGCGGCATCGAGAGGGTCGCGGCCACTCAGAACTCCGCCGCGTCGGCCGCGGCGAGGTCGGCCTCGGTCACCAGCGCGTCGAGCAGTGGGCCCGGTGCGCCGCCGTCGCCGTAGAAGCGTGCGATGTTCCGCGCGGCCTCGATCTGGCGGGCCTCACGGTGCAGCAGCCGGATCGCTTCGCGCAGCGCGTCGGACGTGGACTCCAGACGCAGTATCGCCATGGTCTCGCGCAGGTCCGCCCAGTCCTGCCGGGAGAGCCTGACCTGAGCGGGCGATCCCGCCGTCTCCGCCGCGCGTCCGGACACGGACCTCACCTCACGTCGCACGTCATACAGCTGTCATACGAGGGTGCCACGCCCTGCCTCGCGCGCGCAACCATGCTGCACACTGGAGGATTGGCCGTTACGGGAACGGCACGGTGTCGGAAGGACCTGATCACGTGAGTGGACCGCTCATCGTCCAGAGTGACAAGACCCTGCTCCTGGAGGTCGACCACGAGCTCGCCGACGCCTGTCGGCGGGCCATCGCGCCCTTCGCGGAGCTGGAGCGGGCGCCGGAGCACATCCACACGTACCGGCTGACGCCGCTCGGGCTGTGGAACGCGCGGGCCGCCGGGCACGACGCCGAGCAGGTCGTCGACGCGCTCGTCGAGTACTCGCGCTACCCCGTGCCGCACGCGCTGCTCGTCGACATCGCCGAGACCATGGCCCGGTACGGGCGCCTCACCCTGTCCAAGCACCCCACCCACGGCCTCGTCCTCACCAGCACCGACCGGCCCGTGCTCGAGGAGATCCTGCGGTCGCGGAAGGTGCAGCCGCTGGTCGGCGATCGGATCGACGCCGACACCGTCGCCGTCCACCCCTCCGAGCGCGGGCAGATCAAGCAGACGCTCCTGAAGCTGGGCTGGCCTGCCGAGGACCTCGCCGGGTACGTCGACGGCGAGGCGCACCGGATCGACCTCGCCGAGGACGGCTGGGCCCTGCGCCCGTACCAGAAGCAGGCCGTCGAGGGGTTCTGGCACGGCGGTTCCGGGGTGGTCGTGCTGCCCTGTGGCGCGGGCAAGACGCTCGTCGGGGCGGGCGCGATGGCGCAGGCCAAGGCGACGACGCTGATCCTCGTGACGAACACCGTCTCCGCCCGGCAGTGGAAGAGCGAGCTGGTGAAGCGGACGTCGCTGACCGAGGACGAGATCGGCGAGTACAGCGGTACGAAGAAGGAGATCCGTCCGGTCACCATCGCCACGTACCAGGTCCTCACGACCAAGCGGAAGGGGATCTACCCGCACCTGGAGCTGTTCGACTCCCGGGACTGGGGCCTCATCGTCTACGACGAGGTGCACCTGCTGCCCGCGCCCGTCTTCAAGTTCACGGCCGATCTGCAGGCCCGGCGGCGGCTCGGACTGACGGCGACCCTGGTGCGGGAGGACGGGCGGGAGTCCGACGTGTTCTCGCTGATCGGGCCCAAGCGGTTCGACGCGCCGTGGAAGGAGATCGAGGCGCAGGGGTACATCGCGCCCGCCGACTGCGTCGAGGTCCGGGTGAACCTGACCGACTCGGAGCGGCTCGCGTACGCGACCGCCGAGGCCGAGGAGAAGTACCGCTTCTGCGCGACGACGGCGACGAAGCGGAAGGTGACGGAAGCCCTGGTGAAGAAGTTCGAGGGGCAGCAGATCCTCGTCATCGGGCAGTACATCGACCAGCTCGACGAGCTCGGCGAGCACCTGGACGCGCCCGTCATCAAGGGCGAGACGTCGAACGCGCAGCGGGAGAAGCTCTTCGACGCGTTCCGTACCGGCGAGATCAGTGTGCTCGTGGTGTCGAAGGTCGCGAACTTCTCCATCGACCTGCCGGAGGCGACCGTCGCCATCCAGGTGTCGGGCACCTTCGGCTCGCGCCAGGAGGAGGCGCAGCGCCTCGGCCGGGTGCTGCGGCCGAAGGCCGACGGGCACCAGGCGCACTTCTACTCGGTCGTCGCCCGCGACACCATCGACCAGGACTTCGCGGCGCACCGCCAGCGGTTCCTGGCGGAGCAGGGGTACGCGTACCGGATCGTCGACGCGGACGAGCTGCTGGCGCCGTGACCTGACCGTTCAGTCCATCAGGGCGAGGAGCGGGCCTGTGAGACCCAGGCAGTACTGGGCGGTGACGAGGGCGCGGCGGGGCACCACGAGGGCCGCCACGCCCACGGCGGCCCCGAGGGCCAGGGCCCAGAAGCCGGCCGTGATGAAGATGCCGCCCACGCCGTCGCCGTCGATGGCGTCACCGAGGGTGAGTACGGCGGTGAGCACCAGGCAGGCGACGAGGAAGAGCAGCCCGAAGGCGGCGGCGACGCGCAGGCCGAAGGTGTAGGGGGCGGGGGCGGGCGCTTCCGAGGCGGTCTCGTCCGCGGCCGGGGTCGGCGCTTCCGGGGCGGTCTCGTTCGCGGCCGGGGGCAGGTCCGCGTCCGGGGCGGTCTCGTCCCGGTCCGGGGTGGGCGTCGTCGTCATGGGCTGATCCCATCAGGTGCGACGGCGGCGCCGGCAGGCGTTCTCGTACTCAGTCGGGGCCGGGGGCGTACTCAGGACGCGGGTTCCTGACCCCGGCCTCGGGCGGGCCGTAGTCGCCGAGGAGGACGACTCCGGCCGCCGCGCCGCCGAAGGCGCGGATCGCGCGGAGGGCGGTGCCGAGGGGGCGGACGCGGGGGCGGGGGATCGAGGGCACGTGGGTGAACGTCGTCGCGGTCATGTATCCATGATGGAATCCGGACATTCCGAACACATCGCTCTGGGGGGTGAACCCGGGGCGGGCCCGGGTCCGACGTGAGGCGGACGCCGTCCCCTACGGGGTGGAGGAGGTTTGAATCCGTTCGCACCCGCCCCCGCCCAGGAGTTACACTCGCCAGCTTCCCCGCCTCCCCCGTGGAGAGCCGCCGCCCGGCCGGAAACCGGCGGCCACCTCGTCGTGTCCGCGTATCCACCTGCCCGGAGGCTTCACCGTGTCCGCGTCTGTGCCCGTGCCCGTATCCGATTCCGCGCCCGACGCCGATCCGCTCGGCCATGAGCGCGCCCATCTGACCTCCTCGCGTGCCGCCCTGCGCGCGATGCGGGAGGACGTCGAGGCGCTCGACATCACGAACGTCACGGCGAACTGGGTCAACTCGGTCGTGCTCGGGCGGCAGATCGAGGACCGCATCAAGGCGCTCGCCGACCTCTCCGGCACCCCGCTGTTCTTCGGGCGGCTCGACTACCTGCACACCACGCAGGAGGGGCAGCGCTTCTACATCGGGCGGCGGCACGTCCATGACGCCGACGGCGACCCGATGGTGATCGACTGGCGTGCGCCGGTCTCGCAGCCGTACTACCAGGCGTCGAAGAAGGACCCGCAGGACGTCGGGCTCCGCCGCCGCTTCGGGTACACGGGCGGCGAGCTCACCGCGTACGAGGACGAGCACCTCTCCGACCCGGCGGAGCTGGAGACGACCAGCCGGCTGCTCCAGGCGGAGATCGAGCGGCCCCGCGTCGGTCCGATGCGGGACATCGTCGCCACGATCCAGCCGGAGCAGGACGGGATCGTCCGCTCCGGCCTGTCGGGGACGGTGTGCGTGCAGGGAGGCCCCGGTACCGGAAAGACGGCCGTGGGTCTGCACCGCGTCGCGTACCTCCTCTACGCCCACCGGGAGCGGCTCGCCCGCACCGGCACCCTCGTCATCGGGCCGAACCGGTCCTTCCTCCACTACATCGAGCAAGTCCTGCCCGCCCTGGGCGAGTTGGAGGTCAGCCAGGCGACCGTCGACGATCTCGTCGCGTACGTCGAGGTGCGGGGGACGGACGAGGCGGCGACGGCGGTCGTGAAGGGCGACGCCCGGATGGCGGAGGTGCTGCGGCGGGCGGTGCGCTCGCACGTGGCGCTGCCGAAGGAGCCCCTGATGGTGGTGCGGGGGTCGCGCCGCTGGCGGGTGCCCGCGCACGAACTGGAGGAGATCGTACGGGAACTGATGGACCGTGACATCCGGTACGGGGCGGCCCGTGACGCGCTGCCCCAGCGCATCGCCCACGCGGTCCTCGTCCGGATGGAGCAGGCGGGCGAGGCGCCCGACGACCGGGTGCAGAACGCGGTGGCGCGGAACACGGCGGTGAAGGCGGTCGTGAAGGAGTACTGGCCGCTGGTGGAGCCCGCGAAGCTGGTCCTCCGGCTGCTGAGCGACCCGGAGTTCCTGGCGGAGCACGCGGCGGGGCTGCTCACCGAGGACGAGCAGAAGCTGCTGCTCTGGACGAAGCCCGCGCGGAGCGTGAAGACGGTGAAGTGGTCGGCGGCGGACGCGGTCCTCATCGACGAGGCGCGGGACCTGGTGGAGCGGACGCACTCGCTCGGGCACGTGGTCCTCGACGAGGCGCAGGACCTGTCCCCGATGCAGTACCGGGCGGTGGGCCGGCGCTGCACGACCGGCTCGGCGACGATCCTCGGGGACCTCGCGCAGGGGACGACGCCGTGGGCGACGACGAGCTGGGCGGAGGCGCTCGGGCACCTGGGGAAGCCGGAGGCCGTGGTGGAGGAGCTGACCGCCGGTTTCCGTGTGCCGCGTGAGGTGATCGCGTACGCCTCGCGGCTGCTTCCGCACATGTCGCCGGGGCTCGCGGCGGTGGAGTCCGTACGGGAGAACCCGGGGTCGCTCGCCGTACGCCCGACGGACGCGCTGGACGCGGACGTCGTCGCGGCCTGTGTCGAGGCGCTGGGCCACGAGGGTTCCGTCGGCCTGATCGCGGCGAACGCGCGGATCGCGCCGCTGGCGGAGGCGCTGACGGCCGCCGGTCTCGCGTACCTCTCCCCCGGCGAGGAGACGACGGCCGAGTCCCGGCTGACCCTGGTACCGGCGTCGCTCGCGAAGGGCCTGGAGTACGACTACGTGGTCCTGGACGAACCGGCGGCGATCGTCGACGGCGAACCCGACGAACGCACGGGCCTCCGCCGCCTGTACGTGGCCCTGACCCGAGCCGTGTCGGGCTTGACGATCATTCACTCGGCGCCGATTCCGGAGCAGTTGACGCAGGGGTGACCCACCCGGCGGGAAAATACGGCGGGTGACCGATGAGTTTCCTCGGAGGTCCCGGTCTTAGGTGATAGTTGCTGCTGAGCATGGCTGCTGAGCAGCGCTGCTGAGTGCCGGTCATGTCATGGAACACCGAACGGGAGAACCCAGATGCGCACCCTGATCAGCTCCGCCTTCGTCTCGCTCGACGGCGTCATGGAGGCTCCGGGCGGCGAGGCCGGTTACCGGAACGCCGGGTGGACCTTCAAGGACATGGAGTTCCTGCCGGAGGCGTACGCCATCAAGGGGCGGGAGCAGGAGGAGGCCACCGCGATGCTGCTCGGGCGGGTCAGCTACGAGGCGTTCAGCGGGGTGTGGCCGGACATGGAGGACTTCGTCCAGTACAAGGTGATGCCGAAGTACGTGGTGTCCACGACCCTCGCCGAGGACGGCCTGGTCGACAACTGGGGCGAGACCACGATCCTGCGCTCGCTCGACGAGGTCGCCGCGCTGAAGGAGACCGAGGGCGGCCCGATCATCATGCACGGCAGCGCGACCCTCAACCGGGCGCTCTCGGACGCCGGTCTCGTCGACCGGTACCACCTGCTCGTCTTCCCGCTGCTGCTCGGCGCGGGCAAGCGGCTGTTCAGCGGCACGGACAAGGACACGCAGAAGCTGAAGCTCGTCGAGCACGAGGCGTACGCGAACGGCATGCAGCTGAACATCTTCGACGTCGTCCGCTGACCCGGCTTGTCGTGAGGGGTCAGAGCGCCGCCGCGTACTCCGCGAGGGCCTCGGTGCGGGAGCGGTGCGCGACGGCCGCGAGGACCGGGTTCGTCTCGCGGTAGTAGGCCTCGGTCACCAGGCCCCAGGCCAGCGCCCAGCCCCGGCCCCGCGCCCAGGTCGCGTCGTCGGCGCCGGCGGCCTCGCGGAACAGCGGGCGGGTGTCGGCGGTGAGCAGGGTCCAGGCGGGCATCATGTCGCAGGCCGGGTCGCCGGTGCCGAGGCCGCCGAAGTCGATGACGGCGCTGAGCCGGCCGTCGCGGCCGAGGAGGTTGCCCGGCAGCAGGTCGCCGTGGACCCATACGGGCGGGCCCTCCCACTGCGGGAGCCGCAGCACCGACTCCCAGGCCGCGGTGGCCAGTTCCGTGTCGACCAGGCCGTGGGCCCCGAGGCCACGGACGGCGGACGGCAGGTTGCCTTCCTCCCAGGCCGTGACCGGGCCGCCCCGGAAGGACGACGGGCCCCCGCTCGCGTCCACGGTACGCAGGGCGGCACCGAAGCGGCCCAGCTCGACGGCCGCATGGGCGAGGTCGGTGAGCGGCACGTCGTACGTGTCGTCCCCGTCGAGCCAGCGGTAGACGGACCACGGCATCGGGAAGTCGGGGCCCGCCCCGGCCCGCCCGACCGGGACGGGGACGTCCAACGGCAGGTGCGGGGCGAGCAGGGGCAGCCAGCGCTGTTCCTTCTCGACGTGGCGCGCCGCGTACGGGACGCGGGGCAGCCGCACGACGAGGTCGTCGCCGAGCCGGAACATCGCGTTGTCCGTACCGGCGGAGGCCACGGCCCGCACCGGAAGCCCGGCCCACTCGGGGAACCGTCCGGCGACGAGCCGTCCGACGAGCGCGGTGTCGATGTCGAGCTCGCCGGGTTGCGTCGGGGTGGCTGCCATGCCGGGCAGGCTAACGACCGCGCCGGGCCCGGGGCCACGCGTTTTCCGCGCGACGCCGGGTCCGTACGGAACCGGGTTCGCGCGGCGTCGTCCGCGTGACGCCGGGTTCACGCGGCGTCGTCCGCGTGACGCCGGGCTCGTCCGGATCCGGGTTCGCGCGCCGGAAAGTCGCGGTTACGCGTCGACCGCCTCGCGCCAGACCCTGACCGCGTCCGCCGAGACCGGGGCCGCCCAGCCCTGGGGGCGGGCCGCGCCGCCGATGTGGAAGGCGTCGAGGCCGGCCGCGCGGAGTTCGGGGAGGTGGTCGAGGCGCAGGCCGCCGCCGACGAGGATCCGCGCCTCGTAGCCGGGCTCGCCCGTGCGGGCGGCCTCGGCCTTGAGGGTGGCGAGGCCGTCGTCGACGCCGGTCGCCGATCCCGCCGTGAGGTAGGTGTCGAGGCCGGGCAGGTCGGCGAGGCGCTTGCGGAGGCCGTCGCGGTCGGCGGCGCGGTCGATCGCCCGGTGGAAGGTCCAACGGGCGCCGTCGAGGGCCGCGATGAGCCGCTCGACGGCCACCAGGTCGGGCTCGCCGTCGGGGGTGAGGAAGCCGAGGACGAACTCCTCGGCGCCCGCCTCGCGCAGTTCGAGGGCCCGCCCCACCAGGGCGTCGACGTCACCGGCCGCGAAACCGTCGGCGAGCCGGAGCATCACGCGCAGCGGGATGTCGACGGCGGCCCGGATGGCGGCGAAGCCCGTCCGGGGCGGGGTGAGCCCGTCCGCCGCCATGTCGGTGACGAGTTCGAGCCGGTCGGCGCCGCCGGACTGGGCGGCGACCGCGTCCTGCTCGTCGAGGGCGATCACCTCAAGGACTGCACGGTTGCTCATCGAAGCCCATTTCTCCATATATGACAGCTACAGGTCTAGTCCAATGACCAGCCTAGCTGTGCTCATGGTCTCCCGCACCGTGCGTGGCCTCACCGGCTGCGGGGGCGGAGGCCTTCGCGTCGCCCGTGGTGACCGTGAAGGCGGCCGTCCGCACCTTGCCCTCGTGCTGGAAGTCCAGGAACAGACGGTACGTGCCGGGGCTGGGTGCCGTCGCCGTGAAGGAGACGTCCGGGCCGGGGCCGCCCTCGTTCGGGTGGACGTGGAGGTAGGCGAGGTCGCCGTCGCGCAGGGCGACGAGGTGTCCGTACGCCCCGAGGTACGGCTCCAGGTCGGTGACGGGCTTTCCGCCCTTGGTGACGGTGAGCCGGAGCTCGCCGGCCTTGCCGGGGTCCAGGGTGCCACCGAGCCGGACCTGGTAGCCGTCGACGGTCGCGGTCGGGTTCACGGCGGGCAGCGGCTTCGGCGCGTACGCGCCCGGGACCGCGAGGTCGGCGCCGAGCGTGATGCCCTTGGCTCCGGGCGCGGCGGGCTTGAAGTCGGCGAAGGCCTTGTAGCCGCCGGCGGCGGGGAGGTCGACGGGGGTCGTCCAGGTGCCGTCGGCGGCCTTCACGGGGTGCAGGTGGCGGAAGGTGCCGAGGTCGCGGGACGCGACGATGAAGTGCAGTTCCTTGCCGTGCTCGGTGGTGAACGCGGTGACCTTCTTGCCGGCCGCGTCCTTGACGGAGAACTTCAGGACACTCCCGCCGACGGTGGGCGTCGGGGTCTCCATGGCCAGGGTGTAGCCGTCCTGGGAGACCTGGAGGCCGCCGGGGAGGTTCGCGGCGGGCGCGGTGTCCGTGGTGGCGGCCTCGCCGTGCCCGGCGTGGCCGTCGGCCGCCGCGCTCTTCGAGGGGGCGGGCGCGGTCGCGTGGTCGCCGTGCTCGGTCTTCTTCGGCTCCTCGACGGGGCCGACACCCTTGCCGACCCCGTACGCGGTCCCGAAGGTCGCGGCGAGCGCGGCGGCAAAGGCAGTGATCTTCACTCCGGTGTTCATGACTGCTCTCCCGTACGTGCGGTTGTCGTGGTGACCGTCCGATGCACTTCACCATACCCCTGGGGGGTATCAAGTCAAGTCAGGGAGACGCTTGCGTCCGATACCACCGGGGGGTATACATGGACTCACGACCGAATACCCCCCGAGGGTATCGGTGAAGTGGAACCGACCGAGGAGGAAGCCATGGGCTCCTGCTGCACCCCCGACAACAGCTGCTCGACCACCGCGGAGACCACCGCCGTCGCGGTCGCCGACAGCACCGTCACGGTCTACGCCGTCTCCGGCATGACCTGCGGCCACTGCAAGACCGCGATCACCACGTCCGTCAGCGCGCTCGACGGCGTCATCTCCGTGGACGTCGACGTCGCCGGCGGCCTCGTGACCGTGACGACGGGCGGCGAGCCCGACGACGCCGCGATCACGGCGGCCGTCGACGACGCGGGCTACGAGCTCACCGGCCGCGCCGCCTGACCCGCCCGCCCCACCTCGGCCGCCGGGGCCCGCCCGACCACGCCCGGGCCCCGGCCCCCCGGCCCCCCGGCCCGACCCTCTCAGGAGCGGCCGCCACCAGGGCGAGTGAGCCGAAGGGGCGCGGCCGGGAGAACAGGGACGAGCGCGCGGAGCCTCTCGAGGAACGAGGGAGGCGAACACGGTCGGCCCTGTGAGCCCGGCTTGAGCGCCCCGGAGGTGAACCGAGCCCAAAAAAGAGGAGAGTCATGACAACGACGACACCGGGCACCGCCCAGGTCGAGCTCGCCATCGGCGGCATGACCTGCGCCTCGTGTGCGGCCCGTATCGAGAAGAAGCTCAACCGGATGGACGGGGTCGAGGCCACCGTCAACTACGCCACCGAGAAGGCGAAGGTCACCTTCGACGCCGACATCGACGTCTCCGACCTCATCGCCACCGTCGAGGCCACCGGTTACACCGCCGCCGAGCCCCAGCCGGAGCGCACGGCCGCGGCGGGCGACGAAGGGCCCACCGACGAGGAGAGGGCCGACGAGGAGCTGCGGCCCCTCAAGCAGCGGCTGATCACCGCCGTCTCGCTCGCCGTGCCGGTCATCGCGATGGCGATGGTCCCGGCGCTGCAGATCGAGTACTGGCAGTGGCTGAGCCTCACGCTCGCCGCCCCCGTCGTCGTGTACGCCGCCTGGCCGTTCCACCGGGCCGCCTGGACGAACGCCAGGCACGGCGCCGCGACGATGGACACGCTGATCTCGGTCGGCACGATCGCCGCGTTCCTGTGGTCCCTGTGGGCGCTGTTCTTCGGGACGGCCGGTACGCCGGGGATGACCCACCCGTTCGAGTTCACGATCGCCCGTACCGACGGCGCCGGGAACATCTACCTGGAGGCCGCCGCCGGCGTCACCGCCTTCATCCTGGCCGGCCGGTACTTCGAGGCCCGGTCGAAGCGCAAGGCGGGCGCCGCGCTCAAGGCGCTGATGCAGCTGGGCGCGAAGGAGGTGACCGTTCTCAAGAACGGCCGCGAGGTCACCGTACCGACCGCCGAACTCCAGGTCGGGGACCGCTTCCTGGTCCGTCCCGGCGAGAAGATCGCCACCGACGGCACCGTCGTCGAGGGTTCGTCCGCCGTGGACGCCTCCATGCTCACCGGTGAGTCCGTCCCGGTCGAGGTCGGGGTCGGCGACTCCGTCACCGGCGCCACCCTGAACGCCGGCGGCCGCCTCGTCGTCGAGGCCACCCGCGTCGGCTCCGACACCCAGCTCGCCCGGATGGCGAAGCTCGTGGAGGACGCGCAGAACGGCAAGGCCGCCGCCCAGCGCCTCGCCGACCGGATCTCCGCCGTCTTCGTGCCGATCGTCATCGCGCTCGCCCTCGGCACCCTCGGCTTCTGGCTCGGCACCGGGCAGGGCCTCACCGCCGCGTTCACCGCCGCCGTCGCCGTCCTGATCATCGCCTGCCCCTGCGCCCTCGGTCTCGCCACCCCGACCGCCCTCATGGTCGGCACGGGCCGCGGCGCCCAGCTCGGCATCCTCATCAAGGGCCCCGAGGTCCTGGAGACCACCCGCAAGGTCGACACGATCGTCCTGGACAAGACCGGTACCGTCACCACCGGCCGGATGACCCTCATCAAGGTCCACACCGCCGAGGGCGTCGACGAGACCGACGTCCTGCGGCTCGCGGGCGCCCTGGAGCACTCCTCTGAGCACCCGATCGCGCAGGCCGTCGCCACCGGCGCCGCCGCCAAGGTGGGGACGCTCCCCGCCCCCGAGGACTTCGCGAACATCCCGGGTCTCGGCGTGCAGGGCGTCGTCGAGGGGCACGCGGTCCTCGTCGGTCGCGAGAAGCTGCTCGACGAGTGGGCCATGGCGCTCCCCGCGGGTCTCAAGTCCGCGAAGGACACGGCCGAGAAGGCCGGCAAGACGGCCATCGCGGTCGCCTGGGACGGGGAGGCCCGTGCGGTCCTGGAGGTCGCGGACGCCGTCAAGGAGACCAGCCCGGAGGCGATCAGGCGACTGCGTGCGCTGGGCCTGACGCCGATCCTGCTGACGGGGGACAACAAGGCCGTCGCGGAGGCCGTCGCCGCCGAGGTCGGCATCGACGAGGTCATCGCGGAGGTCATGCCGCAGGACAAGGTCGATGTCGTCAAGAAGCTCCAGGCGGAGGGCCGTTCGGTCGCGATGGTCGGCGACGGCGTCAACGACGCCGCCGCGCTCGCCCAGGCCGACCTGGGCCTCGCGATGGGCACGGGCACGGACGCCGCGATCGAGGCCGGTGACCTGACCCTGGTACGCGGGGACCTGCGGGCCGCGGCGGACGCGATCCGGCTCTCCCGCAGGACGCTCGGCACGATCCGCTCGAACCTGTTCTGGGCCTTCGCCTACAACGTGGCGGCTCTGCCGCTCGCCGCGGCCGGGCTGCTCAACCCGATGATCGCGGGCGCGGCCATGGCCTTCTCCTCGGTCTTCGTCGTCGGCAACAGCCTGCGCCTGCGGGGCTTCCAGGCCGCCGACCGCTGACGACCCGCCCTTCCCCGCCAAATCTCCGAGGAGCCCGTCGTGGCCGGTTACGGACAGCACAAGGAAGACATCATCAGACGCCTGCGGCGCATCGAGGGGCAGGTCAGGGGGGTGCAGCGGATGGTCGACGAGGACGTCTACTGCATCGACGTCCTCACCCAGGTGTCCGCCATCAACGCGGCCCTCCAGTCCTGCGCGGTGGCTCTGCTCGACGAGCACCTCAGCTGCTGCGTCACGGAGGCCATCGCGCAGGGCGGGGACCAGGCGAAGGAGAAGGTGGGCGAGGCGTCGAAGGCCATCGCCCGGCTCATCCGGACGTAGTCCCCGGCAGGGGAGAGACGGCGAAGGGCCCCGAGAGGGGCCCTTCGGTCATGGTCGACATCCCGCCAGCGTACCCCTGGGGGGTATACCTGGGCCGGGGAAGCGGCCCGTACGATGAGCCGCCCGTAGGGGGAGGGGATGCACGTGCGCAGGCTGGGAGAGCTGGAGGCCGAGATCATGGACCGGCTGTGGGCCTGGCAGCGGCCCGCCACGGTCCGCGAGATCGTCGACGACATCAACCGGGGGCGCCGGGTCGCCTACACGACCGTGATGACGGTGGCGGACATCCTCCACCGCAAGGGCTGGCTGCGCCGCGAGAAGGCCGGCCGGGCCTGGCTGTACGAGCCCGTCCGCAGCCGCGAGGAGTACACCGCCGGACTGATGCGGGACGCCCTCGGTGACAGCCAGGACCGCCCCGCCGCCCTCCTGCGGTTCGTCGAGGTCATCTCGGACGAGGACATGGAGGCCCTCGACGCGGCCCTGCGCGCGGCCCGCGGCGACCAGGACCCGGAGCCAGGCGGTGGCCACGTCCCCCGGCCCGGAGGTGACCACGTCCCCCGGCCCGGGGGTGGCCACGCTCCCCGGCCCGGGGGTGGCCACGCTCCCCGGCCCGGCGGCGGGAGCGGCGTGTGAATCACCACGCTCTCGTCCCGCTCGGGCTCGTCGCCCTCACCGGCTTTCTCGTGCCGCTGCTCGTGGTCCGGGCGCGCTGGGCCCAGCAGGTGCCCCGGCTCGCCCTCGGCGTCTGGGCCGTGTGCGGCGCCGTCTTCGCGGTCGCGACCGCCCTGCTGCCCGCCCAGATGGTCCTGTCGGGCGAGAGCAGCCACCGGCTCGCGGACATGATGTTCGCGCTCCGGCCGCCCACGGCCGACCAGCTCCTGCACCTCGACGGGCGCGAGCGGTTCGCCTTCGCGCTCTCCCTCGCCGTCCTCGCACTGCCCGCCTCCGCGTTCGTACGCCGGCTCGTCAGGGCCCGGCGGGTGCGGCTGAGGCACGCGGGGGTGCTGCGGCTCGTCGGGCGGTACGACCCCGCGCTCCGGGCCACCGTCCTCGACGACGCGCGCCCCGCCGTGTACTGCCTGCCCGGCCGCTCGCGCCGGGTCGTCGTGTCCTCGGGCGCGGTGCACACCCTGACCCCGGCCCAGCTCGCCGCGGCGCTCGCGCACGAGCGGGCGCACATCGCGGGGCGCCACCACCTCCTGGTCGCGGCGGCGGAGGCCTTCGCGGCCGTCTTCCGGCGCCTCCCGCTCGCGCGGCACGGCGGGACGGCCGTACCGCTGCTGCTCGAAATGGCGGCGGACGACCGGGCGTTGCGCCGGTGTACGCGGGACGCGCTGGCCACGGCGTTGTACGCGCTGGCCTCGGGGCGGGCGCCCCGGTCGGCGTTCGCGGCGGGCGGCCCCTCGGCGGCCCTGCGGATGCGGCGCATCCTCACCCCGCACAGCGCCGGGCATCCCGTACTCCGGGGCCTGCTGACCATCACGTCGGCGACCCTCGCGATGACACCCTTGGTCGTCGCCTGCTGTTCCTTCCCCGGGTAATTGACTCGGTTCAACGACCGCCCTTCCGAACCGAACGCCCTTAATTACTAAGCGAATTCGTAGATTTCGCATCGGTCACGGACAACTGAATTCACCGCTATTGTGGGTACGTTGGGGATCTGGCTCGGCACGTCGAAGGGTACAAAACCAATGCAGCTGGCTGGCGTTCGGACGGCCGCGGCCGGCGACGCGACGACGATATCCAGGCTGCTCGCCGACGTCATTCGGAGCAGCTACGCCGGAATCCTCGACGAAATCCCGATGCGGCGGCTCATCTCCGCCCAATGCGCACTCCCCCGCATACGAGCGGAAATTGAAATTCCGGGAGGAGCGCCCGGCTGGCTCGGCTGGCTCGTCGCGACCGACGCGGACGGCACGGTCGTCGGCGTCGCCGCGGGCGGTGTCCCCGTCCCGGGCGAGGGCGAGGTGTACGCCCTGGCCGTGGCGTCCGGCTCCCGCCGCCGCGGTGTGGGTACGGCCCTGATCGACGCGGCCACGGACCGGATGCGGAACTACGGGGCGCGGGCCCAGCGCGTGGAACTCCCGGCGGAGTCGGACCCGGCGCTGCCGTTCTACGCGCACCTGGGGTTCGAGGCCCTCTCGCCCAGGCGCTGGAGCCGGACGCTCTAAGCCCGGCGCTCCAGGCCCCGGCGCTCCAGGCCCCTGGCACTCCCGGCCCCGACGCTTTAGCCCCCCAGAAGGGCGTGGCAGATCCACGCCATCGCGTGTTCACGCAGCCCGATCCGGTGGATCGGCGTTCCCTCCCCAGGTCAGGATGGGTCCAGCGGCGCGGTCCCCGGCGGCACGGGTACCTCGTCCGGACGGCATGGACCGAGCGAGCCCCTGGAGGAGCGATGCACACACCGAGCGGCACTTCCCTGCCCGTCGTGCCCGCAGCGCTCGCGCCGGTCCTGCCGTCCCGATACGTCCGGGAGCAGGAGCCCGCCCCCGGGGCCGGCATCCGGGTCACCTCGGACACCCTCCCCGGGCTCGAATCCGTCTCCCCCGCCGACGAGGGCTCCGTCTGGCTGCACGACGCCCTGCTCGGCCCGCACAGCGCGGACATCGTCCGGTACCTCAGCCTCGCCCGCTCCACCGGCGGACCCGTCCTCGACCTCGGCTCCGGCGCCGGGCGGCTCGCCGTCCCGTTCGCCCGGCACGGCTTCGCCGTGGAGGCCGTGGACCGGGACGCCTCGGCCCTCGAGCGCCTCGACAGCTGGGCCCGCCGGATCGGTCCGCAGGTGGCCGGGCTCGTCGTCACCCACCGGACCGACCTGACCGAGCTGCGCCTCGACGGCAGCTACCGGCTCGCGCTGCTCGCGGGCGCGATGGTCACCGCCGTACCCCCGGCCCGGCGGCCCGAGCTGCTGCGGGAGGTCGCCTCCCACCTGGAGTCGGGCGGCGCGCTCGCCCTCGACTACACCGCGCACCAGCTGCCGGGGCTGATCGCGGAGCCCCGGCGGACCTGGGCCTTCCAGGTGCCCCGCTTCGACGGCATCGACGAGTGGGTGGTGGCCCGGCAGGTCTTCGACCTGCCGTCGATGAGCGAGCGGATCACGTACTACACGGCCAGGACGGGCAAGCTCTCCACGGAACGGGTCGTGCTGACCACCGACAAGTGGATCGTGGACCCCGAACGGCTCGCCGCCGAACTGCACTCGGTGGGCCTGCACATCGAGGGCCGGCGGCGGCACCGCATCGACGAGCGGACCGAGTCCGTCCTGCTCGTGTGCAGGACGGACGACTGACCGGACGACGTACCGGACTGCCGGGGTGACGTGCCCGACGGCCGGCCGACGACATACGGACGGCTGAAGAGCACCTGCCGAGGTTGACGAGCAAGAGGTACGATGCCCACAAAAGTTTGAGCCGACCAGATGGCGGGCGGGCGGGCGGAGAAGATGGCAGTCGTGGAAGAGCTGACGGGCCGCGAGGCGGTGATCCAGCGCCTGCGTGACGTGGGGCTGCGGGTCACGGGCCCGCGCCTCGAAGTGCTCACGGTGCTCGCCGCCGGCGGCCATCTCGACGTCGAGGCGATCACCACGACCGCCCGCGAGCGGCTCGGCACGCTGACCAGCCAGGCCGTGTACGAGATGCTGCGGCACTTCCAGGAGACGGGCCTGGTCAGCAAGTTCGACCGGCCCGGCCTGCCCGCGGTCTTCGAGGTCTCGGGACCCGCCCACCAGCATGCCCTGTGCACGGTCTGCGGCCGCGTGGAGAACGTGGCGTCGACCGCGCCGGCCCCGCCCCGCGGCGCCCTGCCCGAGTGGCGGGTGGAGGACGCGGAGGTCGTCTTCAAGGGCCTGTGCCCCGACTGCCGTACGAGCGCGGGGACGAGCTCCGCCACCGTCTGAGCCCTGCTCAACTCCGTGCGTGTCGTTCGATTTTGTGGCAGGGTCTAGCGGGGCGATTCAACGGGTCCGGGTGGACCGAGGGGAGTCTGCTGCGCAGTGTCCAGAAACACCGCCGTGCCGCGTGTCGGTGGGGACCAGGCTCTCGCGGTCTACCAGGAACTCCGCATCCACCCGGATGCCACGTTCGACGAGGTCGCGGACCGTTTGGAGCTCTCCACCGAGGAGCGGGAGCGATGTCGGGACGAACTCGCCACGCTGGGACTGACCGAACCAGAGGAACCGGCCGAGGAACAGGCCGCGGCACAGGCCGCTGAGCCGGCCGGACCCGGAGCGCCCCGGGTGCGTACCGTCGTCGACCCCGATGTCGCCCTGCTGCGGCTGCTGCGCCGGGAGCGTGACCGGCTCCAGGAACGACTGGCCGCGACCAGCCGCACCCACACCGCCCTCGAAGCCCTTGCCGGGCCCTTCCTGCGGGCCGGCGCCACCCCCCGCGCCGAGATAGAGGTCGAGATCGTCGACGTTCCCGGCCTGGCGCGGCGGAGCCTCGCGGACCTGATGGACTCGGTCCGCACGGCCGCGTCCTTCATGCACACGGGCTCCGTCCGCCGCGAGGAGATGGGCGGGGAGCTGGCACAGGACCGGCTGTGGGCCGACCGGGGTATCCGGGTCCGCGCCATGTACAGCCGCCGGGCCGCCTCGGTGCCGGAGATGGCCCAGCACCTGGAGGAGCGGACAGCGGTAGGGGTGGAGATCCGGCTGTCCTCCGTGATCCCGATGAACATGGTGCTGGCCGACGAGAACTTCGCGATGCTCCCGACCGATCCGTACGACCCGGCGTCCCCCGCGATCCTCGCGCGCGGCCCCGGCCTGGTCCGGTCCTATCTGGCGCTGTACGAGTACTGCTGGACGGCGGCGGCCCCGTACGGCCAGGAGGATCCGGCGGAGAAGGGCGGCGACGGGCTCTCCGAGCAGCAGCGGGCGGCGCTCCTGATGCTCGCGTCCGGCATCAAGGACGAGCAGATCGCCCGCAACCTGGGGGTGTCGCTGCGGACGGTCAGCCGTCTTCTCTCCGAGGTGATGCAGGAGTTGGGGGCGGCGAGCCGCTTCGAGGCGGGGGTGAAGGCGGCTCGGCTCGGGCTGCTCGACAACGAGGGGAACGACCGCGGACTGTAGGGCGGGGCTCCCCGGAGGAGTTCGCATGGCGCACGATGGGTGCGAGACGGCATGACGGACCCCTCCTGGCCGTATGACAGGGTGAGGGCGGGGGCGACTCGAGCGAACAGGGGGTCACTTCGCCATGATCACCAGTGGTGGCGGCGGTACGGGAGAGCGGCGGTCACCCGATCCTGTGGTGGTTCTCTACCAGGAGTTACGCAAACGGGGCGTGTCGCACCTCGGCGAGGTGGGCGCCGAACTCAGGCTGGCGCCCGAGGAGTACGAGCGATGTAGGAACGAACTGACGGCGCTCGGGCTCATCGTGCCGACCAACCCCGCCCAGCACGGGGCCCGCGGGGAGCACGAGGGTGGTGCGGGGCCCCACGACGACGACACGGTCGCGGTGATCGACCCGGAGATCGCGATGCTGCGGCTGCTGTCCCGCGAGCGCGAGCAGTTGCGCGAGCACCTGGACGAGGCGGACCGCGCGTACAGCACGCTCGAGACCCTGGCGGGGGCGTATCTGCGGGCCGGTTCCCTGACGCGTTCGGATGCCGACGTGGAACTGCTCAGCGACTACCGGCGGATTCAGCAGGTCCTCGAGGACATCACCGACGTCATCCAGCACGGTCTGGCGTCGATGCATCCGACGTCGCTGGTCCGTGAGGTGGCGGAGCGGGTGCTGAGCCGGGACCGGCGACAGATCGAGAACGGGGTGCGGGTCCGCGCCATGTACAGCGAGCGGGTCGTCGCCACGCCGGAGGTGTCGGAGCTGCTGCGGCGCCGGGTCGAGGCGGGCGTGGAGGTGCGGATCACCCCCGCCGTGCCCATGACGATGATCATCGCCGACGCGCAGTTCGCGATGGTTCCGGTCGATCCGGCGGAGCCGATGGCGGGTGCGGTGCTGGCCCGCGGCCCGGCCCTGGTCCGCTCGTACCTCGCGCTGTACGAGCACTGCTGGCACACCGCCTCGCCGTACGGGGACGGTCCGGCCCCGGAACAGGGCGGCGACGGGCTCTCGGAGCAGCAGCGGGCGGCGCTGGTGATGCTCGCCTCCGGCATGAAGGACGAGAAGATCGCGCGAGGGCTCGGGGTGTCGCTGCGGACGGTGAGCCGCATGCTGTCCGAGCTGATGCAGGAGATGGGCGCGACGAGCCGTTTCGAGGCCGGGGTGCGGGCCCATCGCCTCGGCTGGGTCGACTGAGGACGTCGAATAGGCCAGACATCCCGAGTGCGCCGAATCCGCCGTATCCGGCGGGGAATTGGGTCGGCGGATACCTCCGGCGAATGCACAAGGGAAGGCTCCGCGGCAGCCCGTAAAGGGCGGCCACGGAGCCTTTTACCCGACGGCTCAATTGGCAGATATCGGCGCCGGGGAAACACGGTTCCACTCGTTCCCGTTGGACGGGGACGGCGTGGGGGTGGGGGTGGGGGTCGCGGTAGCGGCGTCTTCCGTGCCGTCGGCCATCACATGCTGGGAAGCGGTGGCCGATTCGGGGGCGGTCACGAGCGCCGCGCCGCCGGCGACGGAGAGACAGGCAGCCGCCGCGACCGCGAGCTGACGGACGATCTTGCGCATCCCAGTGGCACGCTCAGCAGACATGTTTCCTCCAGGTAAGGGAATGTCAATTCCGCCTTCTGGGGTCCCGTGCCGCCGGGCGCTCCCTGAAGACATCTCCATTCTGGCCCGGCCCCCGAATCGAATCCAGGGATTGTCTCTGCGTGGACCCGCCATGGCGCGGATGCGTCAATGCGCCATAGCCGCAACGGAATTGGCGCATCCGGGACTCTCCATATCTTTGGTCGAACCAAAAGAGGTGCTAGACTTGTGCTACGGCCTTCTCGTTCCTCCAGGAGAGAGAGGCCGCCGGGGCAGGGGCGTGCCGCCGCCCCTGCCCCACCGCCGCGTCCGGCCCGTCCGCGCCGCCTGCCGGATGGAAGACCGGCCGGCGCGTCTCCGCCAGCGCCGCCCGGTAGACCTCGACGGTCCGGGCGGCCGACGCGTGCCAGCTCATCCCGCGCGCGTGGCGCGCCGCCGCCTCCCCCATCGTCTCCACCACCTCCGGATGCGCCGCGAACCAGCGCAGCCGCCGCGCGTACTCCAGCGGATCGTGACCGCGCACCAGCAGCCCCGTCACCCCGTCCCACACCGCCGTCGAGAGCCCGCCCACCGCCGCCGCCAGCACCGGCGTCCCGCAGGCCTGCGCCTCCAGGGCCACCAGACCGAAGGACTCACTGCGCGAGGGCACCACGAGGACGTCCGCCGCCCGGTACCAGTCCGCGAGCAGCGCCTGCGGTACGGGAGGGCAGGACCGCAGCACGTCGGTCACCCCCAGCTCCCCCGCGAGCTGCCAGGCCGTCCCCTCGCGCGTCGCACCCGAGTGCCCGCCGACCACCGGCACGAGGAGCCGGCGGCGCAGGTCCGGGGCCTCCCGCAGCAGCTCGGCGACCGCCCGTACGAGCACGTCCGGGCCCTTCAGGGGCTGTATCCGGCCCGCGTACAGCGGCACGAACGCGTCCGCCGGAAGCCCGAGCCGGGCCCGCGCGGCCGCCCGGCCGTCCCCCGGGTGGAAGGTCCGCAGGTCGACCCCGGGGCGTACGACCTCCGTGCGCGGCCCCTCCGCCCCGTACAGCGAGCGCAGCGCCTCCGCCTCGGCGGCCGTGTTGGCGATCAGCCGGTCGGCGGCGTCCACCACCTGGCATTCGCCTCGGATCCTGAGCTCAGGTTCCGGGGTGTCACCGGCGGCGAGGGAGGCGTTCTTCACCCGGGCCAGGGTGTGGGCGGTGTGCACGAGCGGGATGCGCCAGCCCACCGAGGCGATCCGGCCCGCCTGTCCGGAGAGCCAGTAGTGCGAGTGGAGCAGGTCGTAGCGCCGCTCCTCCTTGAGCAGGGCGAGCGAGAACGGCACGACGAGATCCGGCATGGCCTCCTTGGGGAGCGCCTCGCGGGGCCCGGCGTGCAGATGGCGGACCCGTACCCCTGGGGCGAGTTCGACGAGCGGGGGCAGGTCCTCGCCCCGGCAGCGGGTGAACAGGTCGACCTCGGCGCCCTGTTCGGCCAGGGCGCGGGACAGCTCGACCATGTAGACGTTCATTCCGCCGGCGTCCCCCGTCCCGGGCTGGTGGAGCGGGGAGGTGTGGACGCTGAGCATGGCGACGCGCAGGGACACGTGGGGCTCCTGAGAGAGGGAGGGGGGACCACGTGTCCCTGCGCGTCGCTCGCGCGCGCACGGTCACGCGGCAGGGGGCGGAGAGTGTCGTACTGAGGTACTTAGTTGCTTAGTAGTTACGGGTGTGGTGGTGGGTCAGAAGCCGAAGACCGGCCCCGACGGTGGCGCCAGGCGGGTCCCCGGGAGGGGGGCCGTCAGGGCGTGCCAGTCGACCGGACGGCCCGTCGCCACCTGGAGCGCCGCCGCGAGCCGGTCGGCGCCCTCCGGCATCGCCGGCCGGGACCACGCCGCCAGGGCCGAGGCCACCGCCAACTGCGCGGCGAGCGCCGGGAGGTGGCGGCAGGAGGTGCTGGGCCGGCACCGCTCGTGGGCGTTGACGTGACCGAAGTCGGCCACCGAGCGGACCATCTCGTCGAGGACGGCGACCGCGCGGCGCGGGTCGAAGGCATCGGGGCCGTACGCCTCGCGCAGGTCGTCGACGCCCCGGTGCAGCCGGCGCTCCAGGATGTCCCAGCCGGTGCCGCCGGGCAGCGCCTGCGGGGCGAGGCCGCCGCACTCCTCCCGTACGGCGGCGAACAGCCGGGACAGCCAGCTGTTCCAGTTCTCGTCCAGTTCGCGGCGGGCGGCGGCGAGCCGCTCCCGGTGGAAGACCGTGCGGCGGCCGAGCGGGCGGGCCTGGAGGACGTGGCGGCGCAGGGTGTCGGAGCCGTACTCGGTGAGCAGGTCGAGCGCCCAGACGTTGCCCTCCTGGACGCCTTCCTCGATGACGTACGACTCGTTGACGTTGAAGTCCTGCGGCAGCTTGACGTCCTGCGCGAGGAGCAGCACCGGCAGCAGCACGGCGTGGCAGAAGGAGTGTCCGAAGCCGCAGAAGTGGATGGCGCGGCGGGGCAGCGGACCCTTGGTGTCGTAGCCGAAGAGGTGCATCGCGGCGGCTTCGAAGCAGCCGTCGATGCGGTGGTCGGGGAAGCCCTCGACGGGCACCGGAAGGCCCCACTCGGCTGGGTGCCCGACGGCGATGTCCGGGAGTCCGTCCTCGACGAGCGACTCGCAGAGGGCGGCGAGGCGCGGCGGCAGGCCGGCCGTCGCCCAGTAGTCGGCGAGGGTCTCCCGGAACGGCTCCAGGGGTACGTAGAGCCGGCGGCAGCGGCGGGCGACCGCCGGGGTGTCGCAGAGGGCGCAGCGCGCGCCGATGAGGTCGCCGCCGTCGTTGGGGCGGGCGCACTCGTGGCACATGCCGCCGTCGCTGACCGCGCCGCAGTGCGGGCAGGTGCCGGTCGCGTGCGCCCCGTACAGCCAGCGGTCGCAGGGCTCGCAGTACGGGAGGAGCCGGGTGCGGGGGGCGATCACGCCCTGCGCGAAGAGACGGCCGAAGAGGTCCTGCACCCAGCGTCCGTACCCCTTGTCGCGGCGCGGGCGCACGATGTGGTCGAACTCGACGCCCGAACGCAGCCAGTCGGCGGTGATCGCGGCCCGGTAGCCCTCCGCGACCTCCTCGGGCTTGCGGTTGTGGCGCAGCGCCCGGACCTCGACGGAGCTGGCGTGGTCGGCGGTGCCGGTGGTGAACCGGACGGCCTCGCCCTCGGCGCGCAGGTAGCGGGAGAGGACGTCGGCGGCGACGTACGGCCCGGCGAGGTGGCCGATGTGGAGTTCGCCGTGGGTGGCGGGAGGGGTCGCGGTGATCCAGACAGGGGTGCTCATGGGACCTCCTTGACGCTGTGGTGCGGTGGGCTTCAGCGGGTCGCGGTGGGCGGGCGCGCTGTCGGCGCAGGGCGGTCAGCGGGGTCGTCGGGGATGGGCTGTCAGCGGGGCTCGAAATGGAAGGACCGGATGAAGCAGTCACGGGGCTGTTCGACGGCGTAGACGACGCATTCGAAAAGGGCCTGCGTGGTGAGCTTCTCGTCGGGGGCTATTCCGTCCGGGTTCGTTCCGTCCCATTCCGCGAAGCGCGGGTCGGAGGTGGAGAAGTCGGGCGGGAAGAGGGAGAAGACGCGGACGCCGGACGGGCGCAGCCTGCGCGAGAGGATGTCGGCGAATCCGGCCTGGGCGCTCTTCGCCGCCCAGAAGGCCTCGTGGGCGGCGCCGGCGGCCGCGGCGGAGGCGCCTTCGGCGTCGCGGACGGCGACCATGTTGACGATGTCGGGGCGCAGCGAGCCGCGGAGCAGCGGCAGGAAGTGCTTCACCATGAGGACGGTGCCGCCGGCCGTCGACTCGATCGTCTCCACGATCTCGGCGTCGCTCGCGGCCTCCAGGTCCATGCCGTCGAGCCAGCGGGCGCCGTTGTTGACCAACAGGTCGACGCGGTCGGTGTGTTCGCCCACCCGGGCCGCGAACTCCCGGATCTCCGCGGGCCTGCTGAGGTCGCAGCCGAAGGCGTGGATACGGTCACGGGCGGAGCCCATGACTTCGGTACGGGTGCGTTCGGCCGCTTCGACGGTTCGCGCCGACACGTACACCTCGGCGCCGAGATGGGCGAAGCCGACGGCGAGCGCGCGACCGAAATAGCGGGACGCTCCGGTCACGACGACACGCAGATTCTCGAATTTCATGTGCGTCTGCTCTCCCCACGGATACCGATGGCCGGTCCATTTCAGCGTGGCAGAGGAAAGCGGGGCGGGGCCCGGTGAGCGGGGTGCGCGTTCACGCCGTTGCGTGGATACGCCAGGGCAGTTCGAGCCTCTCGAGGACCTCGGCGCGCTTGTGGTGGACGCGGACGCGGTCGGGCGCGGTGGAGACGGTGACGGTGCCGCCGGGGGTACGGACGGGGCCGCTCACGGTGGGCACGACGGTGCCGTCGAGCGCCCCGGCGGCGGCGAGGGCGGCGGCGCCGGTGAGCGCGAGGCGGGGGTGCCAGCCGCCGACGGTGAGGGCGCGGACGGAGATCCCGGCGGGGCCGCGGGTGAACGTGGCGATCTTGGGGAGGGCGGAGTGGGGTGGATGGCCGAGGAGGCGGGCGGCGTGGGCGCGGAGGGAGAGAAGCCGGTCGAGGTCGTCCTGGGCCCGGAGATGGCGGGCGTCGAGGTCGCCGTGGGCCCGGAGATGGCGGGCGTCGAGGTCGCCGTGGGCCCGGAGATGGCGGGCGTCGACGAAGACGTACGGGTTTCCGTAGCGGACGACGGAGACGGGGGTGCCGTCGAGGAGGTCGACGGGGCGACCGGTGGGGAGGGTGCCGGGGGCGGTGGGGGCGCGGAGGAAGCTGAGGGTGTACGCGTCCCCGTGCGGTTGCGGCTCGCAGAGAACCGTGTCGCCGGTGGTCACGGCGCGGACGGTGACGGGCCCGGGGCGGCCGTCGGCGACGACGCAGGCGAGGAGGGAGTGTCCGCATCCGGCGCGGAAGTCGAAACCGCCGGTGGGGAGTGCCTGGACGAAGCGGTAGTCGAGGGTGGGCCCGGGACGGTACAGGGCGATCTTGCCGATCCGGGCGTAGGGGGTGCCGACGAGCGCGCGCCGCACCCACGCGAGCTCCCCGCCGAGGGCGAGGGCGCCGGGGGGGAGGTGGTCGAGCCGGAGGACGAGGGTGGGACCGGGGGCGTCGTGGGCGCGGACGACGGTGGCGTGAACGCCGAGAGCGGGGGGTCGGCTGGCGGGGGCCGCGGGGCGGGGCCTGTGCGTCACCGTTGTGGGCAATCGTTCGGGCACAACGGTGGGGCGGGGCCCGTGCCCCACCGTTGTGGGCATACGTTCCGCAGGGGCGTTGGGGGTCCCCCCGGACGAAGTCTGGGGGAGGGTGGGCACACGGACGGGGCGGAGGCCCGCAACGGGGACGGGCCCGGGACGCCGAGGTCCCGGGAGGTCAGGCCGCACAGCCGACCGGGATTCGCATGCCCTGGACGACGACCTCCGTCCACAGTTCGTGGACGGCCAGGGCCCAGAGGGCCAGGGCGTCGTGGTGCGAGGGGCGTTCCAGGTGGCGGGACAGGAGTTTCTGGACGCGGTCCGCGCGGACCTTCCCGCCGAGGACGAGCCGGGCCGGGGACAGCAGCTCCCGGACCGTTTCCAGGAGCGGCCCGCCAGGCGCGAGCATCGCCGCCACGGGCAGCGTGAACGGTTGCTTGGGGCGGCGCAGCACCCCGGGGGGCAGCAGTTCCGCGCCCGCCTCGTACAGCGCCCGCTTCCCCGTCCGCGCCCCCGCCGGCAGTCCACGCGCGTGCGTGACGACGGACGGCTGGCAGAACGGCATCCGTGCCTCCACGGCCCACGCCATGGACAGATGGTCGACGCGCCGCAGGTGGTACGCGGGAAGCCGCCACCGCGTCTCGAACGCGGTCATCGCGGTCAGCCGGTCCGCGCCGACGGCCTCCGCCGAGCGCAGCTCCTGCTCGATGCGGTCGGCGGCGGAGCCCTGCTCGGCGATGAACGCCCGGTAGTCGGCGGTGTAGAGGTGCTCGCGGAGCAGCCGCGGCGCCGCCGACAGCGCGTCCGCGTAGGCGCCCGCCCAGTCGGTCCCGGCCGGCGCGGCGAGCGCCGCCCGCATCCGGTCGTACCCGCCGAAGAGTTCGTCCGCGCCGTCGCCGGTGAGCGCGACGGTGAACCCGCTCTCGCGGACGGCGCGGAACAGCGCGTACGTGGAGAGGGCGATGGGGTCGGCGTTGGGCTGCCCGAGGTGGCGGACCGTCCGGGTGAGGAGGGAGGTCAGCTCGTCGGGGTCGACGGCCACCTCGTGGTGCACGGTCCTGGCCCGCCGGGCGACGGAACGGGCGTACGCGGCCTCGGAGTCGGGCCACCGGCCCCGGTAGGTGAGGTGGAAGGTGTGGAGCGGCGGCGCGTCGGCCTCCCGGGCGTGTTCGGCGGCGAGCGCCGTGACGAGTCCGGAGTCGAGGCCGCCGCTGGTGATGGCACAGACGGGCACCTCGGCCTCGGCGAGCCGGCGTACCTCGTGGCGCAGCACGTCCTGGGTGTCGCCGAGGGGGGACGCGCGGTACGGGCCGCGGCGGCGTACGACGGGCGCGGCGCCGGGCCGTACGAGCGCGGTGGCGCCGGGCGGCAGGACGCTGACGCCGTCGAGCGCGGTGTGGGTGGAGTAGGAGGTACGGGTGGCGAGGACGGTGTCGAGGGCGTCCTCGCGCGGGGAGATCCGTACCCCTTCGAAGGCGAGGAGCGCGGGGATCTCGGAGGCGAAGCGGGTGGAGCCGTCGTACGGGTCGTGGTGCAGGTGGACCGGCTTCATGCCCATGTCGTCGACGGCGAGCACGAGTTGGGTCGTCCCCGGGCGCAGGTCGAGGACGGCGACGGCGAACATGCCGTCGAGGTGCTCGGCGAAGGCGGGCCCGTACTCGGCGTAGAGCGCGGGGAGCAGGGTCCCGTCGCAGCGGTCGGGGAAGCGGTGGCCGCGGGCGGCGAGGGTCCGGCGCAGCTCGGCGTGGTTGTAGATCTCGCCGTTGAGGACGGCGAGGATGCCGGGCAGGTGGGGCAGCCGGTAGGGCTGCTGCCCGCCGCGGGGGTCGGTCACGGCGAGCCGGTCGCAGCCGAGGGACCAGCCGGGTCCGGTGAGCACATGGTGTTCGTCGGGGCCGCCGTGGCGCTGGCGGGCCGAGACCGCCGCGAGCTGGGCCGGCTCGGGGCGGTCGGCCCCGGCGGCGAAGGAGCCGAGAATCCTGCACATGCCGGTCGCCTCCGGTTCGAAGTCATACGCGTCGCATCCAATGATTTGAACGTACCAAGTTTTTGAATGGCGCGTAAGTGCCATGTCCAGTTCACGCCACAGCTTGGCCTTGCGACGCCCCCGCCCCCCCAACAGGCTTGACGCATGGAGGACTTCAACCGCACCGCCCCCGCTTCCCTGCTGGTGGTCGCCGCACACCCGGACGACATCGAGTTCTGCGTCAGCGGCACCGTCATGCAGTGGATCGAGCGGGGCACCCGCGTCACGTACTGCATCGTCACGGACGGCGGCGCGGGCGGTTACGACGAACAGCTCCCCCGCCAGGCCATGGCGGACCTGCGCCGCGCCGAACAGGTCCACTCCGCCAAGCTCAGCGGCGTCGCCGACGTCCGCTTCCTCGGCTACCCCGACAGCTTCGTGGAGGCCTCCGTGGAGCTCCGGCGCGACCTGTGCCGGGTCATCCGGGAGGTACGCCCGCAGCGCGCGATCATCCCCTCCCCCGAGATCAACTGGGCGCGGGTCGCCGACCTCCACCCCGATCACCGCGCGGTCGGGGACGCCTGCCTGCGCGCGGTCTACCCCGAGGCGCGCAACCCATTCGCCCACGCCGGGCTGCTCAAGGACGAGGGCCTGGAGCCCTGGATCGTGCACGAACTGTGGCTGATGACCGGGCCCACCCCGAACCAGTACGTCGACGTCACCTCCGTCTTCGACCGCAAGGTCGAGGCCCTGCGCATCCACACCTCCCAGACGGCCCACTTCGACGACCTCGCCGGCCTGCTGCGCACCTGGCTCGGCGAGCACGCGACGGCGGGCGGGCTGCCCCCGGGCCGGATGGCGGAGGCCTTCCAGATCGTGCACATCGACTGACGTACCGACTGACGCACAAACTCGCGGCCCGCAAGCTCGCGGAAGAAACTTCGGCCGGAGGTGAATCCTTTCCGGGCCTCCCCGGCTCTTATCCGCGTACCGGCCGAACGGGCCGGCGGAACCGGGAAGGAACACCCATGATGGTCACCGGCCTCGTAGTGATCGGAGCCCTGCTCGTGGGGGCGTGCAGCTGGCACCTGATGCGGCGATACAAGGGCCGGAGCTGACCGGCGTACGGGCGACGGGGGGACCGGCGCATGAACCGACGCTTCTCCTGGCCGGACGAGCGGCTGATCAAGGCGGCCCAGGACGGCGACGTCACCTCGCTCACCACCGTCGTCATGGAATCGCAGCCCCATGTACGCAGGTTCGCCCTGTCGCTGTGCGCCTCCCCGCAGGACGCGGAGGACGCGGCGCAGGAGGCGCTGATCATCCTGTACCGGAAGATCGGCACCTTGCGGGCCACCGGCGCCCTCGCCTCGTGGATGTTCCGGATCGTACGGAACGAATGCCTGCGGAACGTACGGCTGCTCGTCTCGCGGCGCGAGGAACCGCCGGCCCAACCGGAAGCGCCCTCGGAACCGTCCGCCGAGGACGCGGTGCTGCGCGGGCTCGAGGCCGAGCGGATCGCGGCCGCGGTCAGCGCCCTTCCCCGTGACCAGCGGCAGGTCCTGCTCATGCGGGACGTCCAGGGCCTGCCCGGCAGGACCGTCGCCCGTGCGCTCGGTCTGAGCGACGCGGCGATGAAGTCGCGGCTGCACAGGGCGCGTACGGCACTGCGCCACTCACTGACAGCGACCGTAGGAGAGACAGGAGAGATGTGACCGTGAGCACCGCGCGTACGAGTCAGAGCGCCGGGACTCCCCCGGCCACCGGCCGGCCCGCGACGGCCACCGCACACCCCGCGACGCCCGCCCCACAGCCCGCCGCAAAGCCCGCCGGGCCGAACTTCGCCAGCGCGTCCGTCCCGCGCCATCTGGCGCGTGGCGCCATCGGTCTCGGCCTGATCGTCGGCTCGATCGCTCTCGTCCCCGTCGCCGGCCCGATCACCCTGCTCGCGGCCCCGTTGGCCCTGATCGCCTTCCGTGGCTGCCCCACCTGCTGGATGGTCGGCCTGGCGCAGACGATCTCCCGGGGCCGTCTGGAGCGGCAGTGCGAGGACGGCGTCTGCACCCTCGCCAAGGCGGCGGACCGCACCGGCTGAGACGGTCCGGTGCCCGTTCAGCCGCGGGCCTTCGCCGCGTCGATCTTGCCCTGGAGCGACGTCAGGAGGCCCTGGAGGAGTTCGATGGTGACCTCGTCGGTGAGGTTGCCTTCGGCGTCGAAGCGCTCGTGCGAGCGGAAGACGTGCACCTCGGGCTTCGTGACGACGTCGTTGTCGGTCCAGACGAACATCTGACGGAGCGCGAGCTGCGCCCGCACGGTGCCGAAGTTGGTGAACGCGGCGCCGAGGATCGCGGTGGGCTTGCGGTTCAGGGGCAGGCCCTCGGTGTGGGACCAGTCGGTGCTCAGCCAGTCGAGGGCGTTCTTGAGGACGCCGGGGATGGAGTAGTTGAACTCCGGGGTGGCGATGAGCAGCCCGTCCGCCTCCGTGACGCGCCGCCGGAGCTCGTTGACGACGGCGGGGCGCAGCTCGGGGGTGTCGACGTCCTGGTCGTACGGCGGGATGTCGCGGAGGCCTTCGTAGATCTCGATCTCCGCGACGCCGGGGTTGAACTTCTGGGCGGCGCGCAGCAGTTGGGTGTTGTGCGAGTGGGCGCGGATCGATCCGGAGATGGCGAGGATCGTGGACGTGGTCATGGGAGTCCCCCTGTTCGTGGAGCGAGTCACGGCTGCTGCCGGACCCGACGACCAAGAAACTAAACAGGTCGGTTCAGTCTGTCAACAGAACAGTTCAGTCTTGACAGTGAACTGAATGGTGTAGTTCATTCGACGCATGGCCGCTCCTCCGTCCGTCACCGCCTCCACCCCCGCCGCCGCCCCCGCCGCCGCCGATCGGGCGGGGAACGGCGGTCCGCTACTCGCCCTGCTCGCCGCGCCCGCCGCGATGGGCGTCTCCGGGCCGACCCTCGCCCTGCCCCAGGCCGCCCACGGCCTCGCCGTCTCCTCGGCCTCCGCGTCCTGGCTCATGACGGCGTACGGGATCGGCATGGCCGTCGGCACACCCCTGCTGACCGCCGCGGGCGGGCGGCGCGGCCCCGCCGGGACCGTACGGGCGGGTGCCGCCCTCCTCGTCCTGGGCGCGGCCCTCGCCCTCACCGCCCCGAACCTTCCCCTCGCGGTCGCCGGGCGCGCCCTTGAGGCGGCGGGCGCCGCCGGTCTGAACGTCGCGGCCTTCCAGCTCGCCGACCGGGACCGTACGGGCCGGGCGCCCGGACTCGTCGCCATCGGCAGCGCGATGGCCGGCGCCGGCGGCCTCTTCGTCGGCGCCGCCGTCGCCGGGGCGCTGGGCGGGTCACTCGGCGGGTCACTCGGCTGGCGCGCGACCCTGGTGCTCCCGCTGCTCAGCCTGCTCGTACTGAAACCGGTGCTGCGCCTCGCGGGCCGCGCCGTACCGGAGGACGGACCCGGGCGCGGGCCCCGGCCCCGTACCGCCGCACTCCCCCTCCCCCTCGACGTACTGCGCGACCCAGGCTTCCGTACCGCCGCCGGGCTCGTACTCGCGCTCTCCACCGTCAACTTCGCCCTGCTGTACGCGGCTCCGCGCCGCGCCGCCGCCCTCACCGGCTGGACCGACGTGGAGACCGGCGCGGCGGCCTCGGTCGCCTCGCTCCTGGGCGCGGCGCTGTCCTGGCCGCTGATCCGCGCCGCCCCCGGCCTGGGCGCGCACCGGGTGCGACTGCTCCTCGCCGCCGGGTCCCTGACGGCCGTCGCCCTGGCCTCGTTCCCGCCCTGGGCCGCGATGGTCCTGGCGGGCCAGGCGGCGAGCTCGCTCGTCACGGCCGGCGGTCAGGGGCTCCTCACAGGCGCGGCGACCGGGCGGCTCCCGGAGACACGGCACGGGACGGCGATCAGCCTGTTCAACCTGGCCTTCCTGCTCGGCGTGGCGGCGGGCCCGGCCCTGGCGGAGGCGTTGACGGGGGCGGGGCCGGGGCCGGGGCCGGGGCCCTGACGGCACGCCGACCAAGATCGACCTCCCCGCCCACCCCAACCCACCTCACCCATCAATTCACCGAGGAGCCCCCATGTCCCTCGTCCACCCCGCCTACCCCGCCCCCCCGCTACTTCGACGAGGAGGGCGAGATCTCCGCTCGGTTCCGGTCCGCCGCCGCCGAGCCCGACTTCGTCAGCGGCGGGACCACCTACCACTACCTGTCCACGACCACCTCCACCGACGGCGAGTACGGCCTGTACCGGGTGGACATGGGCCCCGAGTCGGGCGGCCCGAGCACCCACTTCCACAAGGCGATGTCGGAGGCCTTCTTCGTGCTCTCCGGCAGCATGCGGCTTTTCGACGGGGAGCAGTGGGTGACCGCCACCTCCGGCGACCACCTCTACGTCCCCGTCGGCGGGCTGCACGCCTTCCGCAACGAGTCCGCCGAACCGGCGTCGATGCTCATGCTGTTCGCCCCCGGGGCTCCGCGCGAGGAGTACTTCGAGGGGATCACTCAGCTCGCGGACCTCGGTGACGCCGAGCGGGCGGAGTTCTTCGAGCGCCACGACAGCTTCTTCGTCTGACGCCGCCGCCCCCCCCGGGAGCTTTGCAGACCAAACCGTTCAGTTCATATACTGACGGCCCCCGCCACCACACCCCCCGAAGGAACCCCATGGGAGCCGAGGCCGCCACCGACGAGTACGGCATCCCGATCATCCCGGACCCGGCCGACGCCGCCTCGCGCAAGCGTCAGGCGATCATCGACGCGGCCCTCGCGGAGTTCCTCGCCGAGGGCTACTCGGCGGCCTCGATGGACGCGATCACCCGTGGCTCCGGCGTCTCCAAGGCGACGATCTACAAGCACTTCGGCAGCAAGGAGCGGCTGTTCCTCGCCGTCGTCGGCGGGGTGCTGCCGAAGACGTACGCCGATCTGGAGCCCTCCAACTCCACCGTCGCGGACGCCCCCGACCTGCGGGAAGCGCTCGTCCGGCTCACCACCGACTGGGCCCGCATCCTGCTGCGCCCGGACATCATGTCGCTGCGCCGTCTCGTCATCGGCGAGATAGACCGCTTCCCGCAGCTCGGCCAGCTCTGGTACCGGGTCAGTTACGACATGAACAACGGCCCGCTGATCGAGGCCTTCACCGAGCTGAACGCGCGGGGCGCCCTGGCCGCGCCCGACCCGGTGCTCGCGGTGCAGCAGCTGGTCGCGGCGACCGTGGGCGTACCGCAGCTGGTCCGTACGTTCTCGCCCGACGCCGAGATCGACGACGCCGAGCTGACGCGGGTGATCAGCTCGGGAGTGGATCTGTTCCTGGCGCGGTACGCAGCCGCCTGAGCAGCGCCCAGCAGAGCAGGGCCGCCGCCCAGGCGCCCGTCGTCAGGAGCTGGGTGCGGCTGGCGGCGTCGCCGAGCATGAAGAGCAGCACGCCGCCGATGCCCGCGAGCGCGACCACGGACCGTACGGAGGGGCCGTGGAGGCGCAGGTGGGAGCCGGCGATGAGGGCCCAGACGAGCAGGATCGCGGCGCCGATCGAGTTCAGCAGGAACGGGAAGACCGTGCGCGGCCAGAGCAGGCTGAGGACGACCGAGACGAAGCCGAAGGCGGCGGAGGCGTGGACGGCGGCGTACGGGACGGCGGCGGGCGGGACGACCGCGTACGGCACGGCGGTGGACGGGGCTGCGGCGGTCGGGCCGCCGGTGGACGGGGCTGCGGCGGGCTGGACGCCGGCGCCCGTACGGAGTCGGCCGAGGGCGCGGGGTGCGTCGCCGCGTCCGACGAGGGCGTACAGCATGCGCGAGGAGCCGTAGATGTTGGCGTTCATCGCGGAGAGGAGCGCCACCAGGACGACGGCCTTCATCAGGTCGGTGGTGCCGGGGACGCCGATACGGGCCATCACGGCGGCGTACGGGCCGTCGGCCACGGCGGGGTCGTTCCACGGGACGAGGGCGACGATCACCGCCATCGAGCCGAGGTAGCAGACCGCGACCCGCCACATGACGGCCCGTACGCCCGCGCGTACCGCCCGGACCGGGTCGTCGCACTCGGCGGCGGCGATGGTCACGGTCTCCAGGCCGCCGAACGCGAAGACGGCCGCCACCATGCCGACGGCGACGCCGTACCAGCCGTGCGGCAGGAAGCCGCCGGCGCCGGTGAGGTGGGCGGCGCCGGGTGAGGGATGGCCGGGGAGCAGACCGGCGATCACCACGGCGCCGAGGACGAGGAATCCGCAGATCGCGGCGAGCTTGAGGCCGGCGAACCAGAACTCCAGCTCGCCGAAGTTCCGTACGCCCGCCAGGTTGCTGACGGTGAACACGCTCATGAAGACGGCCACCCACGCCCAGCCGGGCACGGCGGGCACCCAGCCGGTGACGATGTGCGCGGCGCCGACGGCCTCGGCGGCGACGCTCACGACGAGCAGCGCCCAGTACATCCACCCGGCGAGCAGCCCGGCCCACGGCCCAAACGCCACGCGCGCGTGCTCCGCGAAGGAACCCGTCACGGGCCGGGCGGCGGACATCTCCCCCAGCATGCGCATCACGAGCACGGTCAGGGCGCCGGCGAGCCCGTACGAGATCAGGATGCCGGGCCCGGCAGCGGCGATCCCGAACCCCGATCCGACGAAGAGCCCGGCGCCGATGGCACCGCCCAACGCGATCATGGCCAGATGCCGCTGCCGCAACCCGGCGCCGCGTACCCGCCCTGTCATGATTCCCCCCGAAATTCAGACGACCAGCGCAGGAGCTTCCCTGCTCACCGCCACCGCGAGCAAGCCGGTTCCGGCCACTGAGACGTCCCGAGAGGCTCCAGGACGCGGGGAACACAGGTCGTATATACTCGAAACACCGAGATATACGACCTGTGTACGGCCTGCCGGAGGCGCTCATGTCCAAGACCCTGGTCGACATCGACGACGACATGCTGGCCTTCGCTCAGCAGCAGCTCGGCACCAGGACCAAGCGGGACACCATCAACCGCGCGCTGACCATAGCGGCGGCGATCAGTGCGGACGATCGTGCTCGGGCCCTTCGCTGGCTCCAGGACAACGCCGAGGCCTTCCTCGACTTCGACTTCCTCGAAGAGCAGGAGCGATCCGGCCGGTGAACCGCTATCTCGCCGATACGTCAGCGGTGTGGCGGCTCCTGCGCCGCCAGATCGGTGAGCCGTGGCCCGGCCGTGTGGCACACGGCCAGGTCGCCCTCTGTCCGCCGGTGGAAGCGGAGCTGATGCGGAGCCTGCGCGCCGACCGCGACCACGAGCCGTTCACCACCATGCTGAGCCAGAGCTTCGCCCGGGTCCCCGCCCCGGAGGACCCGTGGCCGAAGATCGTGGCGGTGCAGCGCGACCTCCTGAGGATCGGGCACCATCGCGGCCCTTCTCCGATGGACATCCTCATCGCGCTCACCGCCGAGCAGCACCGCCTGACCCTGCTGCACGTGGACGACGACTTCACGGCCATCGCGAAGGTGCGCCCGGGCATCGAGATGATCCGCCTGCTGCCGGAGGCCTGACACCCCTCACGCCCCGAGTCCCGCCGTCGTCGGTGCTGTTCGCGTTTCTTGATCACCGCCGGAGAGGTGCCGTAGCATCCGCCGTTTGGCCGTTTGGCCGTTTGGCTTTTTCCGGCCTTCGGTCTTCGGTCTTTCGGTCTTCGGTCTTCGTCGGGGGTTAGTAGATGAGACAGATAGCGCGCCGCGTGGCGGTGCTGTGTTCCGCTCTGTTCGCGGTGGTCGCCGTGACACCCGGGCAGGCGCAGGCGGTGGAGGCGCGGCCGGTGCCGGTCACGGCCAGCGACAAGTACGCGCTCAAGTCCGTGGGCGCCGACGGCCTTTACGTGTCGGTGGAGGTCGACGCGGCCGGCGACCGGCAGGCCATGCTGCGGGCGCGCAAGGCCGCGGCCACGCTCGATGAGCTGACCTCCCAGGAGAAGTTCACGCTGCACACCGACGACAAGGGGTGGACCGCCACCCTGCGCTCGGAGGCGAACGGGAACTACGTCACGACCGAGCGGAACTTCACCTCCACCCACAAGAACCTGCTCCGGGCGCGGGGCACGACCGTCGGTGAGTGGGAGAAGATCCAGCTCGAGAAGCAGACGGACGACACGTACGCCCTGAAGGCCTGGACGAACGACGGCTACAAGTACGTGACCGCCGAGGTGCTGGACCCCGGAACCGATGACGGCCTGCTGCGGGCGCGGGGGGACTCGGTCGGCTCCTGGCAGAGGTTCCAGCTCGTCCCCCTGGGCGAGGAGAACGCGAGTGACGCGGGGTCCCGACCCGCTCCCGTCTCCCCCGCTCCGGCGGCCGACTTCCGCGTGATGACGTGGAACCTCTGCGCGAACAGCAACTCCACCTGCGTCAACCACCGGGTGGAGGGCGCCGCCCTGGGCGACCAGATCGCCGCACGGATGGGCACCGTGACGGAGGCGAAGCAGTACCGTGCCGTGTTCCTCCAGGAGATCTGCGAGTCGCACGCCAAGGCCATCGAGACGAAGCTGGAGGCGAAGACGGGGACCGGATGGGACGTACGCTTCGCCCCCATCAAGTACACCGTCGACAAGTCGTCCGTGAAGGCCGCGAAGACGTGCGACCTCGCCGGTTCGAAGGAGACCGGCTGGAGGGACCGCGGCTCCTACGGCATCGGTCTCGCGGTGCCGGACTCCAACGTCTGGTACACGTCGTACGACCTGCCCTCGCCGCAGAACAAGACCATCGGCACCGAGTGGGTGCGCATGGAACAGCGGACCGCGATCTGCGCCGTCCTCCCGGCCCAGGCCCTGCAGTTCTGCTCGGCCCACTTCAGCGCGGGCCTGCCCGAGGACGACGCGGACGGCTCGAAGCGCGAGGAACAGGCCGCGAAGCTCCAGGAGATCGTCCACGCGTACACCCAGCCCGGCTACCGGACCGTCTACGGCGGCGACCTCAACTCCATCCCGCCGGACTCCGCCTCGCCGGACACCCCCAACGACCTCATGACGTCCGCCTACGCGGCGGACAAGGAGTGCGACGAGGGGCTGTCGAGCACGCGGCCGCGTGACGGTCGGTCCACGAAGCCGTTGGGCAGCCGCAGCATCAAGATCGACTACCTGTTCGGCCCGTCCGCCGGGACCGTCGTGTCGTGCGACGTGACGGCCGACGCGGGCCTGTCGGACCACTACCCGGTCAAGGCGCAGTTCCGCTTCTGAGCGGGGTGGGGACGGACTCCAGCCGCTACTCCGACTCCGGCTCGACCTCGTCGCCCGACGGGGCCTGGGACTTCGTGTGGAGGATGGCGCGGGCCTGCTCCGCCGCGCGGACGCTGCTCTCGGCGACGTAGTCGAGGAAGCGGGCGACGTTCTCCAGGCGGACGCCGGCCGGGGTGCCGGAGCCGAGGACGCCGACGCCCTGCCGCGCGGTCTCGACGATCTGCGCGATGGACCGGGCGCTGGCGATCATCGACTGGTACCAGATGTCGTCGTCGACCACGTACCGCTCACGGCGGCGTTCGTCGCGCTCCCGGCGGACGAAGCTCTGACTCTCCAGGAACGAGATCGCCTTGGAGATGGACGCCGGGCTGACCTGGAGCCGCTGGACCAGCTCGGCCGCGGTGAGGCTGCCGCTGTCGGTGAGGGTGAGGGTGGCCATCACCCGGGACATCATCGTGGGCATGCCCGAGCCCATGAGGACGGCGGTGAGCGTCTCCTCGTACGCACCCACCGCCTCGGCGTCGCGCCCGTGGGCCTGCGGGAGCGCCTCCGCCCCCCGGGACGTGGCCGACGGCTTCCGCCGGTGGGCGCGGCGCTCGGTGGCGCGGTGGGCCGACTCGGCCCGGTAGGCGGTGGGGCCGCCGTTCCGCATGACCTCGCGCGTGACCGTCGAGGTCGGGCGGTCGAGTCGCCTGGCGATCTCCGCGTAGGCGAGGCCGTCGGCCAGTCCCAGCGCGATCTGCTGGCGTTCCTGCTGGGTGAGTCTGCCTCCCGGCATCGCGGTCTCTCCTTCACGTGCCCTGCTGCGCCTTGACGCGTACAGCATAGCGTTCACCTGCATTCCATTGCAACGCACCCTCGCTTGACGTTGCGTTACTTTCACGACCGTTGCAACGAAATTGCGCCGTTGACCTGCAATAACAACGATCTAGCGCAACGAACTCATTGCCGGATCCTCGAACGCAACGTAGCTTTTCCTTCATCGGAAACAGCGGGCCGACGGAGCGCCCGCTACAGAAGAAGGAGAGCACCATGCAGAAGTTCGACACCCCCGCCGCCATCGTCGCCGTCCTCGACATCCCCGCCGGGCGCATCCAGTTCATCGCCGCCGACCGCGCCGACACCACCGTCGAGGTCCTGCCCGCCGACGCCTCCAAGAGCCGTGACGTGAAGGCGGCCGAGGCGATCACGGTCGCGTACGCCGACGGTGTCCTGCGGATCGAGGCCCCGGAGGCCACGAACCGGGTCCTCGGTAACTCCGGGTCCGTCGAGATCACCGTCCAGCTGCCCACCGGCTCCCGCGTCGAGGCGAAGTCGGCCGCCGCCGAACTCCGCGTCGTCGGACGCCTCGGCGACATCGCCTTCGAGGGCGCGTACCGCGAGATCAAGATCGACGAGGCCGCGAGCGTCCGCCTGACCGCGATCGACGGTGACGTCGAGGTCGGCCGGCTGGGCGGCTCCGCGGAGATCAGCACCGCGAGGGGCGACATCCGGATCGCCGAGGCCGTGAGCGGCGCGGTCGTGCTCCGCACGCAGTCCGGCGCGATCCAGGTCGACGCCGCCCGCGGTGTCTCTGCCTCCCTGGACGCCGGCACCACCTACGGCCGGGTCCACAACGCCCTCCAGAACACCGAAGGCGCCGCTGCCGGCCTGAACATCCACGCGACCACCGAGCACGGCGACATCACGGCGCGCAGCCTCTGATCCACGCAGCTCCTGACCACGCAGCCGCTGCCCCGCGCGCAGCTCCTGACCACGCACCACGCACCACGGCACCACGCAGCCCTTCACCCCGCCCGCCCCGCGCGGCGCCCGGCCACCACCCGACCCACACACGAGGGCGGCGCACCCCGACACCACGTCGGAGTACGCCGCCCTCTCCGGCGTCCGGGATCACCCCTGGGCCACCAGCCGCACCGCGAGCACCACGATCAGCCCGCTCGACGCGAGGGCCGTGCCCAGCCTCCCCCGCGCCCCCGTCAAGGTCCGGCCGAGGAGGGTGCCGCCAAGGGCGAGGAGCAACTGCCAGCTCGCGGAGGCGGCGAGGGCCGCGAGGACGAAGGCGGTGCGGTCGGGCAGACCGTCGGGGGCCGAGGGCCCCGTGGCGAGGACGAGGGCGGCGAAGTAGACCACCGTCATGGGGTTGAGGATCGTGATGCCCAGGAAGGTGAGGAACGCACGGCCCGGGGTGAGGGCGGTCCCGTCGTCGCGGGAGGCGAGCCCGCCCTCCCGGTACGCGGCGAGCGCCACCCACGCGGCCCGGACGGCGAGCACCGCGAGCACCACGGCGGAGGCCCAGCGGAGCGGGGTCGTCACGGGAGCGAGTACGGGGACGAGCGCGGAGCCGCCCGCGACGGCGAGGAGCGCGTACACCCCGTCCGCCGTGGCGACGCCGAGGGCCGCGCCTGCGCCCGTACGCCAGTCGGTACGGGCCGTGACGGCCACGAGGTAGGCGCCGACGGCGCCGACCGGGATCGCGATGCCGTAGCCGGCCAGCAGGCCGGCCACCACCGCGGCGGTCACGCGGCGGCGGTGATCGCGCCTCCGGGGGAGCCGGGCTGCTGCTGTCGCCGGTAGGTGGAGCCGTCCTTCGTACGGGCGAGGAAGCCGCCGATCACGAGATACCGGCGGAGGGCCGAGAAGTCCTCATGGACGGTCAACAGGGCCTGGTTGACCTCGGGCTCGCGATAGTCCCGGCCGGCCTCGAAGAGCGTCGCGGCGAGATGCGCGAGCAGCGCCTCACGACGGGCGGGCTTGCGCGGGATCGCCTTGAGCCGCCCGTCGGCGGAGAAGAGATCGGCGACGGGACGGGGGCGCTCCGCGAGGGGGCGGGAGGGCGCCGCGGCGGGGCGGGAGGCCTCCGCGGCGGGGCCGGAAGCCTCCGCGGCGGGTCGGGAGGGCGCCGCGGCAGGGCGGGAGGCCTCCGCGGCGGAACCGGAAGGATGATGACTGGTCATGGCGGTGAAGCCTGACGGCGACCGCCTTGCCCCGCAATGGGTTTTCCCTGCTTTCGGCTCGGGCCGTCACTTCGGCTCGGGCCGCACCATCACGTTCACCGCCTCCGTCACGGTCGGCACCACCGTCCGCGAACCCTCGCGTTCGAAGATCGACCGCCCCTTCTCCATGAAGGCGCGGAAGTCGTCCTCGGACTCCCAGAAGTCCACGACCCGCCACCCCCCGCTCTCGTCCGGCCCGGCCGCGTGGGCGATGAACCCGGCCGGCGGGAACCACTCGGCGGCCACGAGCAGCCGCGTGGTCTCCTCGTACTGCTCCTGGGTACCGCCGGGGATCTCGATGGTGACGATGACGGGCATGAGGGCTGCTCCTGTACGTGACATGGGGCGCGGGGTACGGGGGATCCCGACCAGCACACCAGCGGGCACGTCACCCCGCACGGCGACGAAGCCCGAACGGGCGGGCGCCCCGCGGCCTCCACCGAACGGCGTAAGGGCGATTGAGCCGTACGCGCCATGATCAATACCCTGGCGCCCGACGCGTGACCTCGCGTCTCTTCGGACACGGACAACGAAGGCGAGCGACGCCCAGTGAGAATCCCGATGTTGAGGCGCGTGTCCTGGTTCGCGGCGACGAGCGCGCTGCTGACCGTACTGGGCGCGGCCCCGGTCGGCGCCGCCGACGTATGGCAGAAGGTGGGCGGTGACGCCCGCGGCGGTGTCAGCGGCCTGGCGTTCGAGGGCCGTACCGGCGACGGCACCGGGGTCCACGCGCTGATGGTGCACGACAACAAGCGGACCGGGCAGCAGCGCCTGTCCCGGATCACCCACGGGGCGGCGGGCTCGGACACCGTCACCCCGCTCACGTGGGACGGCGCGGAGCCCGTCGACCTGGAGGCGATCGAAGCGGTGCCTGGGATGCCGGGCGAGTACCTGGCGCTGGCCGCGCGCGGCATCGTCTACCGCCTGCACGTCAGCGGCTCGACAGCCACGGTCGTCGACTACACGCCGCTTCCGGCGATCGGTGAGGGCGACGACTTCGAGAGCTTCGCGCTCGTGGCCCGGAACGGGAAGCTCGCGGCGCTGTGGGCGGACCGGGGCGCGGGCGCGGACCGCCCGGCGACGCTGTACGCGGCGCCGCTGACGTTCGCCCCGTGGGGCCAGCCGCAGTTCGGCGGCGTGACGCGCAAGACGTACCGGGCGGCGTACCCGACCGACGGCGCGACGCGTCACATCTCCGACATCTCGGTGACCGACTCGGGTCGGCTGCTGGTGAGTTCGGCGGCGGACGCGGGGGACGACGGCCCGTTCGACTCGGCGGTGAGCGACGCGGGCCGGGTGACGGTCTCGGATTCGGGCCGGGTACGGGTCACCCTGACCGGCTCGCCGACTGTCCTTGAGACGCTCCCCGGGTTCAAGGTCGAGGCGGTGGAGTGCGTGCCCGGCTCCCCCGAGGCCCTCCTCGGCACGGACGACGAGAACGCGGGGGGTTACGTACGGACAATGCGGTTCTGCGGGCCGTAACCCTGCCGCTACCCTGGTTCACCCCAATGGTGACGGACACGCCAACACCGCCGCGCACGTCGAACGAGCCATTCGCATCAGTCTCCTCGAACGCTGACCGACAGCCCACCGGCATCAGAGCCCCGGCATCCCGCGCGCAACCGCGGCCCGGGGCATTCCGGCCGGCCGACGCGACGACGGCCCCCGCCGTGTGGGGCAGGGGCCGGGAGGTCGTCGGAGGGGTCAGAGCGACTGCGCCCGCGCGAACGCGGTGAACGCGGCCCAGGCGGCGGGGGTGGTGGTCAGCTCACCCTGGGCGTGATCCTTGGTGTCGCGGACATGGACGAGGGGCAGGTTGCTGGCAACCTCGATGCAGGCGTCGTTGTCGTTGCCGCTGTACGTGCTCTTGTGCCAGTTCGGGGCGGTGTCAGTCATCGTGTTCCTTCGCGATAGCACGCATCAGTTCGAGGGACGCCCGGACGCCCGAAGCACCCTGTTGCAACAGATCATAGACACGCTGAAATCGCATCACCTCTGCTGGATCCTCGGTGTAGTTGCCCGTACTGAACCCCTCGGTGTACGCCCCTCGCTCCCCCTTGGGGAGCGTGAGGAGAGCGACGGAGCCGGCCACGGGCGTCCCTCTCATCGGCAGCACCTGAATGTTCACGTTGGGCCGTTCGCACATGGTGAGCAGATGCTCGATCTGCTCCCGCATGACCTGACCGCCGCCGATGTCACGGCGCAGGCTCGCCTCGTCGAGCACGATCATCATCCAGGGCGGATCAGGCTGCTCCAGTACGGCCTGGCGTTCCAGTCGCCGTCGTACGTAGTCACCGATCTGGGCCGAGTCGCCCGCGAGACCCGCTTCCATGGCCGCGCGGGCGTAGCCGGCCGTCTGGAGCAGGCCGGGCACGACGAGGGAGAACTCGTGGATGGCGGTGGCTTCGAGCTGCCGCCGCATGTAGGTCTTCGCGTAGTCGCGCACGTTCTGCTCGGTCAGGATCCTCACGAGGTGCACGAGAGAACCGGCCGGAAGGTGCAGGACGATCTCCAGCTTCCGCGCCAGATCCCGGTCCGGCGGGTCCTCGCCCCGTTCGATCTCGGAGATCCTGCTCCCGCTGCTGAAGACCTTCGCCGCCACGTACGCCTGCGTCCACTCACGCCCGAGTGCCAAGCGCGCCTCGCGGACCATGTTTCCGAGGTACTGCTCGATGCTGTCCCCGGGGTCCAGATCCTTCGCTCCTGGCATATGCCACGTTCCTCACCTGCGCCAGAGAACCCAACTCCTGGTGAGAGTAGGGCGGCAGGCGTCATCGTGGAGGCGTCCCGGAGGAGATCCATCAGAAAGAGAGCCCTCCATGCGTACCACCACCAACTCACCCCCCACCCGCCCCGTCTCCGAGCCCGAGGCCGCCCGGGTCTTCCGGGACCTGAAGGCCGCCATGGACACGGCCGGCCTCCCCACGAGCGGCCTCTACCGGGACGTCACGCACGGCCCGGAAGGTGACGTGCACCGGTACGGGCTCGGCATCGTCAGCCTCGGCGGAGCCAAGCGCCTCACCGCCCTCCTGAACGCCACCCGGCCCACCCCGTGAGGTACCGCGTCGGCGACGTCGTGACGGACGCGCAACGCGCCCTCACCGGCCAAGTGACGGGCGTGCACGGGAACCTGCTGACTCTGGTGCGGCCCAGCGGATACCTCTGGGAGGCGGCGATGGACCAGTGCTGGACGGCGAGCCCGACGGAACGCGAGGCCCTGACCCCGCGCGGAGCCGTACGCGTCATCAGCACGTCACCGCCACCCGTACGGCCCTCTCCCTGATCGCGGCGGCCATGGGCACGCTGGGCACGGCCCTCTGGCTCCGGGCCCCGTAAGGGGAAGGCGCGGCCGAGAGCCGGCTCGTCACACGGACACGAGCCGGATCCGGGCGCCGCACAGTCGGGTCATGTCGTCGATGTCCGAGGTCAACATGACCACGGGGCGCCGCTGGCGCAGGGCAGCCTGTGCCACGGCCGCGTCGATGGCGTACTTGTGACCATGGAGACCCACCTCCAGCAGCAGGGTTGAAGCCGCCTTCGCCTCCTCGTCGCCTACCGGGACCACGCGCAGACCGGACAGCACCCAGCTCAGCCGAGCCTTGTTCGTACGGGCATGGACCGCCTCGATGATGGTGAGCGCGCAGATCACGACCTCCATGCCTCGGGAACGTGCCTCCATGACCAGTGCGACCACGGTTTCGTCGTCGTCGAGCAGCTTGGACAGTCCTTCGCTGTCAAGGACGAGCGTGCCCTCGTGACTCAGCTTGCGGCGGGCCACTGGCCTTCTTCCGCGAACACCTCGTCGAAGATTTGCCGGGCATCCTGCCGCGCCCGTTCGGAGACGGAGCCCTTGCGGCGCTCGTAATCCGCCAGGTACTCGTCGAGCACCTGGCCCCGAAGCTCCCGCTCGACGGCCCCGGCGATGAACGCGGAGAACTCGCGCTTGCCTACCCGGGCACGGATCGCCTCCGCCGTCCCCTCGGGCAGGGAGAGGCTGACACGCGTCGCCGGGCCTTCACCGATGGTGTACGTCGTCTCGGACATGCACCCAGTATGTCAAACGAGTAGGAAAAAGGAAGCGGCAGCTCGACCACAATGGGTCCCCCTCGCCCGGCGTGCCCGCGAGCTGCTGGGTGCGGCGGCAGAGGGCAGGGCCCTGGGGTGGTCACCTCTTCTGGGCTTCTGGTGGGACCGCCCTCTTTCCGAGAGTCGCTCCTTCCGGCGGCGCGTCAAGGGCGCTCCTTCGTCGCGTCGGCTTCGCCGATTCCGCTTCGCTCCACCCTTGACCCACCACCTCCAGGAGCGAAAGACCTCTCGGAGGGCGGTCCGGGGGCCGGGGTCACGCCGGGGACCGCGCGTGCCCGGGGCCGGAGGGCGGCTGGCGGGCCGGTGGGCGGGAGGAGGCCGGGCATCGCTCCGGCCGGCCCTTCTCGCGCGGCGGGGCGGGTGGGGGCTCGGCTTGTGGCGGGGGACGGTGGGCGCAGTTCGGTGTGTTCGGGGTGCGCAGTAGTTGAATGGGGCGGACCGGCGGCGCTTAGCGAGTCCCCGTCGGTCCTCTTGCTGGGCTTCAGGCACCGCTGGTCACTCCCGGTGGGGGGAGAGGGCTATAACTCCGCCCTACTGGCGGTAACAGGTCCAGAGATCTAACCCAAAGGGGGTGAATCACCCTTCTCGGGCTGGCGAAGTGCACGTTGTCCACCGATCACCACCGCTCCACCCCCACCGGGGGCGCTTGTGGGCGGACCGAGGCGCGATCCGGCGCCTCGGTCCGCCATGTCGACGTGCCCTGGCGTCGTCCCTCTCAGCGGAAGTCCGCCGCGTGGTCCGCCGCCCACTCCCGGAAGGTTCGGGCCGGGGTGCCCGTGATGCGCTCCACCTCGTCGTTGACCGGCTCCGGGTTGTCGAGCATCTTCGCCTGGGCCGGCAGCACGGCCTCCACCAGTTCTGCCGGCCAGCCTGCCGCCTTCATCTGCTCGGCGGCCTCGTCCAGTCCGATCTCCTCGAACCGCACCGGCCGCCCGATCGCCTCTCCGATCAGCGCCACCTGCCTTTCCTGGGTGACCAGTTCGGGACCCGTGAGCAGGGGACGGGCGCCGAGTAGCGCGTCGGTCGTCAGCGCCTGGACGGCGACCGCAGCGATGTCCGCCTCGTGGATCAGCGGGCGGGCCAGCCTCGCCATCGGCGCCCGTACCGCACCGGTGGTGCGGACCTCCTCCGCCCAGCCCAGCGTGTTGCTCGCGAACCCGGTGGGCCGCAGCGCCGTCCACTCCAGGCCCGACGCCTCGACCAGCCGCTCCAGCTCCGTGTGGAACATGGTGATCGCCTCGCCGGGCTCCTCCTCCCCGCTCCCCACCCCGGCCGACGACAGGTACACCACCCGCCGGGCGTGCTTCCCGATCGCGTCGATCACGTCCGACGCGCCCTCGGCGCTCAGGAACGGCCACACCAGGAAGACCGCGTCGACGCCCTCCAGCGCCGTACCCACCGACGCGGGATCCCCCAGATCTCCGCGTACCGCCTGCACACCCTCCGGGAAGTCCGCCTCCCCTCGCACCAGCGCCCGCACGGGCACGCCCGCCGCGTGCAGTTGCGTCACGACCGCGCCGCCGACCCTTCCGGTCGCGCCGGCCACCAGAATCCTGGGCTGTGTCATCGGAACTCCTCTTCTCGCCGTTCGATGACACGACCCTCGTACATCAACCAAGGTTGGGGTCAAGCAACTTTCAGCCCGGGGCTGTTGAACACGGAGCCCCCGTGCGACCCATCCCCCCACCGGCAATGACCAGCGGGGCCTGAAGCCCTCCACGCGACCAACGCAAGACGCCGAGCCCTGCCCGGCCGCCCCATACAACTCCGCGCACCCCGAACCGGCGGAGACGGTCTCACCCGCCCCCACCGCGAACCCAGCCCCCACCCACCGACCCGCCAGACGCTCACCGGCCCCGGACCCTGCCCTGGCCCCCGTGGCCCCGCCCCCGGCCGCCCTCCGAGTGTGAAAAGGCGGCCTCCGCCGCCGGGTCAAGGGTGGGCGCAGCCCATCGGCGCAGCCGACTTGCCCTTGACGCGGTGGTGGAGGCCGCCACACTCGGAAAGAGGGCGGCCGCACCAGAAACTCGCCTGCTCCCCCACTCTGTTGAGCCTTCCCGAGCCTTACCCCGGTACGCAGGTGGCTAGGCTGCGGAGTGATCGCGACTGCTCTCGGCACGCGGCAACCTTCGGGTGAGAGGTGGGCGGGTGTCGGACAGCGAGGCGCCCCGCGGCGGGCCGACGGCCGTGACAGCCGTTCGGAACTCGGTCTTCCTGGGTGTGTACCTCGCCGTGGCAGCCCATCCCAAGGTGCCTTTCACCGTTGTCGAACTGGCAGTCCGTGGGATCACCGCCGGCGCGGCTGCGACGCGTTGGGTACTGGAGGTCGGGAAGCCGTCCCTGGACGGCTTCACCCTGGCCGACAAGCTCATCGATCCCGGTGATCGGGAAGACCAGCTCGTCGGCCTGTGGCAGGCCTATCGAAGCGGCGAGGTCGACGCGGCGGCTCTCGAGACCCGACTGGCGGAGATCGTCACAGCCATGGAGAAGTGGCCGTCGGTCCCCAAGGAGCTGGCGGCGGACTTCTCAGGCCGCCATGGCTGAGTACTGAGTCCAGGTCGGGATCGGTGAGTCCCAGCCTCGAGCAGGTCGACCATCCGAGCCGAACGGTGTCAAGGCGAGCCGCACCCCGGTCACTAGCGGACAGAAACAACCCGGTCGGGCCGACCGTTTGGGGCGATGGTCACTTCGTGGACCGCGCCTGCCTGGGTGGTCATGCGAATGCGGTCGGGAGCCGTCCACACGGTCTCGCTGAGCGCATTGTCTTCGGCGTCGCCGTTGAAGCACCCGACACTCCAACGGCGTTCCAGCGGTGCGTTCCCCTGGTCGACGTAGACGCACCAAACCGGATCAAGAGAGCCGCTCCGCGTCACCACAAGCAGCTGGCGGTCGCCGCGACCGGGAGCCGACTCAGTCCTCACCTCCTCGTCCGAGCTACCGAACATCGCGGAGGCAAGGCCGGCGAGAAGCAACGTCGGGGCGCCGACGACGAGCGACATGGTGACCAGGGGCACGCGCAGCGAGGATTTCGGCGGCCCCAAAAGGATCGCGCCGGTCAGCGCGGCCAGGGCGAGCCACCCCAGCAGAAGGACATACTCGCGGAGCTCGAGCAGCAGGACCAGCGAGCCCTCGCCTCCCGACTCAAGTCCGATCAAGGCCGTAGCACCGAGGACGACTGACACCGTCAGCAGCAGGAAGGCCGACGGTCTGCGATACCGCGTGAAGTTCATGATCCCCCGACCGATGTGGATCACGCAGCATAAGAGGGAAGGCGCGGCAGAGGCCAGAGCCGATGGGCATGGGTCACAGCCACTCGTTGATGCCTGCGATGAGGACAGTCGCCTCAGAGCGGACGGCGAGCTTGTCGCAGCGAAAGAGGGCGGCCGCACCAGAAACTCGCCTGCTCTCCGGCCCTGTTGAGCCCTCCCGTCACCCACACGAGCGATCTTCACTCAACGTGACTGGTTGGACGCAAGCAGGGCGGTACGTTCACGCAAAACGGCCCCCGCCGACGGCTGCGAACCGTCGGCGGGGGCCTGGACCACCAATGGAGTGCAGCCACAGTGATCTACCGCAACTTTATCTCGCCCTCCCGCGCCTTCACCCAGCTCTCGCACGAGATCATCCGGCACCCTCGGCTCAGTTCCGACGCCGTACGTCTCCTGACCTGGCAGCTCTCCCTCCCCCAGGGCGCACGCGAACCGCTCTCCCGAACTGCCGAACGTGCCCGGATCGGGTCATGCGCGTTCACCCGCGCCAAGCGGCAGCTCAAGGAGGAGGGGTTCGTACACGAGCGGCGGGTCCAGGGTGCCGGGGGCCAGTGGGTGACCCAACAGCTCGTCTCCAGCTCCCCGTTGTCCGCCGCCGAGGCCGCGAAGCTCCTTGCGGGAATCCCCGTGGCCGTACGCGCGGACCCGGCGTCTCCGCAGGTCGCACCGAGTCCCCGAAAGCGGGCGGCCGGTCAGCAGACCGCCGGTGCGCCGGTGACCCCGCCGACCGGCCGTCATCCAGAAGAAGACCGTGGGGGAAACACCTCCAACCTTCCGGGGGCGGGGGTGGGAGCGCGGGTGGAAGCGGAGGCGGAGCCCGAGTCGACCGAGTCGATCGACGAACCCACCACGCCCGCCACGGCTACCGCACCCGCCACGGCCCCCGAAAGCGCGCCCCCCACCTCCCCCCACACCGAAGAGGCCCGCGCGCTCATCGGCGCGCTGCCTCTCCTCTCCTCCGCCCTCCGTCGGATCCCGCCCGGCATGCGCGACGAGCTGACCCTCCTCGCCGCACGCTGGCTCGACGCCGGACACACCTCCCCGGACGTCCACGAACACATCCTCCGAGGCCTGCCGGGCGCCGGAACTCCCGTACACCGCCCCGGTGGTCTCGTCCGCTACCTGCTCCGGCACGTACCGCCCCGCGCCCTGCCGCCCGAACCCGCCGCGTCCCCCAACCGGCTCTCCGCCCGGCTCGAAGGCGCCCGTGAGTGCTCCGGCGACCACACCCAGCCCATGCTGTTCCGACCGGTCGCGGACGAGACGCTGTGCGCCGGATGCGCTGGATCCGGCGCGCCGACCGGCTGCTAGGCGCCCGGGCCAGGAGCCGGCGTCGGCGTCGGCACCTCAAGGACGAAGAAGAGGAAGCAGGTCTTGGTCGACAGAGCGTGGAAGTCCTCGGGGGGAAACAGCTCGCGGGCGGCCGGGTCGGGCTGCGGTTCGCTGATGACGGTCAGGCGGAAACCGGCGGCGGTGAAGGCGTCGGTCATCGCGTGCAGGGGCTTGCGCCAGAACTTCATCGGGAAGGACTGGCCTTTGAACGTCCAGTCGAAGGTGTAGCTGGTGGTCGCGGAGTAGTCGGGCCGGGGCTCGTGGATCGTGTAGGCCACGAAGGGGTGGTCCACCGACGCGATCAGCCGGCCGCCGGGCCTGAGCACCCGCCGCATCTCGGCCAGCGTCGGCCCCCAGTCCTCCAGGTAGTGCAGCACCAGCGAGGCCATCACGTCGTCGAAGGCGCCGTCGGGGAACGGCAGGGGGTCACGGAGGTCGACCACGTGCAGGTCGGCGTCGTCACCCAGCCGCCGTCTCGCCAGCGTCAGCATCCCGGCGCTGGCGTCGATACCGGTGACGTCGGCGCCCCGGGCGCGCAGCGCGGCGGTCAGGGGGCCCGAACCGCATCCGGCGTCCAGGACCCGGCGCCCGGCCACGTCCCCGGCGAGGGCCAGCATCGCGGGCCGCTCGTAGTACGCGTTCACGAGGTTGTTCTCGTTCTCCGCCGCGTACGCCTCGGCGAAGCTGTCGTAGTCATTGGCCCGGGCGGGCTCGGCAGGCCGGGCGGGCCGGGCGGGGGCCTCGGATACGTCGGTCACTAAGTCTCGGTCCATCGCCGCAGCCTAGTGTTCGGGTTCGCTGGGAGGAGCTTGCTCAGGACCACGAGCTCTAGCGACGCCTGCGGGTCACCCCTGCTTGCGGGTCGCGGCCGTCACTTCGACGGTGGTGCCGTGGACGTCGCTCGCGACATCACGTATGTGTTCCCGATGTCGGGATCGCCGTAGAAGAAGAACAGCTTCAGCTCGTCGTGCTGATCGCGGTCCACGTAGAAGGTCCACGCGTATGTCGACGGGGACTCTGGGGGCGAGGTGCCCGTGGTCGTCGCGAGGGGGCGTCTCTCCGCTCGTGTCCGGGCTGTCAGCGAGAGCCGGACGACCTGGCCGCCGTCGTCGTCTCTCAGTTGCCAGGTTCCCGTACCGGAGAGACGCCAGCCTTCGTCGAAGTCGAAGTCCTGCCCGTCGAGCCTCTCGAGAAGTGCCGTTCCGTTCTCGCGAAGCACCACCCGGGTCCCCTCGACGTTCTCCCAGCCCCCGGCGACTTCGGCCGCCGTGATGTCGTGGAGCCCTGTTCCCTCGTAGTACTGAAAGGGCCCGGCGCACGCCGTCAGAACAGCCAGAACCGCCATCAAGACACCGGCGATCACCCCGCGCGCACGCAGCCTGCTTCCGCCCGCCACCAGGATCTCCCACCCTCAGCCCGCATCGACCGACCCGGAGGAGCGGGCCGTCGAGAGATACCTTGCCAGACCCGTTGAACGCGTTCAACTCTGCGTCTGGAGTGGTGGCGCGCACCACCCCCTCGGCCCGCGCTGCGGAATCGACCCCTCCCTGTACCTCCTCCGTAACAGAGCTCGGACGCAGGCTTGTCGATGGCGCCCGACGAGCAGACTCTGCTCGCCGGCGATGGCCGAGCCACGGCCTCGTACGGCCGACCACGGGGGAAACACACCATGAGCACTCGTCCAGAACGCCGGCGACGACACCTGCGCCCTCTACCACTACCCCCACGTCAAGCTCGGTGCCGACGCCCGGACCACCGTGCCCGTGATCTAAGGACAGCGACCCGGACCCCGGCAAGCCCGTCACGATCGCGCCGGGCAAGGAGGCGTACGCCGCTCTGCTCGTCAGCGGGGGCGCCAGGGACGAGTACGAGGCGCGGAGCATCACCCTCGCCCTCCAAGGCCGTACACCCGGCAGCCGCGCGGGCAAGCCGATCGACGTCCCCATGCCCGCGAACCCGCTGTACGCGGACGACGGCCAGCTCGTCACGTACTGGACGACCGCTTCCGGTCTCGCCCTGGACTTCATCATGTCCAAGTGACGGACGACGTCCCGTCGACGGGACCGGACCGGCCGTGGGTCAGCGGTAGATGAGTAGTTCGGATTCTGTCGCGCCTCGGAGGTCGTAGCGCGTGCGGACCAGGGGGCGGCCCGCGTAGATGCGGATCAGGGTCGACGCGTCGCCCTCGTAGGTCGCCGCCGGGCGGCCCTCCGTCTCGTTGCCCAGGGCCACCGGGGTCGGCTCGCGGTCGGTCAGGACGCCGACCAGACGCGGGGTCTCCCGTGTGCGGCTCGTCACCGCGAGGAGCGGGAGCGCCAGGTCCAGGCTCGGGCCGCAGTACGCGCCCGGTTCCCCGAACGCCTCCCGTACGTCTCCGGCGTGGACCCACTCGCCGAGCGCGACGGCGTCGAGCCGCCCGTCCTCGCGCCCGGCGATGACCGGCCCGGCCTCCGTCAGGCCGCGTTCCAGCTCGTCGAGGATCCGGCCGAGCGGCCAGTCCTCCCGTTCGGCCACGTCGCACGCGTTCGCCTCCGGCAGGAACACGCCCTCCTCCAGGCGGTCCTCGACGATCCGTACGAGCGCCGCCCCGCAGTGGGCGACGACCTGCCGGACCGTCCAGCCGGGGCAGGCGGTGCGGAGCTCGTACGCCTCCTCCGGTGTGCGGCGCAGGAGCGGCATCAGGGCGTCCCGTTCCGTCCGGAGGAGGCGGTCCGGGAGCCAGGGGTCGCGTTCCATCAGTAGCGGTAGTGGTCCGGCTTGTACGGGCCCTCGACCGGCACCCCGATGTACGACGCCTGCTCGGGGCGCAGGGTCGTCAGCCGGACACCGAGAGCGTCCAGGTGCAGGCGTGCCACCTTCTCGTCCAGGTGCTTCGGAAGGACGTAGACGTCCGTCGGGTACTGCTCCGGCTTCGTGAACAGTTCTATCTGCGCCAGCGTCTGGTCCGCGAAGGAGTTCGACATCACGAAGGATGGGTGGCCCGTCGCGTTGCCCAGGTTGAGGAGGCGGCCCTCCGACAGGACGATGACGACCTTGCCGTCCTCGAACGTCCACGTGTGGACCTGCGGCTTGACCTCGTCCTTCACGATCCCGGGGATCCTCGCCAGGCCGGCCATGTCGATCTCGTTGTCGAAGTGGCCGATGTTGCCGACGATCGCCTGGTGCTTCATGCGCGCGATGTCGGACGCCATGATGATGTCCTTGTTGCCCGTGGTCGTGATGAAGATGTCCGCCGTCTCCACCACGTCGTCCAGGGTGGCGACCTGGAAGCCGTCCATCGCCGCCTGGAGCGCGCAGATCGGGTCGATCTCGGTGACGATCACCCGGGCGCCCTGGCCGCGCAGCGACTCCGCCGAGCCCTTGCCGACGTCGCCGTAGCCGCAGACCACGGCCGTCTTGCCGCCGATGAGGACATCCGTCGCGCGGTTGATGCCGTCGATGAGGGAGTGGCGGCAGCCGTACTTGTTGTCGAACTTCGACTTCGTCACGGCGTCGTTCACGTTGATCGCCGGGAAGAGCAGCGCGCCCTCGCGGTGCATCTCGTACAGGCGGTGCACGCCCGTCGTCGTCTCCTCCGTGACGCCACGGATGCCGGCGGCGATCGTCGACCAGTCCAGGGTGGTGTTCCTCAGGAGTTCCAGGATGACGCGGAACTCGTCGTTGTCCGCCGTCGACGGGTCCGGGACCTCGCCCGCCTTCTGGTACTCCACACCCTTGTGGACGAGGACGGTCGCGTCACCGCCGTCGTCCAGGATCATGTTGGGACCGTCGGCGTTCGGCCAGGTCAGCGCCTGCTCCGTACACCACCAGTACTCTTCGAGGGTCTCGCCCTTCCAGGCGAAGACCGGGATCCCCGCGGCGGCGATCGCGGCGGCCGCGTGGTCCTGCGTCGAGTAGATGTTGCAGGACACCCAGCGCACCTCGGCGCCGAGCGCCACCAGCGTCTCGATGAGGACGGCCGTCTGCACCGTCATGTGGAGGGAGCCGGTGATACGAGCCCCGGCGAGCGGCCGGTCCGCCGCGTACTCCCTCCGGATCGACATCAGGCCCGGCATCTCGTGCTCGGCGAGGGTGATCTCCTTGCGGCCGAACTCGGCCAGCGAGATGTCCGCGACCTTGTAGTCGGTGAACTCAGGAGCCTCAGTGGACTCAGTGGACTCAGACATGTGCAACTCTCCTTGCGCTGAGGATGGTTCGGTGGATTTCTAGCGCCGCCGTCGACTTGTTCAACGTGATGTAGTGCAGGCCCGGCGCCCCCTCGTCGAGCAGCCGCAGGCCCATCGCCGTCGCGTGCTCGACGCCGATGCGGTACGCCGCCGCCGGGATGTCCTTCGCCGCCTCCAGGCGGTGCGCCAGGTCCTCGGGGAACGCCGCGTCGCTCAGCTCGGCGAAGCGGCGGATCTGGCGTACGTCCGTCGCCGGCATGATCTCCGGGATGATCGGGGTGTCACAGCCCGCCGCCGCGACCCGGTCCCGCAGGCGCAGGTAGTCCTCCGGGTCGAAGAACATCTGCGTGATCGCGTAGTCGGCGCCCGCCCGGCACTTCGCCACGAAGTGCGCGAGGTCGCCGGCAGGGCTCGCGGACCTCGGGTGGCCCTCCGGGAAGGCCGCCACCCCGATCCTGAAGTCGCCCAACGAGCGGACCAACTCGACCAGTTCGTACGCGTACGTGAAGCCCTGCGGGTGTCTGATCCACGCTCCCCGCGGATCGCCCGGCGGGTCGCCGCGCAGCACGAGGACGTCCCGTACCCCGGCGTCCGCGTACGCGCCGATGATGGCCCGCAGTTCCGCCACCGAGTGGCCGACCGCCGTCAGGTGGGCGACCGGGCGCAGGGTCGTCTCGGTCGCGATCCGCTTCGTCACCTCGATGGTCCGGTCGCGGGACGAGCCGCCCGCGCCGTACGTCACGGAGACGAAGTCCGGGGAGAGGGCTTCGACCCGGCGGATCGCCTCCCACAGGGTCCGCTCCCCGCGGTCGGTCTTCGGCGGGAAGAACTCGAACGAGTACGTGGGACTCATCGCCGCCCTCCCGCGTTGAAGTAGCTCGCCTCCGGGTGGTGGACGACGATCGCGTCCGTCGACTGCTCGGGGTGCAGCTGGTACTCCTCCGACAGCACGACCCCGATGCGCTCCGGGCGCAGGAGGGCGGCGATCTTCGCCCGGTCCTCCAGGTCGGGGCAGGCCGGGTAGCCGAGCGAGTAGCGGCAGCCCTGGTACTCGGTGCGGAGCATGCCCTCTAGGGCCGTCGGGTCGCCCTGGGCGATGCCCCAGTCGGCGCGGACGCGGGCGTGCCAGTACTCCGCCAGCGCTTCCGCCAACTGGACCGAGAGGCCGTGGAGTTCGAGGTAGTCCCGATAGGCGTCGGCCGCGAAGAGCCTCGCCGTCTCCTCTCCGATGCGGGAGCCGACCGTCACCACCTGGAGGGCGACGGCGTCGACCTCGCCGGAGTCCTCGGCGCGGTGGAAGTCGGCCAGGCAGAGGCGGCGGCCCCGCTGCTGGCGGGGGAAGGAGAAGCGGGTCCGCTCGCCTCCGTCCTCGTCCAGGACGATCAGGTCGTCGCCCTTGGACACACAGGGGAACCAGCCGTGGACCACAGCCGCTTCGACCAGGTTCTCGCGCTCGATCCGGTCGAGCAGCGCCCGCAGCCTCGGCCTGCCCTCCGTCTCGATCGTCGCGGGGTCCTTGAGGCCCCACTGGCCCTTGAAGAGGGCGTTCTCGTCGAGCCAGGGGGCGTATTCGGCGAGCGGGATGCCCGTCACGACCCTGGTCCCTAGGAAGGGGGGCTCGGGTACGGGGTTGTCGGTGGCCACGTCGGAGCGGCCGGCCGGTTCGGGCTCCCGTGCCACCTCCTCGACCACCGGCTGCCGGGCCACCCTGCGCTGCTTGAGCGGCGGGAGTACGGCTCCGGGGACGCCGCGCTTGACGCCCATGAGCGCGTCCATGAGGCGCAGGCCCTCGAAGGCGTCCCGGGCGTAGCGGACCTCGCCCCCGTACAGCTCGTGGAGGTCCTGCTCGACGTACGCCCTGGTGAGGGCCGCGCCGCCGAGGATCACGGGGAAGCGGGCGGCCAGGCCGCGGCCGTTCAGCTCCTCCAGGTTCTCCTTCATGATGACGGTGGATTTGACCAGCAGGCCCGACATGCCGATGACGTCGGCCCGGTGCTGTTCGGCCGCTTCGAGGATCGCGGAGACCGGCTGCTTGATGCCGATGTTGACGACGTTGTAGCCGTTGTTGGACAGGATGATGTCGACGAGGTTCTTGCCGATGTCGTGGACGTCGCCGCGGACCGTGGCGAGGACGATCGTGCCCTTGCCGTCCGCGTCCGTCTTCTCCATGTGCGGTTCCAGATGCGCCACGGCCGTCTTCATGACCTCGGCGGACTGGAGCACGAACGGCAGCTGCATCTGGCCCGAGCCGAACAGCTCGCCCACCGTCTTCATGCCGTCGAGCAGGATCTCGTTGACGATCTCCAGGGCCGGCCGGGCCGTCAGAGCCTCGTCGAGGTCCTTCTCCAGGCCGTTCTTCTCGCCGTCGACGATCCGGCGCTTCAACCGCTCGTCGAGCGGCAGCGCGAGCAGTTCCTCGGCCTTCCCCGCCTTCAGGGACTTCGCCGTGGCGCCCTCGAACATCTCCAGGAACCTCTGGAGCGGGTCGTAGCCCTCCCTGCGGCGGTCGTGGATCAGGTCGAGTGCCACCTCCACCTGCTCCTTCTCCAGGCGCGCTGTCGGGAGGATCTTGCTCGCGTGGACGATCGCCGAGTCCAGGCCCGCCTTCACGCACTCGTCGAGGAAGACCGAGTTGAGGACGATCCGCGCGGCCGGGTTCAGACCGAACGAGATGTTGGAGAGGCCGAGCGTCGTCTGCACGTCGGGGTGGCGCCGCTTCAGCTCGCGGATCGCCCCGATCGTGTGGACGCCGTCCTTCCGCGACTCCTCCTGGCCGGTGCAGATCGTGAACGTGAGGGTGTCGATCAGGATGTCCGACTCCCTGATCCCCCAGTTCCCCGTGAGGTCCGCGATGAGCCGCTCGGCCACCGCCACCTTGTGCTCGACGCTCCGGGCCTGGCCCTCCTCGTCGATCGTCAGCGCCATCAGCGCCGCGCCGTGCTCCTTCGCGAGGGCCGTGACCTGCGCGAACCGCGACTCGGGGCCGTCGCCGTCCTCGTAGTTGACGGAGTTGACCACCGCCCGGCCGCCCAGCTTCTCCAGGCCCGCCCGCAGGACCGGGACCTCGGTCGAGTCGAGGACGATCGGGAGCGTGGAGGAGGTCGCGAACCGGCCGGCCAGCTCCGCCATGTCGGCGACACCGTCCCGGCCCACGTAGTCCACGCACAGGTCGAGCAGGTGCGCGCCCTCGCGGATCTGGTCCCGCGCCATCTCGACGCAGTCGTCCCAGCGCCCGTCGAGCATCGCCTCACGGAACTTCTTCGAACCGTTGGCGTTGGTGCGCTCCCCGATCGCCAGGTACGCGGTGTCCTGCCGGAACGGCACATGGCTGTACAGGGAGGACGCGCCCGCCTCGGGCGTCGGCCGCCGGTCCAGGACGGCCGCGCCCCGGACCCGGTCCACGATCTGCCGCAGGTGCTCCGGGGTCGTACCGCAGCAGCCGCCGACCAGGGAGGGGCCGTAGTCCCGTACGAACGCCTCCTGGGCGTCGGCCAGTTCGGCCGGGGAGAGGGGGTAGTGGGCGCCGTCGGAGGTGAGGACCGGCAGACCCGCGTTCGGCATGACGGAGATCGGGATACGGGAGTGCCGTGACAGGTGCCGCAGGTGCTCGGCCATCTCCGCCGGGCCCGTGGCGCAGTTCAGGCCGATCATGTCGATGCCCAGCGGCTCCAGGGCGGTCAGGGCCGCCCCGATCTCCGTGCCGAGCAGCATCGTGCCCGTCGTCTCCACGGTGACCTGCACGATCACCGGGAGGTCCAGGCCGGCCCGGTCCAGGGCCCGGCGGGCGCCGATGACGGCCGCCTTCGTCTGGAGCAGGTCCTGCGAGGTCTCGATGAGCAGGGCGTCCGCGCCACCCCTGATCAGGCCCTCCGCGTTCTGCTGGAAGGCCTCGCGGAGCGGCTCGTACGTGACATGGCCCAGGGTCGGCAGCTTCGTACCGGGGCCCATGGAGCCGAGGACCCAGCGGGGGCGGCCGTCGGCGGCCGTGTGCGCGTCCGCCGTGGTGCGGGCGATCCGGGCGCCGGCCTCGGACAGCTCGTACACCTGGTTCTCGATGCCGTACTCGGCGAGCGCCGCCAGGTTCGCCCCGAAGGTGTTGGTCTCGACGCAGTCCACACCGACCGAGAAGTAGGCGTCGTGGACGGAGGCGACGATGTCGGGGCGCGTGAGGTTGAGGATCTCGTTGCAGCCCTCCAGGTTCCGGAAGTCGTCCATCGTCGGGTCGGCGGCCTGGAGCATCGTGCCCATCGCCCCGTCGGCCACCACGACCCGCGTCGCGAACTCCTCCCGCAGGGACCGCCGGGACACGCTCATGTCAGCCCCTTCAGATGCGTGACGAGGGTCGCCGTGCAGCCCACCCCGTATGTCGTCCTGATCCGGTCCAGGAGCGACTCCCGGTGCAGCCGGTACTCCTGCGTCCCCACGTAGTCGAGGACGGTCGCGGCGACCGCGCAGCCCAGCTGCGCCGCGCACCGCTCCGGCACGCCCCACAGCGTCCCGGCGAGGAACCCGGCCCTGAAGGCGTCACCGACGCCCGTCGGGTCGACGACGGCCGGGACCTCCACCGCCGGCACGGCCAGCGGCTCCCGGCCCTCGCCCCGGATGCGGACGCCCGCCTCGCCGTGGGTGGTGACCCAGGTGCCGACCCGGCGCAGCACCTCCGCCTCCGCCCAGCCGGACTTCTCCAGGAGCAGAGCCGTCTCGTACTCGTTGGTGAACAGGAACCGGGCCCCGTCCACCAGCTCCCGCACCTGCTGCCCGTCGAGCCGCGCCAGCTGCTGCGACGGATCGGCGGCGAAGGGAATCCCCAGGTCACGGCAGGTGCGGGTGTGCCGGAGCATCGCCTCGGGGTCGTCCGGGGAGACCAGGACGAGCTCCAGGCGGCCGGTGCGTGCGACGACGTCCCGCAGGTCGATCTCGCGCGCCTCGGCCATCGCCCCCGCGTAGAAGGTGGCGATCTGGTTCTGGGCCCGGTCGGTCGTACAGACGAACCGGGCGGTGTGGAGCGACTCGCTGACGCGCACCGAGTCGGTGTCCACACCGTGGTCCTTCAGCCAGACCCGGTACGGCTCGAAGTCGGCGCCGACCGCGCCCACGAGGGCGGGACGCAGACCGAGGACACCGAGTCCGAAGGCGATGTTCGCTGCCACTCCGCCGCGCCTGACCTCCAGGTTGTCGGCGAGGAACGACAGGGAGACCCGGTCGAGCCGGTCGGCGAGCAGCTGCTCGCTGAACCAGCCGGGGAAGGTCATCAGATGGTCGGTCGCGATGGATCCCGTGACAGCGATACGCATGACCTACGCCTCCACTGCCTTCTTGAGGGCCTCCACGCGGTCGGTGCGCTCCCACGTGAACTCCGGGAGCTCGCGGCCGAAGTGGCCGTACGCCGCCGTCTTCGCGTAGATGGGCCGCTTGAGGTCCAGGTCGCGGATGATCGCCGCGGGGCGCAGGTCGAAGACCGCGCTGACCGCCTCCTGGATCCGCTCGTCCGGCAGGGTGCCCGTGCCGAAGGTCTCCACGAAGAGACCGACCGGCTCGGCCTTGCCGATCGCGTACGCCACCTGCACCTCGCAGCGGCGGGCGAGACCGGCCGCGACGACGTTCTTCGCGACCCAGCGCATCGCGTACGCCGCCGACCGGTCCACCTTCGACGGGTCCTTGCCGGAGAAGGCGCCGCCGCCGTGCCGGGCCATCCCGCCGTACGTGTCGATGATGATCTTCCGGCCGGTGAGCCCTGCGTCGCCCATCGGGCCGCCGACCTCGAAGCGGCCGGTCGGGTTCACCAGGAGCCGGTAGGCGTCGGACTCCAGGCTGACGCCCTCCTCGACCAGCTCCTTGAGGACGTGCTCGACGACGTACTCGCGCACGTCGGGCGCGAGCAGGCCCTCGACGGAGATGTCGGCGGCGTGCTGCGAGGAGACGACGACCGTGTCGAGGCGGACCGGGCGGTCACCGACGTACTCGATGGTGACCTGCGTCTTGCCGTCCGGGCGCAGGTACGGCACGGTGCCGTTCTTGCGGACCTCGGTGAGGCGGCGCGAGAGGCGGTGGGCCAGTGCGATCGGCAGCGGCATCAGCTCGGCCGTGTCGTCGCAGGCGTAGCCGAACATCAGGCCCTGGTCGCCGGCGCCCTGCGCGGCCAGCTCATCACCCGTGCCCTCGACCCGGGACTCGTACGCCGTGTCGACGCCCTGGGCGATGTCCGGCGACTGCGCTCCGATGGACACCGACACGCCACAGGAGGCGCCGTCGAAGCCCTTGGCGGAGGAGTCGTAACCGATGTCGAGGACGGCCTCGCGCACCAGCTTCGCTATCGGCGCGTACGCCGTCGTGGTGACCTCGCCGGCGATGTGCACGAGACCCGTGGTGATCAGGGTCTCCACCGCCACCCGCGAGGACGGGTCCTCGGCGAGGAGCGCGTCGAGGATGGTGTCGCTGATCCGGTCGGCGATCTTGTCGGGGTGGCCCTCGGTCACCGACTCCGAGGTGAAGAGGCGGCGGCTCATGCCTGGACCTCCACCGGGGCCTTGAAGAAGTGCTGCTCGATGGCGCCGAGGGTGCGGATGGACTCGACCTCCAGGGTCTCCATCTGGATGGCAGTGCCGCTCTCCTGCTCCAGGAGGAAGACGAACTCGACGAAGGACAGCGAGTCGATGAGCCGGTTCTCGATCAGGTCGAGGTCGGGCGCGATGTCCTCGCGCTCCGGGTGACGCTCGAGGATCCAGCTCTTCACCGTCTGCAGGCCGTCGGCCATGGTTGCTCTCCTTTAGCTGCTACTGGATGGGTGGGGCGGGGGCGATGATCGGGGCGGCCACCGCCACCGCGTAGTCCACGTCGTGGCTGATGGACACGGTGATCTCGGTGATGCCGGACGCGGCGGCCATCTCGGCGGCCGACCGGTGCAGCTCCACGAGCGGCCAGCCGCCCTCGGAGCGCCGCACGACGATGTCCGGCCAGGGCAGGAACCTGCCCCTGACCCGTAAGGTCTTGAAGGCCGCTTCCTTGGCCGCGATCCGCCCGCACAGGCTCAGTACGTCGAGCCCGGAGGAGGTACGGCAGTCGGCGAGCTCGCCGGGGGTGAGCATCCGCTCGAAGAACCGCTCCCCGTACTGGGCGAGGAGCCTGCGGACACGGTTGACGGACACGATGTCCATGCCGAGGTTCGCCCACCCCAGGCCGCCCGCCGGCGGGGCGGCGGGACGGGCCGGCACGTCAGATCACCGGCCCGGCCGCGCCACTCGCGCCGTCCCGCACGCGCGCGTTCGCGTCGGACTCCAGGCGGGCGTTCGCGTCGGACTCCAGGCGGGCGTTCGCGTCGAGCACCGCCGCCGTGGCGGCCTCCCAGCCGCCGTGGCGGCGGGTCAGCGCGGACAGCCACCGTTCGAGGCCGAAGGCGACACAGCTGGTGAAGGCCGGTCCGCCGGTCGACGCGAGCGTGATGTCGCAGCGGTCGCCGAAGAAGTTCCGGTGCGTGTTGACCGAGGCGATCGCCAGGTCCTCGTACAGGAACTCGTACTTCACCGGGGTGAGCCGCTGGAGGAGCGCCTTCGAGCCGCCCTTGTCGAAGAACGGGTCGCAGGCGGCCTCCCTGCTCAGCGGCAGGTCGAGGGCGGTGGCGAAGGCCTGGATCCTCTCCGTGAAGTCCGCGAGGTGGGTCTCGGCGTGCTCGCGGGCGCCGATGGCAACGATCTCCCGCATGCGGAAGCCGAGTTGGCGCCGCATCCCCTCGTAGTGGGTCTCCTTGCGGAAGCACCAGGAACAGATCGTGACGAGGGTGTCGTCGGCGACCCGGGTGCCCTGGTGGTCGAGGTAGACGGCGTAGCAGGACGCCGAGGGCAGTCCGAGGCCGGCCGGTTCGAGGGCGGCGGCGGGCCATTCGCCGCGCTCGGCGTCGAAGGGGGCGGTGAGGCGCCCCTCCAGGTCGAGCGGGGCGGCGAGGACGGCCTGGTGCGGGAAGTTGTCGTAGTAGTCCAGCTTCGCCAGGTCGGCGGCCGGCAGGAGCGGGGGCATGGTCATCGGGCGGGCGCCCGCGGTCACTCCCCAGCTCTCGAAGGTGTCGTCGAGGAGCCGCAGCAGGCGGGTCGCCTCCGGGCCGAGCGAGGGAAGGCCCCGTGTCGCCCCGACGGTCTCGGGGGTGGTCACACTCATGGTGGGTGCACCTCTCAGGTGGGAGGTTCCCGGGGACTCAGACGACGGGCAGGGTGTCGTCGGAGAAGATCCCGGTCTTCAGGAAGAAGGCGAGCGGCTTGCGGATGGCCTTGCGCTCGTGGGGGCGGCGGCTCTCGTCGGCGACCAGCGCGTTGCGCAGGGCCAGCGGGTCGGGGATGCCGGCGTCGCGGTAGACGTGCGGGTTGTAGAGGGAGTTGATGCTGTAGACGACGTACCGCTTGAGGTACGCCTCCACCTCGCGGACCCGCCCGGCGCTCACGGCCTGGCACATCCGGCCGTACAGGAGGGAGACCAGCTCGCGCCCGAAGGCGATGTGGCGGGACTCGTCCTGGTGGTGGATGCGGTTGACCTCGCGGATGGTGTGGCAGAGGGCGTCGTCCTTCGCCATCCGGGCGTTGTAGTGGTCGACGAGCTCCTCGAAGAAGAGGATGCGGGTGAAGACGAGGAAGTTCTCGACCTCGGGCTCCCAGGCGGCGTCGGCGCGCATCGCGGTGGAGCCGTAGATCTTGTTGCCGTAGCGGCGGCAGAACTCGGAGAAGAACCACATGTGTTCGTTCTCCTCACCGATGAAGTGGTGGAAGAAGTCCGACGGCACCTCGAAGCCGGGCATGTGGATCCGGCCGACGACCTCGATGAGCAGCTCGCGGATGCCGTGCACGTTGAGGCTGTAGAAGTTGATGGACTCCCACTTCGACAGGCGCTGAAGCGTTTCCTCACCGAGGGTGTCGTAGTGCTCGGTGCCGTGGACGGTGAGCAGCTCCGGCGTCATCCAGAAACGGTTCTCCTCCAGCGTCTCGGGCCACTGGAAGGTCTGGTACGGGTTGTAGTAGTCCTCGACGGAACGCTCGCTGAGCCGCTCCAGGACCTCCATGAACCGGTCGGTGACGGGCAGGGGGGCGGTCACGCCCATGGTCAGGCTCCTCTTGGTCGGTTACGGGCGGACTTCGTAGACCGCGTTCACGGGGGTCTCCGTCGCGCGCCGCCAGCGGGTGAAGCCGGCCTCCTCCGCGATGGCCCGGAAGGCCTTCTCACCGGAGTGGTTGCCGAGCGCGTGCGGGCCGCGCTGGGCGACCGCGACGGGCAGGCACATCACGGCCGACAGGGCCATGAACATGCGGGCGGCGGGCGTCTGGACGTCGATGTCCTGCGGGGACACGTTCGACTCGACGAGCATCCAGGTGCCGTCCGCGTCCAGGGACTTGTGGACGTGCTGGGCGGCGGCGACCGGGTCGCCCATGTCGTGCAGGGCGTTGAAGAAGCACACCAGGTCGTACCCGGAGCCCGGGTAGTCGTCGGCCGAGGCGACCTCGAAGACGACCCGGTCGGAGAGACCGGCCTCCTCGGCGAGCTCCCGCGCGATCGAGATGGCCTCCTCCGAGTAGTCGAAGCCGTGGACGGTGGCGTTCGGGAAGGCGCGGGCGATGAGGAGGGTGGTGTGGCCGACGCCGCAGCCGACGTCCGCGACCGTGCCGCCTGCGGTGAGCTTGTCGGTGACGTGGTGGAGCGCGGGCAGCCAGTCGGGGACGAGCTTGTGCTCGTACGTCGGCTGGAAGAAGGAGCCCATGCCGGTGTCGAGGGCCGCGTCGTGCTCGGCCCAGCCGACGCCGTCACCGGTGCGGTACGCCTCCACGAGCAGGTCCTCGGTGGCGTACAGCGCCTTGAGGGCGGTGAAGAACCCGGCGGCGTACGTCACGGCCTTCGGGTCGGCGAGCACCTCGACGTGGTCGGCGGGGAGCGTGTACGTGAGGGAACTGGGGTGCCGCTCGACGTACCCGGCGGAGAGCTGGGCGTGCAGCCACTCCTCGACGTACCGCTCGTTCGTGCCGGTCGCCTTCGCGAGCTGCCCCGCGGTGAGGGGCCCGTCGGCGGCCAGCGCCTTGTACAGACCGAGGCGCTCGCCGAGGGCGACGGTCAGACCGCGCACGGCCGCGCCGGCGTCGGTGATGACCCGCTGGTGGAAGTCGTGGGCGCTCATGCCGCCTCCTCCTGTCGATGGGTGGGCAGGTCGCACGTGCTGTGCCGGCCCGGGGGGCGACCCCCGGACCTCCGGTGGGCGGTCACGCGGCCACCCTCGAACCGGCGCCGGTCGCACCGGGCAGGTCGCACGTGAAGAGGAAGGAGCGGGGGACGCGGGGGACGGACCTGGCCGGGACCGGGTAGGGCCAGCGGTCGAAGTCGGCGCCCGGCTCACCGGGCTGCTTCACCTCGCGTACGGCCCAGCCGCAGTCGTCGAGCAGCGCCTCCGGCTCCTCGGTGCCGAACAGCCACGGGTTGCCGTCCTCGTCCAGGGCCTTCATGAAGCCGCGGGCGAGCGGGTTGTCCAGGGCTGCCTTGGAGATGACGTCGCCGAGCAGCACGGAGCCGGGGGCGGCGTGCGCGGAGAGCGTCGAGATCAGGGTGCGTACGGCGTGCTCGGGCAGGAAGAACAGCAGGCCCTCGACCACCCACAGGACGGGCTCGTCGCTCTTCCAGCCCGCTTCCTTCAGGGGGCCCGTCCAGTCCTGGGTGAGGTCGACGGGGACGGTGATCCGGGTGCGGCCGGCCGGCTGCGGCTCGCTCGCGAGCATCTCGGCCTTGGCCTCCAGGAGCGCCGGGCGGTCGAGCTCGTAGACGGTGACGCCGTCCGGCCAGGGCAGCCGGAAGAAGCGGGTGTCCATGCCGGCGGCGAGGAAGACGACCTGGCGGATGCCCCGCTCCTCCACGGCCCGGACGATGGCGCGGTCGAGGTAGGTGGTGCGGATGGCGAGGAACGGCACGGTGCCGCCCCCCGCGTAGCGCTCGAGCAGTTCGAAGCCGATGCTGTCGGCGACGGTGCGCGCGTAGGGATCGGCGAACAGCCGGTCCTCGCGCTCGGTCTCCAGGGCGCGCGCGGCGGCGGTCCACTGGGCGGTGCGGGATACGGCCTCCACAGGAGGTCCCCCTTCGGTTTGGTTTCCGGTGATACGGACGGCCGTGTTCAGCGGCCTGACGGAAGGACGGCTCCGTCAGGCGCTCATGACCGGGACACAGCTCTTCGCCGGTCGCGCACAGGCGACGGGATCCTCGGCCGCGGGCATCGACGACAGATGGCCGGCCTCGGCGTCGGCGGGGCGCCGGCGGAAGATGCTGTGCAGGATCATGCTGAACACGGCCGTCCCGTCGGGGGCCACGAGCGTGCACCGCGGTTTGACGGTGCCGGTGGCGGGATTGAACGGCGACGGGGTGGCGCCGAGGATCTCGACGCGCGCGGTGAGGACGTCACCCGGGCGGACGGGCCGCAGGTAGCGGACCTCGTCGATGCCCGGCGAGCCCATACAGGCGCTGTAGGCGAGCAGTCCGTCGACGTAGCGGCGCATGAACATCGCCTGGGTGTGGAACCCGCTCGCGATCAGGCCGCGGAACTGCGACAGCTCCGCGCGCGCGGGGTCCGTGTGGAAGGGCTGCGGGTCGAAGCGCCTGCCGAACTCCAGCACCTCCTCCGTCGTGACGGTGACGGTGCCCAGCTCGTGGACGTCGCCGGGCCGGAAGTCCTCGAAGTAACGCATCACGCGCCCCCCTTGACCTAGGAGTGGTCTTTCCCTGGCGACATCCAATCTACGAATTGACCATTTATTTTGTCAACCCAAAAGAAGCCCCGACTACCTTCGGGCGAGGGCCTGTTCGAGGTCGGACCAGAGGTCCTCGACGTCCTCGATGCCGACGGACATCCGCACCAGGCCTGCCGCTATCCCGGCGGCGGCGAGCGCCGGCCCGTCCAGCTCCCGGTGCGAGGTGGACGCCGGGTGCGTCACGAGCGTCTCCACCCCGCCGAGGGAGAGCGCGAGCCGGGCCACCCGTACCCGCTCGATGAGGTCCCGGCCGGCCTCCCGGCCGCCCGCGAGCTCGAAGGAGAGCAGCCCGCCACCGCCCGACAGCACCTTCCGGGCGACGGCGTACGAGGGGTGGCCCGCGAGCCAGGGGTAGTGGACGGCCGTGACGCCGGCGTGGCCTTCGAGCCGCTCGGCGAGGGCGGCGGCGTTGGCGCAGTGCTCCCGCATCCGCAGCGGCAGGGTGGGTATCCCGCGCAGGGTCAGCCAGGCCGCGAACGGGTCTGCGCAGGCGCCGAGTTCGACCGTGCGGGGCCAGACGCGGTGGCGCAGGGCGTCGTCGGCGAACACGGCGGCGCCGCCGAGGACGTCGGAGTGCCCGGAGAGGTACTTGGTGGTGGAGTGGACGACGATGTCGGCGCCGTGCTCCAGGGGGCGGCACAGGACGGGTGAGGCGAGCGAGTTGTCGACGACGCTCGTCACCCCGAGCGCGCGGGCGGCGGCGAGCAGCCCCGGCAGGTCGGGGACCTGGCCGGTCGGGTTGGCGATGGTCTCCAGGACGAGCAGCCGGGTCGCGGGGTGCACGGCGGCGGCCTCGACCTCGGCCGGGTCGTCGCCCGATATCCGTACGACCTCGATCCCGTACCGCTCGGCCAGGTCCGACAGGACGGCGTGAGTGCCCCCGTACAGGCAGCGCTGGGCCACCACCCGGTCACCGGGCCGCAGGAGCGCGAGCAGCACCCCGCTGATCGCCCCCATCCCGGAGGCGAAGGCGATGGCCCCGGCGCCTTGTTCGAGCCCGGCGAGGGTCTGCTCCAGGGCCCGTACGGTCGGATTCCCGCGGCGGCTGTAGACGTACTGCCCGTCGGGCCCGGCCATGGCCTCGGCGAGCTCGGCGGCGGAGTCGAAGGCGAAGGCGGAGGACTGCACGAGGGGCACGGAGAGCGGCCAACTACCGCCCTGGAAGGGCTCGTTGAAGACGTGCACGGCACGGGTGTTCAGTTCCATGGCTTTCCTTCCCTGGTACGGAAAAGGGTCCGCGATACGGAAAAGGGGCCGCCCGACGTCCGGGGAAGGACATCGGGCGGCCCCTTCGGGGCGGTTCAGGCGCTGACCTTCTCGCCCTGGGCGGTGGGAGCGGTGGCGGCCTCGGTGGCGACCGTCTTGTCGCTCTTCATCACGAGCAGGGTGATGACACCGCCGAGGGCGGCGACGATCGCGGCGCCGATGAAGGCGGCGGAGAAGCCGTCCGTCAGCTTCGGCAGGTTGCCGAGCTGGTCGGCGCCCTGGGACATGGCGACGGCGGTCAGCGCGGCGAGGCCGAGCGCGGAGCCGACGTTGTAGGTGGTGTTGACGATGCCGGAGGCGAGACCGGCCTGCTCCTGCGGGGCGCCGGACATGGCGGCGATCATCGCCGGGATGTAGGCGAGGGACATGCCGAGCGCGGCGACGAGCGAGGCCGGCAGGACGTCGACGAGGAAGGTGCCGGTCGGCGGGACGGCCGCCAGCCAGACCAGTCCTGCCGCGAGGACGAGGAGGCCGCCGGCGATGAGCGGCTTGGCGCCGAACCTGCCCATGAGGCGGGCGGTGATGGCCGTCATGAAGATCATGAGGAGCACGGTCATCGGGAGCAGCGCGGCACCGGACTCGAAGGCGCCGTAGCCGAGGACCTGCTGGAGGTACAGGTTGAGGAAGTACCACATGGGGATCCACGCGGCGCCGAGCAGCGTCATCGCGAGGTTGGCCGAGCCGAGGCGCGGGACCCGCCAGACGCTGAGCGGCATGAGCGGCTCGCTGATGCTCTTCTGGATCACGAAGAAGAGGCCGAGGAGGACGGCGGCGCCGACCAGCTGGAGGATCGTGCCGGTGGAGCCCCAGCCGACCTCGGGGGCGCGGACCACGGCGAAGACGGCGAGCGCCAGGCCCGCGGTGACGGCGACGGCGCCGAGGACGTCGACGGAGCCGCGGCGGGACTCGACGTTCGGCAGGAGCTTGGTGGCGGCGAGGGTGGCGAGGCCGATCGGGATGTAGATGATGAAGACCCACTGCCAGCTCATCCACTCGGTGAAGACACCGCCGAGGAAGACGCCCGCGGTGCCGCCCGCGGGAGCGGCGGTGCCGTAGAGCGCCATCGCCTTGCCGAGCTCCTTCGGGTCGTGCATGAAGAGCATCATCAGGAGGGTCATGGCGGAGGGCGCGATGAGCGCACCGCCGACGCCCTGGACGGCGCGGCCGACGATCTCGACCCAGGCGGTCTGCGCGGCTGCGGCCACGACGGATCCGGCGATCATGACGACCCAGCCGGAGACGAAGATCTTGCGGGCTCCGACGAGGTCGGAGAGGCGTCCGCCGAGGAGCAGCAGACCGCCGAAGACGATCACGTAGGCGTTGAAGATCCACGAGAGCTCGCTCTGCGTGAAGCCGAGGTCCTTCTGCATCTCGGGGAGTGCGACCCCGATGATCGAGGTGTCCATGATGACCATGAACTGTGCGGCGGCGAGCACGACAAGTGCCCACCAGCGCCGGGGATTGACGGTTGACATTGCCCTGACCCTTCGCTCGCGACGAGCCCCGAGCGGCCCTTCCTCCGGGGCTCGGGGTATACCCCTAGGGGGTACCTTCGCGGAGCACCGTAGCATACCCATGGGGGGTATGTAAGGGAGAGATGAGGGCGCGTGGGAAGCACCCCTTCCGCACCGCCCGCCGGGCAGAATGCCCCCATGACCGCAGAGGAAGACCACGAGCTGCTCCCGCGCTGGAACGCCACCCTGCTCGCCGCCCGCGCCGGCCGCGAGGGCCCCGACCCCGCCCCGTACGGCCGGAACCTGCTCTCCCGCTGGGCCGAGCCGCAGCGCCGCTACCACACGGTCGGCCACCTCAGGGCGGTCCTCGACCGCATCGACGAACTGGCCGACCAGGGTGGCGAGGGAGGCGAGTTGGAGCTCGTACGGCTCGCCGCCTGGTTCCACGACGCGGTCTACCGCCCGGACCGCTCGGAGAACGAGGAACGCTCGGCGGTCCTGGCCGAGAAGGCCCTCACCGAGACCGGCCTCACCCCGCACGAGGTGGCCGAGGTGGCCCGCCTCGTCCGCCTCACCGTCACCCACGACCCCCAACCCGGCGACCTCAACGGCGAGACGCTGTGCGACGCCGACCTGGCGATCCTGGCGACGGAGCCCGATACCTACCGGGGGTACGTGGACGCGGTACGCGAGGAGTACGGCTTCGTCCCCGACGACGCCTTCCGCACGGGCCGCGCCGCCGTCCTCCGCCAGCTCCTCGGCCTCCCCCGGCTCTTCCGTACCCCGTACGGCGCCGCGGTGTGGGAGGAAAGGGCGCGGGAGAACATGGAGCGGGAACTCAAGGAATTGACGGACATGTCCGGCCGATGACCGTACCGCTCCAAGTCGAGCACTCCCTCGGGGAGCTCTCCTTTGGTCCGCTCAGGGGACCCGGGGGCTCCGTGGCCGGCTTGACGGATCTCGACCGCTGCCCCCGTCTCGCATCGCGAGAAAAACCCGGACGCCCGGAATGACAGGTACGAACAACCGGTTGACGCATGTCATGCCGTCCATGCCCGCCGAGCCCACGACACCCGCCACCGAGCCCGCCTCCCCCGGCACGCCAGGCACCCGCATGCCCCTGGCCGTCTACATCCTCGGCCTCTCCGTCTTCGCGCTCGGGACGAGCGAGTTCATGCTCTCCGGCCTGCTGCCGCCCATCGCGGAGGACATGAACGTCTCCATCCCCCGCGCCGGACTGCTCATCTCGGCCTTCGCGATCGGCATGGTCGTCGGCGCACCGCTCCTCGCGGTGGCGACGCTCCGGCTCCCCCGCAAGACGACCCTGATCGCCCTGATCACCGTCTTCGGCCTGGGCCAGATAGCGGGCGCGCTCGCCCCCAACTACGCCGTCCTCTTCGCCTCCCGCGTGATCAGCGCCCTCGCCTGCGCGGGCTTCTGGGCGGTCGGCGCGGCGGTGGCCATCGCGATGGTCCCGGTGGGCTCGCGCGCCCGGGCCATGGCGGTCATGATCGGCGGCCTCTCCATCGCGAACGTCCTCGGCGTCCCGGCCGGCGCGTTCCTCGGCGAGCACCTCGGCTGGCGCTCCGCGTTCTGGGCGGTCGGCGCGGCCTCGGCCATCGCGCTCGTCGGCGTGGCGACCCGTATCCCGCACATCCCGCTCCCCGCGACGAAGCCCCGCCTCAAACGGGAACTGGCCATCTACCGCGACCGCCAGGTCCTCCTCTCCGTCGTCGTCACCGCACTCGCGGCCGGCGGCGTCTTCTGCGCCTTCTCCTACCTCGCCCCGCTCCTCACCGACGTCTCCGGCCTCGACAAGGGCTGGGTCTCGGGCGTCCTCGGGCTCTTCGGCATCGGCGCCGTCGTCGGTACGACGATCGGCGGCCGCGTCGCCGACGCCCACCTCTTCGGCGTGATGCTCACGGGCATAGCCGCCTCCACGGTCTTCCTCGTCGCCCTGGCCCTCTTCGCGACGAGCCCGACCGCCACGATCGTCCTGACCTTCCTCCTGGGCGTCTCGGCCTTCTACACGGCCCCGGCCCTCAACGCCCGCATGTTCAACGTCGCGGGCGCCGCCCCCACCCTCGCCGGCGCCACCACCACCGCCGCCTTCAACCTCGGCAACACGGGCGGCCCGTGGCTCGGCGGCACGGTCATCGACGCCGGCCTCGGCTTCGCCTCCACGGCCTGGGCGGGCGCGGCGATGACGGTGGTGGGCCTGGCGACGGCGGCGGTGGCACTGAAGCTCCACAGCTCCACGTCCCGCGTGGTGACGTCCGGCGCGCCGGTGGAACCGGCGACCCTGTCGTCGACCCGCTGAAATTCCGCTCGTCCGGGACCGTCACCGCCCTACTGTGGCGCGGTGACGACTCGGATGATCATCTTCAACGGCGCCTCCAGCTCGGGAAAGTCCGGCATCGTACGGTGCCTGCAGTCCGTACTGCCCGACCCGTGGCTGACGTTCGGCTGCGACTCGTTCGTCGACGCCCTGCCCGCGAGGATGCGGGACGCGGACGGCGGGATCGTGTTCGGCGCGGACGGCGGGGTCAGCGTCGGCGAGGACTTCCGGGCCCTTGAGGCGGCCTGGGCGCAGGGCGTGGTGACGATGGCCCGCGCGGGCGCCCGGATCATCATCGACGACGTCTTCCTGGGCGGCGCGGCCTCCCAGACCCGCTGGCGCGACACCCTCGGCGACCTGCCCGCCCTGTGGGTCGGCGTCCACTGCGACCCCTCGGTGGCGGCGGGCCGCGAGATCGCCCGGGGCGACCGCACGCCCGGCATGGCCGCCCAGCAGGCCCGGATCGTCCACGAGGGCGTCGCGTACGACCTCACGATCGACACCACCCACACCGAGTCCCTGGCCTGCGCGCGCACGATCGCGGCCCACGTGGCGGCCTCCGGCTGAGTCCGGCACTCAGCGGCTTGCGACCAGGCAGTACTCGATCATTCCGTCGCGCAACCCGAGCCGCGTGAAACCCGACCTCGCCAGGACCCGGCCGGACGCCGGGTTGTCGGGGTGGTCCTCCTCCGAGGAGGCGGCGGTCACCCGTCGTAGCGCGGCGACGCCTCCCCCTGCGCCGGCCGGCTCTTCGGTCGCCGCAGCCCCGCCTCCGTGAGGCGGCGCAGGAGTTCCTTGGAGCCGACCTCGACCGCGCCGCCCGCCACCGCGTCCGCGTAGCGGTCGGAGGGGATGTCGTAGTGGTCGCGCTCGAAGGCGCGGGGCGGCGCGCCGATCGAGGCGGCGAAGGTGTGCAGCTCCTCGAAGGAGACATCGCTGACCAGGTGCGACCACATGCGGCCGTGGCCGGGCCAGGTCGGCGGGTCGATGTAGAGCGTCACGCCCGGACCGCCTTCACCTCGTGCTCGTACCGCCCCTTCACGTCAGGCCGCCCACCGGTGCGACCACCACGCCCTGCTTGCCGCAGACCCAGTGCGGGTCCGGGCCCAGTTCCGGTTCCACGTCCAGGGCGTGCGGGTCGCCCGCCGAGCAGACCGGGCAGAGCGGCCAGCGGCCGTACCGTTCGAGCAGGGCGTCCTGGACGTCCTGGGCGACGAGACCCGCGACGTACGCCACGCCCTCGGGCCACTGCTCGACCCACCAGCGCCGGTGGGTCACCGCGTCCTCCACCATCGACACGACCTGCGCGGCGGCGACCTCCCGGGCCGCCAGGTCGGCCAGTACCAGCGCGCGAGCGGCGTGCAGCGCCTGCTCCACGGAGTCGATGTCGTCCATGCAGTCATTGTCACCCGCCACGCGCCCACCACACGAGACAGGGCGAAGGCGCCGGCCGGATCCGGGACCGGCGGGGTCTTGTCGCCCCCACGCTCCCGAAAGTATCTTTCAAAGGTGACCAATGATGTGAAGGAAAGTTTCACGAGCGGCGCGCCGCCCGCGCCCGCCGCCCTCGCGGCCAAGGTGCGGACCCTCGCGCCGTCCATGACCCGCTCCATGCAGCGGGTCGCCGAGGCCGTCGCCGGAGACCCGGCCGGCTGCGCCGCGCTCACGGTCACCGGCCTCGCCGAACTCACCGGCACCAGCGAGGCGACCGTCGTCCGCACCGCCCGCCTCCTCGGCTACCCCGGCTACCGCGACCTGCGCCTCGCACTCGCCGGGCTCGCCGCCCAGCAGCAGTCCGGCCGCGCGCCCGCCGTCACCGCCGACATCGCCGTCGACGATCCGATCGCCGACGTCGTCGCCAAACTGGCCTACGACGAGCAGCAGACCCTCGCCGACACCGCCGCCGGACTCGACACCGTGCAGCTCGGCGCCGCCGTCGCCGCCCTCGCCACCGCCCGCCGCATCGACATCTACGGCATCGGCGCCTCCGGCCTCGTCGCCCAGGACCTCGGCCAGAAACTCCTCCGCATCGGCCTCATCGCGCACGCCCACAGCGACCCGCACCTCGCCGTCACCAACGCCGTGCAGCTCCGCTCCGGCGACGTGGCCATCGCCATCACCCACTCCGGCTCCACCGGCGACGTCATAGAACCGCTGCGGGTCGCCTTCGACCACGGCGCCACCACGGTCGCGATCACCGGCCGCCCGGACGGGCCCGTCACGCAGTACGCCGACCACATCCTCACCACGTCCACCGCCCGCGAGAGCGAACTGCGTCCGGCGGCCATGTCGTCCCGGACCAGTCAACTCCTGGTCGTGGACTGCCTGTTCACCTGCGTCACCCAGCGTACGTACGAGACCGCGGCCCCTGCCCTCGCCGCCTCGTACGAGGCCCTCGCCCACCGTCACGCCCCCCGCACCCGCTGACGCCCATGCGCTGACCAAAGCGACCACAGCACCGCAAGAGCCGAAAGAGCCGCACGTGTCTGCTACCTACTCCGAACTCCGCGCCCAGCTGGCCACGCTCACCACGGAAGCGTTCCGTCCGGAACTGGCCGAGATCGACCAGCTCCCCACCGCCGAGATCGCCGCGCTCATGAACGGCGAGGACGCCACCGTCCCCGCCGCCGTCGCCCGGCAGCTCCCCGCCATCGCCGCCGCCATCGACGCCACCGCCGCCCGCATGGCCCGCGGCGGACGTCTCATCTACCTCGGCGCCGGCACCGCGGGCCGCCTCGGCGTCCTCGACTCCAGCGAGTGCCCGCCCACCTTCAACACCGACCCGTCCCAGGTCGTCGGCATCATCGCGGGCGGCCCGTCCGCCATGGTCAAGGCCGTCGAGGGTGCCGAGGACTCGAAGGAGCTCGCGGCGCGGGACCTCACCGCGCTCGGCGTCACCGCCGACGACACCGTCGTCGGCGTCTCCGCCTCCGGCCGCACCCCGTACGCCATTGGCGCCGTCGAACACGCCCGCGCGCTCGGCGCGCTCACCATCGGCCTGTCCTGCAACGAGGACAGCGCGCTCGCCGCCGCCGCCGAACACGGCATCGAGGTCGTCCCCGGCCCCGAGCTGCTCACCGGCTCGACCCGGCTCAAGGCGGGCACGGCCCAGAAGCTCGTCCTCAACATGATCTCGACGATCACGATGATCCGGCTCGGCAAGACCTACGGGAACCTGATGGTCGACGTCCGCGCCTCCAACGACAAGCTCCAGGCCCGCTCGCGACGCATCGTCGCCCTGGCCACCGGCGCCCCGGACGAGCAGATCGAGACCGCACTCGCCGCCGCCGACGGGGAGGTGAAGAACGCGATCCTCATGCTCCTCGCCGACATCGACGCCCCGACGGCCGAACGCCGGCTGCGGGAATCCCAGGGCCACCTGCGCGCGGCACTGCACGCGCCCGAGCCCACCGCGTAACCACCGCCCCTCACCCGCAGAGAACGTCCTCCGCCGGCCGCACCCCCTCTGTCAGGAACCGCGTCACCGCCCCGTCGCCGCACGCGTTCCCGTTGCCCAGGTAGACCCCGTGGCCGCCGCGGTCGACGCTGACGAGCCGTGCCCGCTCGCCGAGCGCCGCCCGCATCCGCAGCCCCTTGGCGTACGGCGTCGCCGGGTCCCGCAGGTTCTGGATCATCAGGATGTTCGACGGGCCGCGGTCGGTGATGCGGACGGGCTTCTCCACGGCCCCGCCCTTCCAGAAGGAGCAGGGCGTGATGCCCGCCGGCATCCCCGCCGTCAGCGGATACCGCGCCCGGTCCGCGGCGACGGCGCGCTCGTACGCCGGTACGGACGCGGGCCAGTCCACGTCGTTGCAGATGACGCCCACGGTGATCGCGGCGTCGGCGTCCGGCATCGACCCGGAGAGCTCCCGCGGCAGCGCCGGCCGCCCCGCCGGGTCGAGCGCCTCCGTCACCAGGCGGGCGAAGGACGGGAAGGCCGCGTCGGAGTAGAGCGCGAGCTGGAACGCCTGACGGAACACGGTCCCCGTCAGCGGCGCCCCCGGCGTCGTCGTGGCGCGCGGCTCCCGGTCGAGCCGGGCCGCCAGATCGAGGACGACCTGCCGTACGTCCCCGGGCCGCTCCGCGAGCCGCAGGCCCTCCGCCGCCCTGTCCGGGTGCGCCGCCCAGGCCGCGAAGTCCGGGAGCCGGTCCTCGGCCCCCCACGCCATGCCTTCGAGCCAGCCCCGGGCGACCCGCCGCGGGTCGGGGTCGTTGCTGCTGTCGAGAACCCAGCGGTCGGTGCGGCCGGGGTACTTCTCGGCGTACGCGGCCGCCACATACGCCCCGTACGAGGTGCTCCACGCCGACAGCTTCCGCTCGCCGAGCGCCTGCCGCAGCCGCTCCAGGTCCCGGACCTGGTTCGCCGTCGACAGGCCGCGCAGCATCGCGCCGCCGTTACGGGCGCAGGCCTCCGCGATCCGCTTCGAACGGGCCACGTTCTCGTCGATCCCGCCGTCCGCGCCCGGCCAGGACCGCAGGGTCACCATCCACCGGTCCTCCTCGGCGAGCCCGCACCGCGCCTTCGCGGAACCGCCGACCCCGCGCGGATCGAAGGCCACCAGGTCGTACGCCCCGTCCATCTCGCCCGCCAGCGCGGCCCCCTTCTGCGCGAGCCGCTGCACACCGGAACCCCCGGGCCCACCGGGAATCACCATCAGCGTCCCGCGCCGCGCCTCGGGCCGCGTACTGGGCAGCCGGGACACGGCGAGCTCGATCTGCTCGCCGCCCGGATCGGTGTAATCCAGTGGTACGGAGAGCGTGGCGCACCGCTGCCCCGAAAGCGGCTTCACGGCAGGGTCACAGTCCCCCCAGTCAAGCCCGGCCGCAACGGCGGGGGCGGCCCCTCCCCCACTGACGGCGACCCCGGCGACGGCGGCGGCGGAGAGGGCGAGCACCAGGGCCTTACGTCCACGATTCGTTGTCATGCGCACAGCCTCCCGAATCCACCCCCGCCACCCCATCCGGCAGGCACGCCGGTCAGGGGTGGGGCCAACCCCCGGCCGCCCGGGCCTGATTGACTGGCCGGGTGAACGCGCGCGGAGGGTACGGGAGCCACCCGGAGTACATCGGCAAGGTCCTGGGGCTCCTGGGCGAGGACGTACTGCTCCTCTCGTACGAGGACCAGCGGGAGTTCGCCGCGGCGAGCCTGAACCGCTTCCGGACCATCGGATCGGCCCGGCTGGACTGGCGGGGAGCCCACGTCGTCGAGCGGTGCGAGGCCTACGACGGGGCCGCCCTGGCCTCCCTCCTCGGCGTCCACGCGGGACCCGACGAACTCGTGGTCGTCTTCTGGGACAACTTCGTGGTCCCGTCGATCGCCCTGCCGGCCGCGTCGGCGGCACGGCACGCGGGCGCGATCCTCGACGAGGGTTACGCGTGCTGGATCCTCCTGACGGACAGCGGGATCCTGATCGAGTTCCAGGACGGCGAGGGCATGACGGTGGGAACGCCGCCGCCCCCGTCGGACGGCGAGCGGGAACGCCCGAGGGCCCGGCCGTCACGACGGCCGGGCCCTCGGGGGAAGCGGGAGGCTCAGTAGAGACCCTTGAAGGTGTGCCAGCCGCTCGCGCCGATCAGCGCCCGCGTGCCGTACGCACCCGTCCCGGTGCTGCTGTACCGCCACAGCTTCCCGGCCGCGTCACGCGCCACGAGGTCGGAGCGACCGTCCCCGGAGAGGTCACCGACGCCGACGAGCGAGGTGTACCCGCCCCAGCCGACGCCGACCTGCGCCCGCGCGGACACACCACCGGTCGCCGTGCCGTAGTACCGCCACAGCACACCCGCCGCGTCGACGGCCAGCAGGTCACCACGGCCGTCACCGTTCAGGTCACCGGCACCCACGAGCTTCTTGTACAGCTTCCAGTTGGCGCCGAAACGGACCCGGGGCTTCACCCGGTGATCGGCCGTGCCGCCGTAGAAGTACACATCGCCCGTCGACGCCTGGCGCGCGATCAGGTCCGCGTACCCGTCACCGTTCACGTCACCCGGCGACGTCAGCACGTCGTACTGCCCCCAGCCGGAGCCGACGAGCGTGTACGGCGAGGAGGCCGAGACGACCTTCCCGCACCCGGGCCGGTACGCCCGCAGCTGGTCGCCCACGCGGACGTACACATCCGCGCAACGGTCCCCGTTCAGGTCACCCACCGGCACGAACACCGACGAGGTCGCGAACTTCGCCCCCGAACCGGCGATCCGCGCCGACACCGCGCCCGTACCGGTCCCCCGGTACATCGACACGAGCCCCGCCGTGTCCATCACCAGCAGATCACCGAAACCGTCGTCCCCGGCGAGATCACGCCACACGGCCGCGCCACCGGACACCGACACCGTCCCGGACGAGGACAGGTCCGCCTGAACGCCGTCGGCGGCCTTCGCGGTCAGCGTCCACGTGTAGGAACCGTTCACGACGAGGCGCCCCGCCGCGTCCTTCCCGTCCCAGGTGGTGCTGACGATGCCGCGTGCCTCACCCCCGCTCAGCGTCCTGACGACCTTGCCGGTCGCCTTGTGCTTGAGCGTCAAGGACCAGGAGGCGGCGGGCTTGGACAGCCACCAGCGGGGCTTCCATGTGCCCGTCCTCAGATTCACGCCGGCCGCCGCGTCCGCGTCGATGACGGAGATCCGGGAGGCCGGGACGCCGGACGGGACGATCCGCACGCGGCGGTCGGGACCGGTGTAGGCGACGTGCCCGCCGAAGCGGTCAACGGTCCAGCCGGCGCGACGGGCCGTGTTCCCGCCGAGGTCAGCGGGGGTGGCCACCACGCGGTGCGGCGCGTCGGCAAGGTTCCCGCTCGTCGGGAGACCGCTGCGCACGTCGTAGAGGGTGAGGCCGGTGACGTCCGAGCGAGAGACGAAGTAGCCGTCGCCGAGCAGGACGTCGTCCTGGCCGAGGCGCAGGGTGCGCCCGCTGGCCTGGTCGTACAGGCCGGCGCCCTTGAAGTCGTCGCCCCAGAAGTTCGTGCACTTCCAGTACACGAGGCGGCCCACGGCCTGGAGCTGGCCGGGGACGCAGCCCGCGTCGAAGGACTGCACCGTGGCGGCCGCCGCCGGAAGCGTCTTGGAGACCACGGTGGTCGACGGGTTTTCGCTGCCCTCCTGGCGACCGAGGGCGCTCCACAGCGTGTTGCCCCAGACGGCCGAGGCGACTGGCGTGCGCTTCTGGAGGACGGCGCCGGAGTCGGTGCCACGGAACTCGACGACGGCCTGGCTGCCGTCCCAGCCCTGGTTCACCACGCCGAACCGGCCGGAGAGGTCCACGAGCTGCGGACTGCCCAGTCCGGTCGTCAGCCTCGGGCCGGCCGCGGCGGACCCGTTCCGGTAGAGCATCGTCAGATCCTGCTCGGTGCCCGCCTTGCGGCCGTGGTGGCCGTCGCCGCTCGCGAACATGCTGACGCAGTAGACGAGCCACGTGGGGCTGCAGTCGTCGTCCCTGCCCTGCACCAGGCCGTCGACGGTCGAGCGCAGCTCCTCGGGCCGCCCGGAGGTCTTCAGCCAGGTGCTCCGGTAGCCGCCGATGATGCCGCCCGGCTGGTACAGGTTCGAGTCGTCGGCCGTGGTGAGGATGCCGCTGCCGAGGGAGATGCCGTAGGGCTTGGCCTCCATGTCCTCGATGTCCGCGAGGCGCTTGCGGGCGATCGTGCCGTCGGCGGCCTCGGAGAAGAGGTAGTACCCCCAGTCGAGGGCACCGTAGGTGGTGTTCTGCTCGGCGCCGGCGACCAGGAGCGAGCCGTCGGGCGTGCGGTGCACCGAGGGGGAGGCGACGGCCAGCAGTGACTTCCAGGACCCCGAGGCGTCCCGTAGGACGAGATGGTTGCCCCGGTACCCGCCGTCGTTGCCGGAGCTGGGCGGCGTCACGGTGACGAAGTCGTCGCCGAGCCGCCGGACGACGTCGTCGTAGGAGGCGATGTCGCGCATGTCGAGGGTGGTCGGGGCCGCGTCCAGGTCGTCGCGGCGGTACACCTGGGCGTCGCTGCCGGACGGGGCACCCATGTGGAAGACCGTGTCCCGGTCGAACGAGACGCTCTCGCCATGGGTGGAGAGCGTCTTGATGCTCCCGGCGGCGAGGTCGACGACCCACCACCCCTGGGACATCGTGCTGTTCTCCCACTTGATGCCACGGACGGCGACCGATCGGGCGTCACCCTCGCTGATGGAGAGGTTCCAGCCCTCGGGCAGGCCCTCCAGCTTCTGTTCCCGTACCCCTCCGTCCTCCGGGTGCAGGAGGTGCAGGCTCGTCACGGCGCTCTCGGTGCCGGTCCGGGTGATGACGGTGTCGCCGTACGTCGCGACGTACGTCTGCCCCTCCGGGATCGGGACCGTGGTCGTCGCACCGCCGCCCGCCCGCTGCTGGAGCGTCACGTGCGGGGTGGGACTCTCGGAATGGACGGCGACGGTGTCGGAGCCGTGTCCGAAGTCCGCCGGGTACTCGGTGAAGCGGTACTGGTCGACGTCGTACGCGAGCGGCTTCGGCAGGCGGTGGTCGAGGACGGTGGTCGCGCCGGTCGCGTAGTCGATCCAGCGGACCCGGTCGTCCCCCTCCTGTGCGGTGAGGAAGCCGGTCTCCCCGGCGTTCAGGACGATGGTGGCGCGGGGCACGAAACGGGCGCCCGGGCTGACGACAACGGCGTCGCCGGACGTGGTAGCGGCGGCGGGTCCGGTCGTGGCGGCCGTCAGGCCTGTGGCGCCGAGGGCCGCGGTCAGTGCGAGCGCGACGGCTCTTCGGACGGACAAGTACGTGTCCCCTCGTACGGGTGCGAAAGCGGGTACGACGAGGGAGGGCGGGCACGGCGGGCAGGGCACGGGGCGGACTGTGGACCGCGCCGGACGGGGCCGGCGGGACCCCCCCTGTCGGCAGCCGGATCGTACATTCACGCGAGCCGAAGACGCCAGAAACTTTCCCCGGCGGGATGCGAAAGGCCCCTTCCCGGACTCGCGACCTGGGCTTTCACCTCAACTCCCCGTATTCTTGAGGGACTCGGAGGGAAGGTCACTTGAGCGACACCGCCCGCACCATCCGCACCACCGAAGACGTCCTCACCCTGCTCGACGGCCTCTTCGCGCCCGCCGCCGACCGGTGGACCGAGAGCGGCGGGGCCGACTGGTGGGACGGGTTCTACGCCGACCGCGACAAGCCCGTGCCGTTCTTCGTCGCGAAGCCCGACGAGAACCTCGTCTCGTACGTCGAGCGGGGCCTGCTCCCGACCGCCGGCGGCAGGGCCCTCGACCTCGGCTGCGGGCCCGGCCGCAATAGCCTGTACCTCGCCTCGCTCGGCTACGACGTGGACGCCGTCGACCTCTCCCCCACCGCCATCCGCTGGGCGGAGGAACGGGCCCGGGACGCGGGGGTCACGAACATCCGGTTCACGTGCGGCGACGCCTTCAAGGGCGCCGCCCCGGACGGGCCGTACGACCTGATCTACGACTCCGGCTGCTTCCACCACCTGCCCCCGCACCGCCGCGTCAGCCACCTCGCGCTCCTGCACCGCGCCCTCGCCCCCGGCGGCCACTTCGCGCTCACCGCGTTCGCGGCCGGCCAGGGCGGCATGGGCTCCGAACTGCCGGACGCCGACTTCTACCGGCAGGGGATGCTGGACGGCGGACTCGCCTACACCGACGCCGAGCTGCGCGCGATCTTCACCGGCCCGGGCGAGCCGGGCCTCGCGGAGGTCGCCCTCCGCCGCATGCGCGCCGAACCCGCCGACTCCCCCTCCTTCGGCGAATCCTTCCTCTGGACGGCCCTCTTCCGCCGCCGCTGACCCGGGGCCGGGTCACATCGACGCCAGGTGCTCCGCCAGCCGGTCGTACTGTTCCCTCACCCCCGCCTCCATGCCCGCCTCCAGCGCCTGGTCCCTGATCTCGTTCGACGGCCAGAAGGACGTGCTGGTCAGGGCCGTGCCGCCGTCCGGGGTGGCGTCGAAGCTGAGCGTCACCCGGACCGGTTCCCCGTCCGGCATCTGCTCGAAGACCTCCGTGTAGTCGAGCCGTTCCGCCGGGACGACCTCCTCGTACGTACCGGAGAAGACGATCTCCTGACCGTCGGGGGCGGTCTGGCCCCAGCGCCACGCGCCGCCCACCCGCAGGTCGATGTCGACGACCGTGGTGGTCAGCCCGGACACCCCGTACCACTCCCGTACGTGCGCGGGGTCCGTCCACGCCTCCCAGAGGCGCGCCGGCGGGGCGTCGAAGGTGCGGGTGATGACCAGCTCGCGGTCGGCCGGCGTGGTGAGCAGGGTGACCATGGCTTCGATCCCTTCCCGAAGAGACCATTCCAGGATCGCCCCGCCCACCCCTCGGGGCACTTCCTGCCGGGAAACGCCCGAGGGCGGCACCCCCGTGGGGGTACCGCCCTCGTTCTGTTCTTCGCGTTCAGCGATGAACCACCGATCCCGAAGGATCAGAAGTCCATGTCACCGCCCGGCATGCCGCCGCCGGCCGGCGCGGACGACTTCTCCGGCTTGTCGGCGATGACGGCCTCGGTGGTGAGGAACAGCGCGGCGATCGACGCGGCGTTCTGCAGCGCGGAGCGCGTGACCTTCGCCGGGTCGATGATGCCCTCGGCGATGAGGTCGACGTACTCGTTGGTCGCGGCGTTCAGGCCGTGACCGACGGGCAGGTTGCGGACCTTCTCCGCCACGACGCCGCCCTCGAGGCCGGCGTTGACCGCGATCTGCTTCAGCGGGGCCTCGAGGGCCAGCTTCACGATGTTCGCGCCCGTGGCCTCGTCACCCGTGAGGTCGGCCTCGAGCTTCTCGAAGACCGAGGAGGCCTGGAGCAGGGCCACGCCGCCGCCGGCGACGATGCCCTCCTCGACGGCCGCCTTCGCGTTGCGAACGGCGTCCTCGATGCGGTGCTTGCGCTCCTTGAGCTCGACCTCGGTCGCGGCACCGGCCTTGATGACGGCCACGCCGCCGGCCAGCTTCGCGAGGCGCTCCTGGAGCTTCTCACGGTCGTAGTCCGAGTCGCTGTTCTCGATCTCGGCGCGGATCTGGTTCACGCGACCGGCGACCTGCTCGCTGTCACCGGCACCGTCGACGATGGTGGTCTCGTCCTTGGTGATGACGACCTTGCGGGCGCGGCCCAGCAGGTCGAGGCCCGCGTTCTCCAGCTTCAGGCCGACCTCCTCGGAGATGACCGTGCCGCCGGTGAGGATGGCGATGTCGTTCAGCATGGCCTTACGACGGTCGCCGAAGCCCGGGGCCTTGACCGCGACGGACTTGAAGGTGCCGCGGATCTTGTTGACGACCAGGGTCGACAGGGCCTCGCCCTCGACGTCCTCGGCGATGATCAGCAGCGGCTTGCCCGACTGCATGACCTTCTCCAGGAGCGGGAGCAGGTCCTTCACGGAGGAGATCTTGGAGTTGACGATCAGGAGGTACGGGTCGTCGAGGGACGACTCCATGCGCTCCATGTCGGTGGCGAAGTACGCCGAGATGTAGCCCTTGTCGAAGCGCATGCCCTCGGTGAGCTCGAGCTCGAGCCCGAAGGTCTGCGACTCCTCGACGGTGATGACGCCTTCCTTGCCGACCTTGTCCATCGCCTCGGCGATGAGCTCGCCGATCTGGGTGTCGGCGGCGGAGATGGAGGCCGTCGAAGCGATCTGCTCCTTGGTCTCGACATCCTTCGCCTGCTCGAGGAGGGCGCCGGAGACGGCCTCGACGGCCTTCTCGATGCCGCGCTTGAGGGCCATGGGGTTGGCACCGGCGGCGACGTTGCGGAGGCCCTCGCGGACGAGCGCCTGGGCGAGAACGGTGGCGGTGGTCGTACCGTCGCCGGCGACGTCGTCCGTCTTCTTGGCGACTTCCTTGACCAGCTCGGCGCCGATCTTCTCGTACGGGTCCTCGAGCTCGATCTCCTTGGCGATGGAGACACCATCGTTGGTGATCGTGGGGGCGCCCCACTTCTTCTCGAGGACGACGTTGCGACCCTTGGGGCCGAGGGTGACCTTGACGGCGTCAGCGAGCTGGTTCATGCCGCGCTCGAGACCGCGCCGGGCCTCCTCGTCGAACGCGATGATCTTGGCCATGTGAAGTGGTCCTCCCGGACATGGGGTGGATAACGCTCCAGGACCGCGCCGACGCCCGCGACGGACGGCCTCCGGAGCTCCGTGTGGTTCCTTGCCCCACCCGGCCGGCGACCTCGTCGTGCCCGATCCTCGTAGCACTCTCACGTGCCGAGTGCTAACGCCAATGATTAGCACTCGACCCATGCGAGTGCAAGCGACTCTCGGTTTTCGAGAAGGGTCGACGCCCCCGGGAACGCACGAGGGGCCCGTATCCCCTCAGGGATGCGGGCCCCTCGACGGCGTTGCGTCGGTGGCCGATCGCGCCGCGCTCAGACGGCGAGCTTGACCATGTCCGCCTGCGGACCCTTCTGGCCCTGCGAGATCTCGAACTCGACTCGCTGTCCCTCTTCGAGGCTGCGGTAACCATCCATCTGGATCGCGCTGTAGTGGACGAAAACATCCGCACCACCGTCGACCGCGATGAAGCCGTAGCCCTTCTCCGCGTTGAACCACTTGACGGTGCCCTGAGCCATGCCTAACTCCCCTATTACTGGCCCTTGCGCGGGGCCCGCACTTCGCGGGTCCCGGGTCAGACCCTGCGCCGGAACGCGTCGACCGCGGCTGAATGTATCTGCCCAACTGCCCTCTGCAACAGGTCAATCGAGCGAGATTTCTGGGCGTCACGGAAAGGTGAATCGGGGAGAATCCCTTTAATTCCAGGGCAAGTCGGGCCCGGCAAAGTACGCAGAAGGTACACAAGGCGCACACACTTTGGCTGCTTCTTGTCGCGCGGGGACGCATTCTCATATGCGTCCGGCATGAGCAGCGGAGGGGACTTCCCCAACTCTACCCCGCTCAACCATGCAGAATTGCCCCCTCCGCTTTATGGCGCGGAAGGGGCAATTCGAGATCTTCGAGAAAGACGGGACAGCCGAGAGGACTCAGCGGCCCCGGCGCTCAGCAGCCGCCGGCGACCGCCGGGATGATCGAGACGCCCGCGCCCGCCGGCGTCGCCGTCTCCAGGCCCTGCTCGAAGCGCACGTCGTCGTCGTTGACGTACACGTTGACGAAGCGGCGCAGCTTGCCCTGGTCGTCCAGGACGCGGGCGGCGATGCCCGTGTGGTTCTTCTCCAGGTCCGCGATGACCTCGGCGAGGGTCGCGCCCTCGGCCTGGACCTCGGACTGCCCACCCGTGTACGTGCGGAGGATGGTGGGGATGCGGACGTTCACGGCCATGTGTCTTCGTAACCTTTCAGTGGGCCAGGAAAGCGGGCCGGCTCAGAGCGCCAGGCCGGCGTCGCGGAACGCGTCCAGGCTCGGGCGGATGGTGACGGTCGCCTGAGAGGTGTCGGCCACCGCGTCCAGGGTCTTGAGTCCGTCGCCGGTGTTGAGGACGACGGTGGTGAGGTTCGGGTCGATCAGCCCGTTCTCGACGAGCTTCTTCGCGACGCCGACGGTCACGCCGCCCGCGGTCTCGGCGAAGATGCCCTCGGTCTGCGCGAGCAGCTTGATCGCGTCGACGACCTGCTCGTCGTTCACGTCCTCCACGGCGCCGCCGGTGCGGCGGGCGATGTCGAGGACGTACGGGCCGTCGGCCGGGTTGCCGATGGCGAGCGACTTGGCGATCGTGTTCGGCTTCTGCGGGCGGACGACGTCGTGGCCGGCCTTGAAGGCGACGGAGACCGGGGAGCAGCCCTCGGCCTGGGCGCCGAAGATCTTGTACGGCTTGTCCTCGACGAGGCCCAGCTTGATGAGCTCCTGGAGCCCCTTGTCGATCTTGGTGAGCTGGGAGCCGGAGGCGATCGGGATGACGAGCTGGTCGGGGATGACCCAGCCGAGCTGCTCGCAGATCTCGTACGCGAGCGTCTTGGAGCCCTCGCCGTAGTACGGGCGGAGGTTGACGTTCACGAAGCCCCAGCCCTCGCCGAGCGGGTCGCCGATGAGCTCCGAGCAGAAGCGGTTGACGTCGTCGTAGTTGCCCTCGATGGCGACGAGGTCACCGCCGTAGACACCGGCCATGACGACCTTGCCCTGCTCCAGGTCGTGCGGGATGAACACGCAGGAGCGGAAGCCGGCGCGGGCGGCGGCGGCGCCGACGGCGCCGGCCAGGTTGCCGGTGGAGGAGCAGGAGAGGGTGGTGAAGCCGAAGGCGCGGGCGGCCTCGATGGCCTGGGCGACGACCCGGTCCTTGAAGGAGTGGGTCGGGTTGCCGGAGTCGTCCTTGACGAAGAGCTTGCCGGGGGCGACGCCGATCTCGCGGGCGAGGTTGTCGGCCTGGACGAGCTTGGTCCAGCCCGGGTTCAGGTTCGGCTTGTCGGCGACGTCGGCGGGGACGGGCAGCAGAGGGGCGTAGCGCCAGATGTTGGCGGGGCCGGCCTCGATCTGCTTGCGCAGCGCCTCGGGGTCGCCGGTGGGGAGCTCGTACGCGACTTCGAGAGGTCCGAAACAGAGCTCGCAGGCGAAGATCGGACCGAGTGCGAAGACTTCACCGCATTCGCGACAGGAAAGCCCGGACGCGGGACCGAGGTCGACGGTGCTCGCGGTGTTCGCGGAGGTCGCGGGGGTGGCGGTCTGTACAGCCATGGAGGGGAGGCCCTTTCTCCTCATCTTTCCCATGACGAATTTTTCGCCATGAGACGGATTTGGCACCTTCCCTAGTCGGGGACCTCGCCTGGAGGACAAGTAACCGACTGGAGGGTTGCCGGGGCTTCAACGGGCCGTTTCCCTCTGCCCCTCTGGATGAGCGGTATTCGGTTGTGTAACGCGGGCGGCACCCCGACATGCATCGGGCATCCGCGTTGTTCAAGACTGTAACCGAAGGCATGGACGGTTGAGATGGTCGTCCGAACCGCGAGATGGAGATCACGTGCTGGAAGAGGTGGAGCGCTGGCTGGACCGGCGGTCCTGGTCCGTGGCCGACCGTCCGCTTGAGCGGGTTCTCGCCGCCAAGCGGGGGACGAGGGTCAGCGTGGTGCTGCCCGCGCTCAACGAGGAGGCGACGGTCGGGGACATCGTCTCCGTCATCCGGCGCGAGCTGATGAGCGAGTCGGTGCCGCTCGTCGACGAGCTGGTGGTGATCGACTCGGGCTCCACGGACCGTACGGCGGAGGTGGCGGCCGCGGCCGGGGCGCGGGTGGTCGCGCGGGACGCGATCCTCCCCCGGATCCCGGCGGTGCCGGGCAAGGGCGAGGTCCTGTGGCGCTCACTGATGGTGACGAGCGGGGACGTCGTCTGCTTCGTGGACGCGGATCTGCGGGACTTCTCCGCGGACTTCGTGACGGGGATCGTGGGCCCGCTGCTCACGGACCCGGACGTGGACTTCGTGAAGGCGATGTACGACCGACCCCTCGGCGACGCCCCTGGTCAGGGAGGCCGCGTCACGGAGCTGGTGGCGCGCCCGCTGCTCAACCTGCACTGGCCGCAGCTGGCCGGCTTCGTGCAGCCGCTCGGCGGCGAGTACGCGGCGCGCCGCTCGCTGCTCGAACGGCTGCCCTTCCCCGTCGGTTACGGAGTGGAGCTGGGGCTGCTCGTCGACGCCCTGCACACGGTGGGCCTCGACGCGCTCGCGCAGGTGGACGTGGGGGTGCGCAAGCACCGGCACCAGGACGGGCAGGCGCTCGGCCGGATGGCGGCGGCGATCTACCGGACGGCGCAGCTGCGGCTGTCGCGGGGGCATCTGGTGCGGCCGCTGCTGACCCAGTTCGAGCGGGGCGAGTCGGGGTTCACCCCGCGGACGTACGCCGTGGACACGGAGGAGCGGCCGCCGATGGCCGAGATCGTGGAGTACGCGCGCCGCCGCGTGGCGTAACGCCCCATGATGATGTGTTTTGCCTACATTGCCCTTTTATGCGCTTCAGACAACATCACCTGGGCAAGGTGCTCGCGGCCGTCGTGCTGATGGCGGGCTCGGGCTCGCTCGCGCTCACCACGGCGGGACCGGCCGCGGCGGACGTGGTCGAGCCCTTCGGCAAGCGGTACGACGAGTCCCTGTACGGCGACTTCACCACGATCGGCGACACGGTCATGGGCTGCCCCATCGCCCCCGCCGGCCCGGCCGCCCGCTGCGCCGGCGCGGGGGGCGGCTACGGCTCCGGCACCGGGCGTCTCGCGATCCCGGCGGGCGCCGAGGTCGCGTACGCCCGGCTCTTCTGGGGCGGCAACGACGGCACGTACCAGGGCCCGGGCGGTGTGCCCCTCAGTCGCTGCGACCTCTCGGGCCCGGAGGTCGTCCCCTCGCCCGGCGACCCCTCGACGACCGCCCCGGTGATCAGGGTCGGCGCGGGCCCCGCGACCCCCGTCTCGATCGACAGCATGGTCACGGACCCGCCCGCCACCGGAGGACCGCACTACTACACGGGCGAGTCCGACGTGACCGCCGCCTTCAAGGGCCTCAAGGGGACGGACGCGCGGATCGCGGTCGGCAACATCTGGGCGGCGAACGGCAAGGGCTGCGTGGCGGGCTGGTCCCTGACGGTCGTCCACCGGTTCCCGGGCCCGGACCCGGTCCGCGCGCCCGAGCGGCGGAACGTCCAGGTGCATGGCGGCCACGTCCTCCAGCGCTCGACCTCCCCCGCGACCACGGTCACCGTCGGCGGCTTCCACCGGGGGCCGGGCACGGTACGGGCGAGCGTGAACGCGTACGGGGGCGACCGGAACGCCCCGGGCGCGTCGTTCCTCGTCAACGGCAAGAGGGTCACCGAGAGCCGCACCCGCGACACCGACGGCTTCGTCCAGGCCTTCGACGTCCCGGACGGCGCCGTCCCGGCCGGCGCGACCTCGGCCGACCTGACCTTCTCCCCGAGCGGCGACACCTACGTGCCCTCGGCCCTCGCCTTCTCCGTACCGCTGCCGGATCCGGAGCCCACGAAGGCGGCGAGCCCCGACAAACCGAAGCCGACACCCACACCGACCCGGACCCCGGCACCGACCCGGCCCCCCACTCCGACCCCGACCCCGACCCGGACCCCCACCCCGACGCCGACCCCGGTGGACCCGACCCCCGCATCCCTGGCGTTCCCCGCTCCCCCGGCCCCGCCCGCCCCCGGCCCCCAAGGGAACAGCGGCTCGATGGCCGAGACCGGCGGCAACGGCGAGCGGCTGTGGCTGCTGGGCGCGCTCGCCCTCGCGCTCGCGGCGACGGGCCTGGTGGCGAAGGCGGCGATGCGCGGCCGGCGCGACTGACAGGCGACCGACAGGCGACGGACAGGCGACTGACCTGCGGCAACTGAGCGTGTCCGGAACCAGCCATCTCGTATACGTACGTTTGAGCGTTTACGGGACGGGCTAGGTTCGCCACATGGCTACTGTGCTCGTGGCATCCAACCGGGGCCCGGTCTCGTACAAGCTCGACGAGGCCGGCTCGCTCGACGCCCGCAGGGGCGGTGGCGGTCTGGTCTCGGGCCTGAGCGCCGTCTCCTCCCAGGACAGCCTGTGGGTGTGCGCGGCACTCGGCGCGGGCGACCGCGAGGCCGTCAGGCGCGGGGTGGGCGAGCCGGGCGTACGGATGCTGGACATCGACCCGGACACGTACACCGACGCGTACAACGGCATCGCGAACTCGGTGCTGTGGTTCCTCCACCACCATCTGTACGACGTCCCGCGCGAGCCGGTCTTCGACGCGGAGTTCCGGCGCCTCTGGGAGTCGTACCAGAGCTACAACCGCGCCTTCGCCGAGGCGCTGGCCGCCGAGGCGGACGAAGGCGCGGCGGTCCTGGTGCAGGACTACCACCTGGCCCTGGTGCCGGGGCAGCTCCGGGAGCTCCGCCCCGACCTGCGGATCGCCCACTTCACGCACACGCCGTGGGCCTCGCCGGAGTACCTGCGGATGCTCCCGGACGACATCCGCGAGGAGCTGCTGCGGGGGATGCTCGGCGCGGACCAGCTGGGCTTCCACACGGAGGAGTGGGCGACGGCGTTCCGGAACTGCGCGGGCGACGGAGCCGCGGGCACCCGGGTCGAGGTGTATCCCCTGGGTGTCGACGCCGACGAGCTGAGGGCGCTCGCGCACCGGCCCGTGGTGGACGAGCGGCTGGCCGGGCTCCGGGCTGATGTCGGCGACCGGAAGACCATCGTCCGGGTGGACCGCACCGAGCTGTCGAAGAACATCCTGCGCGGCCTGCTCGCCTACCGCGAGCTGCTGACCACCCACCCCGAATGGCGGGACCGGGTGGTCCACCTGGCCTCGGCGTACCCCTCACGGCAGGACCTGGAGTCGTACCGGGCGTACACGGCCTCGGTGGCGGCCCTCGCGGACGAGATCAACGCCGAGTTCGGCACGCCGGACTGGGAGCCGGTCATCGTCTCCGTCCAGGACGACTTCCCCCGCTCCCTCGCCGCCTACCGGCTCGCGGACGTGGCCCTGGTGAACCCGGTCCGCGACGGCATGAACCTGGTCGCGAAGGAGATACCGGTCGTCTCGGAGGCCGGCTGCGCCCTGGTCCTGTCGACGGGCGCGGGCGCCTACGACGAGCTGAAGGAGGACGCCCTCACGGTGAACCCCTTCGACGTCTCGGAGACCGCCGAGGCCCTCCACAGGGCCCTGTCGATGCCCCCGTCCGAACGCGCCGACCGCTCGAAGCGCCTCGCGGCGGCGGCCACGGCCCTGCCCCCACAGCGCTGGTTCCTGAACCAGCTGGAGGCGCTCAGGGCGTAGGGGTAACCCGCTCCCGCCCCCATGCCGCCAACGGCTCCAGGGCCTCGTTGAGGCGGATGCCGTCCTTCGTGAGGGCGTATTCGACTCGGGGCGGGACCTCGTCGTAGGAGACGCGGTCCACGATGCCGTCCGTCTCCATCTCGCGCAGGTGGGAGGCGAGGACCTTCTCCGTGATGCCCGGGACCATCCGGCGCAGCTCGCCGAAGCGGCGGTGCGGCTGTTGGTGGAGGGCCCAGAGGATGAGGACCTTCCACTTGCCGCCGATCACCTCCATCGCGGTGTCGATCCCGCAGACGTGCCCGTCCTCGGCCCCCGGCCGGTTCAGCGTCGTCATGTGCCCACCCCTCTGACCTGTTCGCTCACCCCAGGGTAACCACCCACTCCAGAGTGGGTACTTGAGCAGGTCAGAGGCCTGCCGCAGTCTTGTGGACATGACACAGAACACCGCTGAGAAGTCCCCCGTCACCCTGCTCGGCCTCGGTGCGATGGGCACCGCCCTGGCCCGTACCTGGCTCGAAGCCGGTCACCCGCTCACCGTCTGGAACCGCACCCCGGCCCGCGCCGAGGCGCTCGTCCCCGAGGGCGCGAAGGCCGCCGACAGCGCCGCCGCGGCCGTCTCGGCCGGCGCCCTCGTGATCGTCTGCCTCCTCGACGACGCCTCCGTCGGCGCGGCCCTCGACGGCGTAGACCTGACCGGCAAGGACCTGGTCAACCTCACCACCACGACCCCCGCCCAGGCCCGCGCCCGTGCCGCGTGGGCCGAGGAGCGCGGGGCCCGCTACCTGGACGGCGGCATCATGGCCGTCCCGCCGATGGTCGGTGTCCCGGAGGCCGGCGGGTACGTCTTCTACAGCGGCTCGCGGGAGCTGTTCGAACTCCACCGCGAGACCCTCGCCGTCCCGGTCGGCACGACCTACGTCGGTGAGGACGCCGGGTTTGCGGCGCTGCACGACGTGGCCCTGCTGAGCGCCATGTACGGCATGTTCGGGGGCGTCGCGCACGCCTTCGCCCTGATCCGCAGGGAGGACATCGACCCGACCGCGTTCGCCCCGCTGCTCTCCGGCTGGATCGCGGCGATGGCGGGCCCCTCCGTGCTGCAGACCGCCGCCCAGCTGAAGAGCGGCGACTACACCAGGGACGTGGTCTCCAACCTGGCGATGCAGGTGGCCGGCACGCCGACCTTCCTGACGACGGCCGAGCAGCAGGGCGTCAGCCCGGAGCTGATCCAGCCGTACTTCGAGCTCATGCGCCGCCGCCTCGCCGTGGGCAGCGGCGAGGAGGACCTGACGGGCGTCGTCGACCTGCTGGTGAAGTGAGCCCCCGACTCGACGCGGCCGCTCAGTCCCCCCGTACCGCCGCCGCGAGCCCCGCGAGGAAGTCCACGACTCCCGGCGGGCCGGCCACCGCGAGGTCCGCGCGGTCGGTGAGTTCCGGCACCTCGGTGGAGCCGCTGCACACCAGGAGGCCCGGGGTGCCGTCGGAGCGGAGCTTCTCGACGGCGGCGAAGGCGGGCAGGTCGCCCAGGTCGTCACCCGCGTAGAGCACGGACCCGGCGCCCACCTCCCGTACGTACTCGGCGAGCGCCACGCCCTTGTCCATGCCGGGCGGCCGCAGCTCCAGGACCATGCGGCCCGGTTCCAGCACCAGGCCGTGGTGGGTGGCGAGCTCGCCGAGCGGGCCCTTCAGCGCCTCGAAGGCCCGCTCGGGGTCGGAGGCGCGGCGGGTGTGGACGGCGACCGCGCGGCCCTTCTCCTCGATCCAGACGCCCGGCCAGGCCCCGGCCCGGTCCAGGAAGCCGGGGAGCTCGGCGCGTACCGAGGCCACCCCCGGGTGCGGGGCGGCGGCCTGGACGGTGCCGGTGACGGCGTCCCAGCGTTCGGCGCCGTAGTGGCCGAGGACCACCAGGTGCTCAAGGCCGGGCGCCCCGGCGAAGCCGCCGTACCGCACGGCGACCCCCGCGGGGCGGCCGGTCACGACGGCGACGGAGGCGACCCTGGGGGCGAGCGCGGCGAGCGCCGCGACGGCGCCGGGGTGGGCGCGGGCCTGTTCGGGGTCGGCGACGATCTCGGCGAGTGTGCCGTCGAAGTCGAGGGCGACGACGGCCTTCTCGGGCCGCGCGAGAAGCGCGGCCAGACCGTCGCGGCCGGCGGATGTGGTCGGGTGCGGAAGGCTGCTGACCATGCCCCGACCCTACCGACGCGAGGCGCCCACGTCAGCGGGGCGTCCCGCATGACGAGCGCGGCGCCCCTGTACGGGTCCTCCGCGCCCGTCTCAGCGCCGCTGCTGCCTCTCCGCCCTCACCCGGCGGAGGCGGTTGACCGTCACCGGGTCGTGGGCGAGGGCGCGCGGGTCGTCGAGGAGGGCGTTGAGCAGCTGGTAGTAGCGGGTCGGGGAGAGCCCGAGCCGCTCGCGTACCGCTCGTTCCTTGGCGCCGGGGCCGGGCCAGGAGCGGCGCTCGACGGCGAGGAGGGCCCGCTCGCGCGCGCCGAGCCCGCTCTCGTCGTCGCCGGGGTCCACCGCTTCCCGGTCCTCGGTCGCGCGACCGTCCTCGGTCATACGCCGTCCTCGGTCATACGCCGTCGTCCTCGGTCATACGACCATCCTCAGCCATACGGCCATCCTCGGTCATAAGACCAACCTATTACTCGGCTTACTCGGCGTTCTCCGCCGCCGTCGCCATCCGGCTGATCGAGCCGAGGACGTCGGCGGGGCGCCCGGCCGGGGAGACGGCCTTGCCGATGTTCTGCTTGATGTGCTCGCTGACCTGGCCCCAGGACGTCTTGCCGACCGGCGGGAGCTGGCTGTCCGGGAGCGTCTTCAGGAAGACCCGCAGGTCGGCGTGCTCGGGTTCGGTCTCCATCCGGGTGGAGGCGCTGACGGTGACCGGCAGGAGGTCGTTGTCGCCGGCGAACTTCAGGACGTTCGCGTCGCTGAAGACGAAGTTGAGGAAGTCGCCGATCTCCTTGCGGTGACCGTTCTGCTTGAAGCCCATGAGCCAGTCGGCGACGCCCATGGCGGCCTCCGCCGGACCGTCGACGCCGGGCAGCGGGACCTGTCCGACCTCGACGCCCTTCTTGGCGGCCTGCTGGAGGAGCGAGGGGTGGCCGTTGAGCATGCCGACCTCGCCCTTCGCGAAGGCGGCGAAGGCGGCCTTGCGGTTGAGCTTGCCGGGCGCGACGGGCCCGGTGAGGCCCTTGCCGACGAGGTTCTGCTTGAGCCACTCGAAGGTGCGGATGTTGGCGTCGGAGTCGACGGCGTACCGGTCGGTGCCGTCGGTCCAGCCACCGCCGCCGCTGAGCAGCCACATCAGGGCCTCGCCCTGGGCCTCCTCGGGCCCGAGCGGCAGCGCGAACGGGGTGCGGACACCGTTGTCCTTCAGCTTCTCGGCGGCGGCGGCGAGCTCGGCCCACGTGGTGGGGGCCTCGACACCGGCGTCCTTGAAGAGGGCCTTGTTGTAGAAGAGGGACCGGGTGGAGGCCACGAAGGGCAGGCCGTACTGCGTCCGCTTGTACTCGCCGGCGTCGACGAGCGGGGCGAGGAAGTTGGCCTGGACGGGTATGGAGAGCAGCTCGTCGGCGGCGTAGAGCTCACCGGCGGCCGCGTAGTCGGCGTAGGAGCCGATCTGCGCGATGTCGGGGGCCTCGTCGGCCTTGACCATCTCGGCGACCTTGCGGTCGACGTCGTCCCAGGACTCGACCCGCACCTCCACCTTGACGCCGGGGTGCTCGGCCTCGTAGGCGGCGACGAGGTCGGTCCAGTACTTCTTGGTGCTGTCGCCGCCGTTGAGGTCGTACTCGGCGGCGACCAGTCTGAGGGTCACGTCGCCGGAGTCACCCCCCAGGGAGCCGCAGCCGGCGACCGTGGCGGTCAGTCCGAGTGCGGCGGCGGCCGCGGTCAATCCAAGGAATCGTCGCCGCTCCACGGCTTCATCCACCTTTTGCTCGTCGTTGAGCTGCTCGGAGCCCTGTCGTCGGCTCCGCGCAGGGGACAAGTCTCTCCCGTGCCTGATTAGAGGTCTACACCAGTCCGGTTTCTCTTCCGCAACACCGGCGGGATCATGACCCCATGACGGGCCCCGGATTTGTATCCGTACGCAACAATCCTCAACAGTGGACTAGACCTTTTGGGTCCCAGCACGCGAGACTGTCCTCCGTGAGACACGTCATCGCCCTGGATGTGGGCGGCACCGGCATGAAGGCCGCCCTCGTCGGGGCGGACGGCACCCTGCTGCACGAGGCCCGCCGCGCCACCGGCCGCGACCGCGGTCCAGAGGCGGTCGTGGAGACGATCCTCGGCTTCGCCGAAGACCTCCGCACCCTCGGCCACGAGCGGTACGGAGAGTCCGCCGCGGCCGCCGGAGTCGCCGTCCCCGGAATCGTCGACGCCGAGAACGGCATCGCCGTCTACGCCGCCAACCTCGGCTGGCGCGACGTTCCCATGCGCGAACTCCTCAGCCGCCGCCTCGGCGGCATCCCCGTGGCACTCGGCCACGACGTCCGCACCGGCGGCCTCGCCGAAGGCCGTATCGGCGCGGGCAACGGCGCCGACCGCTTCCTCTTCGTGCCCCTCGGCACCGGCATCGCCGGCGCCATCGGCATCGGCGACCGCATCGAGGCCGGCGCCCACGGCTACGCCGGCGAGATCGGCCACATCGTCGTCCGCCCCGGCGGCACCGCCTGCGGCTGCGGCCAGCGCGGCTGCCTGGAGCGGTACGCCTCCGCCTCCGCCGTCTCCCAGGCCTGGGCCGAGGCGAGCGGCGACCCGGACGCCGACGCCGCCGACTGCGCCAAGGCCGTCGAGTCCGGCGACACCACGGCCCTCCGGGTCTGGCAGGACGCCGTCGACGCCCTCGCCGACGGTCTGGTCACCGCGCTCACCCTGCTCGACCCCCGCACGCTCGTCATCGGTGGCGGACTCGCCGAGGCGGGGGAAACCTTGTTCACACCACTCCGGGCCGCGGTGGAGGAGCGAGTCACGTTCCAGAAGCTGCCCTCCATCGTGCCGGCGGCCCTCGGGGACACCGCCGGATGCCTGGGCGCGGGCCTCCTCGCCTGGGACCTGCTCGCCGAGCAGCAGGCAGACCAGCACGACCAGCAGACCGACCAGCACGACGACCAGCACGAGCAGCACGACGACCACGATCCGCACTCCACCGACTCGGAGGTTTCCGCCTGATGGCCGATCACAAGGTTCTCGCCGGCGCACACGTCGTGCTGCCCACCGGGATCGTCGAGAACGGACGCGTGATCGTCACGGGTGACCGCATCACCGGCAGCGCCCCCGAGGGCGCCCCCGTCGTCGACCTGACCGGCCACTGGCTCGTCCCCGGCTTCGTCGACATGCACAACCACGGCGGCGGCGGCGCCTCCTTCACCTCCGGCACCGTCGACGAGGTCCTCAAGGGCGTCGACACCCACCGGCTGCACGGCACCACCACCGTCGTCGCCTCCTTCGTCACCGGCGAGATGGACTTCCTCACCCAGCGCGCCGGTCTGCTCTCCGAGCTCGCCGAGCAGGGCGAGATCGCCGGCCTCCACTTCGAGGGCCCGTTCATCTCCCCCTGCCGCAAGGGCGCCCACGACGAGACGCTCCTGCGCGACCCCGACCCGGCCGAGGTGCGCAAGCTGATCGACGCCGCCCGGGGCCAGGCCAAGATGGTCACCCTCGCCACCGAGCTGCCCGGCGGCATCGACTCCGTACGCCTCCTCGCCGAGCACGGCGTGATCGCCGCCATCGGCCACACCGACGCGACGTACGAGCAGACCGTCCAGGCCATCGACGCGGGCGCCACCGTCGCCACCCACCTCTACAACGCGATGCCCGGCCTCGGCCACCGCGCCCCCGGCCCCATCGCCGCCCTCCTGGAGGACGAGCGGATCACCGTCGAGCTCATCAACGACGGCACCCACCTCCACCCCGCCGCCCTGGAGCTCGCCTTCCACCACGCGGGCCCCGAGCGCGTCGCCTTCATCACCGACGCCATGGACGCGGCGGGCTTCGGCGACGGCCGGTACATGCTCGGCACCCTCGAGGTCGAGGTGAAGGACAGCGTCGCCCGCCTCGTCGAGGGCGACTCCATCGCCGGCTCGACCCTCACCCTGGACCGCGCCTTCAAGCGCGCCGCCACCGTCGACCGCCTCCCCCTCACGGCGATCGTCGAGGCCATCTCGGCCAACCCCGCCCGCCTCCTCGGCGTGTACGACCGCGTCGGCTCCCTCGAACCCGGCAAGGACGCCGACATCGCCGTCCTCGACGCCGAGTTCAACCTCAAGGGCGTCATGCGCAAGGGCGAGTGGATCGTGGACCCGACGACGGCCTGATCAGAAGCCACCTGTTCAGAAGCCACCTGACCAGGAGTCATCCGATCAGGAGTCATACGCGAGGGCGGTCGGCCGGGGGACTGGGCCAACCGCCTTTCGTTTGGCATGATCGGTCCCCGTCGGAACGTACGTTCCACAGGACTTCACACGGTGTACGGAGTACGGGGGTGGACAGGTGATCCTCACGGTCACCCTCAACACGGCACTGGACCTGACCTACCGGGTCCCCGCCCTCACTCCGCACGCCTCGCACCGGGTCACCCAGGTCGTCGAACGCCCCGGCGGCAAGGGCCTCAACGTGGCCCGTGTCCTCGCCGCCCTCGGGTACGAGACCGTCGCCACCGGCTTCGCGGGCGGCGCGACCGGTGCCGTGCTCCGCGACCGGCTCGCGGCGACCCCGGTCCGGGACGAACTCGTCGGGACCGCGGGCCCCACTCGCCGTACCGTCGCCGTCGTCGACTCCGCGAGCGGCGACACCACCCAGCTCAACGAACCCGGGCCGAACGTCACCCCCGCCGAGTGGGCCGCGTTCCGCACCCTCTTCACCACGCTCCTGGACGGCGCCGCGGCGGTCGCGCTCTGCGGCAGCCTCCCGCCGGGCATCCACGTCGGGGCGTACGCGGAACTCGTCCGGCTCGCCCGCGCGGCCGCCGTGCCCGTCCTCCTCGACACCAGCGGCGAACCCCTGCGGCGCGGTATCGCCGCCCGGCCTGACCTGGTCAAACCCAACGCCGACGAGCTCGCCCAGCTCACCGGCTCCCGCGACCCGCTGCGCGCGACCCGCGACGCACGGGGGCGGGGCGCCCGCGCGGTCGTCTCCTCGCTCGGCCCCGAGGGCCTGCTCGCCGCCACCCCCGAGGGCATGTGGCGGGCGGCGCCGCCCGCCGCCGTGAAGGGCAACCCCACGGGCGCGGGCGACTCGGCCGTCGCGGGCCTCCTGTCGGGCCTGGTCGACGGGACGCCCTGGCCGGAGCGGCTCGCCCGCGCGGTCGCCCTGTCGGCGGCGACGGTCCTGTCCCCGGTGGCCGGGGAGTTCGACGCCACCGCCTACGAGGAGCTGCGGCCCCAGGTGAAGGTCACCGAGGAACCGGAACCGGACCTGACCGGCCGTAGCAGCCGGGCAGGTCATGCCGACCGTGCCGACCAGGGCGTCGACCGTGGTCGGCTTTCCGGGTCTACTGGGGCGGCGTGACTTCCAGCCAGTCCAGCAGCACGTCGCACTGGTTGCCCGTCTCGCACGAGATCCTGATCTCGTTCTCGCCCTTCTGGAGGGTGACCGGCGCCCAGGTGGTCTGCCAGTTCTTCTCCAGGTTCGGGTCGGAGGAGTGGATGAAGTTCTTGAGGCCTATCGGCGAGGAGTTCACCTTGCCGTTGACCGTCAGGGTCGCGTTGGCGTCGACGGCCGGGATGGCGTAGCGCACGGTCAGGCGGTAGTCGCCGTCCACCGGCATGTTCGCCTTCCAGGTCACCGAGGAACCGACCTGGTTGAAGCCCGCGACGTACGTGCCGTCCGAGCCCTCCGCGCCCTTCACGTCCTTCGCGAGGCCCGCGGTGCCGCCCAGCTTCAGGGTGGCCGCGTCCTGCTTCGGCAGCTCGACCGGGGTCTCGTCGGCGCTCGGCTCGGCGCTGGGCTTCTCGGAGACCTGCGCGGGCGCGGTCGCGGTCGTGCCGCCGCCGGCCTGCTTGTCCTTGTCGTCTCCGCCGCTGTTGCTGATCACGGCGGCCGTGATGCCGATCACGACGACCGCGACGACGGCGACAGCGCCGATGAGCAGACCCTTGGTGTTGGGACCCCGGCCGGAGCCACCGTGCTGGTGCTGCGGCGGCGGGGACTGCCGCGGCGGGCCGCCGTAGGTCTCGGGGGCGGCGTACTGCGCCTGCGGCTGGCCGTACGTGGCCTGCTGCTGCGGCGGTACGTAGGCCTGCCCGTGGCCCTGGGTCTGCCCGCCGTACTGACGCTCGCCGACCGTTCTGACCTGGTTGTACGAGGTCCGTGGCACGCCGGGCTGAGCCTGCGCCGGGCCGGGGTAGCCGTAGCCACCGCCCCCCGGGGGCTGGGCGCCCGCTGCCTGACCGTCCGCGTACAGGTAGCCGAACGGGTCGTCGTTCTCGGGCTTGTTCGCGCCGTCGTTACCGGCAGCCATCCGGGTTCCTCTCCATGCTCGCCAGCCGTCGCCGACCGGCCGAGCCTACCTCGAACGGGCAGACCCCCGAATCGGCCCCGGCTCCGGCGGGGGGCTGCCGAGGCGGAGTCCGGCGCCTCAGCCCGCGCGTCGGTGGAGCTTGGCGCGGGAGCGCTTCTCCACGTACATCCGCTGGTCGGCGGAGTTCAGGACCTCTTCCACCGACATCCCGCATTCGGCCCAGCCGATGCCGAAACTGGCCCCCACGCGGACCGCCCGGCCGTCCACCCGGATCGGCGGGATGATCGCGTTGCGGAGGCGAACGGCCAGGTCGGCGGCGTCGGCCGCGCCGAGGCCGTCGGCGAGGACGACGAATTCGTCACCACCGAGCCGGGCGACGGTGTCCCCGTCGCGGACGCCGCTGGTGAGCCGGCGGGCGACCTCGATGAGGACGGCGTCGCCGGTGTGGTGCCCGAAGCGGTCGTTGATCGACTTGAAGCCGTCGAGGTCGCAGAAGAGGACGGCGAGGCCCTTGGTGCCGTCGTCGATGTCACCCCCCGTGGGAGCGACCATGTGCACATGGTGGTCGTACGGGCCGACGCCCGCCGGCTCGAAACCGAAGCCGTGCTCGTGTTCGTGCTCGTACGGCACCTCGTACGGGGAGGAGCCGGGGGAGCCGGGGTGGGGGGCGGGCACGGGGGCGTAGCCGGAGTGGCCGGGGTCGTAACCGGAGTGGCCCGGGTCGTGGCCCGTCTCGTAGCCGCCGTCGCGCCCGGAGTCGTAGCCGCCGTCGTACCCGCCGGCCTGCGCGGCCGCGGCGGGTGCCGCCGTCGGGCGTTCGCAGATCCGGGCGGAGAGCCGGGAGCGCAGCTCGGCGCTGTTGGGGAGGCCGGTGAGGGCGTCGTGCGAGGCGCGGTGGGCGAGCTGGAGCTCGTGCCGCTTGCGCTCCTCGATGTCCTCGACGTGGGTGAGGAGGAAGCGGGGGCCGTCGGCGGTGTCGGCGACGACCGAGTTACGGAGGGACACCCACACATAGGTGCCGTCGCGCCGCCCGAGCCGCAGCTCGGCCCGGCCGCCCTCGGCGGAGGTCCGCAGGAGGGTCCCTATGTCCTCGGGGTGGACGAGGTCGGCGAAGGAGTAGCGCCGCATGACGGAGGCGGGCCGGCCGAGGAGTCTGCACAGGGCGTCGTTGGTGCGGAGCAGCCGGCCGTGCTGGTCGCCGCCCATCTCGGCGATGGCCATGCCGGAGGGCGCGTACTCGAAGGCCTGGCGGAACGACTCCTCGCTGGCGCGCAGGGCCTGCTGCTCGCGTTCGAGCCGGACGAGGGCGCGCTGCATGTTGGAGCGGAGGCGGGCGTTGCTGATGGCGATCGCCGACTGGGAGGCGTACATCTGGAGCGCCTCCTGGCCCCAGGGGCCGGGGTGCCGGCCGTTGCGCGGACGGTCGACGGATATGACGCCGAGGAGCTCTCGGCCGGAGCCCGAGGCGTACATGGGGGCGTAGAGGCGGTCGTGCGGGTGCCACTCGTCCTCGAAGCGGGGCGCGGGGCCGTCGGTGTGCCACTGGGGGACGTCGTCCTCCATGAGCACCCAGCCCTCGGTGTGCGGTATGAACCGCAGGTCGCCCCAGGCGTCCGCCATGGCGAGGCGCCGCTCCCAGGAGGCGCGGGAGCCGACCCGGCCGGTGATCAGGGCCTCCGCGGCGGAGCTTCCGGCGAAGGCGGCGACGACGAGGTCACCGTCGGGGCGTACGAGGTTGACGCAGGCCAGCTCGTAGTTGAGACCGGCGACCACACCGTCGGCGACGGTCTGCAGGGTGTCCGCCAGGCTGCGCGCAGTGTTGAGGTCCGCCACGACCTGATGCAGCTGCCGCAGGGTCGAGAGACGGACGTACGGCTCCGACTCGGTCTCCATCGCTCGCTCTCCCCGAGACCTCGACAGCAACTCCAGGGTTCTCATCGGCTTCGTGCTGCACCATCACCGCCACTGAATCACAGCGAGCTGCACCCCAGGTACACAGGGTCAGCAAATACTGGGCTCTGTGACTCAAGTCACAGCAGATCATGGCGGGTCACGACGGGTCCGGCAAATGGCCCCGCATCGGGCCCGGCTCAGGCCCGCACCGGGCCCGGCACCGGCGCCGCACCGGGCCCCGGGTCAATCCCGCATCGGGCCCGCGCCCGGCTCCGGGTCCTAGGACCGGCGGGGGTGCCGGACTGGTCCCCCGGCCCGATGCGGCACCCGGAGCGGCCGGACTAGCGTGCGAGTGTGCTGCAGAAGACTCCCGCCTCGCCCCCCGTGTCCGATCTGGCCATCCCGCATGCTGAGGGGGTGAGCAACGACGACTTCCGGGCGGCGATGTCCCGCCTCGCGGCGGGCGTGGTCCTCGTGACCGCGCACGACCCCGACGACGGCCCGCGCGGCGAGGACGTCGGCATGACGGCCACCGCCTTCGTGTCCGTCTCCCTCGACCCGCCCCTGGTCCTGGTGAGCCTCCGAAACGGCTCCCGCATGGACGACCTGCTCACCGACGTGCCCGTCTGGGCGGTGTCGATCCTGTCCGAGAGCCAGCGGCACATCGCCGGGCGCTTCGCGATGAAGAACCGCGTCAGCGACCGGCTCCTCTTCGCCGACCTGCCGTACGCCCGCGGCGAGGTGAGCGGCGCCCCGCTGATGGGCGGCGCGCTCGCGACCCTGGAATGCCGTACGGAGAGCCGCGTCGTCGCCGGTGACCACACGCTCGTCGTGGGACGGGTCCTGACGGTGGGTGCCCTGGCGGCGGAGGGCGGCCCGCTGACGTACTACCAGGGGAAGTACCGGCACCTGTCCTGACCGGACGGGGCGCGCGGGACGGGGCGCGCGGGACGGGACACGCGGGAGGGGGACTCAGCCCCAGTCGCGGGACTGGCGGGTGCGCTTGGTCTCCGAGCGCTGCTTCTTCTCCCGCAGCCGGCGCTCGTTGATACCGCGCGGGATCTTCGTCGCTCTGCGGGGCTTCGGCGGCGGTGCCGTCGCCTCGGCGAGCAGGGCGGCCAGGCGGACCGCCGCCGTCTCGCGGTTGCGCCACTGGGAGCGGTGCTCCGAGGCGCGGACCGTCACGACCCCGTTGACCAGGCGGGTGGCGAGGCGCTCCAGGGCGCGGGCCTTCCACACCTCGGGCAGCGAATCGGTGGCGGCGAGGTCGAAGCGGAGCTCGACCTGGGAGTCGCTGGTGTTCACATGCTGTCCGCCCGGGCCCGACGAACGCGAGAAACGCCACTGGAGCTCGGCCTCGGGGAGCGAGACGGAGCCGCGGATGGGATACGGACCGGACATGCCCCTCATGTTCCCCGCAGGGGGCCATCGGAGTCATCCTGTTTTCGCCCGGACGCCGCGCAAGGTACGAATGCCTCCGGGAACCGCCGGAGGCGCGTACGCGTTTCTCCAGGCGAAGACACCACGATGAAAGGGACTTTCCATGGCTGTGAGCCTGTCCAAGGGCGGCAACGTCTCTCTGACCAAGGAGGCCCCGGGCCTCACCGCTGTCACCGTGGGCCTCGGCTGGGACGTCCGTACGACCACCGGCACCGACTTCGACCTCGACGCCTCCGCGATCGGCGTGGACGGCGCGGGCAAGGTCGCGTCCGACGCGCACTTCGTCTTCTTCAACAACAAGGCGACGCCGGACCAGACCATCGTCCACACCGGTGACAACCGCACCGGCGAGGGCGGCGGCGACGACGAGCAGATCAACGTCAACCTGGCGGCCCTCCCGCCGAACGTCGACAAGATCGTCTTCCCGGTCTCCATCTACGACGCGGTGAACCGCTCGCAGAACTTCGGCCAGGTGCGGAACGCGTACATCCGCATCCTCAACCAGGCCGGCGGCGCCGAGATCGCCCGCTACGACCTCTCCGAGGACGCCGCCGTCGAGACCGCGATGGTCTTCGGCGAGCTCTACCGCAACGGCGCCGAGTGGAAGTTCCGCGCGGTCGGCCAGGGCTACGCCTCGGGCCTGGAGGGCATCGCCCGCGACTTCGGCGTCAACCTCTGAGACGACGCCCGACGCGTCTGACGCGGTGACACCGTAGAGCCCCGGGCGGAACATTCGGCCGGGGCTCTACGGTCGATCCCGCTTCCCGCCCCCGTACAGCCCCGCCGCGGCTCTACGGCCGGTCCGGCTTCCCGTCCCCGTACAGCCAGACCTTCCACAGGCCGTCGAGGTCCCGTCCGGCGACGGCCTCCACGTAGGCCGTGAAGTCGGCCGTGGAGGCGTTGGCGTGACGGTACTTCGCGGGCCAGCCGCGCAGGATCTCGCCGAAGACCTTGTCCCCGACGGTCTCGCGGAGCTTGTGGAGGACCATCGCGCCCCGCTGGTACACGGGCGGGTCGAAGAGGTTGGCGGCGGAGGGCGGGTCGGCCGGCGGGAAGGTCCAGTTGATCTGCTGGGCGAAGGCGCGGGCGAAGCTGGTCCGCGCGGGGACGCCCCCGTACTCCTCCGCGTACAGCCATTCCGCGTACGTCGCGAAGCCCTCGTTCAGCCACAGGTCCCGCCACGTCTCGGGCGTCACGGAGTTGCCGAACCACTGGTGGGCCAGCTCGTGGACGAGGGTCGTCCGGTCGAACGAGGCGGCGGGGAAGACGGGCCGGGTCTGGGTCTCCAGGGCGTAGCCGAGGGTCCCGTCCTCGGTGACGACCGCCCCGGCGGCCGTGAAGGGGTACGGGCCGAAGCGCCGGGTCTGCCGGTCGAGGATCTTCGGGATCTCGTCGAGGAGCGCGGCGCTGCCCGCCGCGACCGCCGGATCGGCGGCCGTGAGGACGGGCACGGAGCCGAGGGCGGTCGCCGTGTCCGTCCGGAACCGGCCGATCGCGACCGTCGCCAGATAGCTCGCCATCGGTTCGGGCGCCTGCCACACGCTGGTGACACGGCCGTCCGGCGCCGCCCGGCGGGCGGTCCTGACGCCGTTGGACACGGCTTCGACACCGGCCGGGACGGTGAGGGTGATCTCGTACGCGGCCTTGTCCGAGGGATGGTGGTTGCCGGGGAACCAGGTCATGGAGCCGACCGGCTGGCCGACCGCGACGGCCCCGTCGTCGGTGCGCAGCCAGCCTTCCCGGGTGCCGTCCGCGTCGGTGATCGCCTCGGGCACGCCCGTGTACGTGACGGTGGTGCGGAACTCCGCGCCCTCGCGGATCTCCTCGCGCGGCCGGAGCGTCAGTTCGTTCCCCGCCCGGTTGACCGCGGCGGGCTCACCGTCGACGGACGCACGGCCGACCGTGAGTCCGGCCAGGTCGAGGTTGAAGGCGCTGAGGTCCTGGCCGGCGCGGGCGGTGATCTCGGCGGTGCCGTCGAGCCGCCCGGTGCGCGGGTCGTAGGCGAGGGTCAGGGCGTAGTGCCCCACGTCGTAGCCGCCGTTGCCGAGCTTCGGGAAGTACGGGTCGCGCAGCCCGGCGGCCCCGGGCGTCCCCCGCACACCGCTGAGAGCCGTGGTGCAGCCGCCCGCGAGCAGCGCGAGGGCGGTGAGGACGGCGAGGGCGGCGGACAGGGACGTGGCCGCTCGGGTACGGCTGAGGTTCACGTACCGATCCTAAGCAGGACGGATACGGAAAAGGTGACGGCGCCCGGCGGGGGATCCGGGCGCCGTCACCGGCTGAGGGGCTGCTCGCCCTACTTGTTGAGGGCGGCGACGCCGGCCTGGGCGAACTTCTCGTCGAGGTCGCCGGAGGGGGCGCCGGCGACACCGATGCCGGCGATGGGGGCGCCCTTGGCGGTGACGGGGGCGCCACCGGCGAGGAAGAGGGTGCCGGGGATGTCCTTGAGGGTGGGCGCGTTGGTGAGGCGCTTGGCGAGCTCGGAGGTGGGGGCGTTCCAGGAGACGGCGGTGTACGCCTTCTTCTCGGCGGACTCGTAGGACTGCGGGCCCGCGCCGTCGCCGCGCAGGGTGACGATGGTGTTGCCGTTGCGGTCGACGACGGCGACGGAGACGCGCTGGTTCTCCTTCTCGGCGGCGTCCAGGGTCGCCTGGGCGGCCTTCGTGGCGGCCTCGATCGTCAGGTGCGTCGACTGCTGGAGGTTGTCGTTGCCGGCGTCGGCGCGAACCGCGGCGGCGGGGGCGGCGGCCGGGGCGGAGGCGTTCGCGGAGACCACGCCGAAGGTACCGGCGGCGATGACGGCGGCGGCGGTGGCGCCGAAGAGGATCTTCTTCATGGGGAACTCCGTGAGGGTGAGGTGGGGCGGGTGGGGTGGCTCGGGCCGGGATGAGGTGGGGCGGGGCGGTTCGGGAAGTTCGACTCGTTCGCTCCGAGATCCATCCTGTGGCCGGAACCCGGGCCGTTCGGTCCACGGTCCGGCTGCCCTCCTCGCGCACACTGGAGGACGGCCGGGTCAGCCGATCGGCTGATGCCCGCGTGGTCCCCCGGGGCCAGGATGGACAGATATCCCCAGGTCAGAAGGGCGGGAGGAAGGTGGGAACGTGACACGGCCGACGAACCCCGAGAAGCCCGACCGCCCGGCGGAGCCCGAGAACCCCGCCCGCCCGGCGGAGCCCGAGAAGCCCGACCGCCCGGCGCAGCCCGGGCAGCGCAGCCAGGACACGGCCCGCCCGGGCGAGGCCGACCGGGACCGCGGCCACACCGCCCACCCGTCACCGCCCGAGCGCGACCCCGACGCCCCCTGGCTGGCGCGGGTCATGCACATCGCCTTCTTCCTCCTCCTCGGCGCCTCGCTCGTCCGCTTCCTGCTGCGGCACCCCTGGGAGGACCGCAGCCCCTGGATCGTCGCCCTCTCCGGCGCCCTCGCCTCCCTCTACCTCCTCGGCCCCGTCGTCGGCACCCGCGCCGCGCCCCGCCGCATCGCCTGGCTGAGTACGGTCGTCGCCGTCTGGATCCTCCTCGTCGTCCTGGCGCCCAGCTTCGCCTGGTGCGCGGTGCCGCTCTTCTACACGGGCCTTCGCACCCTCCCGGCGCGCGCCGCCCTCGGCCTGGTCGCGCTGCTCACCGTGTTCGTGGTGTTCGCGCAGGTGCAGCTCGCGCACGGCGGCTGGGACCCGAACCTGATCGTCGCCCCGCCGGCCGTCGCCGCCATCGCCACCGGCGTGTTCGTGTACTCCGACCGGCAGGCGACCCGTCAGCGGGCCCTCATCGACGACCTGATCCGCACCCGCCGCGAACTGGCCGCGATCGAGCGCCGCGAGGGCACCCTCGCCGAGCGCCAGCGGCTCTCCATGGAGATCCACGACACCCTGGCGCAGGGCTTGTCGAGTCAGCAGATGCTGCTCCAGGCGGCCGACCGCACCTGGGACAGCGACCCGTCGACCGCCCGCCGCCACGTCCGTACCGCCGAGTCCATCGCCGAGCGCAACCTCGCCGAGGCCCGCCGTTTCGTGCACGACCTCGCGCCCGCCGACCTCGCCGAGGGCGGCGGCCTCGAAGAGGCCCTGCGCGGTCTCGCCGCCCGCGAGTCGGCGGCCTTCCGGGTCGACGGAACGGCCGTACCGCTGCCCGAACGGGTGCAGTCGGCGCTGCTCCGCATCGCGCAGGGCGCCCTCGCCAACATCCGCGAGCACGCCGCCGCCGACTCCGCCGCCCTGACCCTGACGTACCTCGACGACCAGGTGGTCCTGGACATCGCCGACGACGGCCGCGGCTTCGACCCCGTCGAGACGCCGGGCGGGGTACGCGGCCACGGACTGCCCGCGATGCGCGTGCGGGCCCAGCAGCTCGGCGGCACCCTGACGGTCGAGTCCACCCCCGGCGAGGGCACCGTGCTCTCGGCCGCGATCCCGCTCTCCCTGGAGTCGTGATGTCCGTACGGATCCTCCTCTGCGACGACCATGTCGTCGTCCGCGCCGGCCTGCTCGCGCTGCTCGGCAGCACCCCCGACATCGAGGTCGTCGGCGAGGCGGGCAGCGGCGAGGAGGCCGTCGCCATGGCGGCGAAGCTGAAGCCCGACGTCGTCCTGATGGACCTCCAGCTGGGCGCGGGCATCGACGGCGTGGAGGCGACCCGGCTGATCGCGCCCACCGGCGTCCACGTCCTCGTCCTCACCACGTACGACACGGACGCCGACATCACCCGGGCGATCGAGGCGGGCGCGACCGGCTACCTCCTGAAGGCCGAGCGGCCCGAGGAGCTGTTCGCCGCCATCCACTCGGCCGCCCAGGGCCGCACCGCCCTCTCCCCGCCGGTCGCCAGCCGGGTCATGGACCGGATGCGGGGCGCGGCGGGCCCGAGCCTCACGGACCGGGAGCGGGACATCCTCGGCCAGCTGGGGCGGGGCCTCGGCAACCGGGAGATCGCGCGGGCCCTGTTCATCAGCGAGGCGACGGTCAAGACGCACCTCGGCCGCATCTACGCCAAGCTCGGCGTCGACACGCGGGCGGGCGCGGTGTCGGTGGCGAAGGAGCGACGGCTGCTGCCGTAGACCGCGCCTCGCCCGTACGCGACACCGCGCCTCGCCCGTACGCACACCCCACCGCTGCTACTCTGCGTTGCCCTTCAACCGCACCGTGTCAGTAACTCAGCCCCAGTGGGAGCGCACGTGAAGCTCGCGATCGTCGGCGGCGGCCCCGCCGGCCTCTACCTCTCGATCCTGCTGAAGCGGCAGGATCCCGCCCACGACATCGTCGTGTACGAGCGGAACCCGGCGGGCTCCACGTACGGCTGGGGCGTGACGTACTGGGCCGGGCTCCTCGACAAGCTGCGCGCGGGCGACCCCGAGTCCGCGGCGGCCGTCGCGGAGGCCTCCGTGACCTGGAACGACGGCGTCGCGATCGTCCGCGACGAGCGGACCGTCCACCGCGGCGACGCCGGCTTCGGCATCGGGCGACGGCGGATGCTCGCGCTGCTCGCCGACCGGGCCGGGGAACTCGGCGTACGGGTCGAGTTCGAGCACGACATCCCCGGCGCGGACGCGCCCGAACTGGCCGACGCGGACCTGGTCGTCGCCGCCGACGGCGTGAACAGCGTCCTTCGCGAGGCGCACGCGGACCACTTCGGCAGCGAGGTCGTGAGCGGCCGCAACCAGTACATCTGGCTCGGCACCACCAAGGTCTTCGACTCGTTCAGCTTCGCGTTCAAGGAGACCGAGCACGGCTGGATCTGGTGCTACGCCTACGGTTTCAGCGGCGAGCGCTCCACCTGTGTCGTCGAGTGCTCCCCCGAGACGTGGACGGGTCTCGGCCTCGACACGCGCGGCGAGACCGAGGGCCTGCGCCTCCTGGAGAAGCTCTTCCACGACCTCCTCGACGGGCACGAGCTGATCGGCCGCGACCGGGTCGACGACACCGCCCAGTGGCTCACCTTCCGCACCCTCACCAACCGGGTCTGGCACCGCGGCAACCTGGTCCTCCTCGGCGACGCCGCCCACACCACCCACTACTCGATCGGCGCGGGCACGACCCTGGCCCTGGAGGACGCACTCGCCCTCGCGGACGCCCTGCGCGCGCACACCGACCTCGACACGGCCCTCACGACGTACGGGAAGCGGCGCCGCGCCGAACTCGTCTCCGCGCAGAGCGCGGCCCGCTACAGCGCCCAGTGGTACGAGAACCTCCCGCGGTACATGCGCCTGGAGCCGGCCCGGATGTTCGCGCTTCTCGGCCAGCGCCACTCGCCGCTGCTCCCCCACATCCCGCCGCAGCTGTACTACCGCATCGACCGGGCCGCCGAACAACTGGAACCGCTCCGCCGCCTCAAGCGCTGGCTGGGCCCCCGGGTGGCCCGCGCGGTCCACGGCCGCCGCTGACCGCCCCGCGTCACAGGTCCTGCGGGGGTGCGTCCGGCGGGGTGACCGCCCCGCTTCACACGTCCGGCGGGGCTGGAACACCCCCGCGTCACACGTCCCGGCGGTGGATCGCCACCAGGGCCACCGCCACCGCGCCGAGCGACCAGACCGCGTACACCGTCCAGGCCCCTCCCGTCGTCCACGGGAACTCCACCGGCACCGGCGACTCCCCCACCTCCGTGAGCCGCTTCCACGCGCCCTGCGGCAGCGCGTGCAGAAACGTCGCCGACCAGCGGCTGTGCCCGTCGACAAGCGCGGGGAGCAGCAGCAGGACGCCGGTGAGGGTGACGATCGTGGCCGCCGTGTGCCGCAGGAGGGCGCCGAGCCCGAAGCCGACGAGCGCGCACACGGGAGCGAGCAGCGCGGACGCGGTGACGGCCGCCGCCGCGCCCGGGTAGCCGATCGACATGCCCACGTCCCGGCCGGACAGGACCGCCTGCGTGGCGGCGAACGACACCCCGGCGACGAGGGCCCCGTACCCGAGCATGACGCCCGCGAGGACCAGCGTCTTCGCCGCCGTGACGGCCCGCCGGTCGGGGACGGCGGCGAAGGTCGTACGGATCTGCCCGGTGCCGTACTCGCCGACGATCACGAGCGCGCCGATCGCGCCGGTCGTGAGCATGAACACCATGGCCCCGCCGAGCGTGAAGGCGTCCCGCATCGCCCAGACCGGCACGAAGAGTTCGCGGATGCCCTCGGAGTAGTTCGGGTAGTTCCGGTGGTCGGCGAAGGCCGCGCTGAGGTTGACGCCGAGGACGGCGATCGCGCCGGCGCCGAACGCCCAGGGGGTGGAGCGCAGGGACCACAGCTTCATCCACTCGCCGGCGAGCAGATCACGGAAGCGGGCGTTCACCGGCCTCCCTCCTTCTTCTGGTACTCGACGCTGTCGGCGGTCAGTTCCATGAACGCCTCTTCCAAGGACGCCGCGCGCGACGTCAGTTCGGCGAGCGGGGCGCCGTGCCGGAAGGCGAGCACCCCGACGCGGTCCGCCGCCATCCCGGTGACGGTGAGCGGCCCTTCCCTTCCTTCCGGGGGCCGTACGGTCGCCCCGGCGCGGATCAGGGCGGCGGCGAGGCCCGGCCCCGCGGCCGGATCGGCGGTCCGTACGGTCACGCCACGGCGGGCGCCACGGGCGGCGAAGTCCGCCAGGCTCTCGGCGGCGATCAGCCGCCCGCGGCCGATGACGACGAGGTCGTCGGCGGTGTGCTCCATCTCGCTCATCAGATGGCTGGAGACGAACACCGTGCGGCCCTCGGCGGCGAGGCGCCGGAACAGCTCCCGCGCCCAGCGGACCCCTTCCGGGTCCAGGCCGTTGACCGGCTCGTCGAAGAGCAGCACGGGCGGGTCGCCGAGCAGGGCGGCGGCGATCCCGAGGCGCTGCTTCATGCCGAGGGAGTAGGCGCCGATCCGGCGGCGGGCCGCGTCGGCGAGGCCCACCTCGTCGAGGACCTCGCCGACGCGGCGGCGCGGGATGCCGTTGCTCCGGGCGAGGGCGGCGAGGTGCCCCTCGGCGGTCCGCCCGCCGTGGACGTCGTGCGCGTCGAGCAGCGCCCCGACGTGCCGCAGGCCCCGGGGCAGCTCCCGAAACCGCCGCCCGCCGACGGTCGCGCTCCCGGAGGTCGGCTCGTCGAGCCCCAGAACCAGCCGCAGAGTGGTGGACTTCCCGGCCCCGTTGGGCCCGAGAAACCCAGTCACCCGCCCGGGCCGCACGGTAAAGCTGAGCCGGTCGACGGCGGGGCGGACGGATGCGGCGGCTCTTTGCCCGAGGGGGCGGGGGCTGGCGCTGGGGCCGGGGCCAGGGCCGGGGCCGGGGCCAGGGCCGGGGCGGGAGCCAGGGCTGAAGTCGGAGCCGGGGCCAGGGCCGGGGCGGACGGCTGCGGCAACCCTCCGCCCGAGGGGGCCGCGGCGGGGGCCGGAGCCGGCGGTCCGGCGGTCGTAACGTTTGGTCAGTTCCTCTACTTCGATCACCCGGGCCACGGTGCCGCGGCGGCGCCCCCGCCGGCATCGGCCCACCGGCCACAAACGGGCCGGTGGCAGTGGCCCGTGGGCGTACGCCCACGGGCCGATGTCCGGCCACCCGCCCGCACCTACGATCGGCGCATGCCCGCCACCGCCCCGCCCGCCGATGCCCTCGCGGCCAACCCCGCGACCGACCCCTCGGCCAACCTTGCGGCCACTCTGGCGGCCGACCCCACGGCCACCCCCACAACCGACGCCCTGCCCGGCGGGCGCACCTCCGTGGTTCTGGCCTGGTGCGCGGCCGCCGCGCACCCCTTCGTCCTCTTCGCGGGCCTCCAGGCGGGACCCCTCCGCGCCGCCGCCGAGCTGCGGCTCCTCCTCGTCGCCGTCGCCATCGGCCTGCTGCTCCCCCTCCTGCGCCGCCGGCCCGAGGTGGCGCTCGGGCTGCTCCTCGTCGGTCTGTTCGCCGCGTCGACGACCCGGCCGTCCGCCGAGCTGACGTACCTGCCGGTCCTCGCCGCCGACGCCTGCGTCGGACGCCTCACGGCCCACCGCCCGCTCCGGGTCGCCCTGCCCGCCGCGGCGGTGACGCTCACCGTGCAGATCGGTTCGGCGCTGTACACGACCTCGGGCCAGGACGTCTTCGTCACCACGGTCGTCGCCCTGGCGCTCGCGATGGTCACCGCCGGTTTGCTGGGCCACTCCTCCCGTGAGCGGCGCTCGCACGCGGCGGAACTGCGCGCCCGGACGGCGGCCGAGGCCGTCACCGCCGAACGGCTGCGGATCGCCCGCGAACTGCACGACGTGATCGCGCACAGCATCGGCGTCATCGCCATTCAGGCGGGGGTGGGACGCCGGGTCATCGAGACCCAGCCCGCCGAGGCCCGTAACGCGCTCGCCACCATCGAGACCACCAGCCGGGAGACCCTCGCCGGCCTGCGCCGCACCCTGGGCGCGCTGCGGGCCTCCGCGAAGGACGCCCCCGGGCACGCCCCCGCACCGCGTGGCCCGGCGCCGGGCCTCGCCGACCTGGAGCGGCTCGCCGCGTCCACGGCGGACGCGGGGGTACGGGTCGAGATGCGGCAGCTGGGAGACCCGGAACGGCCGCTGCCCCCGGAGGTCGACCTGGCCGCGTACCGGATCGTCCAGGAGTCGCTGACCAATGTCGTACGCCACGCGGGCACCCGCACCTGCCGGGTGACGGTGGAGCGGGGCGAGGACGCCCTGCTCGTCGAGATCGCGGACGAGGGCCCGCCGACCCCCGCCGCGCCCACCACCCCCGGAGACGGCTACGGCATCGTCGGCATGCGCGAGCGGGCGGCGCTCCTCGGCGGCCGCTTCTCGGCGGGGCCGCGCGCCGGAGGCGGTTTCCACGTGACCGCCGAACTACCGCTGCCCCACCCGCCCCAGAAGGGAACCCCCACCCCATGAGCACTCCGATCCGGGTCCTCCTGGTCGACGACCAGCCGCTGGTACGAGCGGGTCTGCGCGTCCTGATGGCGGACAGCCCGGATCTCGTGGTCGTCGGCGAGGCGGGCACCGGCACCGAGGCGGTCCGGCTCGCCGAGGACCTCCGGCCACGACCCGACGTGATCGTGATGGACGTACGGATGCCCGGCATGGACGGCATCGAAGCGACCCGGATCATCACGGCGGGCCCCGGCGCGCCCCGGGTCGTCGTCCTGACCACCTTCGACGACGACGAGTACGTGTACGGCGCGCTCCGCTCCGGGGCGAGCGGCTTCCTGGTCAAGGACATGGCGCTCGACGACATCCTGGCGGCGATCCGGGTGGTCGCCGCCGGGGACGCCCTGATCGCGCCGGGCGTCACCCGCCGGCTGATCGAGGAGTTCGCGGCCCGCCCCGAGCCCCCGACCACCGCCGGCTCCGCCGCGTCCGCGCCCCTCCCGCCGGGCGGGCTCGCCGGGGTCACGGCGCGGGAGCGCGAGGTGCTCGCCCTCGTCGGCCGTGGTCTGTCCAACGGCGAGATCGCGGAGCGGCTCCACATCAGCGCGGCCACCGCCAAGGCGCACGTGGCACGCCTCTTCGCCAAACTGGACGCCCGCGACCGGGTGCAGCTGGTGATCCTCGCGTACGAGGCCGGCCTGGCGCCGTGACACCATCGGTTCCGTGCTCGACATCGGCTACTCCCTCTCGCGTCGCTTCCCCGACCCGCCGCAGACCGACTACCGCCACGCGGACGTCCACGCGCTGCGGCACGACCTGTTCTGCGGGGACGTGTACGTCGCCGACACCAAGTCGGACCGTGAGGTGTCCACAGCCTGGGGATGGGTGCCGGTGCTCGACTTCGCGTGGGCGCTGTGCGACATCGTCGAGCAGCTCGACCAGGACCCGCGCGGCAACCGCTCCGCCAAGCAGCAGTACGCGGAACTCGACTTCACCGAGTCCTCGGACCGGATGCTCTTCGAGCGCCGCTTCGGCTGGGTGGACGTCGAGGCCGACTGGATGCCGGGCGACGAGCCGCCGCTCACCTTCAGCCACTCCTTGCTGCGCCGCGAGGCCCGCGACTTCCTGCACGACCTGATCGCCGACCTCACCGACATGCACGAGGGCCTCGCGGACAACCCAGTCATCTGGTCCCTCCAGGCCCGCTTCCCCCGCCTGCCGTAGGGCGCGGGGCGGGGCGTGCCGTGGGGCGGGCCGCCGGGTCAGCCGGAGGGCGTGCCGCCGGGCCTCACCGCTCCACCCGCGCCCCCACACCCGCCCTAGGGCGAGCCGCCGGGCCTACCGGAGGGCGTGCCGCCGGGTCAGCCGGAGGGCGGGTCGCCGGGCCTCCCCTCCACCCACCTGCCTCCACCCGCACCCCCACACCCGCCCTAGGGCAGGGCACCAGGCCTCACCCCTCCACCCGCACCCCCAGCCGCGCCGCGAGCACCGGTGCCAGGTCGAAGAGTTGGGCCGCCGAGATCACCGCGCCCGCCAGGGATTCCACCCCGCGCTCGATCTCCAGACGCTGGACGCCTCTCAGATCCACGTCCTTGAGCCGCGCCCCACTGAAGTCGACCCCCGTGAGCACGCAGTCCACGAACTCCACCCGCTCCAGCACCGCGCCCCCGAAGTCGAGCTCGCTCAGCACGCACCCCTCGAAGACGACGTCCTTCAGCTTCGCCGCCCGCAGGTTCAGGTAGTCGCTCTTCCCTCCCCGCACCACGACTCTCTCCAGCACCGCCCCGTGCAGCTGCGCCCCGCCGAGCCGCGCGTCCACGACCTCCACGTCCCGCAGCTGCGCCCCCGCCAGGACCGTGCCCACGCCCCGTACGCCCGTCAGCACCGAGTCGAGGAACCGCGCCCCCGTCAGCCGCGCCTCGTCGAGCCCGCACTCGCGCAGCGCGCAGTCCAGGAACCGCGCGCCCTCCCCGGACTGGCCCGCCAGGTCGAGCCCGGCCAGTTCGAGGCCGTCGTAGTCCCCGTCCGGCTCAAGCCCGCCCTCGTACGCCTCCAGGGGAGGGAGCCGCACCTCCGGCCGCCGGGCCCCCGCCACCGCCGCCTTCTTCTTCCGAGTCGTCGCCATGACCCCATGGTGATGTACGCCACTGACAACGCCTCCGATGTCACGAACCCGCCCCCGCCGCCCGTCCCCGTACAGGACCGGTCACGCACCCGACACGAGGGAGACGGACATGCGGAAGCTCACGATCATCGGCGGCGGCTTCGCCGGACTGACCGCGGCCATCACGGCCGCCGAGGCCGGCACCAGGGTGACCGTGCACGAGGCGCACCGCACCCTCGGCGGCCGGGCCCGTACGGCCGAGGGCCCGTACCGCACCAACGAAGGCCCGCACGCGCTCTACGCCGGCGGCCCCCACTGGACCTGGCTCAAGCAGCGCGGCCTCCTCGGCCCGCTCGCCCCGCTGCCGGCCACCGAAGGCCTCCGGTTCCGCTTCCACCGCGCGGGCGCCCTGCGCCGCACCCCGCCGCTCGGCTTCCTGCGTCAGTCCCTCCGTACCGCCGGGAAGGCCCCCGTGGACCTCGACTTCCACACCTGGGCCGCCGGGCTCGCCGGTGAGCGGGCGGCGCGCGAGGCCGCCGCGTACGCCGGGGTCGCGCTCTTCCACCACGACCCCGGCGCGCTCTCCGCCCGCTTCGTGCAGGAACGCCTGCACCGAGCCGCCGCCGTGCCGCCCGAGGCGCACTACGTGCGCGGTGGCTGGGGCGAGTTGATCGAACGGATGGTCGCGCGCGCGTGGGAGACGGGCGTACGGATCGAGACGTCGTCGCGCGTCGAGAGCCTCGACGACCTTCCGGCCGGCGACGGGCCGGTGATCGTCGCCACCTCCCTGCCCGCCGCCGCCCGGCTCCTCGGTGACCCTTCGCTGACCTGGGAGAGCGGCCGTACGGTCCTGCTCGACCTGGCGCTGCGCGGCCGGAAGGGCGACCCGTTCGTGATCTCCGACCTGGACGCGCCCGGCTGGATCGAACGGTTCACGGCCCAGGACCCGTCACTCGCCCCCGCCGGACAGCAGCTGATCCAGGCCCAGCTGCCCATCGGCCCCGGCGCGACCAAGGCGGACGGCGTCGCCCACGCGGAACGCCTCCTCGACCTCGGCTTCCGCGGCTGGCGCGAAAGGACGGTGTGGCGGCGGGAGTCGGTGTCCCAGGGGCGTACGGGAGCGGTCGACCACCCGGGCACGACCTGGCGCGACCGGCCGGCCGTCGACCGGGGCGCCGGCGTGTACCTGGTGGGCGACCAGGTGGCGGCGCCCGGCGTGCTGTCGGAGGTGTCGTTCACGAGCGCGGTCGAGGCGGTGTCACTGGCGCTGCGGGCGGACCACCTCGCCCTCAGGAATGCTTGACCTCAAGCATGGTTGAGGTCGGAGGCTTGCCCTTGTCGCCACGTCAGTCACATGACTGATAGCCAAACGACGAACGACGAACGGCCAACGGCCAACGGCCAACGGCCAACGGCCAACAACTCACGACACCGACAGGGGAACCACCATGCGCGCCATCCGCCTCCACGCCTTCGGCCCCGCCGAGAACCTCACGTACGAGGAGACGCCCGACCCCGTCCCCGGCCCCGGCCAGGTCCGCATCCGGGTCGCGGCGGCCGGCGTGCACCTCCTCGACACCGCCCTCCGCGAGGGCATGCAGGGCCCGTTCCCGGCGCCCACCACACTGCCCACCGTCCCCGGCCGCGAGGTCGCCGGCACCGTCGACGCCCTCGGCGACGACGCCGACCCGGACTGGCTCGGCCGGCGGGTCGTCGCCCACCTCGGCATGAACCCCGGCGGATACGCCGAACTCGCCGTCACCGACGCCGCCCGCCTCCACGCCCTGCCCGACCACCTCGGCGAGGCGGAGGCCGTCGCCATGATCGGCACCGGCCGCACCACCCTCGGCATCCTCCAGTTCACCGAACTCGGCCCCGAATCGGTGGCGATCGTGCCCGCCGCCGCCGGCGGCATCGGCACCCTGCTCGTCCAGTACGCGAAGAACGCCGGCGCCACCGTCATCGGCCTCGCCGGCGGCCCCGCGAAGGTCGCCCTCGTCCAGGAGAACGGCGCCGACCTGGCCGTCGACTACAAGGAGCCCGACTGGCCGGAGAAGGTCCGCGCGTACCTGGCCGGGCGCACCGCCACCGTCGTCTACGACTCGGTCGGCGGCGACACCGGACGCGCCGCCGTCGACCTGCTCGGCAAGGGCGGCCAGCACATCGTCTTCGGCTGGTCCAGCACCGGGCTCCACGACGGCGAGGCGCTCAGCTTCACGCCGGAGGAACTCGCCGCGCGCGGCATCACCTCGGAGTCCGTCCTCGGCCCGGCCATGCTCCAGAAGGCGGGCGGCGACGTCCGCAACCTCGAACTCGCCGCCCTCGACGCGGCGATCACCGGCACCCTCCGCCCGGCGGTCCACCGCTTCCCGCTCGCGGACGCGGCGGGCGCCCACCGCGCCCTGGAGACCAGGGGCACGACGGGCAAGGTGGTCCTGGAGCCCTGAGGCCGGGGCCCGGGGCTCAGACCCGGGACTCGGACCTCGGACCCGGGACTCGGACCCGGGACTCGGACCCGGGACTCGGGACTCGGGACTCGGACCCCGGACCCCGGACCCGGGGCTCAGACCCCGACGACGTCCCATGAGTGGGCCTTGAACTCCTTCAGGAAGTCGGGGTGGTCCTCCCACATCCGGGCGATGGAGCGCAGCACGTCCCAGTTCTGCTCAAGCGCCTGGTCCACCACGGGCCGCAGCTCCGCCGACCCGCGCTTCTCGACGAGCCCGCCGACGGCCGCCGCGGCCTGCACGGTGTAGCGCGTGGCCCGCAGAGCCCGGGAGGTGTCGTCCATGCCGAACCCGTGGTCGCTCCCGTTCGCGGGATCGAAGAGCGGAGTCAACCGCGCCTCGATGAAGGCCGTGATCCGCTGGAACCGCTGCTGAATGTCCGTATCCGTGTCCGTAGTCATGCCCCCTTTCCTACACCCCCGGCCGCACCCCCGGCCCACCGAGCTCGGCCAGTGCCCCGTCCGTCAGGCGGTAGACGGACCACTCGCTCTGCGGGCGGGCGCCGAGGGACTCGTAGAAGTCGATCGAGGGCTGGTTCCAGTCGAGTACGGACCACTCCAGACGCTCGTACCCGCGCTCCACGCAGATCCGGGCCAGCTCGCGCAGCAGCGCCTTGCCGTGGCCGCCGCCGCGCGCCTCCGGGCGGACGTACAGGTCCTCCAGGTAGATGCCGTGGACTCCGCGCCAGGTCGAGAAGTTGAGGAACCAGAGCGCGAAGCCGACCACGTCACCGGCCTCCGTCTCCGCGACGTGCGCGAAGGCGGCGGGCCGGGCGCCGAAGAGGGCCTCGTGGAGCTGCTCGGGGGTCGTACGGACCTCGTGGAGGGCCTTCTCGTACTCCGCGAGGTCGCGGATCAGGTCGTGGACGGCGGGGACATCGGCGGGCGTGGCTGTACGGATCATGGGACCAAGCCTGCCGCGACCGGCCCCCTCGTGGCGAACGAGATCCGCACGCCCACGAGGCCCGCCCACCCCACCCGCCTCACCCCCTCCCCTCCACCAGAATCCGCGCGACCTCCACCTGCTCCTCGTCCAGGCCCGGTTCGCCGTCCGCCACGTCCCAGAGGCCGTTCTGCAGGATCCGTCCCAGCGTCCACGCCACCGCGCGCCCCCGGTCGCCGACGACCTCGGCGAGCAGGTCGAACCTCCACAGGACGGCGTCCGGGTCGAAGCGGTCCACCAGCGCCGGCAGCAGGTCGAAGCCCGGGTCGCCGGCGAGGGGCTTGGGGTCGATCGCCAGCCAGGGTTCGCGACCGCCCGCCAGGATGTTCCCCAGGTGGAGGTCCCAGTGGAGCAGCCGGTCTCCCGGTTCGCCCGCCACTTCCCGTACCGCCGCCGCGCAGTCGCGCAGGACCGCCGCGTCCTCGTCGTCGAGGCGTACGAGCGCGGCGGGGACCTCCGCGAGCATCCCGGCCGCGATGTCGCCGAGCGTGCGCAGCCCCGGCGGCGCCGGGACCGCCGTCAGCCGGGCGAGCAGCCCCGCGACGACGCCGAGGGCCGCCCGGGTGTCGGCGACGGACGTCAGCGGCCGCGCCTCGTCGAGCCGCTCCAGGAGCATCGTGCCGGTCCCCGGGTCGTGGTCGAGGAGCCGTACGACGCCGCCACCGCCCCAGGCGCGCAGACCGACGGGCTCGCCCTCCGACTCCTCGTCGAGGAGCTGCATCTTCAGTGCCGCGCGGGTGCCGTCCGCGGTCCGCTCGACGGGCAGCACCAGGGAGGCCACCCCGTACATCGAGGGGCCCGTGACCCGCAGCCCCCACCGGCCGAGGAACTCCTCGGCGAGACCGGGCAGCCCGGCGACGAACGCCCGCCCGGCGTCCCCGTTGTACTTCGCCTGCGACGCCGCGAGTTCCTCGGGTACGTGCACCATGCCCCGAGCCTAGCCACCCCCCTTTCCGGAACAACGAAATCCGCAGCGCACCCGACCCCCACGAGCCCCCTCGAACGCAGGCCGGACCCCGGCCGCTCCCCGTCCGGTCCCCCTCCGGGAATCCCCGCCGAGGGACCCGTATCCAGCGGCGCGAGGCCCCGGGTAACGTCCCGCCCACGCACCCGGAAGAGGGATACACATGAGTACGGTCAACGGCGGCATCTCGTTCTGGTACGCGCAGGACGGCACCCCCGCTCCCCGCGAACCGCTCCCCGGCGACACCACCGCCGACGTCTGCATCGTCGGCGGCGGCTACACAGGTCTGTGGACCGCCTACTACCTGAAGAAGGCCGTCCCCTTCCTCAACATCACCGTCCTCGAGGCGAAGTTCTGCGGGTACGGAGCCTCCGGACGCAACGGCGGCTGGCTCTACAACGGCATCGCCGGCCGCGACCGCTACGCGAAGCTCCACGGCCACGAGGCCGCCGTCCGCCTCCAGCGGGCCATGAACGCCACCGTCACCGAGGTCCTCGACGTCTGCGAGACCGAGAAGATCGAGGCCGACCAGCACCGCGGCGGCGTCCTGGAGGTGGCCCTCTCCCCCGCCCAGCTCGCCCGCCTCAAGGCCTTCCACGCAGCGGAGCTCGCGTACGGCGAGACCGACCGCGCCCTGTACGGGGCGCGTGAGACCGCGGACCGTATCCGCGTCACCGGCGCCGTCGGCTCGTCCTGGACCCCGCACGGCGCGCGCCTGCACCCGGTGAAGCTGGTGAAGGGCCTCGCGGCCGCGGTCGAGGCCCTGGGGGTGGTGATCCACGAGTCGACCCCGGTCACCGAGATCAAGCCGAAGCACGCGATCACCCCGTACGGCACGGTCCGCGCTCCGTACGTCCTGCGCTGCACCGAGGGTTTCACCGCCTCCCTCGCCGGCCAGCGGCGCACCTGGCTTCCCATGAACTCCTCGATGATCGCCACCGAGCCCCTTGACGACGCGCAGTGGGAGTCGATCGGCTGGGAGGGCCGCGAGACCCTCGGCGACATGGCCCACGCCTACATGTACGCCCAGCGCACCGCCGACGGCCGCATCGCGCTGGGCGGCCGGGGAGTCCCGTACCGCTTCGGCTCGAAGACGGACAACGACGGACGCACCCAGCCGCAGACGATCGAGGCCCTCCGCGAGATCCTCGCCCGCTTCTTCCCGCAGCTGGCGGGGGTACGGGTGGACCACGCCTGGTCCGGTGTCCTCGGCGTCCCGCGCGACTGGTGCGCCACGGTCACCCTCGACCGCTCCACCGGCCTCGGCTGGGCGGGCGGCTACGTCGGCTCGGGCGTCGCCACGGCCAACCTCGCGGCCCGCACCCTCCGCGACCTCATCAAGGAGGACTCGGGCCAGTCGGGCCCCACGGACCTGACGGCCCTCCCGTGGGTGAACCACAAGGTCCGCAAGTGGGAACCGGAGCCGCTGCGCTGGCTCGGGGTCCAGACGATGTACGCGGCCTTCCGGGGCGCGGACCACCGCGAGGCGACGGGGCACGCGGCGACGACGGACAGGGTGGCGGTGCTGGCGAACCGCCTGAGCGGCCGCTGAGGGGCAGTCCGCCGCCGGGGCTCTTCGGCTGGGGCCACCGCCCCGCCGAAGAGCCCCGGAGTCTCACTCCACCTGGATGCCGAAGTCCCCCACGAGCTCCTCGAGACCGCCCCGGTACCCTTTCCCCCCGAGGACGAAGTCCCAGTCGCCCCCGGCGCGCCGCCGGAAGGAGCCGAGGACGAGTGCCGTCTCGCCGGGCCGCCCGTCCGAGACGACGAGCCGGTCGAGCTCGGTCCCGGAGTCGTCACGCAGCCGGATACCGGCATCCGTGAACCCCCCGAGGTCGGCGTCGGGGTTCACCTCGGGGTCGACGGCGGCGACGAGCACGAGGCGGTCGGCCCGGGTCGGCAGCGCGTCGAAGCCGACGCGTACGGCGACCCGGTCGCCGGGTGCGGCGGCGGCCATGGAGACCGAACCGTCGGGCGTGGAGCGGTTGTTGAAGAAGACGAACCACTCGTCGCCGAGGACCTGGTTGCCGGAGCAGACCAGGGCGCAGACGTCGAGCGCGGCGGAGCCGGCCCAGTCCATGCCGAGCAGGTTGAAGTCGGCGTCGGCCTCGACGGGCGACGTGTCGGCCTCGGCGGGCGCGTCGGTCTCCACGGGCGCGTCCACGGCGGCGGCCCGTGCCGTACCGGGACCCAACCGCCCCCGGAGCCCGTGCTGATGGAGCAGGTCGACGAGCTCGGTCCCGGAGATGAGGGTCAGGGGCTTGCCGTTGGCGAAGGTGTACGAGCCGGGCCCGAACTTGGAGGTGGTGACGAGGACGCCCTTGTTGGCGCCGGCGCCCTGCACGGTCCCGTACAGATCGCGTACGGCGGACGGGGGCACGGTGTTCCGGTACCGCTTGACCTGGACGAGGATGGAACCGCCGCTGATGGGGTCGGGGTCGAGGGCCTCGACGTCCACGCCACCGTCGTTGGAGCGGCGGGTGGTGAGGGCCTGGAGCCCACGGGCCCGGAAGAGCTCGGCGACGAGCCCTTCGAAGGCGATGGGGTCCATGGCGAGCAGATCGGGTTCTTCGCCGTCGCCCTGGACGACGACGTCCGGACTGACCTGATCGGGCGTCAACAACGGCACCACGGAGACGCGCTCGTCGGGCTTGGCGGCGAGCCGGCCGCCGAGGGCCCCGGTCAGGCATTCCACGGCCGCGACGAACTCCAGGTTCAGGCGGTCGAAGACGTTCCGCTCGACGGCGACGGAGGCCACGCAGACCTTCCCGGCGAGCCCGGTGGCGGGATCGACCCCGTCGACGTACCCGTTGAGGGTGACGGCCTCCAGGGCGCCGAACCGGTCGGCGGCGAACAGCTCGCGCACGGCGAGGAGGACGCTCTGCGCGATCACGTCCTTGTAGAGGGCGCGACGCTGCGTGACCGGCCGGGGCACCTCCTTCTCCTGGTCGGTGCTGGGCAGGTACTTGACGCCCTTGGCCTCGGGCACGACCTCGTACCCGGGCAGGCCCCAATCGAGAACGAGCCTGCGCGCGCCGCGCTCGTAGGCGGCGGACACCTCCCGGGGAAAGCCCTCGGGCCAGCCGGTGGACGCGAAGAGCACGGCGGAGAAGAACTCCACGACGGTCTCGGCCTCACCGGCGCGCAGCGCCGTCTCGGTCCCGGCGACCCCGGCGTTGTGCGCCCGTACTTCGGCGATACGGGCGGAGGCCCATTCCTCGTACTGCCTGCGATAGGCGGCGAGTTGCTCGACGCGCCGGGCCTCGGCGGCCTGCGCCGCGTACCAGTCCCGCTCGAACCGCGCCCGCGCGTCGCGCTCGGCCTGGGCCCGCCCGGAGACGGGCTGATAGAACCGCTGATCGGGCATGGCGACCGGCTCCCCGAGGGGCCCGGGCGAGAACGGCGGTACCGACTCCTCCCGCCGCAGCGACCCCACGGAGAAGGTGGGCGCCCGACACCCGGCCGCGAGCAGCCCCTCCAACAGGGCGACACGCTGCTCCACCTCCCGCGTCCGCCGCAACGCGTCCGCGTCCCGCTGCTGCCGATAGGCGGCCCGCTGCTCCCGCTGCATCCGGGCGACATCCCGCTCGTACGCCCGCTGCGCCCGCTCGGCGTCCCGCTGCTGCCGCAGCACCGCCTGATGCTGCCCCTCCCGCTGCCGCTGTGCCACCCGCTGCTGCTCGGCCCACACCCCGATCAGCCCCCCGCCCCGCCGCACCATCAGCCCCACCCCTCCCACCGAACACCCCACACCACCGGTACACCCCCGTAACCCCAAGTGTCCCGGACAGCCCCCCTCCAGAACACCGGAACACCAACGCCGCCCGCCCCAGACACACGCCGACGATCGGCCGGGCAACTGCGCGCGACCCACGGCGGGCGGCGGGGACGAACAGGCTCGGCATCCCGCCGACGTAAGGAGAGCGCCATGGACGCGCGCGACGTCTCGTCCCTGCACGACTCGATGCGGAAGTACGGAATCTCCGGGCACCTCAAACCGGAGGACCCACAGAACCCGGCGGGCCCCTGGTGGGTAGCCGGCCCCACCGGTCAGGACATCACCGAGGCCACCGTCGCCGCTGCGGCCGCCGCCGCGAGCAGAAGGCCCACCCGCGGGTTCGTCATCGCGGGCTAGCCACCCGAGGCGAAGAAACCGCCAACGCGCCGAACTTGGCAGATCGGTGGCTCTCCCGAAACTTGCGGCTACTTCTTGCCTTGGTTCGTGATCCGACCTGGGACGTTATCCGACTGTGGGCCTCTGACCTGGGGATCAGCGGTCATGACCTGTCACCATTGCCCACCTCAGGTCATCCTCACGGCCCCGGAGACGGCCCAGCCGCCCGGCAGTTGCCCATCAGAGGTGTTGCTTTGCTGCCCTCACCAGATGGGCGATGCCGTCCCGCGTGGACACCCTTCGCTCAACCAGCTCCGACCGGCTGTCTGTCTTGTGCACGGATGTGATCTCAGCAAGCAAACGTTCGCCCTCGCGACTCAGCTCTTCATCGTCGGTGAGCATCTGCATGCGGAACAGAGCCTCCTGGGCCTTGGATCTGAGGTCGTACGCCCGGATCTGCACAACCTCAGCGGCTTCAGGAGGAGGCTGCTCATGCGTACAGAACCAAAGGTGCACAAGACACCGCCGGTAGTTGATCAAAGCCGCCGCATAGATCGTGTATGCGTCCAGTCGCTCCTGACGCAGTTTCTCGTCACGTGTGAACTGTTGACCTCGCTCAGTGGTGCGCCGCTGAACTCCCAGAGTGATCCCTGAACCAAGCAGCGTGCCCAAGACAGCGATGGCGCTGGCGATTATGGCTTCCACCCCAGCAGGAGACCACGGCTGAAGGCGCTCTGTGATCGCTTTCCGCAGGAGTGGCTGCGACGCATACCAGGAGGAGCAAAGCCTCCGTGCAAGCAGAGCTTGCGGTGCATACCGCGCCCCCTCCCACCAACCACCCGAACTCCCATCCCGTCTGCCGTCGACCCACACGTATGTGGAGCGGGCGCGGCGCGAGGCGGAGCACGCCACTGTACGAACGACCCGGACGCCCGGTGCTGCATGCGGTCACGGAGCCGCTTGGCATCGACGAGGCTGCTGGCCAGGCCTCACTGATCTACCAGCACATGACGAGCGACCGCGATCAGCACTCGCGCCATGAGCCCCCTGTCGGGTTCGAACCGCCGCCTCCCGCCCACAAGTTCGATTGTGGGGTCTTGAGTGGGCGAGGTCCACTGTTGACGGCTCTTGCGGTTGGCCGGGTGCGACCGCCCCGTCCGCCGTCGTTGATGTCACCCGTGGATGTCAGACCGGCCTGACATCCTGCGCCCGTGAGAATGTCATGGGCCGACTTCTGGGCACTGATAGCCACCCTGAACAGCGAAGCCACTGAAGAGAGCTGCCACCGCCTCGCTGAGGAGCTGAGCCGCCGTCCCGTGACCGACATCAGCGGTTTCGCGGAACGCCTCGCCGAGGCCCTCTACCGCCTGGACCAGGAGAAGTTTGGCACCCTGCCCCTGGTCGACCTGACGGGCCGGTTCGGCAGCCCGTTCCCGCAGTCATCGGACGTGTTCCTGTACGCGCGCTGCGCTGTGGTGGCCGCGGGTCAGGCCGTGTGGGAGAGCGTCTTCTTCGACGCCGACAAGTTCACCCCGTACACCGCCGGCGAGCGCAACGGCGAGTGGCTGCTGTACGTACCGGACAAGGCGTACGAGCTGGCCACCGGCAAGGAGTGGGACCGCTCCACCCGGTACTGCGTCGAGAGCTACTCCAACAGGGACGGCTGGCCAGACCTGCGGAGCTGAGGCGAGCTACCGCTTGATCGGGATAGCCGCGTCTTCGGGCTCGTCAGAGGCACGCCGCGCGGTCACCAGGTAGCCCGCGAAGCCAACGTCCGGCCTGGCCTTCGCCCACCCGTCCGCCGCCTTGACCGGCACCAGAACGGTCGTGCCCGGAACGGGGTAGTTCACCTTGTCCGTAGCGCCCGGGGGTACGCCGAAGCGGCAGTGCACCTCGACGATCGACACCACCTCAACCGAGGTGGGCGCCTGCCCCTCCCCCTGACCGTGATGCTCCTCGCGGAAGTCGATCTCATCCGCACGTTCGCTACCGACAACGTCGGCATAGTCCTCCGGATCGACCTCCAGCAGCGTCCACGAGACAACATCCCCTGGCGCGAAGCTCCCTCCGCAGCACTGCATCTGCCAGTCATCGACCCAGATCGTCAACGTCATGTCGCCATTGTCTGCTGCCCGAAGCCCGTTGTTGTCGACAGTGGGCGTCAGCGAAACAAGTTAGGGATGGGGCAGCGCTCCAGTGGTTCGTCCTGGCGGTCAGCCCAGTGCCACCAGAGAACTCGGTCCGGGCAACGCCACCGTTGTTCCCCTTGGTTTCCCGCCCGATCGGGCGCGGATGGGGCACGGTCCTCCCTCGCTGGCATACGCGGGATCGCATACTGGCTGCATGTCCTCGCCGCAGCGGTTCCGGGACTCCCGGCACACGAAGTACCACTTCATTGATCATGTGCTCGTGCGTTGCCCGAAGTGCGCTGGGATCGCGCACGTAGCCCCGACTGCATCCGCGTCCGGGGACGCGAGTTCTTCGATGTTCGCAAAACGTCGTCTCGTCTGTCGGGCGTGCGGCATGACGCGTGAGGCCGCCGGCGGCCTCCGTCTCTTCCGGGGAACTGGGGAGGCCACGGACCCGTACTTCGGCCTGCCGCTGTGGTTGCAGGCTGAGACGCGGCATGGCTGGCTGTGGGCTTACAACCCCGAGCGTCTGGACCTGATCAAGCGGTACGTACAGGCAGCGTTGCGCGAGCGAGCCCCCTCGGATGCGGAGGCCCACAAGAAAATGACACTCGTCGCCCGGCTGCCCGACTGGATCAAGAGCGCGAAGAATCGAGCCGAGGTCTTGCAGGCCATCGAGCGCATCCGGGCTTCGTTGGTGCACTGACAAGCGCCAGCACCCACCTTCCCCCAACTTCCATCCCGTCTGCCGTCGACCCACACGTCGTGGAGCGGGTACAGGTCTTGGTGTCCAGACGACATGCTCATCAACCACGGTGATACCGGTACCGACGCGGAGCGACCACACCGGCCTTCCCCGTATCGCGGCAACAGCTGCTCCCCGCCCGCCCATTCCCGGTGGTGCGGTCGCCTCACGCTCCCGTCATCCGTGACGGCGGGGGTACGACTGTTTCTGCTGCCCATCAACCCAAGCCGCAGGCGCGCGAACGGCGCCCGGGCTGGAGCGGGGCGTAGACAGGAGCGCAGGCCCGGGCGCCGGGCCGCGCGCACCGCGCCGTGTGCGGCTGGTGCCTTGATGAGGTAGAGAAAACTTGTAACAGCTCCCCCGCTGCTCCTCGGCTACGCAGTGGTGAGTGCGTCGGCGATGGCGTGCATGTCCTCGGTGATGACCTCGGCCTGTGCTTCGGCGAACAGATCTGCCTTGTGCGGCTTGTTGGCGTAGCCGATGACCGTCGCCCCGGCTGCGTGAGCCGCCTGGATGTCCGTGAGGGAGTCCCCGATCAGGGTGCAGCTCGTGACGTCGATGTGCATCTGCTCGGCTGCCGTGATGAGCGGGAACGGGTTCGGCTTCATCAAGTGCGGCTGCTCCGAGGGGCGACCCACGATCTTCGTGACGTACTCCTCCAGACCGTGCAGCTCCAGGAAGGCCCGTACGCACGCAGCCGAGTTGTTGCTCACGACCGCTACCCCTCGACCCGCCGCACGTGCAGCCTGGAGTGTTTCTGCCGCTCCTGGGGTCGGCTGCCCCGCCACCGCGACGGCTCGCACCTCGGCCGCTGTCAGAGCCTGCTCGATCTTCTGGCCAAGCTCGGTGTCGGCCTCGTGCGCGATGCGCAGGACCTCGATCGGGTCGTCCGTCTCGGCGGCCTTCGCGCCCGCGGCTTCGTCCTGGGCGGAGAGGAGCACGGTCAGCTCCCTCGCGACCTCGGGCGCCGATAGCCCCGCGAACACGTCACAGACGGGGCCGTCGAAGTCGAAGAGGAGGACGCGGGCGTTCGCCAGGGTCTCGGTGAGCGGGTCAGTGTGCGTCAAGGTCGAAGTCCCTTCCGATGGTCTCCCAGACACTGTGAACCACATCAGGGCCTGCGGACCTGCTCGGCTCCGCCAAGTCATGGCAGTCATGTCGCCGACATGGCTAGCTTGGCACGGCCGTGATCATGCAGAAGGGCCGGCGCCGGGGAAACCTCCCCCGCGCCGGCCCTCGCCATGAGCCCCCTGTCGGGTTCGAACCGACGACCCCCGCTTTACAAGTCCTGGCGGGGGCAGGACGGGTGGTGCCGGACGGTGTTGTTCCGTCCGGCACCACCTGGTCAGACGGGCCGAGCGGTACCGCGCGATCCAAACGAAACCGAACCGTGCCGGACCGTCCGCTCACGCATTGCTCACGCACGGACAGCACCGCGGTCCACGGATCGAGGTCGATCCGACGAGGCATCCCATCGGATGAAATCCAGCGTGTGGAACCCGGCGATTCCACCGCGGCACCTGCCCTGGCCACCGCCCGACTCGGAAAAGCGAGGGCCCAGGGGGAACCGTCAACAGCCGCACCAGCATCGCCCACTCCCCCCAGGGAGACTCCCTGCCCCACACCGAGATCACCAAGGCGTGGGGCAGGGCATGGGGCAGTCTTTCAGGAAGTGACCTAGACCCCGCTCCGTGCGGTCGCCGCACCTGCCCGGAACACCTCAATCGCCGAAACGAATGCTGCGGCGGCGGAGAGGATGATCATGATCACGTTCAGGACCTCATCAGGTCCGAAACTGTTCGTGATGATGTTCCGCAGGACAGCCGCGATGATCACGCACTCCACGAGGAAAGCGAGCCCGAGAAGAACCCGCTTGAGCCATCGGGGAACCCGGCTAAATTTACCGGGCACCGAGAGCAGTAGGGCGCCAGCGAGCAGCACCCCGATCACCGCCACTTCGGCAAGCAGATAGAGTACCCCTCCGGCTGCGGGCGGGTCCGTGTGGTCGATTTCTGAGGTGTCCTCTGCGAATACGACGAAAAGGACTTTCGCTACTACCACATAGGCCACTTGCAGAAATAGCACACCTGCGGCGATCGAGCGAAGAGCCTTCATCTTCAACTGTTACTCCTAAAGAGAACGCCATATTTCATGATCTGCAGGTCTCCGCGCTTCTGAGCATTCCGACACCCGTCGCGAACCTTTGTATTGGAGTCAACCACGCCCGTATACCTCCTGCCGATCTGGCGGCCGACGGCATTGTTGAACATGTCCATTTTCTTATCATTGCCGGAGGAATCCGACTCATGACGGGTAGCGAACTCATAGGTGTCGTCCGTGCTCATACGAATCTCCATACGCGCGTTCCAGTAGCAGTGCCGGAAAGCGTCGCCAGTGCCCTGGTACAGGGTAAGCCGCGGGTACCACCTCTCCGCCTGGTCACGGGCAACCGTTGCAGAGCTCTTCACCCAGAGGCAGTCGATGGGATTCAGTACACAGTACCGCTGTTCCGCAGGCGTCATGTAAACAGTCGAGTAGCCCGGGTCCAGCAGCACCGGGTACGAAACAACCTGACCGGAACCAGGATTCAGCGCGACAGTGACGTTTCCTTCGACCAGCCGAAGGGAGACCGGAATGGACTGCCCCTTCGCGTCCAGTGCCGCCGGCGCGGTGATCGAGGTCACATTCCCTGTCGGGTCCGATATAAGGACGCCGTTGTCTCCGGTCTCGATGACGCTCTGGCCTGGCTCGAGGGTCAACTTGTAGGAGTAACTCGTCGGCGCATTAGGGCTGCGCAGAAGGTGGAACGTCTCAACAGAGTTGACTGACGTCCGAATCGCGAGTGTGTCAGCGTCAGTTTGCGTATTGGGATACACAATGAGGCCGGTCTCGCTCAACTCGGCAGGAGCCGCGCTCCCTGCCGGCATGTCCAGCACGGTCTGTGAATCACCGTGCACGCCGGTTCCGACAATGCTTGCGTCAGCCGTTGCGGGAAGTTCCACCACGGGAAGGCTGAGAGCAGACTCCTCGGTCTCGACAACTTCGGGATCGAGCTCTTCTGTGTAGCCTGCCGGGGTGTCGTCGACCGCAGGGTACTCCTCGCTGGCGGGAGGCTCGACATATTCAGCGTCGTCCGCGGGGTGCAAAGCCTGCGAGAAGTGCGTTTCAGCCAACTCTGCGATGAAGGACGTGTCGAGACTTCCGGTGAGGTTACCGACATAGAACGTGTGGGCGGTTGATTCCGACCAGGTTCCGGCTGCGTTCTTGACCCGTACGGAAAGGACGTGGACGCCTCGGGTCGACGGTGTGAGACTGACCGTTCCCTTGCCGCCCGTGAGCGCGGTGGAGTTCGTCTCGCCACCATCCAGGGAGTACTCCGCCGTCACCGCCTTACCCAAGGGGTCGGAGATGGCGAACGCTCCTGCTTGGCCGGCGTTTCCGTGCCACAGTCCATCGGCGGGATACAGAGTGGAGGCGACCGACGGCGCGGCGGGCGTCGAGGTGTCGATGGTCAGCACGCTCCACGGACTCCAGATTCCGTTCCAGTCCGTGCCGTCGTACGCGGACATCCGCCACTTGTACACGCCGGGAGCAAGCGCTCCGGAGGTCCAGGAACCGACGGCACCTGGGGAGACGAAGGCCGAGTTGCCGGTCGTCACCCTGGCGGTGCCGTCCTTGTTCCATACCTCGAAGGTCAGCCGGACGGGGTTTCCGTCCACGTCAGTGGCCTTCCCCTGCAGGGTGGGCGTGGTGTCCGCAGTCACGGCCCCGTTCGCCGGTGACACCGGCGTGGCCACCCCCGGCTTGGTGTTGTAGGTCACGACGAGGGCAGGCTCCGTGGGCCCCTGCGAACCGTCCACGAAATTGGACGAGCGGAAACGCCGCCAGCTCAGCGAGTCGGCCTCGTTCACCGCGCGCACCTGCAGACCGTAGTTGGGCGCGCCGTCGGCCCATGCCTGCACGATGTCGCCCACGTTCCAGCGCATGAAGTTGGCCGGACAGGCGGAACTGAACCCGTAGGCAGACTTGGACACGGCGGCGCCGGTAGCCGTTGTGGCCGGCTGTGCTCCCCAGGTCACGCCGCTGGGGTCCCAGTTGGCAGTGATCCGGTTGACGGCAACGCCCGAACCGGCGGCAGAGCAACTCGACGACCAGTACGAGTGCAGCCGGAATTCGCTGCTCAGGATGTTCTTGCCCGCGTACCTCGCCACGTCGAACTTCACGTAGGAGCGCGCTTTGGTGGTGCCGGCGTCGTACGTTCCCGTCTTCAGCTCGGTGGAACCTCGCTGGGAATCGGGGTAGTTAGTCGCCACCCAGGTGTCCGTGGACGCGCCGAGCGTGGTGGTGGGGTCGATGTTCACCGGGTAGTCGACATCGGGATCCGTGAGGAACTCCATGCTGGGCTTCAGCACGAGAACGGTGCCGTCAGCGCCTTCTTCGATGGAGGTGGCGATCTCCATCGAGTGCGTAGGGTCACCGGACTTGGGGTCGACGCCCTCCCCCCACATCCGTGGGGCCGGGGCGCTGGCGACCAAGGCCCCGGTCTCGCTCTCCAGGCGCAGGTGGCGGGATTCCGTCTTCCTCAGGTGCATGCCGTCGAGCGTGACCGGGAGCCGGAGTTCCACCGGTGCGGTCGGACGCTCGTGGAGTATGAGCGACTCCGAGAACCCGTGCGGCAGGGCGGTCACATGCAGATCGCCGCCGGGCACGGCGTTCGCGTAGACCGCAGTGTCGCCGTCGAGCCGGGGCGCGGGTAGCGATGTGGGCCAGTCAAGCCCGAAGGTACGGCTTCCTCGCGATACCGAGGCGAAGTCCTCTGTGCCGCCGTCGGACAATGTCACGTCGGCGACTGCGGTCTCGGGCTCGACCTGGGTTCCGGTATCGGCGAGTGTGGTGTCGAGGCGCTTCCACACGCCTGCTTCCTTGACCCGGAAGGGCGCGGAGGCAGTTTCCGTGGTGAGGGTGCCGTCCGGATTGGCCCACGTCGTAGAGTCCGCCGTCCGTTCGGCGAGTGCCTCGACCCTACGCCCCCCGAGGGCTGCGGCCAGACGGGCCGCCTGGAGGTCAGAAGCCTCCGTCACCGCAGCGGCATGGTTCCCCACAGCTGCGTTTTGTGTCCGAGCGTCAGCCGTCACGGCTGGTACTTGGACAGCGAGAACAAGAGACACCACTGTAGATATGGAAGCGATTCCAGATCTCGTGCTCATGTCCTTCCCCCTGTCTACCTGCTACATGTGAGCAACCGGTGAAGGTTGCTTGGTCGCCGCGATCATAGGCAGCATCGTCCTCACGCTGTCACGGCGTTCGTGAGGCCGGTGGATTTGTGGGCCAGCGTGCGGAGTTCGTCCGGTCCGAATCTGGACACCTTCTCGGTGACGATCCGGTCGCCGATGGCTGCGCCGGCGGAGGCGGCGAGCTGCTGGACGCGGTCGCGCAGCTCGGCCTCACGGACGCCCATGGTCGCCCGCACCCGCGGCCCGTATCCACACAGCCCGAGAGATCGGCCGCTCTGCCCGAACTAGCGCCCGTCACCATGGTGTCGGGGGCCGTCGAGTAACTGCGCCGCCGCCGTACCTGGTCGGATCGCGCGGATCGCCGGACCGGGCGCGGCCGGACTGCTGCTCGCCGTGATCCCGATGAGCTCGCTGTTCCTGCTGGACGGAGCCACCTTCCTCGTCTCCGCCGCCGCCCTCGCCGTCCTGGGTCGTCGTAGCAGCGTGGTGAGGCAGCAGCGTGTTCCGCAGAAGGAGGCGAGCCCGGTCCAGGCCCGGATGCTGCTGCGAGGCCGGCCGGACACGGCGGTCGCGATCGGCATCCATGGTCTCGGCATCGCCGCCCACACCGTCGCCCTCGCACTGCCCGCCTTCATCACCCTCCACCTCGGCGCCGGCGCCGGAACGTACGGAGCCGCACTCGCCGCCACCGGCGCCGGAGCGCTCGCGGCGAACGGCTTCGCCGGGAACCTCCGCCTGCCGCCGAACCTGCCGGCCTTCTACTGCGTGGCCTGGGCGGTCTCCGGCGCGGCCCTCGCGTCGATCGCGCTCGCCGGTTCGGTCCCGGCGCTGCCGGCGCTCTCCGTGCTGCTCGGGGCGGTTAATCCGTTCGTCCAAGTCGCTCTCGTCACTCACCTATCGGGTTTTCCACCTGCCCACCAGCTGCGGTTGATGTCCGTGGATCTCACGGTCATCCGTACCGCCGGGACGGCCTCGATGTTGTTCGTGCCGGCGCTCGCCGCGCACCGTCCGGGCCTCGCCTTCGCCGTGGCCGGCCTCGGCCTGGTTGCTGTCGGGCTTCTCGGCTCGGTCCTCGCCGTCCGCTGGGCTCCCGCCAGTTCCGTACCCGGCCAGGAGCCCGTCGGATCGGGCACGAGCGGGCGGGCCCGGGGCCGCTAGCTGCCCCGGGCCGCCCCTCTCACGCGCCGGTCATCAGGCGATCAGGCGCCAGTGGGAGACCTCGATGTTCTCCAGCGGGATGCCGAGGTCCTCGTAGATGCGCTGGATGTTCGAGGCCATAGCCGAGGCATACGTCGAGATAGCCGAAGGGAACCTCGCCCGCCGCAAGACGATTGAGGAGCTCTCCCGAATTTTGTGGAAGGGCCGCGACCACCGCGCCCGCCGCAAGGCGATGAAGGCGGCCATCTCCGAGATGGAGCCGTACCGCCGGATCGTCGGCCCGGCCACGCGTCATCGCATCCGCTCCACGCTGCGCGCCGCGCTGAACTCCGCGATCGCCCAGCAGCTGATCACCTTCAACCCGGCTGCCCACGTCGAGCTGGAGGCGGGCAAGCGCCCCAAGGCGCTCGTCTGGACGGCGGAGCGCGTCCTGCACTGGCAGCGGACCGGCGAGCGGCCGTCGCCCGTCATGGTCTGGACTCCGGAGCACACCGGCTTCTTCCTCGACCACGCCGCCGACGACCGGCTGTACGCCCTCTTCCACCTCGTCGCCTTCCGCGGGCTCCGGCGCGGTGAGGCGTGCGGGCAGAAGTGGACCGACACCCACCTCGACGCCGGCCTCATCACCGTCGCCACGCAGCTCGTCGTCGACGGCTGGGAGGTGTACGAGGACGGCCCCAAGACCGACGCGGGCGCACGCACCATCGCCCTGGACTCCGACACCGTCGAGGTCCTGCGCCGCCACCGGGCCCAGCAGGACGCGGACCGCGAGAAGTGGGAGACCGCCTGGGTGGAGACCGGCCGCGTCTTCACCCGCGCGAACGGCGAGCTCCTCCACCCGGCCAACGTCACCCGCCGCTTCATCGAGCTGTACGAGGAGAGTCGGCCTCCCGCCGGTCCGGCTCCACGACCTGCGCCACGGCGCGGCGACGCTCGCCCACGCGGCCGGCGCCGACCTCAAGGCCATCCAGGAGATGCTCGGTCACTCCTCGATCGCCATCACGGCAGACACGTACACGAGCCTGCTCCCCTAAGCGGATCTCGCGATCGCGGAGGCCACCGCCCGCCTCGTCCCGCGCGCACGCAAACGGCCCCGGACGGGACGTCCGAGGCCGAGTAGGTCCCCCCTGGCGATAAACCCCAGGTCCGAGCGGGAAAAACAGAGCCCCCTGTCGGGTTCGAACCGACAACCCCCGCTTTACAAGTTCGATCGGACAGCCCGTCCGGGGCCTGCCTGGGTCTCCGACCAGGCCACTGCCGACCGCCCGACACCGCCCACGTCCGGGCTCGTTGATGTCAGCCGTAGATGTCAGCCGTGCGAGTCAGCAGCCTCCGTCATCGCTTCTTCCGGAGCTTCCGCATCTTCGCTTCGGCTTCCTTCTTCTTCCGCTGCTCCACCCCGTACGTGGACCACGGTCCCTGATGCTTGGCGCACCGCGAGGTCCCGACGACCGCCTTGTTCTGGCACCGGCCGCCGCTCTGTGTAGGAGCTCCGCACTTCGACTGCGTCATCCCGTCTCCCCTCCAGGGCCCACCGTGGGCATCTCTCGCACGGTGCCCACAAATCCGGCTCACCGCGAGGGCGCAGAGGGGTGGCGGTGGAAGCACAGGTTGGCGCTCCCTGACGCGCGCAGCGGGCAGGGCTGCCTAGAACGCTCGGAACATCGCTGGATCCCACCCCTGCGGAAGAGCGTTCGCCATGAAGAGGTAGACAGGCCCAAAGGGTGTCTCCGTCTGAAGGGCCTCCCACTGGTCCAGGTCATGAGCGCAGTAACGGCGCAGCAGATTCTTCATCTGCTGAACCTCTGCGTCGTTCAACGGTCCTTGGCCCCGTACTTCATCCATGCCGCCATGGTAGGCAGCCATGAGACCCGGCTCGGGCGACCTGACCACCCTCAACGGCTGATGGGGACCTCGTAGACGATCTCGCACAGGGAGGCAGGAACGACGATGTCCGCAGTCTCGACGGGTCGTCCCTGGTCGCTGTAGTACGTCCGCCGGATGTGCGTGACGAGAGCAACCTTCTGGATCCCGAGAAGCGACGCCTCTTCGGCGGTGGCCTGCCGCGGTTCGGGTTGCTCGACGGCGTGGCTGACCGTGACGCCGATCTCGGCCATCCGGTTCACGACGCCGACCCCCGCGTGCGGTCCGCCCTCGGGAAGGACGACGAGGGTCCCGCCGGTGAGGTCGTACGGCTCCCAGCTCGTCGACAGCTGAACCGGCCGCCCGTCGGCGAGGAACTCGTACACGGTCCGGACGCACATCTCGCCCTCACCGATCCCGAGCCGCGCAGCGATCTCCGCCGGCGCGGGCACCTTGGCATCGGTCCGGCTCTCCCAGCCACCGTTCCGCCCGACGGCCTTCATGTCCGCCCGGAACGGCGACCCGTCGGGCTGCTCGCGCGCCGCGGACCGCACCACCCGCACCCGCTGGCGGGGCTCGGCGACGTAGGTCCCGGATCCCGCCCGCCCCTCCAGCACCCCCTGGGAGATCAACAGCTCCTGAGCGCGGCGAACGACGTTCTCGCCCACCCCGCACTCCTGGCCGATCTGGGCCCGAGAGGGGAGCCGATCTCCAGGAGTCCACACGTGCTCCGCGATCCGCCGCCGCAGTTCGTCGGCGATGCGGAGATAGGGCGGCTGCTCAGACATATGGAAAATCTAGTCCACTAGCTCTAATCTAGTTAACTAGCTTTACTGAAAGTGATCGCCGGTGACGGAGGCTTCCCTGTGCCTGCTCCAGAAGTAAGCGCGGAGACCCTCGCCGCCCGGCTATCTGCCGTCGGGCTCACCACACGCGTGGAGGAGCACGCCAGACACACATCGATCGAAGCGGAGGTACCGGGATCCCTCCCCACCGAGACATGGCGGGAGGTCCTGGAAGTCATGGCAGAGGCAGACCGCTTCGGTCTCCTCGCCACCAGCCTGGGCGGCCGCACCCTCTGGGCCGCCGTGAACAAAGCGGTCCCCGCGACAGGCGATGTCTGGGGACCTGGCCATCAGCGATAGGAGCTGATCAGCATGTTCAACCGTATCCGCCACGCCATCGCGCGCACCAGAGAGCGGTACCCCCAACCATCCCGGCACCGCGACGCGTTACAACCCATCCGCCCGACACGCATCCACCCCAACCCGTCCGAGGCACTGACGCTGCTCCTTGGGCAGCTCCAAGACCGGATGGACTTTCTCCCGGGCGAGGAGATGGCCCTCGTCGGGGAAGTGGTCATGCGCGGCACCCTACTTGGCATACCGCATCTCGCCGCGGGGCGATCACCTCCACCCGGCCGAGAGGCTTACCCGCTGAAGGCGCTACTCCTCATCGCTCCGCTCCAGCACCAAGCCGACGGAGCCGTCCTCCAGACCGTTGCTGTCTTCGAGGTGGAGGTGCGCTCCGTCGGAGACGCCGTCGCCGGCCAGTACGAGCAGGTGCCCAGCCAGCGTCTTGAGGCCTGCGGCATTCGCCTCGATGACAACCTCGCCCCCAAGGTTCCGCACCTCGATCCGCGAGTCCGCGTCCCACGTGAACATGAGTGCGGCACCATCCGTCACCGTGACGCGAGTGCTCTCGATGGGGCCATGTACGGGTCCGGAATTCATGGAGACCATGATGCCGCTCACGACACACAGCTCCGGAGGCCCCGTGCGTCTGAAGTAGTTGTGCAGGTCAGAGGCCTAGGAGGCTGCGGCTGAACCTGACCGGTCCACAAATAGGCCGCACCCAACCGAGGCGCCGCTGGACCTCATCCGACAGCGATGTGGGCACACGGGCTTCGCTGTCGGTCACTGCCAGGTACGTCGGCTCCCGTGGCTTACCACAATCTCTTGGGATCACGCAGGTGCCCACTCAAGGTGTGCCTCGGCAGGTCCAGCGTGGATCGATGCACTGTCCCGTTGCCCGCCCGTCTCCGTGGCCCTCTGCTCCCTTGATTGATCCGAGCTTGCCGCATGATCAGCACAGCAACTTCCTGAAGCCTGTGACTGACAAGGCTAGTTGGTGCATAATCACCCTACTTGGCAACAGCGCCGGCTCCCTGCATACACCGCCCTGAGGGGCACGACTTGAGGGAGTCCGCAATGGAACCGATTTCTCTGATGCTCATCGGGATCATCCTGATGATTCTGAGGGCTCGGAGTTAGTCGAACAGCCAAGGGATGGGGGCTCTTCGGAGCCCCCATTTTATTTTCCTAGGACATCGCTGAAGCCAGACATTAGAGCCCCAATTGCAGCAAGGATTGCAACGGGTATGCCGATGGCGGCGATCCTTTCTCCTGCGGAAAGTCGAAACCACCACCCGCCTGAAGGGATTGTCGAGTTAACCTTCAATTGTGCCCTGAGTGCTCTCCTCTTCAGTATTTGAATGATTGCGCCACCAAGTCCAAATGCCATCAGGGCGCCAATGATAGAATTTACGATAAAGGCGTTTTCTTTTGCCTTGTGAGCCTGTCTGACGCATTCGGCTACCGTATCTTCGCCTGAATCGACAAAGAAGACAAATGCACCTAGGAGCAAGAAGAACGAGATGAAGACCAGTGATACCTTGGTTTCGTACCTCGGAGACTGAGTAACGGCGCCTCTTTTTGAGAGGAAGTTTTCGAGTCGCGCAGATTGACCGTAAGCCCATACCGCGTCGGAACCGGAGACGTTGAACTCGGTCCGCTCGGTGTCTATCACTATAGAAACGAGCCGTTCGCCGCCCGGTGTTTTTGCTTCGAGGCTGAGGTTGGACCATCCGTCATCAGTTTCTGGTGCATGGGACTGGACGAGCGAGAATAGGTCAGCCAGGGATTGTTCCCAGTACCGCGTACTGCTGGCAACCGTTGAGATCTTGACGTCGGGCGTCTCTATTCCTTCGCAAGCCATAGCGAATAGGCGATCGAGGTCATCTCGTCCCAGTCGGCACTGGTAGAACACTTTGCGCAGATCGGTCAGCTGGTTTGGTGTAGTTGCCATGGCAGAATGATGGCCCCCCAAGGGCTGGGTTCGCCTGGCTTCGATCAGGTTGCTGCGCTCTGGATGCCTTCACCATGGGCACCTATGAGTCATGCCGTCGGAGCCTCCCTGCGCGCCCCCCAACTCCCATCCCGGAGCCTGAGCGCCCCCGCCGGAGGCATGTCGGTGACCTGAGAAACCGACGGCGTTGGGGCTCGGACTCATACCCTTTGGCCTATCCCGTCTTGCAGGGGCGGGCGTCGGCGCAGCGGGGGCGGAGCGGGCCGAAGGCAGGAGCGGCGCCCCGAGCGGAGCCGGGAATCCCGCCGGCGGAGCGGAGCGCAGCCGGGTGCTTGATGAAGTAGGGAAACTCTTACCGCGTTGAGTGCTGGCGCTCGGCTCGGTACTGGCGCTTCGCTGGAGCGACATCGATCTGGAGAACCGCGTCCTCCTGGTCCGCCAGCAGGTTCAGCGGCGCCGCGGAGTGCTCTACAACGACGAGACCAAGGGACGTCGCTCCCGCGCTATCCCGCTTCCCGCCATGTGCCTGGCTCCCCTGCGCTGGCACCGGATACGTCAGAAGGCGACGTACAAAGCGGCCGGTACGGAGTGGTCGGCCACGGGCTACGTCTTCGCCACCCGCACCGGTCGTCCCGTCGAGCCCCGCAACGTCCACCGCTCCTTCGTCCGCGTCAGCGAGGCGGCCGGCCTCCGGCTCATCCGGCTCCACGACGCCCGGCACGGCTGCGCGACGCTCCTCACCGCGGCCGGGGTCGCGCCTCGCGTCGTGATGGAAATCCTCGGGCACAGCCAGATCAGCCTGACCATGGACGTGTACACCCACGTCGTCCAGGACACCCAGCGCGAGGCCATCAGCCACATGGACCGACTCCTCAAGCGGAAGCGGCCCGATCGCCACCGTTGATATGACGCTTCATGCCAAGACCCTCAACCAGCATCGGTTGGGGGTCTTCGCGTCTTCCCTGGCGCCTCTCCCCTGATCAGGGCGTTGTGCGTCTGATGGCACCTGCAAGGCGAGACCCGACAGGACGGCGCTCTTGTCGTAGGTGCCTGACAGGATCCCGAACGTGATAGCCATCGAAGATCTCGTTGCCCGCGTAGCTGCGAAGGCCAAGGCCACTTCTACGGCCTTGCCTCCCGCCGCCACTGCCAAGGAGGTTGCCGAGGCGGAGGCCGTTCTCGGCTTCGCCCTCCCACCCCTGCTGGCGAGCCTGTATCGGGAGGTCGCCAACGGTGGCTACGGCCCCGATTACCAGCTCCTTCCGCTGGTTGGGCCAGGGCGTACGGCGCTGAGCGAGTACCAGTCCGAACGATCCGCCTCAGCCGAGGACGAGGCACCGTACTGGCCGGCGGGCGTGCTGCCGATCCTCGACTGGGGCTGCGCCATGTACGCCGCGGTGGACTGCCTCAGCGAGACCGCCACGGTCCTCCTCTTCGACCCGAACGCCATGACGGACGACGGAGCCGCCGCCTGGTTCATCGATGCCGGAAGCCTGGCCGAGTGGCTCGAAACCTGGCTCGCCGGGACAGGGTGGTACCGGGAAGACGCCGACGAGTACGAAGACGTGGCGGAGCCGACCCCGTGGGAGATGGCCGCCTCCCGGATCGCGGAGTGAACGAACCGCGGGATGGCCGCTGAGTTCGCTCGATGGAGCGGCCTCTCACACGACGGCATCCAAGGTCCGACCGCCCCTGACCGTCACCGTTGATGTCACCCGTAGATGTCAAAGACCCCCAACCAAGATCGGTTGGGGGTCTTCGCGTGTCCTACCTGGAGCCCCCTGTCGGGTTCGAACCGACGACCCCCGCTTTACAAGAGCGGTGCTCTGGCCAGCTGAGCTAAGGAGGCAGCGAGTGCAGTGTAACCAACGTCGTCCGGGAGGCGGTCGGAAATCTCACTGGCTTCGGAGTACTGACAGATGCCGGATCGCCAGGTAGCGTCGCCTGGAGTTCACCCTGGTGGACTAGACCTCCATCCTTCCTTTACTCGGATCGTCCGGCACGTTCCTGCCGGTGAAGGGACACATCACCATGGCTTCCGTCACTTTCGACAAGGCGACCCGGGTGTACCCCGGTGCCACCAAGCCCTCCGTCGACCAGCTCGACATCGAGATCGCCGACGGCGAGTTCCTCGTCCTCGTCGGGCCCTCCGGCTGTGGCAAGTCGACCTCCCTGCGCATGCTCGCGGGTCTCGAGGACGTCAACGCCGGCTCCATCCGCATCGGTGACCGCGACGTCACGCACCTGCCGCCCAAGGACCGGGACATCGCCATGGTGTTCCAGAACTACGCGCTGTACCCGCACATGAGCGTCGCCGACAACATGGGCTTCGCGCTCAAGATCGCCGGCGTCAACAAGGCCGAGATCCGCGCCAAGGTCGAAGAGGCCGCGAAGATCCTCGACCTCACCGAGTACCTCGACCGCAAGCCGAAGGCGCTCTCCGGCGGTCAGCGTCAGCGTGTCGCCATGGGTCGTGCCATCGTGCGTGAGCCGCAGGTCTTCCTCATGGACGAGCCGCTGTCGAACCTCGACGCCAAGCTGCGTGTCTCGACCCGTACGCAGATCGCCGGCCTCCAGCGCCGTCTGGGCATCACCACGGTCTACGTCACCCACGACCAGACCGAGGCCCTCACCATGGGCGACCGCGTCGCCGTCCTCAAGGACGGTCTGCTCCAGCAGGTCGACTCGCCGCGCAACATGTACGACCGGCCCGCCAACCTCTTCGTCGCCGGCTTCATCGGCTCCCCCGCCATGAACCTGATCGAGGTCCCGATCGTCGACGGCGGCGTGAAGTTCGGCAACAGCGTCGTCCCGGTCACCCGTGACGCCATCGCCGCCGCGTCCGCCAACGGCGACACCACCGTCACCGTCGGCGTCCGCCCCGAGCACTTCGACGTCTCGGGTGCCACGAGCAAGGACGGCCTCGCCGTCACCGTCAACGTCGTCGAGGAGCTCGGCTCCGACGGCTTCGTGTACGGCTCCACCCGCGTCGGCGGCGAGGACAAGGACCTGGTCGTCCGCGTCGGCGGCCGTGACGTCCCCGCCAAGGGCACCACGCTGCACGTCGTGCCGCGCGCCTCCGAGCTCCACGTCTTCTCGACCTCCACGGGCGCGCGCCTCAGCGACTGATCCGCCCCCGCCCCCGGTCGGCTACGACGACCTCTCCCCGGCCCCGTGTCTCTTGCAGATGCGGGGCCGTTGGTCTAAGTGATGGTTTACCCCGCGAAACCCCGGCAGATCCCGGTAGACCCCGGCAGATCCCGGCATTCCCGGGCGGCTCTCACCCCCCGCGTCAACACGGGATTCGAAAAGCCGCTTCGAACCATCCCCCGCGAGAGTGACTAAATGTCGCCAAATCACTACCGCCCGCTACGCTCGCCTGCGTGACGCACACTGCCCGCCGAATCGGCCGCTCTCTCGCCCTCGTCCTGCCCATCGTCCTGGTGCTCTCGGGAACGCTCGCGGTGTCCGCCGTTCCGTGGGCCGGCCAGGACGCCGAGACCCAGCTCACGGCGTCCTCCTCCGAGGTCTCCGTCCGTGCCAAGTCCCGTGCCCCGCACGACATCCTGCGCGACCAGCTCCTCGCGGAACTCCAGGAGAAGGACCCCGGCACGGCCCTCACCCACCTCCAGCGCGAGGTGGAGAACCGGCCCTCCCTCGCCAAGCACTGCATGTCCATCGCCCGTTCCCTCGGCCGCGCCGCCGTCGAGCAGTACGGCCCGTCCCGCGCCCAGTCCTTCTCCCGCCCGGTCTGCGACACCTCGTACGCCACCGGCGTGATGCGCGCGGGCTGAGGCCGCCGTCGCACGTCCGGCAGTCGGTCGTACGGGGCGCCTATCGTTCCCCGTATGCACACCACCTCTCCGACGCAGGCCGTGGTCCTGGCGGGCGGCCAGGGCTCACGGCTCCGCCCGTACACCGATGACCGCCCCAAGCCGATGGTCGAGATCCCGGGCACCGGGACCCCGATCATCGGCCATCAGCTTTCCTGGCTCGCCGCCGAGGGCGTGACCGACGCGGTCGTCTCCTGCGGCCATCTCGCCGAGGTGCTCCAGGAGTGGCTGGAGAGCGCCGAACTGCCCCTCAAGGTGACCACGGTCGTCGAGACCGAGCCCCTGGGCCGCGGCGGCGGCCTCAAGTACGCCGCCGCGCACCTGCCCGCGCCGGACCAGCCCTGGTACGCCACCAACGGCGACATCTGGACCCGTTTCTCGCTGCGCGAGATGGCCGCCTTCCACGCGGAGCGCGACGCCCTCGCCACGCTCGCCCTGGCCCGCCCCCGGATCCCGTGGGGCGCCGTCGAGACCGACACCTTCGGGCACATCACCGACTTCATCGAGTCGCCGCCGTCGCCGTTCCTCATCAACGCCGGCGTGTACGTCTTCTCCGCCGCCTTCACGGAGCTCCTCCCGGACCTGGGCGACCACGAGCGCACCACGTTCCCCCGGCTCGCGCGGGAGCGGCGCCTGGCGGGCTTCCCGCTCCCCCAGGGCGCCTACTGGAGGGCCATCGACACCGCCAAGGACCTCACCGAGGCCGCGAAGGAGCTCGCCGCCCAGAGGGGCTGAGACACGACGCGACAAGAAGGGCGGCACCGCGCCGAAGCGGTGCCGCCCTTCCCTTCTGTCTACGTCTACGCGGCCTCAGCCCAGCAGGCCGCCGATCGGGTTCCTCGCGCCGCCCGTCGTCGAGCCGCTCTCGGACGGGGTCCCGGTCGAGCCGCCGGTCGAGCCGCCCGTGGAGCCGCCGCTCGTCGTGCCGCCGGTGGTGGTCGGCGTGTCGCTGGTGGTCGGCGGGGGCTCCGGCCTGGACTGCGTGGGAGTACGGCTGCTGGTGCCGCCGGTGCTGCCGCTGCCCTGGGTGGCGGTCGGGCGCCGCTCCTGGGTCCTGGTGGACTCGCGGGTCGTCTCGGCCGGCCGGGTCGCCTCCCGCGTCTCCTCGCGCTCCGCCGGGGCCTCGCTGGTCGCGGTGGGCTCGGGCTCGGTGGACGCGACGGTCTTCGAGGGGGCCCTGCGCGTCGGCTCGGCGGGGAGGGGCTGGCCGGGGAGGTGGTTGATCGGGTCGTCGTTGGGGCCGGGGACGGTGACCATCTCGGTGGAACGGACGGCGCCGCCGAGGACGGAGCCGACGAGAAGGGTGAGGCCGACGACGACGGAGGCGACGAGGATGCTGCGGCGCATGACGCGGCGGCGCAGGTCCCAGAGGTCGGCGCGGGGGCCGAGGGTCCGCCAGGCCTCTCCGGCGAGACGGCCGTCGAGGGAGTAGACGGGGGCTCCGGCGATGATCAGCGGCGACCAGGCGGCCAGATAGATGATGTCGGCGGAGTCGTAGACCGGGACGGTCTTCCAGCTGACGGTCAGGAGGAGCGCGGCGGAGAGCAGGGCGCCGACGACGGCGGCGACGCGCTGCCAGAGTCCGAGGACGGTGAGGACGCCGACGACGACCTGGAGGAAGGCGACGGTGAGTCCGGCGCCGACGGGGTGCTGGAGGGCGAAGTCACGGAGGGGTTCGGCGAGGGCCCACGGGTGGAGGGAGTTGAGCCACTTCACCATGGAGCCGCGCTCGCCGCCGTCGAAGTAGACGGGGTCGCAGAGCTTGCCCATGCCCGCGTAGATGGAGATGAAGCCGAGGAAGACGCGGAGCGGGAGCAGGACCACGCCGAGGTTCATCCGGCGGCCGGGGTAGTAGGCGTGCCGGACGCTGTCCTGCCCGTGGCGCTGCGCGGGCCGGCCCTGCGCCGTCTCCTCGTCGTCGTACGCGTTCCCGTACGCGTTCCCGTACGCGCTCCCGTACTCACCCTCGTACGATCCGGGTCCGCCGGTCCCGGGACGGAGTTCGTACAGCTCGTCGTACGCGCCCTCGGCGCGGCGCATCGGCGGCAGCAGCGGCCCCGAGTCGGCGGGCACGACGGGGACGGGCATGGTGTCGTCGATGCGCGGGATGGCCTGGGTGGCCCCCCCGTCGAGACCGGAGTGGCCCGGGCGGCCCGGGCGGCCTCCGTGGCCCGTGCCCGGCTCCAGGGTGGAGACCGAGGACTCGCGGACGGCCTGGAGGAGGCCGGTCGCGCCCGGTGAGGACTTTCCGGTCCATACGACGGGACGACGGCGCGGTCCGCCCGCTCCGGCCGCGGCCCCGGAGAGGGCTGCGGTACGGGCGCCGGCGCCGAACTTCGGCTGCGGAGCCGGCGCGAGCCGCACACGGAAGCTGGCGTGGTTCACGATCACCTGGGCGGGATCGGAATCCACCTTGACCATGCTCAACGCGGGCTGATCGTCGAACCCCGGCCGGGGCGTTCTGGTGTCCACACTCATCTAACCGAGTGATCTGGGTTTAGGACACTGCCTTGACGGCTCGCAAATGTCCGAGACCCGTCAAGATCAACGCCACGGCCGGGGCCGGGTGGTGCGCGGGGGTGGCACTCCCGGGTGTTACGCCATTCGGCGGCGGGCCGCCTCGTAGAGCACGACACCGGCGGCGACACCGGCGTTGAGCGACTCGGCGCCGCCCGGCATCGGGATGCGGACGAGGAAGTCGCAGGTCTCGCCGACGAGACGGGACAGGCCCTTGCCCTCGGAGCCGACGACGATGACGACAGGACCGGACAGCGCCTCCAGCTCGTGGACCTCGTGGTCGCCGTCGGCGGCGAGGCCGACGACCGCGAGACCGGCCTTCTGGTACGCCTCCAGGCAGCGGGTCAGGTTGGTGGCGCGGGCGACCGGGGTACGGGCGGCGGTGCCGGCCGAGGTCTTCCAGGCACCGGCGGTCATGCCGGCGGCACGGCGCTCGGGGACGACGACGCCGTGCCCGCCGAAGGCGGCGACGGACCGGACGATCGCACCGAGGTTACGCGGGTCGGTGATGCCGTCGAGGGCCACGATCAGCGGCTCCTCCTGGTGGTCGTAGGCCGTGGCCGCGAGGTCCTCGGGGTGCGCGTACTCGTACGGCGGGACCTGGAGGACGAGACCCTGGTGGTTCAGGTTGTTCGTCATCCGGTCGAGCTCGGGGCGCGGCGCCTCCATGATGTTGATGTTGCCGCGGCCGGTGGCGAGGTTCAGGGCCTCGCGCACGCGCTCGTCGTTGTCGATGAACTGCTGCACGTACAGGGTCGAGGCGGGCACGCCGTCGCGCAGGGCCTCGAAGACCGGGTTGCGGCCGACGACCATCTCCGACTGGCCCTTGCCGCCGCGGCGGGCGACGGGCTTGCGCTTGGCCGCGTTCCGGGTCATCGCGTTGGAGACGCGGAACGCCTTGTGACCCTTGCGGTTCTCGGCCTTGGGCGTCGGGCCCTTGCCTTCCAGGCCCTTGCGCCGCTGGCCACCGCTGCCGACCGTCGCACCCTTCTTGTTGGACGTGCGACGGTTCCTGCGCTGGCTGTTCCCGGCCATGACTACTCTCATCCTGGGTGTTGCGTACGTCGGCGTACTCGGCCTCCGTACAAGGTCTGTAAGTGAAGTGTGCCGCCCGGGGTCCCGAGCGGCACGTCTTCTAACGGTTGCCCAGCGTCCAGCGGGGGCCGTCGGGGCTGTCCTCGATGGCGAGGCCGGACTGGGTGAGCTGGTCGCGGATCGCGTCCGCGGTCGCCCAGTCCTTGCGCTCACGGGCCGACTCGCGCTGCTGGAGCACGAGCCGTACGAGGGTGTCGACGACGCCGTGGAGCTCTTCGCCGCCGCCGGTCTCCTCGGCCCAGTGCGGGTCGAGCGGGTCCAGGCCGAGGACGCCGAGCATGGCGCGGACCTCGGCGAGGCGGGCGATGGCCTCGTCCTTGTCGTCCGCTGCGAGGGCGCTGTTGCCCTGGCGGACGGTGGTGTGGATGATCGCGAGCGCGTGCGGCACGCCCAGGTCGTCGTCCATGGCCTCGGCGAAGGCCGGCGGCACCTCGGCGGCGGGGGCGACGGCCGCCCCGGCCTTCTCGGTGGCGCGCTGGACGAAGCCCTCGATACGGGCGAACGCCGACTCGGCCTCGCGCAGGGACTCCTCGCTGTACTCGATCATCGACCGGTAGTGCGGGGTGCCCAGGTAGTAGCGCAGGACGATGGGCCGCCAGTTCCGCACCATCTCGGACACCAGCACGCTGTTGCCGAGCGACTTCGACATCTTCTCGCCGGCCATGGTGACCCAGGCGTTGTGCACCCAGTACGAGGCGAAGTCGTCGCCGAAGGCCTTGGCCTGGGCGATCTCGTTCTCGTGGTGCGGGAAGATCAGGTCGAGGCCGCCGCCGTGGATGTCGAAGGCGGAGCCGAGGTACTTGTGGGCCATGGCCGAGCACTCCAGGTGCCAGCCGGGCCGGCCGCGGCCCCACGGGGTCTCCCAGTCGGGCTCGCCCGGCTTGGTCGCCTTCCACATCGCGAAGTCGCGCGGGTCGCGCTTGCCCGTGATGCCGTCCTCGGACGGCTGGCGCAGGTCGTCGATGTCCTGGTTGGACAGCTCCAGGTAGCCCGGGAAGGAGCGCACGTCGAAGTAGACGCTGCCGTCCGCCTCGTAGGCGTGGCCGCGCTCGATGAGCCCGCGCATCATCTCGATCATCTCGGGGACGTGCCCGGTGGCGCGGGGCTCGTACGTCGGCGGGAGGCAACCGAGCGCGTCGTAACCGGAGTTGAACGCGCGCTCGTTCTCGTAGCCGATGGACCACCAGGGGCGGCCCTGGTCCGCGCCCTTGGTGATGATCTTGTCGTCGATGTCGGTGACGTTGCGGATGAACGTGACGTCGTAGCCGCGGTACGCGAACCAGCGGCGCATGATGTCGAAGTTCAGCCCCGACCGGATGTGCCCGATGTGCGGGGCCGCCTGGACGGTGGCGCCACAGAGGTAGATCGAGACGCAGCCCGGCATGAGCGGGGTGAAGTCACGGATCTGCCGGGCGCTGGTGTCGTACAGGCGAATAGTCACCACTCCAGGGTAGTGGGCGTGTGGTAGTGCCCCGATACCTGTTGCCCGTCTCCGATGACGTTTTTCAACGGTCGCGGTACGGATCCGGTTGCCGTACGGGGTAGACGAGGGCCGTGGCGAGCGCCGCGAGGCCCTCGGCGCGACCCGTGAGCCCGAGCCCGTCCGTGGTGGTGCCGGAGACGGAGACCGGTGCGCCGGCCGCCTCGCTCAGCGCCTTCTGCGCCTCGTCGCGCCGCTTGCCGATCTTGGGGCGGACGCCGATGACCTGGACGGCGATGTTGCCGATCTCGTACCCCTCGGCGCGGACGATCCGGGCGGCCTCGGCGAGGAGGGTGACGCCGGAGGCGCCGGAGTACTCGGGGCGTGAGGTGCCGAAGTGGGCGCCGAGGTCGCCGACGCCGGCGGCGGAGAAGAGCGCGTCGCAGGCGGCGTGGGCGGCGACGTCACCGTCGGAGTGCCCGGCGAGGCCGTAGCCGTCGCTGTCGGTGGCCTCCCAGAGGAGGCCCGCGCACCAGAGCTCGCGGCCCTTCTCGAAGGCGTGGACGTCGGTGCCGATGCCGGTGCGGGGGATGAGCGGGTTCTCAGAAGCCATCGTTGGCCCTCCTGCGGGCGAGTACGGCCTCGGCGAGCACGAGGTCGAGGGGGCGGGTCACCTTGAAGGCCTCTTCGTGGCCGGGCACGACGACGACGGGCGCGCCGAGCTTCTCGACCATGCCGGCGTCGTCGGTGGCGCCCTCGCCGGTGAGGGCGATGGTGGCGTGGGCGTTGACGAGGGTGTCGTGGTCGAAGCCCTGCGGGGTCTGGACGGCGCGGAGCCGGGCCCGGACGGGGGTGGCGACGACCTGCTCGGGGTCGCCCGGCTTCTCGGCCGGTTCGACCTCCTTGACGGTGTCGGCGACGGGGAGCGCGGGGACGACGGCGACGGCCCCGTCCCGTACGGCCCCGATCACGGCGTCCACGGTGTCGACGGGGACGAGCGGGCGGGCCGCGTCGTGGACGAGGACGGTGGTGATGCCCTCGGGGAGCGCGTCGAGCCCGAGGCGTACCGACTCCTGGCGGGTCTCGCCGCCGGGCACGACGAGGTAGTCGGTGCGCTCGGGGAGGGCGTGGGCGTCGAGGAGGTTCTTGACCTCGGTGGCGCCATCGGGGGGTGCGACCACGACGACGAGCGAGACCGCGCGGGAGGCGGCCATCGCGCGGACGGCGTGGATGAGCATGGGGGTGCCGCTCAGCGTGCGCAGCGCCTTGGGGGCGCCCGGCCCGAGGCGTACGCCCCGGCCGGCCGCCGGGATCACCACGGCGGTACGAGGAGGACGCGCTTCGTCTGACATCGGTTGCACTCCGGCAGGTTTGTTTCCGCGGCCGACATGGGTATGGCCTCCACCGTGCCGGACGTTCCGCCTTGACCGGGCCCTTTCCGTGACGACGGTCGAGGCGTGCCGCCCGAGCACAGGGGTTCGGACGTTACAGGGGGTGCGGGTTCCTTCTCGGCGGTGGGCACACGTGACGTCGTGACCGTGTGCGGGCTCGCCGCGCGTACGTCCGCATGCGTACGCGAACATGCCGCAGCGCCCGGCGGCAGCGCTGTGTGGATCACAGCACGCCAACGGGCACCACGGCATTGCTTCACTTGGTAGCGCGCTCGGATGTCGTCAGAGCACGCTCAGGACGCGAGGACCTCGTCGAGGAGAGCCTCGGCCTTGTCCTCGTTCGTGTTCTCAGCGAGCGCCAGCTCGCTGACCAGGATCTGCCGGGCCTTGGCGAGCATGCGCTTCTCACCTGCGGAGAGACCCCGCTCGCGCTCGCGCCGCCACAGGTCGCGGACTACTTCGGCGACCTTGATGACATCGCCGGAGGCGAGCTTCTCAAGATTTGCCTTGTAACGACGGGACCAGTTCGTCGGCTCTTCGGCGTACGGCGCGCGCAGCACCTCGAAGACCCGGTCCAGCCCGTCCTGACCGACCACGTCGCGGACTCCGACGAACTCCGCATTGTCCGCCGGCACGCGAACAGTCAGGTCGCCCTGCGCGACCTTGAGCACCAAGTAGGTCTTGTCCACGCCTTTGATCTGGCGAGTTTCGATGGCCTCGATCAGCGCGGCCCCGTGATGGGGATAGACCACGGTGTCGCCAACCTTGAACGTCATGTGACAGGTACCCCTTCCGTGGCTATCCAGGGTAACACGGAAACGGCCGCTTCTGAATGGCGTTTTCGCAGGTCAGGGCATATCTCGGGGCTTGACAACTGCAACACGAACGTGCTGCGGAGGGCTTCCGGAAGGCGGTATTCGCAGGTCGGAGCGGCTGCGCGGACGGAGAGAAACGCGCACGTTACACCTACTCGGAGCACCGCCGAGGAGGGGCGATGCCCCGATTTGTCGGGTTCGGAACGTGTCTCTCCGCCTACTCCGTTCGAGGATCGTTCACCCGTACGGATGCATCGCGGGGTGATTCCGTAATTGATCAGTCGACGCGGGTCGGGGATTTTCCGGAGGCACGGCTCAGGGGAATGCGGGGCGGTCCTCGAATTGATCAAGGCGGTTATGTGAACAACAGGTCAATGGATCGCGATCCGGCCACACCGGCCGACTTCCGACGGAAGACGGGGTCGGGGCGGGGCGGGGGGCGGCGTGGGTCGGGGCGGGTCGGGGTGACCGGGGCGGGTCGGGGCGGGCGGGTCAGGGCGGGTCGGCCCCGGCGGAGGCGTACCGGAGAGGGCCGCGGCCGGTTAGGGGCGGGTCGGGTGCGGGACGGAGAGTGCGGCTCGGTAACCTGAGCGCGCTGACGCACCTTTAGTCGGCCCTGGTTCCCCAGCCCGTCCACACGTCCTCACGTCCTAGGAGAAGCCGCCGCCGTGAGCCGCAGCCTTCGACGCGGCGCCCTCGCCGCCACCGCCCTCGTGTTCTCCATCGCCGCGCTGTCCGCCTGCGGGGCGGGCAACGACGCGCAGACGCTCGGTGTCCGGCCCGACAACGCCGCCGTCACGGTGGACGACGTCAAGATCCAGAACGCGCTCGTGATCACCCAGCCCGAGGCCGGGGTCAAGGGTCCGGCCGTCGTCTCGGCCACCGTCTTCAACAACGGGGACAAGCCGCAGACCCTCGACGCCATCAGCCTCCCGGGCAGCAACGCCACCGTGACGCTGAAGCCGGCCACGGGCACCGGCCCGATCAGCATCCCGGCCAGGGGCTCGGTCGTGATCGGCGGCGCGGGCAACGCCACCGCCACCATCGAGAACGGCTCGGAGGCCACCCGCAAGGGCGACGCCCAGAAGGTCGTCTTCAAGCTGAGCCGGACCGGCGACGTCGGCCTGAGCGCCTTCGTCGTCCCGGCGTCGAGCTACTTCAAGGACTTCGGCCCGTCCATCGTCCCGGCCCCGCCGGGCACCAAGCCCAGCGCCTCCGCGACGCCCTCGGGCGAGGCGGAGCACGGCGCCGAGCACGGCGGCGAGGCCACGGGCTCGGCCGGCCACTGACGCCGGGCAGACACGCGTGAAGGGGCGCCCCCGGCCGGGGGCGCCCCTTCACGCGTACACACGCCGAGGGTTTCTTCGGGACGCTGTGCCGGACTCCGCCCGGCCGCCTCGGCCCAGGTCGGTTTACGGCTCGAACTTGTAGCCCAGGCCTCGGACCGTCACCAGGTAGCGCGGGGCGCCCGGGTCCGGTTCGAGCTCCTCCCGCGTGCGCCCCTCGCACCGCTCGGCCCCGGAGGGCCTCACGGGCTTCAGGACGCTGTGCCGGACTCCGCCCGGCCGCCTCGGCCCAGGTCGGTTTACGGCTCGAACTTGTAGCCCAGGCCTCGGACCGTCACCAGGTAGCGCGG
>NZ_JBIWIO010000001.1:941915-1042145 GCF_044764665.1 Streptomyces sp. NPDC093795
GGGGCGCCCGGGTCCGGTTCGATCTTGGCGCGGAGGCGCTTCACGTGGACGTCGAGGGTCTTGGTGTCGCCGACGTAGTCCGCGCCCCAGACCCGGTCGATGAGCTGCATACGGGTCAGCACGCGGCCCGCGTTGCGCAGGAGCATCTCCAGGAGGTCGAACTCCTTCAGGGGCAGGTCGACCTTGCCGCCCGCGACCGTCACCACGTGGCGGTCGACGTCCATGCGGACCGGGCCGGCCTCCAGGGCCGCGGGGGTGACCTCCTCCGGCTCACCGCGGCGGCGCAGGACCGCGCGGATGCGGGCGACCAGCTCCCGCGAGGAGAAGGGCTTCGTCACGTAGTCGTCGGCTCCTATCTCCAGCCCGACGACCTTGTCGATCTCGCTGTCCTTGGCCGTCACCATGATGACGGGGACGTTCGAGCGGCCGCGCAGCTGCCGGCACACCTCGGTACCGGGCAGCCCCGGAAGCATCAGGTCGAGGAGGACGAGGTCGGCCCCGTTGCGCTCGAACTCGTCGAGACCGTCGGGCCCGGTCGCCGCCACGGCGACCTCGAAGCCTTCCTTGCGAAGCATGTAGGACAGGGCGTCGCTGAAGGATTCCTCATCCTCGACGACGAGCACTCGGGTCACGGAAGGACCTCCGGGGCAGGGAGCGGTTCGGTCATGAGATCAGGGGTGGGGGACGAGACGGTCCGGCGGTCCCGTGCGGCGCCCGCCTCGGGCAGCCGCAGGGTGAAGGTGGAGCCCTGACCCTCGGTGCTCCAGACGGTGACCTCCCCGCCGTGCGAGGCGGCCACGTGCTTGACGATGGCCAGGCCGAGACCCGTACCGCCGGTGGCACGGGAGCGGGCCGGGTCGACGCGGTAGAAGCGCTCGAAGACGCGCTCCTTGTCCTTGTCGGGAATGCCGATGCCCTGGTCGGTGACGGCTATCTCGATCAGGTCGCCGGCGGGGGCGACGACGCGGCGGGCGGCGATGCCCACCCGCGTACGGGCCGGTGAGTAGTTGACCGCGTTCTCGACGAGGTTGCCGAGGGCGGCGGCGAGCTGGCCGCGGCTCCCCCAGACGCGCAGATCGGCCTCTCCTCCCGAGACCATGGTGATCTGCTTGGTGGAGGCGGTGTGCCGGGAGCGGTCGATCGCCTCGGCGACGAGTTCGTCCACGGACACGGGCTCGGAGTCTTCGAGCGGGTCGTCGTTCTGCACGCGGGAGAGGTCGATCAGCTCCTGCACGAGGTTGGTGAGGCGGGTCGCCTCTATCTGCATGCGGCCGGCGAAGCGGGTGACCGCCTCGGGGTCGTCCGATGCGTCCATGACCGCCTCGGAGAGCAGGGAGAGCGCGCCCGTGGGGGTCTTGAGCTCATGGCTCACGTTGGCGACGAAGTCCCGCCGTACCGCTTCGATACGGCGGGCCTCGGTGAGGTCCTCGACCAGGAGCAGCACGAGCCGCGAGCCCAGCGGGGCGACCCGGGCGGAGACGGCTAGGGCCTCGCCGCGGCCGCTGCCGCGCCGTGCCAGGTCCAGCTCGACCTGTCGTATCTCCCCGTCGCGGCGCGTGTCGCGGGCCATGTTGAGCATGGGCTCGACGGCCAGCTTGCCGCCCCGGACCAGGCCGAGCGCGTACGCCGCCGAGCTGGCCTTCACCACGGAGTCGCTCTCGTCGAGGACGACCGCGGAGGAGCGCAGCACGGACAGCACGGTGTCGACGCCGGGCGGGAGCACGGCGTCGGTGTGCAGGGAGGTACGAGTGGGTCTCGCCTGGTCGCGCTCGCTCCAGCGGAACGCCAGCATGGCGATCACGCCGGTGCACACGCCGGCGATCGCGGCCAATGCGGCGACTGCCGCGTTCACGTCCATGCCTCAAGGTTATGCGGGGTCACGGACTCTCTCCCAGCCGTCCGAGTGGCTCCTCGAACACTCGTCGCTCAGAGTTCACTGTGAAGACGTGGCCGGTTCATTTGCCCCGAGCGGGACAGTGGCGCGTGTAGCCCAGAGTTCACCTGGGGGAAAGTGATGGTTCATGTGTGGGGGTGGAACCGGACGCGTAGAGGGCCGAACGTGGGAGCGTGGGGGTTCCGAGCCCCACCCGGACCCCGGAGCTTTGCGTAGAGAGGGACAGCCACATGCGGGACGCGTACCACGAGGAACTGGACTCGATCGGCGAGAGCCTGGTCGAGATGGCCCGACTCGTCGGGTCGGCGGTCGGGCGCGCCACGACGGCGATGCTCGACGCGGATCTGAAGCTCGCGGAGAGCGTGATCGCGGCGGACCAGAAGGTCGACGACCTCCAGCACGATCTGGAGGCGCGGGCGATCGCGCTGCTCGCGCGGCAGCAGCCGGTGGCCACGGATCTGCGGATAGTGGTGACCTCGCTGCGGATGAGCGCCGACCTGGAGCGCTCGGGCGACCTGGCCCAGCACGTGGCCAAGCTGGCGCGGCTGCGGTTCCCCGACACGGCCGTGCCGCGGGACCTGCACGCGACCATCCTGGAGATGGGGCAGCTGGCGCAGCGCCTGATGGCGAAGGCGGCGGAGGTCATCATCACGAAGGACGTCGACCTGGCGCTCCAGCTGGAGCAGGACGACGACGAGATGGACCTGCTGCACCGGACGCTGTTCCAGCACCTGATCGACGACCGCTGGAAGCACGGCATCGAGACGGCGGTGGACGTGACGCTGCTCGGCCGGTACTACGAGCGGTTCGCCGACCACGCGGTGTCGGTGGCGAAGCGGGTCGTGTACCTGGTGACGGGTGAGCACGCGGACGAGCTCCAGGCCTCGGACGCGCCGGTGGAGGGCGCGTGACCCCGGCCGGCGCGCGCGGGCGCACCGGGGCGCGGGCATCGATGCGCCGTTGATGCGCCGGTCCGGGTGGGCATGCAATGGGGGGAGGCGACTCACGCCTCGAAAGGGAGGGACCCCATGGCCGAATCCCCGATGACGACGACCGACTCCGGCGCGGAGGCGCCGCGCGAGGCGGTGTTCCTGCCGGTGCTCGGCGCCTGCGGCTGCGGCTCGGGCTGCAGCTGCGGCTGCCAGTCGGGCGGGCCTTGCCAGTGCGGGGGCTGCTCGGGCTGACGAGCGAGGGGGCGGGGCGCGGCGAGATCCGTGCCCCGCCCCGTTTCTCCGTCCTGGACGACTCCCTCGACCGCCTTCCGGGCTGTCTTCTCAGACGTCGAGTACGCCGACGGTCTGGCCGCCGCTGAGCTCACCGGTCGTACGGAAGCCGAGCCGCTCGTAGAAGGCGCCGGGGCCGTTCTCGCCCGGGTGCCAGGTCACGTACAGCCGGGGTGTTCCGCGCCGCCGGAGCTCCTCGCGTACGGCTTCGACGGCGAACCGTCCGTACCCCTTGCCCTGGACGTCGGCGGAGATGTTGAGCCGCCAGAGGCCGCTGCGCCGGTCGTCCGGGTCCTTCTCCTCGTCCCAGGTGAGGTCGAGGAAGGCCATCAGAAAGCCGACGAGTTCGTCGCCGTCGAAGATCAGCCGCGGCCATGCGGCCTCCCCGAAGGCGTACGCCTCGGCGAGGGAGCGTACGACGGGGGCGACGTTGTGCTCCTGGTGGGGATGGACGCGCAGGGCGAGGGCCGCGTCGATGGTGGCCGGGGTGACCGGCTCCAGGCGCAGCGAGGTGCTGGGGGGTGGCGTGCTCATGGCCTGGACGGTAGCCACTCCGCGCCAAGGGCGCCGATGATTATCGGACCGGCGTGCCCTGGCCGAGGAAGACGACCGAGCGGAGCTTGAGCCGGTCGGTGGCCGGGTGCCGTGGGGGCGCAGGGTCCATGAGGCTGCCGTTATCCCCGCGGTGCGGGAACCGCCCGCCGGAAGGTTTCCCCCTCACCCGTCCGGCCGGACAGCACGAAAAGACCCCCACCGGCGGAGAGTCCGACCTCCGCCGACAGGGGTCCCGATGACGTGTCAGGGCTACTTCTTCTTGCCCTGGTTCTTCACGGCCTCGATGGCCGCGGCCGCCGCGTCCGGGTCGAGGTAGGTGCCGCCCGGCTTGAGGGGCTTGAAGTTCTCGTCGAGCTCGTAGGCGAGGGGGATGCCCGTCGGGATGTTGAGCCCCGCGATGTCGGCGTCCGAGATGCCGTCGAGGTGCTTGACCAGGGCACGGAGGCTGTTGCCGTGGGCGGCGACCAGGACCGTGCGGCCGGTGAGGAGGTCCGGCACGATCGCGTCGTACCAGTACGGCAGCATCCGGTCGACGACGTCCTTGAGGCACTCGGTGCGCGGGCGCAGCTCCGGCGGGATCGTCGAGTAACGGGCGTCGTGCGCCTGCGAGTACTCGCTGTCGTCGGACAGCGCCGGCGGCGGGGTGTCGTACGAGCGGCGCCACAGCATGAACTGCTCCTCGCCGAACTCGGCGAGCGTCTGGGCCTTGTCCTTGCCCTGGAGGGCGCCGTAGTGGCGCTCGTTGAGGCGCCAGGAGCGGTGGACCGGGATCCAGTGGCGGTCCGCGGACTCCAGCGCGAGCTGGGCGGTGCGGATGGCGCGCCTCTGGAGGGAGGTGTGCAGCACGTCGGGCAGCAGGCCGGCGTCCTTGAGCAGCTCGCCGCCGCGCGTCGCCTCCTTCTCGCCCTTCGCGGTGAGGTTCACGTCCACCCAACCGGTGAACAGATTCTTCTCGTTCCACTCGCTCTCGCCATGGCGGAGGAGGATCAGCTTGTACGGTGCGTCGGCCATGCGTACGAGCCTAATCGACCGCTGACGATTGACGCGCGTCGTCAATTGGCTGGCGTCCGACCCCTGAGATGCGTAAGTTACGAGAGCCGGAAGCAGGGCTTACATATCGCAGGGGGCTGCCACACATGTCCATCGACTCGCTCAGACGATCGGCCCGGGCGACGGTCTCCGGCTTTCCGCAGGGCTTCTGGTGGCTCTGGCTGTCGACCCTGGTCAACAGGACCGGCGCTTTCGTCCTCACGTTCCTCGCGCTCTACCTGACGCAGGAACTCGGGCACTCCCCCTGGTTCGCCGGACTCGTCGTCGCCCTCCACGGCCTCGGCGGCATCGCCGGTTCACCGCTCGGCGGCACGCTCACCGACCGCTGGGGCCGGCGCCCCACCATGGTCACCATGCACCTCGCGGCCGCCGCCTGCGCCGCCGCCCTCGCCGTCGTCACCAGCGCCTGGGCCATCGCCACCGTCGTGCTCCTCATGGGCGTCGCCATGCAGGCCGTCCGCCCCTCCATCAACGCGACGATCGCCGACATGGTCCCCGCCCACGACGTGCGCCGGGCCTACGCCCTCAACTACTGGGCCCTCAACCTCGGCTTCGCCATCGCCTCCATCGGCGGCGGCGCCGCGATCCTCCTCGGCTACCGCACCCTCTTCGTCGTCGACGCCGTCGCCACCGTCCTGTGCGCCGTCATCGTCTTCCTCCGGCTCCCCGAGACCCGCCCCAAGGCCCGCGTCGACACGGCGGGCGAGCCGGTCGTCGAGGCCAAGGTCAGCATGCTCACCGTGCTGCGCGACGCCCCCTTCCGCACGCTCGTCCTGCTCAACCTGCTCGTCTGCCTCGTCTTCACCGCCCCCTGGATCGGCCTGCCCCTCACCATGGCGGGACAGGGCCTCGCCCCCTCCTCCTACGGTCTCGTCATCGCCGTCAACGGCATCGTGATCGTCGGCTTCCAGCTGCTCGTCAACAGGCTGACCGACAAGCGCTCGCCGATCCTCCTGCTGACCCTGTCCTCGCTCCTCTTCGCCTTCGGCACCGGCGCCACCGCCCTCGCCGGCTCCTCCGTGGCCTTCGCCGCGACCGTGGTCGTCTGGACCGTCGGCGAGATGATCCACGTCCCGACGAACGCCGCCGCCACCGCCCGCCTCGCCCCCGAGCACGCCCGGGGCCGCTACCAGGGCGTGATGGGCATGTCCTGGGCCGTCGCCGGCTTCGTCGCCCCGATCGCCGCCGGCGCGATCGTCGGCGGCCCGGGACCCGGCGTCCTGTGGGCGGCGACGGCCGCGATCGGCGTCCTCGCCGCCGCCGGTTACCTGACCAAGCTGCGCCGGGCCCTGGGGGAGGACGACGAGGCCGGGGGCGGTGACACGGAGACCTCGCCCGCCGCCGGTGCGGTCGAGGCCGGGGTCTCCGCCGGTGCGGTCGAGACCGGGGTCGAGGTCAAGGCCCAGGCCCAGGCCCAGGCCCAGGCCAAGACCGGGGCCGAGAGCGTCGATTAGTCCCCGGCGGCGCCTGCGCACCCGCGCCACCGGCCTCACCCGCGGCCGTAGGCCGCCCACCGTACGAGCCCGAACCCCTCCCCCTCCCTGCGCACTTCGGCGGCTCCGGCCCCGCCGAAGTGCGCCGGCACGACCAGCTCCCGCTCGTCGGCGGCTCGTCCGAGGACCCGGCGGCGACTCGCCGCCGCCTGCCCCGCGTCCAGGCAGAAGCAGCTGTCGCACGAGGGGTCGAGGATCTGCACCGGACTGTGCAGGACGTCTCCGACGAAGACCGCCCGTTCTCCCCCGGACGCGAGCCGCAGCACGGCGGAGCCGGGTGTGTGACCGGGCGCGGACTCCAGCGTGAGGTGCTCGTCGATGCGGTGGGTCCCGTCCCACAGCAGGCTCCGCCCCCAGCGGTGGACGGGCGCGACGCTGTCCTCGTAGACCAGCCGGTCATCCTCCTGAAGACCGTTGCCGTACGCGTTCTCCGGGCCGAAGTGGAAGTCGTCGGCGGCCGGAAGGAGGTACTGCGCGTTCGGGAACGTCGGCACCCACTCCCCGTCGACCTCGTGCGTGTTCCAGCCGACGTGGTCGGCGTGCAGGTGCGTGTTGACGACGACGTCGACGTCCTCGGGGCGGATGCCCGCCCGCTCCAGACGGCCCAGGAAGTCCCCCTGCCGCCGGTGGAACTGCGGCGACCCGGGCCGCTCGCGCCCGTCGCCGACCCCCGTGTCGATCAGGACGGTCCGTCCCCCGCTGCGCAGCACCCAGCTCTGCAGCGCCATGACCGCGCTGTCGTCGTCCGGCGCCCAGTGGTCCGGAGCGAGCCAGTCCTCGTTCTCCCGCCACAGCTCGGGCCCGGCCGCCGGAACGATGCCGCGGGCGGGGCCGAAGGGGCCCTGCCACTCGACGACCCGGATGACCTCGACGTCGCCGAGGACGACACTCTCCGCGTTCTCGGTTGGACCCGAGCTCTCCGTGTTCTCCGTGTTCATGGGGTCGACCCTAGGAAGCATCGGTGAGCCTTTCGATGCTCCGGCCGCTCCTTCTGATACGCGTATGTCTCACACCCGAGGGTGGGACGCGTACCCTGCCGGCATGGACGTGGTGAGCGACGCGATCTCGGCCGTACGCGTCGGGCGGCCCTCCTCCGACCGCGTACGGGTCGGCGGCAGTTGGTGCGTCCGGCTCGACCCGTACGAGGGCGCGGGCTTCCACGTCGTCCTGAAGGGCTGCTGCTGGCTGCTGCCCGACGGCGGCGAGCCGGTCGCCCTCGGCGCGGGGGACGCGGTGCTGCTCCCGCACGGGACGGGGCACGTCATCGCCGACTCGCCCGTCGACGCGTCGACGGCCGCGCGGGCGGCGCCGTTCGCCCCGTGGGCCGACGGGACCCTGCCGCGCCCGCCCCTGCCCTCCGGCCACGAGCGCGAGGTGGAGATGCTCTGCGGCAAGTACCGCCTCGACCGCAGCCACGCCCACCCCCTCGTGGCCGAGCTGCCCCCGCTCGTCCACCTGCCGAACCGCGACGGCCGGCACCCCGAACTCCGCGCCGCCGTCGGCCTCCTCGGCGGCGAGCTGGACGAGCGGCGGCCCGGCTCGTCCCTCGCGCTGCCCAGCCTGCTCGACCTTCTGCTCGTCTACATGATCCGCTCCTGGATGGCCGAGAGCACGGCCGGAGCCTGGCCGACCGCCCTCGGCGACCCGGTGACCGCCGCCGCGCTGCGCGCGCTGCACTCCGACCCGGCCGCCCCGTGGACCAACGACCGACTCGCCGCCGAGGCGGGCGTCTCCCGGCCCACCCTGGCCCGCCGCTTCACCGCCCTGGTCGGCCGGCCCCCGATGGCGTACGTCACCTGGTGGCGGCTGACCCGCGCGGCCGCCCTGCTCCGGGACACCCCGGATCCCCTGGCCACGGTCGCCCGCCGGGTCGGTTACAGCTCTCCGTACGCCCTCTCGCACGCCTTCCGCCGCGAGTTCGGTACGACGCCGGGGCAGTACCGGGCCGTCCGGGCGGCGGCTACCGCCGACTGAGCGCCCGCTGTGCCTCGTACAGGTTCCGCGGGTGCACGGAACCCGGGCTCCCGTACGCCTCCACGCGCGCGTGGAGGTCGCCCGCGAAGTCCGGGACGTCCGTCTGGTCGAACTCGCGCACCTCGCTGATGCCCACCGTCGCGCTGTACGGGGCGATGGTGTCGATCTTGACGAGACCGGCCCTGCCGTTGGTCACCGTCACGTTCCAGTGGGCGAACCGGGCGCCGTAGAGCGGGCCCGCGGACGCGTCGCCGCCGTGCCGACCGTTGTTCTCGACGGTGATCTCGGTCCGTACGTTCGCGAAGGGCATGCCCCGGTGGGTGTCGAAGGTGCCCATCTCCATCACCCCGCGCGACCAGACGTTGTGGCTGGACAGGCCCTCGACGTTGATGCCGTGGAGCTGGGTCCCGGCCGGGGCGGGGACGGTACGGGCGGCGATGTGGAAGTCCTCGACCAGGTTGTCGTGCGCTCCCTCCCGGCAGTAGTACGGGTGGTGGGAGCCGCGCCCCTCCACCCGCGTACGACGCAGGGTGCAGGCGGAGGCGGCGACGAGCCCGAAGCCGTTGTCGACGTGCCGGACGACCACGTCGTCCGCCCAGCAGTCGTACGCGCACTGGAAGGTGACGCCGTTGTAGCCCTTGTCGAGGAGGTGGGGGGATTGTGGTGTCTCCACCGCCTCCAGGGTCAGGCCCACCACCCCTGAGTCGGTGAGTGCCTCGGCCCCCGAGATCAGTCGGGGGTCCCACTCCGGGCGCGCGTCGAGCGGGAGGGGGCGCTCCAGGGTGACCGTCCGGCCGCGTACTGCGGTGATCCGTACGGGCCACTCGTAGGGGACGTAGCTGGTCAGCTTCGTCCTGTCGTCCCAGGTGTACGCCTCCGGGCCCGGGCCGCCGCCCGCCATGTGCTCCAGGAGGGTGTGCGCGGGGTCGTCGGCGAGGCGGAGCAGGACCAGTTGGCCGCGCCGGAGTCCCGACGGGTCCTCGACCGTGACGGAGCGGTCGCCCCGGCGGGCCGGGCGCACGGCGGTCAGGGTGGTCCACTCGTCGCGCCGGTTGCCGGTCCAGCCCTCGAAGGGCCAGGCCCGGTCCCGTATCGCGGCGACGAGGGAGGCGTGCCGGGCGTGCGGGGAGAGCCAGATCAGGCCGCCCGCCCAGGACCAGGAGGACTTGTCGCCGCCGTAGCGGGACCCGTACGGGCCGATCAGCTCGGTGAGGTGCCGGGTGGCGAGCAGGGTCGTACGGCCGGAGCCCGCGCCGCGCAGGACCACGCCGCTGTGGCCGATCCGGAGGTAGTCGTCGATCCGGTACGTGCCCGGCGGCAGCAGGACCGTGCCGCCGCCCCGCTCCCCCGCCTCCGTGAGGGCGCGGTTGATGGCGGGCGCCGAGTCGGCCGAGGCGTCGGGGGTGGCCCCGTAGGTGAGCGCGTTCGCCACCACGCGGGAGCGGGGTGGCGTGCGGCGGGCGCCGGCGTGGGCGCCGGCCCGGCCCACGTAAGGGATCTGCGGGTGGGTGTGGGGGGCGGCTTCGAACTCCTGCCAGAGCCGGGCGGGGAGGAGGGGGCCGGGTGGTGGTGAGAAACCCGTCGATCCCGTCGATCCCGTCGCTGCCGTCGCCTGTGTCACTCCCGTCGCTGCCGTCGCTTGTGTCACTCCCGTCGCTCCCGTGGCCGCCGCCACTGCCACCGCGCCGCCGACGAACTGCCTTCTGCTGAGTGCCATACCCCTGAACCTTTCACGTATATGAACGGTGTTCAGATCTGCGCCGGGCGTGAGCATGGCACTGGAAGGCCCTTGCGGGAAGAGGTCAGTCCGCGGATTTCCGGGTCAGGTTCTTGAACGCGTCGAGATTCCGCGTCGACTCGCCGCGCGAGACCCGCCACGCGTACTCGCGCCGGATCGCCGACGCGAAACCGAGCTCCAGGAGCGTGTTGAAGTCGCCGTCCGCCGCTTCGAGGACCGAGCCGAGCAGCCGGTCGAGCTCCTCCGGTGTGACGGCGGAGAGCGGCAGCTTGCCCACGAGGTAGACGTCGCCGAGGCCGTCGACCGCGTAACTCACCCCGTACAGCTTGAGGTTGCGTTCGAGCAGCCAGCGGTGGACGCCCGCCTCGTTCTCGTCCGGGTGCCGGACGACGAAGGCGTTGAGCGAGAGCGAGTGCCGTCCGGCGCGCAGCGAGAGCGTCGTGAAGAGCTTGCGCGTGCCGGGGAGTTTGACCACGTAGGAGCCCGGTTCGGGGGACTCCCACTCCAGTTCCGCGTCCTTGAGCGTGTCCTCGACGATCCGCCGGACGTCGCCGGCCCTTGCGTCCTCAGCCATGGTGGGAGCGTACGCGACGGCGGTTCTCGCGCAGCCGGTGGTCGTGCACGGCAGCCGTGTACACGTCGGCCGTGCCCGAGGCGGCCGTGTCCCAGCCGAAGGAGCCGGCGTGCAGGGCCGCCGCCGCGCCCATCCGGTCCGTCAGGGACGGGTCCGCCACGAACCGGCCGAGCGCGCGGGCGTAGTCCGCCGGATCGTGCCCCTGCACGAGGAAGCCGGTCGTCTCGTCCCGTACGGCCACGGGCAGGCCGCCGACCGCCGCCGCGACGACCGGGGTGCCGGCCGCCTGCGCCTCGATCGCGACCAGGCCGAAGGACTCGCTGTACGAGGGCATGACGAGGACGCTCGCCGCGCGGAACCAGTCGGCGAGCCTGTCCTGGCCCACCGGCGGGTGGAAGCGCACGATGTCCGCGATGCCGAGCCGCGCGGCGAGCTTCTGCAGGCCCTCCGGCTTCGCGAGGCCGCTGCCGCTCGGGCCGCCGACCACCGGCACGATCATGCGCGAACGCAGCGAGGGGTCCTGCTCCAGGAGCACCGCGGCGGCCCGCAGGAGGATGTCCGGGGCCTTCAGCGGCTGGATGCGGCCGGCGAAGACCGGGATGAAGGCGTCCTGCGGCAGCCCGAGCCGGGCGCGGGCGGCGGCGCGGCCGTCGGCGGGGCGGAAGTTGTCGAGGTTGACGCCGGGGTGCACGACCGCGATCTTGCCGGGGTCGGCCTCGTAGAACCGGGCGAGCTCGTCGGCCTCCTCGGCCGTGTTCGCGATCAGCCGGTCGGCGGCGGAGACGATCTGCGTCTCGCCGATCACCCGGGCCGCGGGCTCGGGCGTGTCGCCATCGGCGAGCGCCGCGTTCTTGACCTTCGCCATGGTGTGCATGGCGTGGACGAGCGGCACGCCCCAGCGTTCGGCGGCGAGCCAGCCGACGTGGCCGGAGAGCCAGTAGTGGGAGTGGACGAGGTCGTAGTGGCCCGGGCGGTGGCCCGCCCACGCCTGCATCACGCCGTGCGTGAAGGCGCAGAGCTGGGCCGGCAGCTCCTCCTTGGCCAGGCCCTCGTACGGGCCGGCGTCCACATGCCGTACGAGCACGCCCGGCGTGAGCTCGACGACCGGGGGGAGACCGCCGGTCGTGGCCCGGGTGAAGATCTCGACCTCGATGTCGATGGCGGCGAGACGTTTCGCCAGCTCGACGATGTAGACGTTCATGCCGCCCGCGTCGCCGGTGCCCGGCTGGTGCAGCGGGGAGGTGTGGACGCTGAGCATGGCCACGCGGCGCGGGGTGCGGTTCCGGCCGGGGAGCCGGAGCCGGGATGGTGCCGGGTGCCGGTGCCGGGTACCGGCGAACCGGGACACGTACTGGCTCACGTCGGCGGTCCTTCCGCTGGGGGGCCTGGGGGCGGGGCTGGACTTGGCTGGGCTGGGTTAGCTGGGCTGGGCTTAGCTGGGCTTCGCTCGGCTCGGCTCCGCTGTCTCGGGCATGACGGTCGGAGGGCGGGGGCCGTCCTCCAGCCGCGACAACACCGGAATGACACCTTTCATTTCCATTGGCGGGGGCGCTTTGCCAATTCATTACCGGGAGCTCGGGGGAGGCGAGGGCGGGGCCGGGAGCCGGGGCCACCGGCCGCTCCCCACCCTCCCCCGCTCCTCTACGCTCATGGCATGGCCCCGCGCACCACCCGCCCCGTCGGCACCCCGACCCGCGGGACCACCAACCCGAACCGGCTGCGCCGTATGGACCGCTGGATCGCCGCCGTCCACGGCCCCGCCCTGCGCCGCTCGCCCGAGCCGCCCGTCGCCGTCGACCTCGGGTACGGGGCCGCCCCCTGGACCGCCGTCGAACTCCTCGCCCGGCTGCGCACCGCCGAGCCCCGCACCCGCCTCTACGGCATCGAGATCGAACCCGCCCGCGTCGAGGCCGCGAGGCCGTACGAGCACGAGGGCCTCTCCTTCCTGCACGGCGGCTTCGAGGTGCCGGTGCCCGGCCGGGTCGCCCTGATCCGGGCGGCGAACGTGCTGCGCCAGTACGACGAGGAGCAGGTCGCGGCCGTCTGGCGGCGACTGTGCGAGCGGCTGGCACCCGGCGGGCTGCTCGTGGAGGGCACCTGCGACGAGATCGGCCGCCGGCACGTGTGGGTGGCGCTCGACCGGGGCGGGCCGCGCACGGTGACCTTCGCGACCCGGCTCGGTTCGCTGGAGCGCCCGTCGGACCTGGCGGAGCGGCTGCCGAAGGCGCTGATCCACCGCAACGTGCCGGGCGAGCCGGTGCACGCGTTCCTGCGGGACTTCGACCGGGCCTGGGCGGCGGCCGCCCCGTACGCCTCGCTCGGCGCGCGGCAGCGGTGGATCCGCTCCGTCCGCGACCTGGCGGCGGACTGGCCGCTGACGGACGGTCCCCGACGGTGGCGCCAGGGCGAGGTGACGGTCCGGTGGGAGGCGCTGGCGCCTCGGGGGTGAGGCGGCGCGGGAGCGCCGGGTTCGCGCCTCGCGGGAGAACCGAGGGCACAAGGAGACGGGGCCCTTTCCCCAACTCCCGCTGAATTTCCCGTACGCCGGGAACGCCACGCCCGCCCCGCCCGTCCCCTGGAGGGGGAGGAGGCCCGACAGGCCCCGGTTTCCCCTGTTGATTTCCGGTTTCGCATGGCACTATCGCCATCGTTGCCCTCAAGTTACTGACGGTAAATCAGATGTGGCCACTCAAGGGGGAGCCAGTGAACCGACGCCGCCACGCCACCGCCGCGGTCACCATGATCTGCGCCTTGACCGTGCTGGCCTCTCCCGCACTGACCCTCCAGGCCGCCGCCGCTCCCCTCCCCCCTCCCCCGCCGAAGAAGAGCCTGGAGCAGGTACGCCAGGAGATAGACGGCCTGTACCGGCAGGCCGCCGTCGCCACCGACGCGTACAACCTCGCGGAGGAGAGGACCAAGGAGCAGTCCGCCGAGATCGTCCAGGTCGCCCGGATGATCGTGGAGGGCCGCGAGAGGATCGAGGCGCTCAAGGCCAAGGCCGGCGCGTCCGCCCGCGCCCAGTACCGCAACGGCGGCCTCCCCGACGGCGCGCAGCTCGTCCTCACCGACGACCCGCACCTCTTCCTCGACGCGGCGGGCCGGCTCAAGGCCGGGGCGAAGGCCACCACCGACCTCCTCGGCGAGATGAACCGCACCCAGGCCCAGCTGGACGTCTACGCCAGGGACGCGGGCATCAACTGGACCAAGCTGGAGGCCAACCGCGTCCGGCAGGCCCAGGCGAAGAAGCAGATCAACGACAAGATCGCCGAGGCGAAGAAGCTGGAGTCCGAGCTCGCCGCCGAGGAGCGGGTGCGGCTGCGGCTCCTCGAGGAGCAGGAGCGGCAGCGGGCCCAGACGACCTGGCTCGGCACCGGCGTCCTCACCGGCCTGACGGCCGACGCGACGCCGGACGCCAAGAAGGCGATCGCGTTCGCGATGGGCCAGATCGGCAAGCCGTACGTGTGGGGGGCGGAGGGGCCGGGCTCGTACGACTGCTCGGGGCTGACCCAGAGCGCGTGGGGCGCGACGGGCCGCACGATCCCGCGCACCTCGCAGGAGCAGTGGCGCCTGCTGCCGCGCGTGGACATCAAGGACATGCAGCCGGGCGACCTGATCGTCTACTTCGCGGACGCGAGCCACATCGGGATGTACGTCGGGAACGGCACGATGGTGCACGCGCCCCGCCCGGGGCGGGACGTGACGCTGGCGGGGGCGGGCTCGATGCAGATCCTGGGAGTCGTACGCCCGACGTGAGGCGGGGCCGACGCGCCCGACGCGACGCGGGAGCCCGTACGCCCGACGTGAGGCGGGGGCCGACGCGCCCGACGCGACCCCGGACCCCCCGCGCCCCCGTCCCCGCGCACCCCCGACGTGACGGAGTGCCCCCGGAACCTGGCCGGGACACGCCACCACCGCGTGACCTTTCTCATTGCCGCCGAGGCGCTCCCGCGCGGCGAACGGCGGCAAGTACGCCCCCTTCCGCGGCATATGCCAATCCCGCCACGGCCGCTCTCCCGCTGATCACCATTCCGCTGCGCGCCGCCCTACCGCTAGGGTCCGGGACGGGCGGGACGCCACCCGGCGCCCTGCGCACCCTCGGGGGGAGGGAAGGAAACCCGGACCGATGCCCGTATCCGTACCGCGTCAGAGAATCGTCTCTGCTGCTGCGGGACCCGGCGACGCCACCGCTATGGACGCCACCGCTATGACAGGCACAGTCACAGGCACCGACCGCACCGATCTCACTCTCCTGGTCGTCGAGGACGACCCGGCGGGTTCCCTCGCCGTACCCGAACTCCTTGACGCGGTCGACGCCGCCGGCACCCGGGTCCGTATCCGTACCGCCCGCAACCTCACCGAGGCCGAGCGGCTCCTCACCGACGACGTCCACTGCGTCCTCGTCGACCTCTCCCTGCCCGGCCCCAGGGCCGCCGCCGGAGACGACCCGCTCGCCCCGCTCCGGCACATCCTGCGCCTCGCCCCGCGCCACGCCGTCCTCGCGCTCGCGGCCTCCGCCGACGCGGAGCTGGCGGCCGAGGCGGTACGGGTCGGCGCCCAGGACCACCTCTTCCGCGAGGAGCTCGACGGGCGGCTGCTCAGCCGGGCCATCCGGTACGCGGTCGAACGCAAGCGGGCCGACGCCGTCCAGGTGAAACTCGCCGAGTCCCGGCTCCGGGCCCAGGAGAACGCCCGCCTGGAGCGCGGCCTGCTCCCCACGCCCCTCCTGGAGGGCTCCGACCTCCGGTTCGCGGCCCACTACCGGCCCGGCCGCTCCCGCGCCCTGCTCGGCGGCGACTTCTACGACACGGTGCGTACGCCCGACGGCACCGTCCACGCCATGATCGGCGACGTCTGCGGACACGGCCCCGACGAGGCCGCCCTCGGCGTCGAGCTGCGGATCGCGTGGCGGGCCCTGACCTTCGCGGGCCTGTGCGGGGACGAGCTGCTCTCGACGATGCAGCAGGTCCTGGAGCACGAGCGGGAGAGCGACGAGATCTTCGCGACCCTCTGCACCGTCGACATCGCACCCGACGGACGCCGGGCGGGCATGTGCCTGGCCGGCCACCCCTCGCCCCTGATCGCCCGGCAGGGGCGGGCGGCACGGCTGCTCCCGTACGAGGACGGCGGCCCGGCCCTCGGTCTGCTGCCGCGCGCCCGCTGGCCGCGCCGGCAGGTCGAGCTCGGCGGGGCGTGGAGCCTGCTCATGTACACGGACGGACTGATCGAGGGCCGCTCGGCCGGACCCGGCTCGCCGCGGCTCGGCCAGGACGGGATGGTCGGCATGATCAACCGGCAGCTGGCGTCCGGCCTGCGGGGCGAGGAGCTCCTGGAGGCGGCGGTGACGGAGGTCAGGTCGCTGAACGGCGGCGAGCTGACGGACGACGTCGCGGTCCTGGCCCTGGAACGGGACAGGACCCGGGGATGATCCCCGGGCCCTGTCACTCTGCTTCTCCGCTGCCGGACTACCGGCCGCCGTTGTAGGGGCCGTACGGTCCGTCGCTGCTGGAGCCACCGCCCCGGCCGCCGCCACGGCCACCGCCGGAGACCTGCGCGAGCGCGGGGCGTACGTCCACCATGAAGACGATGGCGGCGATCACACCGGCGATCTGCAGGAACAGCATCGGCACCAGCAGGTTCAGGGCGAGGTTGATGCCCAGAATGATCAGCCAGAACTTCTTCGTCTGCTTCTCGGCAGCCCGGTACGCGTCCTCGCGCGCCATGGCGGCGAAGACGAGCGCGGCGACGGCGAAGCCGGTGAAGATCAGGAACATCACCAGATGGAGAAGGGAGTCGAATCCCGCGCGCAACATGCTGAGCACCGCCTAGAGAAGAGGGGAAGAGCGCCTCGCGGTCAAGGTACCCGGTACAACGCTCCGGATACCCGTATTGGTGCCCTGCCCTACTCCTTCTCGGCGGCGACGGCGTTCTTCTTGGCGGGGGCCTTGCGGGCGGCGGGCTTCCTGGCGGAGGCCTTCGTGGCCTCGGCGGAGTCGTCCCCGGCCTCGTCGGCCTTGCTCTCGCCCGTAGGCTCGGCGGCCTTCTCCTCCGGCTCGACGACGACGGCGATCTCCACGATCTCCTCGGCGACCTCGCCCCGCCAGGCCTTGACGGCCTCCTCGCCGTGGGCGGCGACCTCCTCGTACTTCTCACGGGCCTTGACCGCGTACTCGGCGGCGACGCCGACACCGCGCAGAGCGAGGTCCTGGGCCGTCTCGCCGAGCTTCTTGAGGTCGGTGTCGAGTCCGCCGACGACATCGGCGAACTTCGACTGCACGGTGGCCTGGGCCTCCTTGGCCTGGGCGCTCACCTTCTCCTGTACGGCCTTGGGGTCGGTCTTCCGTACGGCCTCGATCCGCGCGGGCGCCTCGGCGGCGAGCTGCTCGATCAGGCCGGGAACCTTCTTGGCCTGCTGCACGGCGAGGTCGGCGGTGCCGGCGGCGAAGAAGAGAGGGGTACGCAGTTCGTCGATGATGGCCATGCTGGTGGTCCTCCCGGATGTGACGTACGAGCGAGCTACTTCAAGGGCGTTTCGGCATCGGGCGCGTCGGCGGGCGACTCGGCGGCCACGTCGGCGTCAGGGGCGACGCCGGGGTCGGCGCCGGGGTCGGCGCCGGGGTCGGCGCCGGGGTCGACGCCGGGGTCGGCGTCAGCTGCCGCGTCTGCTGCGGCAGCGGCGGCCTCAGCGGCGTTCTCCTTGCGGAAGGAGTCGTAGATCTGGAGCAGCACCTGCTTCTGCCGCTCGTTGATCGAGGGATCGGCCAGGATGACGGCGCGCGTCTCCAGCTCGTCCCGCTCCTTCTCGTCGAGAATCCCGGCCCGTACGTAGAGCGTCTCGGCGGAGATCCGCAGGGCCTTCGCGACCTGCTGCAACACCTCGGCGCTGGGCTTGCGCAGCCCGCGCTCGATCTGACTCAGGTACGGGTTCGACACCCCGGCGGCGTCGGCGAGCTGCCGCAGGGACAACTGCGCGGTCCGCCGCTGCTCGCGGAGGTACTCACCGAGATTGCCGACGTTGAGCGATGCCATGCTCCGACCATGCCAGCCATTGCTAACTATTGCAAGCAGCCGCTTGCAGGAGTCGCCCTCCCGGCGGATCCCCCGGCGGATCCCCCGGAGCCCCCTTGCGCCCCTCCGGCGTGCCAGCATGGGTCCGATGCGGACAGAGGGGGATCCACATGCTGCCGGTCGAACGCGCGCAGGGGGACAAGGACATGCCGTACGCCGAGAAGAGCGGCCAGGCCGGTGAAGCGGGCGCGGTGAGCCCCCGGCGGCGGGCGGAGGTCTTCGACGAGACGGGCAGCGGCGCGCCCCGGCGCCGCTTCTCCGGCCCCGCGACCGGGGACGAGCGGGCGATGCTCGCCGGATTCCTGGAGGACCAGCGCGCGACCCTGCTCCTGAAGTGCGCGGGCCTGGAAGCGGAGTTGGCCCGGCGGGCCGTCGAACCGTCCACCCTGTCGCTGCTCGGCCTGGTCCGGCACCTCACCGATGTCGAACGCCGCTGGTTCCGGCAGGTCCTGGCCGGCCGGGACGACGCCGGCCCGCTGTGGTCCTCCGCCGAGGACCCGGACGGCGACTTCGACGGCGCCGTGCCGGACCCCGAGGCCGTCGCCGCCGCCTGGGAGGCCTGGCGGGCGGCGGTGGACTTCGCCGACCGCTTCACGTCCGAGGCCCCGCACCTCGACGTCTCGGGCCACGACGCCTGGCGCGGCACGGTCTCCCTCCGCTGGGTCCTGATCCACATGATCGAGGAGTACGCGCGCCACAACGGCCACGCGGACCTCCTCCGGGAACGCATCGACGGCGCCCGCGGCGTGTGAGGGCCCCGAGGCGGGGGCTACCTCACCGCGCCCAGGCGGCGAGCGTCTCGTAGTCCGCGTCCGTGAGGCCGCGGCCGGGGTTCACCCGGTGGAGCAGGGCCCGGCCGGGGTGGTGGGCGGTGACCCAGTCGCGGTCGGCGGCGCCGATCTCGTCGTCCACCCAGGCGAACGGCTGCCCGTCCGCCCATGCCACGAGCGCCGCCGTCTTCCAGTGGAGGCCCGCCGCCGGGCCTGGGCCGTCGTCCGGCCACCGCACCAGGGGCAGCGGGGGCAGTCCGAGGCGCGGCGCGACCCAGGCGTTCGCGTCGTCCTCCCAGGTCGTCGCCCAGACCAGCTCGTACGGCAGTGCCGCGAGCCGCGGCCCCTGGGCCGGGTCGAGCCGCGCGAGCAGCGGGCTCACGGACGCGGGCGGCGCGGGCGGGTACGTCGGGTACGGAGCGGCCGCCGCCCCGGCCCCGCCGTTCCCTCCGAAGGGGATCAGTGGGCCGTCGACGTCCAGGAAGAGCAGTGCCGGCGTGGTCATGTCCTCATCCTGGCCGAAAGGAGCGCCTTCCCGTCCGCTTCTCGATAATCCGCGACGGATCGATTTTCGTTACCCTGGCAGGCATGACAGCCATGGCGCCCACCCGCACCGAGCCCGATCTCTCCTACCTCCTCGACCACACCAGTCACGTGTTGCGTACCCGGATGGCCGCCGCGCTGGGCGCGATCGGGCTCACGCCCCGGATGCACTGCGTCCTCGTCCACGCCCTGGAGGAGGAGCGCACCCAGGCGCAGCTCGCGGAGATCGGCGACATGGACAAGACGACCATGGTCGTCACCGTCGACGCCCTGGAGAAGGCCGGGCTCGCCGAGCGCCGGCCGTCCAGCACCGACCGGCGGGCGCGGATCATCGCCGTGACCGAGGCGGGGGCGAAGGTCGCCCGCGAGAGCCAGAAGATCGTCGACGGGGTGCACCAGGGCGCCCTCTCCTCCCTCCCCGAGGACGAGCGGGCCCTCCTGCTTCGCGCCCTGAACCGGCTGGTCACCGGCCATCTGGAGACCCCCGTCGAGGGGCCGAAGACGGCCCGCCGGGCGCGGCAGCGCGCCTAGGGCGTCCCTGAGGGGGCCTCCTGGGGCGTCCCTGAAGGCGTCCCCGAAGGCGCGATCGGCTTGCGCAGGTCGTCGCGTATCTTGCTGGTCTCCGCCGCCGCCACTTCGAGTGTGCTGCTCGGTTCGAACGCGACCGCGACGGTGGTGTTGTCGTCGCCCCAGCCACACACGGTCTTCTGATCCACCGTCGTACAGCGGAACTCGACGTCCGAGCCGGGGACGCTGACCATTCTGGGCGGATCGCTGACGTTCTCGCTGCCCGTCACCGTCATGGCTCTCATCAAGCCGTCTCGATCCCCCTCCGGGTCCGTGTACCGACCCGAAGAGCCGTACACCGACACCTTCCGGAACGCGGGGGGCGTGTCGTGGTCGCTGTTGGTGACGGTGTAGTCGGCGCTGAAGTGCGTCGAACCCCTCTGGCTGTCGCTGTCCGGCTGCGGGTGCGGAGGGAGGCGGGATTCGATGTTCCAGCCGTACGTGCCTCCCACGATCGACTCGGCCATGACGAGCTCGTGCGTGGCCTCGGGGAAGGAGGAGTCGCCCGGGCCCGCGGTGGCGTAGATGCCGTAGCCCACGCCTCCGAGCACGATCAGCACGGACGCCACGCCCGAGGCGAGCCGTCCGCCGCGTCCCCGCTCCGGCGGGGGCTCGGTGCGCGGGGCGGCGGTGACGGTCTCGGCGCGGGCGATGTCCCCGTCGGCCGGTGCGGCAGTGGGCGTGGCAGGGGGCGTGGCAGTCGGCGCGGCCGCCGACGTCGGTCCGGCGAGCGCGGACGGCTCGGCCTGGGCGGCCGGCAGCGTCGGCGGATGCGTCACCGGGTCCGCGGACGCCGACCCCCCGCCCCCGGCCGGGTCCGGCGCGAACTCGTCCAGCAGGCCTCGGGGCGTCGGCCTGTCCGCCGGGTCCTTGGCCAGGCAGGCGGCGACCACCGGCCGCAGACCCGGCGGTAGGGCGGACAGGTCCGGCGGCTCGTGCACGGCCCGGTACATCAGCGCCATCGGGGTGCCCTCCCCGAACGCCTGCCCACCGGCCGCCGCGGCCAGCACCGCGCCCAGCGCGAACACATCGGCGGGGGCGCCGACTTCGTGCCCCTGAGCCTGTTCCGGGGCCAGGAAGCCAGGGGTCCCGAAGGCCGCTCCGGTGGAGGTCAGCCGGGTCGACTCCAGGGCCCGGGCGATACCGAAGTCGAGCACCCGCGGCCCGTCGTCGGCCATGATGATGTTGCCCGGCTTGAGGTCGCGGTGGATCAGACCGCAGGTGTGAATGGCGTGCAGCGCCTCCGCCAGCGCCGCGCCGAGCTGCCGCAGCCGGGCCTCGTCCATCGGGCCCCGTTCGGCGAGCAGCCCCGACAGCGTCGGCCCCGCGATGTACGCGGTCGCCAGCCAGGGCGCCGCCGCGTCCGGGTCGGCGTCGACGACCTGCGCCGTATGGAACCCGCCCACCCTGCGGGCCGCGTCGACCTCCGCGCGGAACCGGGCACGGAAGTGCGGATCGGCGGCCAGCTCGGGACGGGCCACCTTGACGGCCACCGTCCGCCCGCCCCGGGACCGCGCCAGGTACACCGTCCCCATGCCGCCGGCACCCAGCTCACGCTCCACCGCGTACTCACCGATGCGCTGCGGCAGGTCCACGCCCATGCCGTCCACCCCCAAGTTCCCTGCGGCACAACCCCGTTGGAATGCCGCCGATCAGTATGGCCGACCCCTCCGCGACCCTCACCCCCAACTTTCGTTCCGTAAAAAATAGTCTGCAACAAAACCTTCTGCTAATGTCACTCCCGTTGCCTCCCCCGAACAGGAGTGACCCCCATGACCGCGCCCCGCCCCACCTCCCGCCCCCTCTCCCCCCAGCTCGCCCTCGGCGTCCTCGCCACCGGCATGCTCATGACGATCCTCGACGGCAGCATCGTCACCGTCGCGATGCCCGCCATCCAGCGCGACCTCGGCTTCACCCCCGTCGGCCTCAGCTGGATCGTCAACGCCTACCTCATCGCCTTCGGCTCGCTCCTCCTCCTCGCCGGCCGCCTCGGCGACCTGATCGGCCGCAAGCGGATGTTCCTGGCGGGCACCGCGATCTTCACCGCCGCCTCCCTCCTCGCCGGCGTCGCCGCCTCCCCCGGCGTCCTCATCGCCGCCCGCTTCCTCCAGGGCGTCGGCAGCGCGATGTCCTCGGCCGTCGGCCTCGGCATCCTCGTCACCCTCTTCACCGTGCCCCGCGAACGCGCCCGCGCCATCGCCGTGTTCAGCTTCACCGGCGCCGCCGGCGCCTCCCTCGGCCAGGTCCTCGGCGGTGTCCTCACCGACGCCCTCACCTGGAACTGGATCTTCTTCATCAACCTGCCCATCGGCATCGCCACCCTCGTCGTCGCGCTCCGCGCCCTCCCCTCCGACCGGGGCCTCGGGCTCAAGGCGGGCGCCGACGTCCTCGGCGCGCTGCTCGTCACGGCCGGGCTCATGACCGGGATCTACGCGGTCGTCAAGATCGAGGAGTACGGGGCGGGTTCGGCGCACACCCTCGGTCTCGGTGCCCTCGCGCTCGCCCTCCTGGCCGGGTTCCTCCTCCGCCAGGCGAAGGCCGCGAACCCGCTCATGCCGCTGCGGATCCTCCGCTCGCGCAGCGTCTCCGGCGCCAACGCCGTCCAGATGCTGATGGTCGCCGCGCTCTTCTCCTTCCAGATCCTCGTCGCGCTCTACCTGCAGAAGGTCCTCGGGTACGGAGCCGCCGAGACCGGCCTCGCGATGCTGCCCGCCGCAGCCGTCATCGGCGCCGTCTCGCTCGGCGTCTCGGCCCGCCTCATCGCCCGCTTCGGCGAGCGGAACGTCCTGCTCACCGGCATCCTGCTGCTCGTCGGCACCCTCGGCCTGCTGACCCGCGTCCCCGTCCACGCCTCGTACGTCACCGACCTGCTCCCCGTGATGCTGCTCGCCGCCGGCTTCGGCCTGGCGCTCCCCGCCCTCACCTCGCTCGCCATGTCGGGCGCCGAGGAGGCGGACGCGGGCCTCGCCTCCGGCCTCTTCAACACCACCCAGCAGATCGGCATGGCCCTCGGCGTCGCCGTCCTCTCCACCCTGGCCGCCTCCCGCACCGAGACCCTCGCCGCGGCCGGCAAGCCCGCCGCCGAGGCCCTGACCGGCGGATACCACCTGGCCTTCGGCGTCGGCGCCGGTCTCCTCCTCGCCGCCTTCGTCATCGCCTTCACCGTCCTGCGCCGCCCGGCCGCCGACACCACGGCGGTGGCGCCGGAGCCCGCAGCCAAGACCCTCGCCACCCACTGAGGGGCGCACCCTCCCGCACCGGGCGGCGGCGAGACCGACCGGCTCCCACGGCGACGTCACAATGGCACCATGAGAGCCGATCGACTCGTCGCCGCCCTGCTCTTCCTCCAGACCCGGCAACGCGTCACCGCCGCCGAACTCGCCGCCGAACTCGACGTGTCCGAGCGCACCGCACGCCGGGACCTCGAAGCGCTCGCGAGCGCCGGGGTCCCGGTGTACTCGCAGGCGGGACAGGGCGGCGGCTGGTCCCTCGTCGGCGGCGCCCGCACCGACCTGACCGGTCTCACGGCCCCCGAGATCCGCGAGCTGTTCCTCCTGACCGGGGCGGACGCCACCGCGAGCCCGCAGACCCGGACCGCCTTGCGGAAGCTCGTACGGGCCCTCCCCTCACCCCTCAGGGACGGAGCCGAGGCCGCCGCCCGCGCCGGGATCTCCGATGGCACGGACTGGGCGGGTACGGACACGGAGGAGGCCGAACTCGCCCCGCTCCAGCGGGCGGTGGTCGAGGCCAGGGAGGTACGGATCGGGTACGCCCGTCCCGGCCGGGAGCCGCGCGAGCGGACCGTCCACCCGCTGGGCATCGCCGTGAAGTCCGGCGTCCGCTACCTCGTCGCGGACACGGAACACGGCCTGCGCACCTTCCGGATCGGCCGTGTCACCTCCGTCACCGAGACCGGCGCCCCCGCCGTACGTCCCGAGGGCTTCGACCTGCCCACCGCCTGGCGCGCACTCGCCGCCCGCATGGAGGACCGGCTGGTCGCCGCGACGGTACGGGGCCGGGCCGCCCCCGGCACGGAACCGGTCCTCGAGGGCCTGCTCGGAGGGCGCGTACGGTACGGGGAACGCGCCCCGGACGGCTGGACACCCATCGAGGCCGACGGCCCCTCCCCCGAGGTGATCGCCGCCCAACTGGCCGGCCTCGGCGCCCGCGTGGAACTCCTGCACCCACCCGAGGCCCGCGCGGCCCTGATCCGCATCGCGACCGAACTCACGGAGCTGTACGGGCCCGGGGAGCGAGCCGCCCAGCATCCGCACCCCCATCCCCATCCGGCCGCCCCAGCCACCCCGGAAGTTCCTCCGCGTGCACCAGCGCCAGCCGTGACACGGCCCGGGTGAGCGCCACGTACAGACGGTTCGCGCCGCGTGCCTCGGCGGCCACGATCGCCGCCGGTTCGACCACCACGACATGGTCGAACTCCAGGCCCTTGACGACCGTCGCCGGCAGTACGGTCACCCGCTCCCCCGCCCCGCAGTCCCGCACCGCCTCACCCACCGGCCCGGCGAGCCCGTCGGCGGTGATCACCCCGATCGAGCCCTCCTCCGCGAGCGCGGTCCGCACGGCCGCGCGGGTCGCGGCGAGGAGGTCCGTCGTCCGGTGGACCGTCACCTCGCCGTCCCCGCGCACCGAACGCCCTGCCGGTACGTCCGCTCCCAGGTGCGGAAGGAGCCGGTTCGCGAGGTCCACGATCGCCGCCGGGACCCGGTAGCCGAGGGTGAGCGGCACGACGGGCGCGTCCGCCTTGCCGAGATGGGCGAGTTGCTCGCGCCAGGAGCGGGCGGCCCACGGGGTGGTGCCCTGGGCCAGATCGCCGAGGACGGTGAGCGAGCCGAAGGCCGTGCGGCGGGCGATGGCCCGGCACTGCATGGGCGAGAGGTCCTGGGCCTCGTCGACCACGACATGGCCGTAGCTCTCGGGGCGCTCGATCAGGCCCGCCAGCTCGTCGAGGAGGACGAGGTCGGCGGCGGTCCAGCGTGCCGAACGGAACGAGCGCGGCGGCCGGTCCCACCGGATGGCCGCCCACTCGGCCTCCGTAAGAACAGCGTCCGTAAGAACAGCGTCCGCGCGATCAGAGAGGCCAGAGGCGCCTGCGGGGCCGGTGAGGACCCCCGCGAGGACCTCCTCCGGAGTCGCCCTCGGCCAGCACGCGTCGAGGAACGCCGTCACCGGCCGCGCCCGCTCGATCCGCCGCGCCCAGGCCGCGCCCATCGGCCCGGACCGGCGCTCGGCCTGGAGCTGGAGGGCCCGTACGACCCGGGCGCGGACCCGCTCGCGACCCGTCGCGTAGGGCGGCGCCTCCTCCCGTACGACCGTGACGATCTCCGCGAGCAGAGCGGCGGGCAGCCGCCAGTGGTACGAGCCGTCGGGGACGGCGAGGTCGTGCGCCGGGGCCGGGTCGACCCTGCCGTACAGGGCGCGGCGCAGCACCTCCGCCATCCGTGCGTCGTGCTTGACCAGGGCCGCCGCCTCGCCGTCCTCGGCGCGTACCGGATGGCGGGCGAGCTCCTCGTCGAGGGTGGCCTGGCGGATGCCGGTCTCGCCCAGCGCGGGCAGCACCTCGGAGATGTACGAGAGGAAGGCGCGGTGCGGCCCGAGGACGAGGAGGCCGGAGCGCCGGATCCGCTGTGGATGGGTGTAGAGGAGGTACGCGGCCCGGTGCAGGCCCACGGCGGTCTTGCCGGTGCCGGGCGCGCCCTGCACGCACAGCGAGGCGGCCGGGTCGGAGCGTACGAGGTCGTCCTGTTCGGGCTGGATGGTGGCGGCGATGTCCCGCATGGGACCCACCCGGGGGCGCTCGACCTCCCCGGCGACGAGGGCGCTGACCGTTCCGGCCGCCGCGCCGGCCGTGAGGCGTTCGTCCTCCAGGGCGGTCAGGTCCTCCGACGCGCCCCGGCTGTGCGGCGCCCATCCGAAGCGGCGGCGGCGGAGAACGCCCTGCGGGTCGTGGGCGCCGGCCTGGTAGTAGGCGCGGGAGACGGGGGCGCGCCAGTCGACGACGAGCGGCGGAGCGGCGGGGTCCTCGGCGATCCGGCGGCGGCCGATGTGGTGGGTCTGGCCGTCCTCGCGGTCGAGCCGCCCGAAGAACAGCGGGCCCGGCGGCTGCTCCCGCATCTCCTTGGCGCGGCTGCGCAGGTGCCGGCCGAGCGCCTCGGCGTCGGCGCCGGACGCGGCGACATCCTCGCCGGTGACGACCTGTTCGGCCACGTCCTCGGTCATACGGGCCAGGGCGGCGCGGCAGGCGTCGTGGTGGGAGCGTTCGCGGGCGAGCTCGAGGTCCAGTGACGTCATTCCGGCAAGCCTAGCCGAAAACGTTACTGGGTTACATTTTTTACTTGTCTACGCGAGGCCCCGCACGCTTCAGTACGGGAGCCCCTCCCGCAGCGCGCGGAACGCCAGTTCCGCCGCCGCCACCGCGTCCGCCTCCACCGCGTCGGCCGTCTCCCCGGCCGCGATCCGGGCCGTGTTCTCCTCCGCGAGGATCCGGAGCACGGTCACGATCTGCCCTGCGGCGAGCCGGACGAGGAGGGGGCCACCCTCCCCGCCGGCCGCGAGCGCGTCCGCGAGAGCCGTCTCCGACCGCACGCGGTACGCGTGGAGCCGGGCGACCAGGGCCGGCGTGCCGTACAGGAGCCGGAGGTACGCCAGGACCGCCGGGTGGTCGCAGAGGCCGGTGACCGGGTCGCGCCGGGCGAGCCCGTCGAGCAGGTGCGCGTACAGCGCGTCGAGCGGGGCGGTACCGGCGCCACGCCCGGCGGCCACCACCCGCGCCGCCTCGTCCTCGTGATCGGCGAACCGGTGGAGGACCAGGTCCTCCTTGGCCGGGAAGTACCGGAAGAGGGTCGGCTTCGACACCTCGGCGGCGGCGGCCACCTCCGCGACCGACACCGCGTCGAAGCCGCGCTCCAGGAAGAGCGCGACGGCCGCGTCCGACAGGGCCTGCCGGGTGCGCTCCTTCTTCCGCTCACGCAGGCCGGGGGCGGCGACGGTGGAGGCCAGGCCACCGTCCTCGCCGTCCGCCATGGCCCGCCGCCTCCCGCTCATCTCTCATCACACGCCTGACGCCCATCCTAAGACTTGATCCGCACGTCACCAGAGGGTGAGCTGCGGGTCGCGGCCGGGGCGGTGTCCGGGCTTTCCGGCGTGGTCACGCACGGGGCGTGTCTCATCCGGGGTTGCTCGGTCCCGCCGTCCGGCGGTTCGGGGAGCAGAGGTCCCACGGCGTTGCCGTGGGACTGCCACGCGACCAGCGCCCCGAGGGGTGTTCTGGCACAGTGTGGTTGACTCCCGCAGGGCTTCTTCCAGCCCTTGTGCGAAAACGATCTGTGCGTGCCGGGACGCGATGGTGTCCAGGTACGCGGTCTTGGGTTCGTCCGTGTCGTGGAAGCGGACGAACGCCGCCAGCGCGGCGGACACCAGGTCGCGCTTGCCGACCAGGCCGCACGCCGTGCACTGATGCTCACGGTCCCGCAGGGCCTTGGAGACGCGTTCACCGCACAGGCAGTGCTGGGACAGGGCCGTGGACCAGGTGGAGGCCCGCACGAGACGGCCTCCCGCTGCCGCGCATTCGCGGTCAAGTGCGGAGATCAGGAGGCCGGGTGTGGTCTGGGAGAGGCGCTTGCCCCACAACCGGTACCAGGCGCGGATGTCACAGTCCTCGATCACGAGCACTGGACCGTGGGTGGCGATGATCTGCCGGGCCAGGGTGCGGGCGCGGTGGCATCGGTGTTCCGCGCCGCCGGCGGCGGCTTCGGCCTGGCGGGCGCGCAACTCCCGGTAGCCACCTGAGATCCGGTCGCGACGGAACGCCTGCTTCGGCACCCCATCCACGCGGGCGGCACGGGCACCACCGGGAACCGTGACCGCCTTGGGCACGAGGCCCTTGGCGGCCCGTTGCTCCGCCCGCCGGGTCTGCTTCTTCGACAGTCCGTACTGCGCGGTGTTCGTCGCCCGGCGGGAGCGTTCCAACGCCCGCGCCCTGCCGCGCCGCCCCCGCACTCCTCCCGCTCGTGGAACGCGGACCAGTAAGCATCGACCCTGGCGCGGGCGTCCCGCTGGACGGCCCGCTTGATCGACCACATGGAGCCGAACAGCTTTTCCAGCCGGGCCAGGTCGGCGGGATCGGTGACGGCCAACGGCAGCACCATCACCGACACCTGCCCGTCGTCGGGCTTCTCCCACTTGGGGCCCCGTTCTTCCCCCAGAACCTCCGCTGCGTCTGGGCAGCCCGCACACCTGTCACCCCCTCGGCGTCACCCCGGCCTCAGATCCAACCTAGAGAACACCCCGCACGCACGGGCGAATCACGCACACATTCACCAGCACCCGCGACACATCGCACATACGTACGCCTTACGCAGCAGCGCGGCCCGGGACGGCCCTGCGGGGATCAGAAGATGTCGGGCGAGAACGGCCGCAGCGGCGTCCGGAACAGCAGGTCGGCGCGGGCGGCGGCGCCCGCCGTCAACTCCTCCACGCGCCCGAGCCGGCAGAGCCGTACCGCCGACTCGTCACCGAAGGCGAGCGTCCCCAACTCGGCGATGTCGAAGGCGAGATCGGCGGACGCGTCCGTACCGACGCAGGACACGCCGTCCGGGGAGGCGTCGAGCCGGTAGCGCCCGCCGGCAAACCCGTCCCGGTCCCGCACATCGAGCACGAGGCCGTCCGCCACCGGGTACGTCCGGCTCTCCAGGACCCGGACGACGTCCAGGACCCGCACCCACAGCATGTCCACGTACGTCAGCGTCCTCGCGGCGCGCGGGTCGGGCAGCAGCATCGGCAGCGGGTCGTCGGGCGCCCGGTAGCCGGAGCGGACCGTGCTGATCCAGTCGACGGAGCACAGGTAGTGCCAGAGGGCGCGCTCGGCGGCCGGGGTGACGGCGATCAGATCCCGTACGGTCGCGGTGTTCTGCGGCTGCTTGGCGTCGTCCCACTTGTCGTCCGCCGTGTAGGCCACGAAGCCCTCGACCTCGCCGGACTCCCCGCGGTACAGCGCGTAGAACGGCTCCCGCCACGGGTCGCTGTGCACGCCGAGACCGGTGCCGACCTCCCAGTCGCGCGGACGGCGGTCGGTGACCCCGGCGCGGACGCCGGCGAGACGGCGGTGCACCTCGGGGCCGACCTTACGGATCTCCTCGGCGTCGGTCAGGTCGATCCGGCCGCCGTCCTCAGGGCGGCCCGAGCGGCGCGGGTCGAGCCCGGCCCCGCGGACGTCCACGCTCCACTCGGTGGACCAGCTCGCCGCGCCGAAGCCGAACCGTCCGTAGATCGGGTACTCGGCGGCGATCAGGGTCGCGATCGCGTCGCCCCGCTCCTTCGCGGCGGCCAGGTCGGCGGCCATCATCCGGCTGAGCAGCCCGCGCCTGCGGTGCGTCGGGGAGACGGTGACCTGGGTGATCGCGTCGGCGGTGAGGCTGCCTCCGCCGACGGTGCTGACCTCCTGCCGGAACGAACGGAAGGTGGCGACGACCCGGTCCCGGTCGAAGGCCCCGAGGGTCCGCGCGAGGTCGACGTGCGCCAGCCGGTCGGCGACCTCGTCGTCGGTCACGACGGGCGGACGGAGGAACCCGGTGCGCAGGGCCCGCTGCCAGCCGGGGAACTCGGACTCCGCCACCGCGCGTACGTCGACAGTCATCCTTCGACCCTACGCACGGCCCGCACGCGCCCGCACCCGAGTTTCCCGGCACCCTCCGGCGGCCACGCCGGGGCACTCTCCGGGCTCACGCCAGCAGGTCGTCGACCTGCGCCTCACCCTCCCGGTAGCGGCGGGCGATCTCCGCGCTGCAGTCGTCGGCGGTCCGCTGGAGGTGCTGCCGGCGCCGGGAGATCTGCTGCTCGTACCCCGCGAGCCGCCCCATCCCGGTGTGCAGCTCGTCGTCCGTGCGGGCCGTCAGGTCCGACAGCTCGACCTCCGACAGCATCTCGGCGGCGAGCCGCCGGTACTCCTCGCTCCGTGGCGTCGACAGCGTCACGTGCCGGGCCGAGCTGCGATGCCGCGAGGGCACGTCGGCGAGGATCTCGGAGAGCCGGTCGAGGACCGGGGTCTCCGGATCGGTCCGCCGCGCCAGCTCGGCCCGCAGGATGTCGATCCGGCCCTGGAGCATCCGCCGTACGTAGCTCAGGTCGGCCTCGTCGCTCTGCGCGTCCCGGCGCAGCGTCCGCAGCTCGGGCAGCCGCAGCGCGCCGAGGTCCGGCTGTGCCCGGTCCGGCAGGGCGGCCTCCGCGGACCGCTGCACGGGTGGGCGCGAGCCCGGCCCACCGCCCCTTTTTCCGGCGCGGGTCAGCGGTACGGGTCCGGACGGCGTCGGCCCGGTGCCAGGTGCACTCATGAGAATCGTCCCCTCGACCGGTGCGGAGCCGCACCGCCTGACACGCATGGTGCCACTCCTGCACGCGCGCGTGCAGGCGCTCTGCACCCGTTCGGCCCCTCATCCGCCGGACTGCGGGTGGCTCGGTAGGTTGGGACGCATGCGTGCAGTGGTGCAGAGGGTCGACGGCGCGAGCGTCGTCGTCGCAGGAGAGACCGTCGGTGAGATCAGCGGCGAGGGGCTGTGCGTCCTGGTCGGGGTGACCCATGACGACACCCCCGAGAAGGCCGCCCAATTGGCCAGAAAGCTCTGGTCCGTCCGGGTACTGGACGACGAGAAGTCGTGCTCGGACGTGAACGCGCCGCTGCTCGTGATCTCTCAGTTCACGCTCTACGGCGACGCCCGCAAGGGCCGCCGCCCCACCTGGAACGCCGCCGCGCCCGGCCCCGTCGCCGAACCCCTCGTGGAGGAGGTCGTGCACCGGCTGCGGGAACTGGGCGCGCACGTGGAGACGGGCCGCTTCGGAGCGAAGATGAGCGTCTCCCTCACGAACAACGGCCCGTTCACGGTGCTCCTGGAGGTCTGAGCCCCCGGGCGGCCGGCCCTACGGCTCCACCACGGTCTCCTGGGCCGCCGCCGTCGTCCCGGCGATCAGCGGGGCGTCCACGGGCACGTTCCGCTTCACCAGGGCCAGGGCGATCGGGCCCAGCTCGTGGTGGCGGACGGAGCTCGTCACGAAGCCCAGCTGCCGGCCCTCCTCCCCGTCGGCCGCGAGACGGACCGGGGTGCCGTGCCCCGGCAGCAGCACCTCGCTGCCGTCCAGGTGCAGGAAGACCAGGCGGCGCGGCGGCTTCCCCAGGTTCTGCACCCGGGCGACGGTTTCCTGCCCCCGGTAGCAGCCCTTCTGGAGGTGGACGGCGCTGCCGATGAGGCCGACCTCGTGCGGGATCGTCCGGTGGTCGGTCTCGAAGCCGAGCCGCGGCCGGTGCGCCTCGACGCGCAGCGCCTCGTACGCGAGCATCCCGGCGGCCGGCCCGTGCGAGCCGGCGAAGGACTCCAGGTCCGCCCGGGGCAGGAACAGCTCGCGGCCGTGCGGGGTCTCCCGTACGACGACGCCCTCGGGCACCTCGGCGATGGAACCGGCCGGGAGGTGGACGACGGCGATGTCGTCCGTACGGTCGGCGACCTCCACCCGGTAGAAGAACTTCATCGACTCCAGGTACGCGACGAGCTCCGCCCGCGTCCCCGGCTCGACGTGCGCCCACACCGTCTCGCCGTCGTCGACGAGGTACAGGGCGTGCTCGATGTGCCCGTTCGCGGAGAGGACGAGCGCCTCGGTCGCCCGGCCCGGCGGCAGATCGGTCATGTGCTGGGTGACGAGCAGGTGCAGCCAGCTCAGCCGGTCGTCGCCGGTGACGGTGACGACACCGCGGTGCGAGAGGTCGACGAACCCCTTGCCGTCGGCGAGGGTGCGCTGCTCACGGAAGAGGTCGCCGTAGTGCGCGGCGACGCCTTCGTCGCGGCCTTCGGCGGCGACGGCACCGGGCAGGGACAGCAAGGGGCTGGTCGTGGAAGGTCGCTGCATACGGCAAGCCTACGACTCGGCGCCGGCTGCCTTCCCCGTACCGTCGTCCACGGCGGATTTCTCGGCGCTGCCTGCGGCTGCCTTCCCGGCGCAGTCCCCGCATCGCCCGAAGATGGCGAAGTGCTTCATGTCCGTCTCGAACCCGAAGGTCTCACGGAGCTTCCCGGTGAACTCGGCGGCCACCTCGACGTCCGCCTCGATCACCCCGGAGCAGTCCCGGCAGACCAGGTGCAGATGGTGGTGCCGGTCGGCGAGGTGGTACGTCGGAGCCCCGTGCCCCAGATGGGCGTGGCTCACGAGCCCGAGCTCCTCCAGGAGCTCCAGGGTCCGGTAGACGGTGGAGATGTTCACCCCCGACGCGGTCCTGCGGACCTCGACGAGGATGTCGTCGGGCGTCGCGTGTTCCAGCGCGTCGACGGCCTCCAGGACAAGCTGACGCTGCGGCGTCAGCCGATAGCCGCGCTGCCGCAGGTCGCTCTTCCAGTCGGTGCTCACCACGCCCCCCAGTGTAGGAGGGCGCGGCGCGCCACCCCAGGGTCTAGCGGAAGAAGGCGATGCCGTCGTCCGGCAGGTCGCCCAGGTTGCGGGCCATCTCCGCGACCTCTTCCGGCGTCACGACCTTCTTCAGGTGCGCCGACATGTACGGCCGCAGCGGGACCTCGGGGGTCGCCTTCTCGCCCACCCACATGAGGTCGCTCTTGACGTAGCCGTAGAGGCGCTTGCCGCCGGAGTACGGGCCCGAGGCCGCGGTCCGGGCGACGGCGTCCGTCGCCAGGTCGATCTGCGGCTTCTGGTCGGCGAGCTCGCCGTACCAGATCTCGACGATGCCCTGGTCACGGACCATGACGATCTCGACCTTGCGGTCCTTGTCGATGCGCCAGTAGCCGCTCTCGCTCTCCAGCGGGCGGACCTTGTTGCCCTTGTCGTCCAGGACCCAGGAGTGGGAGGTGTACTCGAGGAAGTCCCGGCCGTCGTGGCTGAACGTCACGGACTGGCCGAAGTTGCACTTCTCGGCGCCGGGGAAGTCGGAGACACCCGCGCCCTCCCACGTACCGAGCAGGAACGCGAGGGGGACGAGGTCCGGATTGAGGTCGGACGGGATCTCGATCATGAGCAGCTCTGGCGTTCTCTAGAAGTGGTTAGCGCTGGCCCTGGTACAGCTTCTTCACGACCAGTCCGGTGAAGGCGAGCACGCCGACGGCGACCAGGACCAGCAGAGTTTCGAAGAAAATGATCACAGGGTGCTCCTCGACTGAGCGGTGAAGGCGGAACGGGCCGGGCCCCAGCTTAGTGGGCGGGTGCCCGGCCCACTCGGTGAGGTGGGTCTCGCGCCGCGTGACCGGGGCGTCTCCTAGCCGAGCAGCTGCGCCTGGAGGGCGACGGTCTGCTGGAACGGGACGGTCAGCGCGCCGCCCTTGCGGGTCTGGGTGACCACGGCGAGGGTGTCCCCGGCCTGGATGTAGGCCCAGCAGGTCTGCTCGGGGCCGTAGGGCTTCGCCTCCCCGTAGGCGTACGCGGACACGTCCGGCACCCGGACGTCACCTGCCACGCGATCGAGGATCTCCAGCTCGCCGACCCCGGCGGGCAGCACCTCGACGCCGTCGCTCGTGAGGTTCCGGTGCAGCTCGTCGGCGTGGGCGACGGAGGAGAACTTCAGCAGGTGGATGCTCGTTCTCGTGCCGTCCGGCATCGTCCAGGCCCGGCCCGCGATGTGGCGCAGGGCCGTGTCGTCGAGGATCTGCCGCACCTGCTTGCGGTGTTCCTTCCCGTAGCCCGTGAGGTAGGCCTCCTCCGACACCCAGTCGCCGTCGATCTTCGGGTCGACGGTGGCGCGCGCCGGGGCGGGCAGCAGCAGCTGCCGCGCGTCGGCGTAGTGGATCTCGGCGTCGTTGCCCTCGGTGAAGGGACGCGGCCGGTCCGCCGGGAGGGCGGGCAGCCGGAGCGCCGGGTACTCCCAGCGGCCGTCGCTCTCGGTCGCGAGACCGGGCACCTCGTTCCGGTCGAGCGCGGTGATCCCCATGGTGGTACCGGCGCCCACGCCGCCACACACGGCGACGGCGACCGTCCAGCGGGCGACGGCCCACAGGACGCGGCGGGTCCGGCTGGGGACGGGGGTCGCGGAGACGGGTGCGGGGGGCTCCGGCGCCGGTACGGGCTCCACCGTCTCGGTCAGCTGCTCGGTCATACGTACTCCCCCGGGGACTGGATGTGATCGAGCTGCTTCTTCACCAGTTCCGCCACGGCCTGCTTGCCGAACGGCGCGGCACCGTACGCCCTGACGCTGACCATGACCTCGCCGTCGTACGCCTGGCAGGTCATGCCCCGCAGCTGGAAGGTCCGCTTCTCCTTGTCGCCCTCTCGCAGCTCGGGCATCAGGTAGCAGGCGGCGTTCTTCTCGTGGCCCTTGACCCTCGGTCCCTCGGCCAGCTCCAGGAACTCGAACATGTCCTTCTGGACGCCGGAGAACTGCCGGACCATCTTCCTGTCCTTCATCCGCAGGACGAGGACCTCCACCTGGAGGGTGCTGTCCACCGAGGCGTACGAGCGCATCGCCATGCCCTGGACTCCGAGCTTGTCGATCTCCTTCTCGAACGCACGGCGCTTCTTGCCGTAGACGCCCTTGTTCGTCTGCTTGAACATGGCGACGGCCTCCTTGGCGGCGACCTCGTGGTCGTTGCCGTACCCCTCGACGTCCGCGCCGAGGACATAGCCGTCCGGCACAGGCAGGAGAAGCCTGCTCAGCGGGGTGGAGGTCCGGCCTTTGGCGAAGCCGGCGGCCGGGTCCGCGGGGGTCGCGGTCGCGGTGGGCTCCGCCCACCCCACGGTGGGGGCCGTCCGGTCGGCGCCGTCGACGGTGACCGCCGTGTACGCGACACCGCCGCCGACGGCCCCGAGAACGAGCACGGCGGCCAGTACGTTCGTGAGGACCCGGCGCTTGCGGCCCACGGTCTTCTCGGTCACAGACGCTCCAACTGCCGCTCGGCCAGAGAAACGATGTCCTTCTCGGCGATCTTCCGGGTGTCGAACAGGAGGATCTCGATCGCGATGTCTCCGCGCTGGACGTACGCCCGGGCCTCGTAGAGGTCCAGGTATCCCGCCTTGCGCTGCACCGGATAGAGGAAGTAGCGGCCGTTGCCGGAACCCTCCAGCGTCATGCCGTCGCTGTCGGCGCGATCCTCACCGCTCACGATGCGCTGCTGGCTCTCCACGAACTCCAGGGCGCCGATCATCGAGCCGGGGCGGAACTGAATGAGGTCGATCGTGACGCTCCGGTGCTCACCCGACAGCCACGAACGGGACGCGACACGCTGGACGCCGAGACCGAGCTGGTCCTCCAGCGCCCCGGCGGGGCGGTTGTAACTGCCGACGTACTCCGACAGCGACAGCCAGCCGTCCTCGCCGTCGGCCCGCGCGCCCTTCGGCCGCGGCACGAGCAGCTTCCGCAGGTCGCCGTTCGCCTTCACCTGCCGGTCCTCCGCCGCGGAGAGCGGCTCGGGCTCCTGGCCCTTCGGGAGGGGCTTCGGGTAGGCGGGGGCCTGCTGGTTGAGGGCCGGCAGCGGGGTCGGCTCGCGGTCGGCCTGGATGCCGTAGCCGACGGCTGTGCCGCCGACGAGGCCGATGATGGCGGCGACGGCTATCAGGCCGGCCGTGCGGAGGGCGCGGCGGCGCGGCCGTGCGGGCGGCGGTGTGTCCGGAGACACATCGGGTGCCTCGCCCTCCCGCATGACCGGAGGCGCGGTTTCCACTGCGGTCTCCGGCTCCGGTGGCGGTGCCGTTTCCGGATTTCGGGTGCTTTCTTCGCTGCTCAAGAGTCCCCCCACGAGACCTGAATCGCGGATTCCGTCATCCGCGCACCCAGCTGACACGCGAGGTGCGCATGAGGTTGCAGGGCCGCGCATTACAGTTCGGTACATGGCGAAGAAGCTCGTGATCAAGGTGACCGCAGGGGCCGACGCCCCCGAACGCTGCTCGCAGGCCTTCACGGTGGCCGCCGTCGCCGTCGCCAGCGGCGTCGAGGTCTCGCTCTGGCTGACCGGCGAGTCCGCCTGGTTCGCCCTCCCGGGCCGGGCCGCCGAGTTCGAACTCCCCCACGCCGCGCCGCTGCCCGACCTGATCGACTCGATCCTGGCGGCCGGGCGCGTCACGCTCTGCACGCAGTGCGCGGCCCGCCGCGAGATCACGGAGAAGGACGTCCTGGACGGCGTCCGCATCGCCGGCGCCCAGGTCTTCGTCCAGGAAGCCCTGTCGGACGACACCCAGGCCCTCGTCTACTGACGCGAACGCGCGCGACTCACGACGCCCGGGCGGCCCGACGCCTCAAGGCTCCCGGTGCTTCTTGCCGTCGAGTTCGTCCCACCACTCGTCCGACTTCGGGTCGCCCGACGGGTCGTCCCACCAGCGGTCCTCGGGGCCTCGGCGGTTCGCGATCATCGCGGCTACCGGGGGGATGAGCATGGCGACCACGCACATGCCGATGGCCACCGGCATCGAGAAGAGCCGCACGACGGCCCAGGCGCCCACGAACAGCACCAGGCAGGCGCCCATCATCCAGAAGTAGACGTGGCGACGGCGTGCGTACACACCTTCAGCGTACGACCGGACCGACCACGGGTCACGACGGCCGGAGGCCGGCGCAGTGCTCCGAAGCCCGGGAGGCGCCCTGGCGCCGAGCGGTGCGAGGAGCGCAGAAAAAAGAGGACCGAAGGGCCGTGCCTCGAGTCCTGGAAATGGCGTCCAACCCCCCAGGAGGCACGGCCCTTCGGCCGGTTCAGCGTTGCGGGATCACACCGCGATGGCGACCTCCGCGAGGCCACCCTTCTGGGCCACGACCTGGCGGTCGGCGGTGCCGCCCGGCACCAGGGCGCGGACGGTCCAGGTGCCCTCGGCCGCGTAGAAACGGAACTGGCCGGTGGCGGAGGTCGGGACCTCGGCCGTGAACTCGCCGGTCGAGTCCAGGAGGCGGACGTAACCGGTGACGGGCTGGCCGTCCTTGGTCACGAAGCCCTGGATCGTGGTCTCACCGGGCTTGATCGTCGAGGCGTCGGGGCCGCCGGGCTGCGCTCCACACATGTCGTTCTGTCCTTACGGTCGAGGGGTCCGGAGGAGGGGAGGGTCCGGGGAATTACTTGTTGGCGCCGAGCTCGATCGGCACGCCGACGAGGGAGCCGTACTCGGTCCACGAGCCGTCGTAGTTCTTGACGTTCGTGACCTCGAGCAGCTCGTGCAGGACGAACCAGGTCAGCGCGGAGCGCTCACCGATGCGGCAGTAGGCGATGGTGTCCTTCGCCAGGTCGACCTGCTCGTCCTCGTAGAGGGCCTTGAGCTCGTCGTCCGACTTGAACGTGCCGTCGTCGTTGGCGTTCTTCGACCACGGGATGTTGCGGGCGCTCGGCACGTGGCCGGGGCGCTGCGACTGCTCCTGCGGGAGGTGCGCCGGGGCGAGCAGCTTGCCGGAGAACTCGTCGGGCGAGCGGACGTCGACCAGGTTCTGCGCGCCGATCGCGGCCACGACGTCGTCGCGGAAGGCGCGGATCGAGCTGTCCTGGGCCTTGGCCTTGTACTCGGTGGCCGGGCGGGACGGCACCTCGGCGACGAGGTCGCGGGAGTCGAGCTCCCACTTCTTGCGGCCGCCGTCGAGGAGCTTCACGTCCTGGTGGCCGTAGAGCTTGAAGTACCAGTAGGCGTACGAGGCGAACCAGTTGTTGTTGCCGCCGTAGAGGACGACCGTGGTGTCGTTCGCGATGCCCTTGGCCGAGAGGAGCTTCTCGAAGCCCTCCTGGTCGATGAAGTCGCGGCGGACCGGGTCCTGAAGGTCCTGGGTCCAGTCGATCCGGACGGCGTTGCGGATGTGGTTCTTCTCGTAGGCCGAGGTGTCCTCATCGACCTCGACGATGGCGACCTGCGGGTTGTCGAGGTTGGCCTCGACCCAGTCCGCGTCGACCAGGACGTCGCTGCGAGCCATGCTGTTCTCCTCCGGGGCAGTGTGCGGCGGTGTGGTGCGGGTGTGGTGCCGGTACGCGTCGTCGCGTGCGTACGGTCAGCAGACGTGCGTACGGCTACACAGGGCGGCCCTGACCTCAATGGGAGGGCCTGAGGAATACGGGAGTGGTGAGTCCCGCTCAGACGGAGCGACAGAGCATGGCGGCGACGCGGCACAGGTCTACTGCCCGCCGCTTCGTGAGATCCGCCTGTCGCTTCATGCCCACGATCGTAGGGACGGACAGGCGGCCGTGTCACCGGCGTGTCGTATTTTGAGACGCGATCGTCCGAGATGCGAGACGCGATCACGACGCAGGCCCGCCCCGGCCGCCCGCGGTACCGGGCCTCGGGCCCTGTTTCTACGGATCGGACAGGGGTGTCTCACCATGTGATCCGCGGGGGTCCTCAGCCCGCCAGGACTATGTCCTTGCCGGTCACGGTGACGGCCAGGCCCTCCGGTCGCGGCTCGACCTTCTCCACCTTCATCCCGGCGATCAGACCGATCGGCCGCTCGAAGTCGGTCCGCTCGCGCACCATGTCCTCGATGCCCGGGATGCCCTCGCCGGGCACCTCGTCGGCGCGGACCTTGATGGTGTCGCCGTTCACCACGGTCACCGTCGAGAGGACCGTGCGCGTCAGGGTGCGGCCCATGACCGTCACGCTGCCGGTCACCTTCACCTTGCCGTTCTCTCCGTAGGCGACGGTGGCCTCCCGATCGGAGGCGGCCGTGAGGTCCGCGTACGCGATGACGGCGGTCCCGCTCGCGGAACCCGCCCTGGCGCCCGCCCAGTCCCCGGTCACGGTGACGTCCCGCAGCGCCACGGTCAGCTCGCCGACCCGGATCTGCCGGCTGCCGGCCGTCGCCTTCACGCCCTGCGCCTTCACGTCGACCTCGTCGAACCGCTTGTCCGCGACCTGGGTGAGGAACGGGAAGCCCTTGATGTCGACCTCTATGGCGTCGCTGTGGACGGCCGAGAGCTTCACCCGGCTCGACGCCTCCGACTCGGCGTACGCCAGGGCCAGCCGGTCGATCCCGACGAGGACACCGCCCAGCACGACGGCAACGATCAACAGAATCCGCAGTGCTCGCATGGGCTGAGTGTCCCCCCGTTGGAAGTGGATATGTGCCGGCCCCCCGACACGAAGATCGACGTGTCGGGGGGCCGGTTGGTTCCCGGGCGCCTTCCGGATCAGGGTCCGGTCAGGGCCGGTCAGGGCCAGGTCAGGGCCGGGTCAGGGCCGGATAGGGGCCGTCCCGGGGCGGCACCAGGGCCGTAACGCCGCCGCCCCGGGGTCAGGCGAGGGCCCGGCCGAGCAGGTACACGGCGGGCGCCGCGGCCGTCAGCGGCAGCGCCACCCCGGCCGTCATGTGGACGAAGCGGGACGGGTAGTCGTAGCTCGCCACCCGCAGGCCGACGAGCGCGCAGACCCCGGCCCCGAGGCCGAGCAGCGCCCCGGAGGTGCCCAGGTCGGTGAACCCGCCCGCCGCGATCCCCGCGCCCGCCGAGGCGAGCAGCGCGGCGACCAGGGACACCGGGCCGGGCAGCGGGAGGGCCCGCGCCAGGACGGCGGCGGCGACCGCGACCCCGCCGACGACCACCGCGTCGGGCGCGGCGCCGAGGTGCCCGGTGGCGATGACGGTCAGCGCCGCGGAGGCGATGGTGGCCATCAGGCCGTACATGCGCTCGTCCGGGTCGGCGTGGCTGCGCAGCTGGAGGACGAGGCAGAGCAGCACCCAGACGCCGAGCGTGCCGAGGATCGCGGCGGCCGCGTGCTCCCGGCCGGAGGCGAGCAGGGCGGCGTCGGCGGCGAGCCCGCCCGCGAAGGCGAGGGCGATCCCCTGCCGGGCGGGCCACATGCCGTTGAGCCGGAACCAGCCGGCGGCGGTGAGGCCCTGGAGCAGGACGAGCGGGACGAGCAGGCCGTACGTGCCGAGGGCGGCGCCCCCGGCGAGCAGCAGCCCGAGGACGGCGGTCAGCGCGGCGGGCAGCATCCCGGGCTCGATCACGGGCGAACGGCCTTCGGCGCGGGCGCGCTGGGCGGCGGTCATAGGGGCGGCGTTCCCGGTGTTCCCGCCGTTCCCGGAGGTCGTGGGCGAGGACCAGGCGGGGGCAGGGGCCGCGGCCGGGGCCGACACCTCATGCGGCTCGGACCGCGGCCCGGACTGCGGCTCCGCGTAGTAGCCGCCGGACCCCCCGTACGACGGGTACTGCTCGTACGACTGGTGCTGCTGCTCGTACGACTGCTGCGGCTGGTACGCCTCCTGCGCCCCATAGGCCACAGGGGCCACAGGAGCCACAGGGGCCTCGGGGTGCTCCTGCGGCTGGGTCTGCGCGGCCCTCGCGGCCTGGACCTGTTCGTACGAGACGGCCGGCTGGTACTGGGTGTCCCAGGTCTGCCCCTCCCACGTCTGGGTGACGTCGGGGCTGCGCGGGACCTCGTCCGCGCCCTGGCCCTGGTTCGCGTACGGGTCGTACTGCTGACCGCCGTAGTACTGGTCGTTGCTCATTGCTCTGGGATTCACCCTCCTGCGAACGGGGGGAGCACCTCGACCGTGCCGCCCTCGGCAAGCCGTACCGTCTCATGGCTCCGGGTCCCGACGGGGTCGCCGTCGACCAGGAACGAGCACCGCTTGAGGACCTGGACGAGCTCGCCCGGGTGCTTCGCGCGGGCCGCGTCGAGCGCCTCCGCGAGGTGCTCGGCGGTGTACGGCTCCTCCGCGACACCGGCGGCGGCCTTGGCCGCGGCCCAGTAGCGGATGGTTCCCGCTGCCATAGCGGCGCTCCCTTCGTTCGTGTGCGCGCCGCTCACCATGATGGGCTATGCGCGCCGACGACGGACGCCGTATCGGTGACACTTGCGGTGGAGAGGTGGCAAACCGCCTCGATACGGACATCGTCATCCGTACGCAACATGGCCCGCCGGGAGCTGGAAGTGATCAGGGAGACATCCACGATGTGAAATCAGCCCTCTCCCCCGGAAGGCATGTGGGCTATTCTGCTGGGCAGAGGATCCGGGCGACGTAGCCCCCGGGTCCTTTTGCGTTTTCCGACCGTTGTTACGGACGGATGAACAAAAGCTCTCGGGGCGCGAGAGCCGGCAGTGATCTGTACGAAGCAGTGCACGTCCTCGCAGGGACCGAGGAGGAACCGCGTAATGAGCGAGCGAACGAAGCACGACCGACCGACCACCGGGGCAGGTGGGGGGCGATGAGTTCACTGCTGCTCCTCACCAACGCCCTCCAGCCGTCGACCGAGGTGCTTCCCGCACTCGGTCTGCTGCTGCACAACGTCCGGGTCGCCCCGGCCGAGGGCCCCGCCCTCGTGGACACCCCTGGCGCGGACGTGATCCTCGTCGACGGCCGGCGGGACCTCCCGCAGGTGCGTTCGCTCTGTCAGCTGCTGCGGTCCACCGGGCCCGGCTGTCCGCTGATCCTCGTCGTCACCGAGGGCGGTCTCGCGGCCGTCACCGCCGACTGGGGCATCGACGACGTCCTCCTCGACACCGCGGGCCCGGCCGAGGTCGAGGCACGCCTCCGGCTCGCGATGGGCCGGCAGCAGATCGTCGCCGACGACTCCCCGATGGAGATCCGCAACGGCGACCTGTCGGTCGACGAGGCGACGTACAGCGCGAAGCTCAAGGGCCGGGTCCTGGACCTGACCTTCAAGGAGTTCGAGCTCCTCAAGTACCTCGCCCAGCACCCGGGCCGCGTCTTCACGCGCGCGCAGCTCCTCCAGGAGGTGTGGGGGTACGACTACTTCGGCGGCACCCGGACGGTCGACGTCCACGTACGGCGGCTGCGGGCCAAGCTGGGCCCCGAGCACGAGTCGCTCATCGGCACCGTCCGTAACGTCGGCTACCGCTTCGTCACCCCGGAGAAGGTCGACCGGGCGGCCGAGGAGGCGCGCGCCAAGGCGGAGGACGCCCGCGCGAGCTCCCACGTCAAGGGCGCCACGACGGACGTCACCCCCTCGGAGGACAGGAACGTGGCGGACGCCACAGTGCGACCTGCCGGTAGGTAGGTCCCCCCGCGTAGACTGCCGCGCGTGGCCAAGGTGACGCGGGATGACGTAGCTCGACTGGCAGGCACTTCGACCGCGGTCGTGAGCTACGTCATCAACAACGGACCCCGGCCGGTCGCCCCGGCCACGCGCGAGCGTGTCCTCGCCGCGATCAAGGAACTGGGCTACCGCCCCGACCGGGTCGCCCAGGCGATGGCGTCCCGGCGCACGGATCTCATAGGCATGATCGTCCCCGACGCGCGCCAGCCGTTCTTCGCGGAGATGGCGCACGCGGTCGAGCAGGCCGCCGCCGAGCGCGGGAAGATGGTGCTCGTCGGCAACTCCGACTACCGGACCGAGCGCGAGGTCCACTACCTGCGTGCCTTCCTCGGCATGCGGGTCTCCGGACTGATCCTGGTCAGCCAGGGCATGAGCGAGCAGGCCGCGAGCGAGATCGAGGCCTGGGACGCGCGCGTGGTGCTGCTCCACGAGCGGCCCGAGGCGATCGACGACGTGGCCGTCGTGACCGACGACATCGGCGGCGCCCAGCTCGCCACCCGTCACCTCCTGGAGCACGGTCACCCGTACGTGGCGTGCCTCGGCGGCGTCCCGAACACCCCGGCCGTCGGCGACCCGGTCGCCGACCACGAGGAGGGCTGGCGGCGGGCCATGCTGGAGGCGGGCGTCCCGATCGAGGGCCGGCTCTTCCAGGCCCCGTACAACCGCTACGACGCCTACCAGGTGGCCCTCAAGCTCCTCGCGGGCCCCGACAGACCGCCGGCCATCTTCTGCTCCACCGACGACCAGGCCTTCGGTGTGCTCCGGGCGGCGCGCGAGCTGCGCATAGAGGTGCCCACGGAGCTTGCGGTCGCGGGCTTCGACGACGTGAAGGAAGCGGCGCTCACCGACCCGCCGCTGACGACGGTCTCCTCGGACCGGCCGGCGATGGCCCGGGCGGCGGTGGACCTCGTCCTCGACGACTCGCTCCGGGTCGCGGGCTCGCGCCGCGAACGGGTGAAGCTCTTCCCGTCGGCCCTGGTGGTCCGCCGCTCCTGCGGCTGCGACGGCTGACCCTCCCCCCCCGCACTCCTTTATATGGGGCATACGGGGTTCTGTCGGGCTTCTCAGCCGCTCCTCAGACGGTTCTCATGTACGGCTCCGAGAGTCATACCCATGACGGACTTCCAGGAGCAGCAGCCGCAGCCGTACTACCCGCCGAGGCCGCCGTACGACCCGCCGAGGGTGTACGAGCACGCGGCGCCCGGAGTCACCGCTCCCGCCCCCTCCCGCCGCCGCGCCAAGCGCGGTGTCGGCCTCGTCGCGGCCGTGGCCATCGCGGCCGCCGCGGTCGGCGGCGGTACCGCGACCCTCGTCCAGGAGCTGGCCTCCGGCACCCCGGTCGCCGCGGCCTCCTCGCACGTCAGCGGCACCAACGTCTCCGCGAGCAGCACGGGCACGGTCGCCGGCGTCGCGGACGCCGTCTCCCCCTCCATCGTCGAGATCTCCGCCGCCTCGAACTCCGGCAAGTCCACCGGCTCGGGCGTGATCATCACCGCCGACGGCGAGATCGTCACCAACAACCACGTGATCTCCGGCGCCTCCGAGATCAGCGTGCGGCTCAGCGACGGCACGTCCTACGCCGCCGAGGTCGTCGGCACGGACCCCGACAAGGACCTCGCCCTCATCAAGCTGAAGGGCGCCTCCGGCCTCAAGGCCGCCACGCTCGGCGACTCCTCCACGGTGCGGGTCGGCGACCAGGTCGTGGCGATCGGCTCCCCCGAAGGCCTCACCGGCACCGTCACCAGCGGCATCGTGTCCGCGCTCGACCGGGACGTGACCGTCGCCAAGGACGACGACAGCACCGGCCAGGGACAGCAGCAGGGTCAGGGCCAGCAGTACGACCCCCGGCAGGGGTGGCCGTTCGAATTCGGCGGGCAGCAGTTCAACGGCGACACCGGCTCGTCGAAGACCACGTACAAGGCGATCCAGACCGACGCCTCGCTCAATCCGGGGAATTCCGGCGGCGCCCTGATCAATATGAACGGCGAGATCATCGGAATCAATTCGGCCATGTACGCGCCCAGTTCTTCGAACGGTTCCACCGCCGGAAGCGTCGGCCTCGGATTCGCGATTCCGGTCGACACCCTGAAGGCCGACCTGGACAGCCTGCGCGCGGGCGGCGACAACTGACCGGCGACCGGGCCTCGTGCGACGCTGAGCCCATGACGGGACAGCACAGCGAAGCCGAGCGCATCCTCATCGTCGACGACGAGCCCGCCGTACGGGAGGCCCTGCGCCGCAGCCTCGCCTTCGAGGGGTACGGGACCGAGGACGCCGTCGACGGTCTGGACGCGCTCACCCGGATGGAGTCGTACGCCCCCGATCTCGTCGTCCTCGACGTCCAGATGCCCCGCATGGACGGCCTGACGGCGGCCCGCCGGATCAGGGCCTCCGGGTCGACCGTGCCCATCCTGATGCTCACCGCCCGCGACACGGTCGGCGACCGGGTCACCGGGCTCGACGCGGGCGCGGACGACTACCTGGTGAAGCCCTTCGAGCTGGACGAGCTGTTCGCCCGGATCAGGGCGCTGCTCCGGCGCAGCTCGTACGCCTCCGCGACGGCCGGCGCCTCCGCCGACACCGACGTGCTCGCCTTCGAGGACCTGCGGATGGACCTGGCCACGCGCGAGGTGACCCGGGGCGGGCGGACGGTCGAGCTGACGCGGACCGAGTTCACGCTCCTGGAGATGTTCCTGGCGCACCCCCGGCAGGTGCTGACCCGGGAGCAGATCCTCAAGGCGGTGTGGGGCTTCGACTTCGAGCCGAGTTCGAACTCGCTCGACGTGTACGTGATGTATCTGCGGCGCAAGACGGAGGCGGGCGGCGAGCCGCGCCTCGTGCACACGGTGCGGGGCGTGGGGTACGCGCTGCGCGGAGGAGGCGGGGAGTGAGGAGTCCCCTCACCTGGTTCCGGTCACGGCCGCTGCGGTCCCGGCTGGCGCTCCTGACGGCGACGGCGGTCGCCGTGGCGGTGGCGGCGGTGTCGCTGGCCTGCTGGTTCGTGACGCGGGCGCAGCTGGAGGCGGAGCTGGACTCCTCGCTGCGCGACACCCGGCTCACGGACGGGCAGGCGCGGATGCTGCTCGGCTCCTGCGCCCCGGGGGCTCAGAACCGCCCGCTGGCCGGGCCCGCGCAGACCCTGCAGATCGTCACCGCCACCGGCGACCTCTGCACGCTCGGCACCTCCCCGATCCCCGCCCGGGCCGAGGACCTCGCGGTCGCGCGGGGCGAGCAGCCGTTCGCGCTGCACACCACGAACGCCGAGAACGGCACGGAGATGCGGGTGTACTCGTATCCCGTGTCGATCGCCGGCCAGCCGGTCGCGGTCTCGGTCGCCCGTCCGCTGCACGAGATCGACAACTCGATGTCCACCCTGCGCTGGGTGCTGCTCCTGGTCTCCGGGATCGGGGTCGTCGGCGCGGGCGCGGCCGGACTGTGGGTGGCGCGGACCGGCCTCGAGCCGGTGAACCGGCTGACCGGGGCGGTCGAGCACGTGGCCGCGACGGAGGACCTGACCGTGCGCATCCCGGTGGAGGGCGAGGACGAGATCGCCCGTCTGTCCCGCTCCTTCAACGCGATGACGGCGGCGCTCGCGATCTCCAGGGACCGGCAGGCGCAGCTGATCGCGGACGCGGGCCATGAGCTGCGTACCCCGCTCACCTCCCTCCGTACGAACGTCGAACTGCTCGCGCGCAGCGAGGAGACGGGCCGGGCGATCCCGCCGGAGGACCGGCGGGCCCTGATGGCCTCGGTGAAGGCGCAGATGACGGAGCTGGCGGCGCTGATCGGCGACCTCCAGGAGCTGGCCCGTCCGGACACGGCGCAGCCGGGCCCCCTGGAGGTGGTGCCGCTGCACACGATCCTGCGGGCGGCCCTGGACCGGGCGCGGCTGCGCGGCCCCGGGCTGACCCTCGTCACGGACCTGGCGCCCTGGTACGTACGGGCGGAGCCGGCCGCCCTGGAGCGGGCCCTGATGAACGTCCTGGACAACGCGGTGAAGTTCTCGCCGCCGCGGGGCACGGTCGAGGTGACGCTGATGCGGGGCGAACTGACCGTCCGCGACCAGGGCCCCGGCATCGCCCCGGACGAGCTCCCGCACGTCTTCGACCGCTTCTGGCGCTCCCCCTCGGCCCGCAGCCTCCCGGGCTCGGGCCTCGGTCTGTCGATCGTGGCGCGTACGGTCCACCACGCGGGCGGCACGATCGCCCTCACCCCGGCGGAGGGCGGCGGGACGGTGGCGACGGTACGGCTGCCGGGGGCGCCGACACCGCCGCCGGAGGGGTGACCGGGGCACCTGACGCCGGGGGCGCCCGGACCGGGGCAGAGGGGCCGCCCTCCCGACAGAGCGAGGGGCCGGGCATCCGCGTCGCTGCGCATGCCCGGCCCCGGTGTCATCGCCGGATCACAGGATGTCCTTGTAGGCCCCCCAGTCGGCGATCGTCGACATCTTCGCCGGAGTGCCGAAGCTGCCGTCGCCCTTGCCGGGCCACTGCCACAGCTGGCCACTGCTGTCGACACCGGCCATGTCGCCGTAGCGGTCGCTGTTGAAGTCACCGGCGAACACCTTGGTGACCGTTCCGAAGCCGTTCGGCGCCCAGGTCTGCCTGACGCCCTGGGTCCAGTGGGCGTCGGGCGCGGAGGGGCCGGGGTGCAGCTCCAAGGTCGTCGGGTAGGGCATCTTCGCGATGTCCATACGACCGTCACCGGTCACGTCCAGCGCGGAGAACTCGGTCTCCGTGCGCCCTGCGTAGATGTACTCGTTGCCGTAACCCGAGCCGAGGGTGGAGTTGATCCCGCCGTCCCCGTCGCCGGGCCACCAGAAGATGCTGTCGTCGTTGTAGTTGCCCTGTTCCGAGCCCTGGCCGCAGGCAGCCGCGATGTCCGTCTTTCCGTCGCCGTTGAAGTCGGAGGCGAAGGCGACCCGACACGGATTGTGGACGCCGGGGTTGAAGTAGGCCTGGGTCTTGTACCGGTTGTCCATCAGCGGTTGAGCCGTCGCGCCGACCCCGCTGTTGCCGTCTCCCGCCCACCACCGCACCGAGATGCCGTCGAAGGCCGCGATGTCGCCGAACCCGTCCCCGTTGAAATCGCCGGCGAAGACGTTGACGTACGCGCTGCCGCGGCCGTCGGTCCACAGCATCCGCTTGTTCCCGACGGTGCCGTTGCCGTTGCCCGGGAAGAGGGCGAGATTGCCGTCCGTCTGGAGGGCCACGACATCGGACACCCCGTCGGAGTTGAAGTCCTGCGGCGGGGTGATACCGGGGGTGACGCTATGGACGTCGCAGGCCGGCAGCCCGGGGTAGGGTTCCGCTCCCACGCCGGTGATCTTGTCGGCCGGTACGAAGCCCCAGCCCTGCCAGTTGGTCCAGCCCGCCGCCGTATCGCCCTTGACGTAGTACCAGATGCGGTTTCCCGCGCCGTTCATGTCACCGCTGCGCCAGCACACGAAGCCGTGCGGGCCCGCTAGGAGCTGCCCGGTCGTCTGCGACGTGGTGAACGGCTCGACCTTCACGTCGGACGCCAGGCTGTCGCAGTTCATCTCCTTGGTGAACGACCTGCCGTCGGGGTCCGTGTAGCTCACGTCCGTGACCAGGAAGCACTCGCCGTTGTTCGCGATCTCCACGGTGAACTTCGCGTACGCCGTCAGGAACTGCCGAGTGCTGACAGCCTTGGCGCCCTCGGCGGCGAGGGAGGTCCGCACCCCCAGGTCCACCAGACTCGTGCCCCTCTGCGCCGCTGCCTGTGCCGCGCTCGTCGCGTTCAGGGTCACCGCGCCCTTGGGACAGGAGTAGGAGGAGTTCTTCGTCTTCCACAACGGCTGGACGTTCCACGTCGTCGTGGCGTCGGCGCGTCCCGTCTCCCACAGTTCCACGGGAGAGGTGGCACAGTCCCCCGTGTACCCTCCGAGATCCTTGAGGGACAGCGTCGCGTTCAGTACCTGCCGCCCGGCCAGATAGGGAACGTCCACCTGGAAGAACGCGCGCGTACGCGAGAACTTGCCGTCGGTGTCTTTGTAGTTCCCCATCCAGAGGCGCTCCGGGTCCCAGTGGTGCCATGTGGGGGACCACTCGTGCACCGCGTATCCGCCGGGCAGCTCCGCACTGAACGTCGGGTCCACGTACACCGGATAGGTGGTCCCGGGACCGGTCAGCACCGTCTGGTCGGGGACGACGGAGAGGCTCTCGCCCGCGACCGCGGTCTCCATGACCGCCTGCTTCCTCTTGCCGCCCTTACCGCTGTCCCACATCAGCGGCGCCGGCCCGGAGAACCGCGTACGACCCTTGACGTCGGCCGCCCTCAAGCCCTGCTTCTCGCCGGCGGTCAGCTTCAGCCCGTTCGACGTGACGCCGTACGTCAGCTTCTTCAGCTTCGGGTTCTTCGCGGCCTTGGCGTCCTTGACGACCAACAGCTGCTGGAACCCCTTCGCGTCGACCTCGACCCGGAGGTCGATCCCGGGCAGCACCTCGGAGTACGTCGCCACCGAGCCGGCCAGCGTCGGCTTGGGCAGTTTGCCCGGCCAGCTGTACTCCAGGACATGCGTGTCGTCGTTGAGCCGGACCAGCGGGCCCGTGCCGCCGTCGGAGAGCTCGATGCCCGCCGCTGCGGCCCTGGGCCTCACCCCGTCCTTGCCGGCCACCAGATCGGTGTCGATCGCGACCCACTTGCCGCCCAGACGTGTCCGTACCGGCTTCAGGTGCGTCGTCACCGTCAGCGTGCCGGACGGATTCGCGTACACCTCGGACGTCTCGGTGCGCTGCTCCACGATCTCCACCGGATCCCCGGAGGACTTCGCCTTCGCCAGCGCCGACACCTCGATACCACCAGCCGCCTCACCGGAATCCGGTTCGGGGACCGCCGCGGCTATTCCCAGCCCTGTTCCCAGGGTGGAAAGAGCCACGAGCAGGCTCAGGGCGAGCGCGGATCCACGACCGCGCCCCCGCCCTGTGTCATTCCTCGTCAACATCGAAACTTCTCCGGATCTGGAAGTACCACACTCCCCTCGTCAGGATGCCGGAAGCCCCTGACATGCCCCTGATGATCCGCCTCCGGGGCGGTGACGCACGACCTAGTTGTGCCGGAGCAGGGCTTCGACGAGGCCCGTCCGGGTGTTCGGGAAGTCCATGGGGACGATCCCGAGCCCGGTCCTCCCGGCCGCCCAGGCGCCGTCGAGGAAGCCGTGGACGCGCGGGTTCAGCCGGTCGGAGTTCCAGCGGGGCGGCAGGGACGCGGAGGTGCTGACGAAGTTCACGTACAGCCGGCCGGGCTGTTCGGCGGCGGCGCGGAAGTGGGCCTCGATCTTCGGGTACTTGGCGTCGGGGAGGGCGTTCCAGTCGTCCTGGATCGCGAAGGCGGAGCCGTCGCCCCACCGCAGGCCCGGCAACCCGCCGTTGTCGGCGAACAGGACGACCCGGCCGCGCGCCTCGCCGAGGAGGGGCAGCCGGTCCCCGATGCGGAAGAGGGAGCGCCAGCCGCGTCCGTCGAGGTAGTCGTCGAAGACCGCGCGGAAGGTGGCGTCGGACTCCTGGGAGTACTCCTGCTTGACCCGCATGAGGACGGTCTCGGAGGGGTGGGCGGCGAGGAAGTCGCGACAGGCCACGAGGACGTCCCCGAACATCATGTTCTGGTAGGAGGCGCCGTGGTGGATCGCGAAGGATCCGCCGGTCACCCGGCATCGGATGTCCAGGAAGCGGATACCGCTGTCCAGCTGCTGGGCGATGGTCGTGTTCTGACAGGCGCTCCAGGGGCCGCCGTACCGGGCGCCGGAGTCGTGGGTGCCGGGGATGGTGAGCTTCTGGAGCGGGGTGGGGTCGCCGTGGCCGGCCATCCAGTCCTGCGGCCCGAGGGTCCGGGTGCGCGCCCGGGCGGGCGCGGTTCCGAGCAGGAGGGTGGCGGTGGTCGCCGCGGCGCCCGCGAGAAGGCTTCGTCGGTCCATGACCCGGATTATGACGGGTACGCGTCAAGAAACCCAGACGGGCGACGCGTACGGCGGACGAGAGGAGGCGCACACGGAGAGGCCGGGCAGCCGCCTCGTGGCGGATGCCCGGCCCGCTGTCATCGCCGGATCACATGAGGTCCCTGTAGGCCCCCCAGTCGGTGGTCGTCGACATCTTCACCGGGGCGCCGAAGGTGCCGTCGCCCTTGCCGGGCCACTGCCACAGCTGGCCACTGCTGTCGACACCGGCCATGTCGCCGTAGCGGTCGCCGTTGAAGGCACCGGCGAACACCTTGGTGACCGTGCCGAAGCCGTTCGGCGCCCAGGCCTGCCTGGCACCCGAGCCGTAGGAGGAGTTGGGTGCGAGGGGCCCCGGGTTCAGCTCCAGTACCGTCGGAGAGGCCATCCTCGCGATGTCCATGCGGCCGTCACCGGTGATGTCCATCGGGGAGAACTCGGTCTCCGTACGGCCCGCGTAGAGATACTCGTAGCCGAGACTCGCACCCAGGGTGCCGTTGATCCCGCCGTCTCCGTCACCGGGCCACCACCAGATGGCGTCGTCGTTGTAGTTGCCCTGTTCCGAGCCCTGGCCGCAGGCGGCCGCGATGTCCGTCTTGCCGTCGCCGTTGAAGTCGGCGGCGAAGGCGACCCGGCACGGCTCGTGGATCCCCGGGTCGAGGTAGACCTGGCCCCCGTACTTGTGGTCTATCAGCGGTTGAGCCGTCTGGCTGACCCCGCTGCTGCCGTCGCCGGGCCACCACCAGACACGGGCGTTCTCGAAGCCCCCGATGTCACCGATCCCGTCCATGTTGAAGTCACCGGTGAAGATGCTCTTGTACGCGGTGCCGCGCCCGTCGGTCCACATCATCCGCTTGTTCCCGAGGGTGCCGTTGCCGTTGCCCGGGAAGAGGGCCAGATTGCCGTCCGCCTGGAGGGCCACGACATCGGGCACGCCGTCGGAGTTGAAGTCCTGGGGGGGAGTGATGCCGGGAGTGACCTTGTGGGCGTCACAGGCCGGCAGCCCGGGATAGGGGTGCGTACGGATGTCGGGGATCTTGTCGGCCGGGACGAAACCCCAGCCCTGCCAGCGGGTCCAGCCCGACGCCGTGTCGCCCTTGACGTAGTACCAGATGCGGTTTCCCGCGGCGTTCATGTCGCCACTGCGCCAGCACACGAAGCCGTGCGTGCCCGCAAGGAGCTGGCCGGTCGTCTGCGACGCGGTGAACGGCTCGACCTTCACGTCGGACGCCAGGTTCTTGCAGGTCACCTCCTCGGTGAACGTCCTGCCGTCGGGGTCCGTGTAGAACACGCCCTTCTTCGGGAAGCACGAGCCGTCCGCCATGAGCTCGGCGGTGAACTTCGCGTTGACCGTCGGGAAGTGCCGCTCGCTGGCCACCTGCGCGTCTTCTGCGGTGCCGGAGATCCGCATGCCCATGTCCACGAGACTCGTGCCACTCGTCGCGGCGGCCTGCGCCGCACTCGTCGTGTCGAAGGTCATCGTGCCCTTGGGGCAGGAGTAGGAGCCGATCTTCGTCTTCCACACCGGCTGGTTGGCCCACGACGTCGTGCCGTTGGCACGGCCCGTCTCCCACAGGTCCACGGGGGCGAGGGAACAGTTCCCCGTCCAGTCCGAGCGGTCCTGCAGGGTCAACGACGCCTTCACCACCTGGCGGTAGGCCAGGTAGGGAACGTCCACCTGGAAGAACGCGCGGTTGCGAACGTACTTGTTGAGATGGGCGCTCCAGTAGCTCCCCATCCTGATCCAGTCCGCGTTCCAGGCGTGGTAGTCGGGGTGGGAGTCGAACACATTGTGTGCGCCCGACATGCCCGTGGTGAACGTCGGGTCCACGTACACCGGATAGGTGGTCCCGGGACCGGTCAGCACCGTCTGATCGGGGACGACGGAGAGGCTCTCGCCCGCGACCGCGGTCTCCATGACCGCCTGCTTCCTCTTGCCGCCCTTACCGCTGTCCCACATCAGCGGCGCCGGCCCGGAGAACCGCGTACGACCCTTGACGTCGGCCGCCCTCAAGCCCTGCTTCTCGTCAGCGGTCAGCTTCAGCCCGTTCGACGTGACGCCGTACGTCAGCTTCTTCAGCTTCGGGTTCTTCGCGGCCTTGGCGTCCTTGACGACCAACAGCTGCTGGAACCCCTTCGCGTCGACCTCGACCCGGAGGTCGATCCCGGGCAGCACCTCGGAGTACGTCGCCACCGAGCCGGCCAGCGTCGGCTTGGGCAGCTTGCCCGGCCAGCTGTACTCCAGCACATGCGTGTCGTCGTTGAGCCGGACCAGCGGACCCGTTCCGCCGTCGGAGAGCTCGATGCCCGCCGCCGCGGCCCTGGGCCTCACCCCGTCCTTGCCGGCCACCAGATCGGTGTCGATCGCGACCCACTTGCCGCCCAGACGCGTCCGAACCGGCTTCAGATGCGTCGTCACCGTGAACGTGCCGGACGGATTCGCGAACACCTCGGACGTCTCGGTGCGCTGCTCCACGATCTCCACCGGATCCCCGGAGGACTTCGCCTTCGCCAGCGCCGACACCTCGATACCACCAGCCGCCTCACCGGAATCCGGCTCGGGGACCGCCGCCGCAATTCCCAACCCTGTTCCCAGGGTGGAAAGAACCACGAGCAGGCTCAGGGCAAGCACGGACTTACGACTGCGCCCCCGCCCTGCGTCATTCCTCGTCAACATCGAAACTTCTCCGGATCTGTCAGTACCACGGGCAGCGGGGAAGCCCCGGGAAGGGATGAGAAATGCCGGCCGGGGTCAGGAGTTTGTCGGCCTCCATCGCGCCCCAACCCTCGAAGGCCTCGAACGGCGCGACCGCCGTGTTGCCCTTCGTGTAGTACCAGACGGTGTTTCCGCCGGAATGCGGCTGGCCTCGCGTCCAGCACACGAAGGTGCTCAGCGTCGAGGTCTTCTTTCCGGTGAGCGGGCTGTCGTAGGACGCGCGCCCGTACACGTTTCCGGCGACGTTCTCGCACTTGACGTCGGTGCGGAACACATTGCCCAGCTTGTCCTGGTGGAGGACGTTCTCCTGCAGCACGCAGGTGGTGGCGTGGGCGGTGCCCGTGCTCAGTCCGCTGGTCAGCAGCGGAAGGGCGAGGGCCGTCACGGTGAGGCCGCGGACGGTACGGCCGACGCGGCCGAGGCGGCCGGGACGGCGGAATCGGCCGAGACGGGACACGCCCTCCGGCCGGCTGTTGTCATGGATTGCACGCATGCGTATGGCCCCCTATCCCCAAGAGCACTTTCGCAGCCCCGGGAAGGGCGCCTTGGTGGTGCCGAGCGCATTCGCCGGCATATAACCCCAGGCCTGCTGGCCCGGGTTGTTCACGACCACGTCGCCCTTGGTGTAGTACCAGACGCTGTTCTTCCCGGCGTGCGGAGCCCCGAGCTTCCAGCAGGCGAACCAGCTCGTGGTCTTCGTCATCCTCCCGGTGACCGGGGATCCGAAGAAGGACTGGGAGGTCACATCTCCCACCGTGTTGGTGCAGTAGAGGTCGATGGGGAAAGACATTCCTCCCCAGTCGGCGTGCGGCGAGTTCTCTCGGATTTCACAGCCGGGTTCGGCGGATACAGCGGGGGCGCTTCCGACGATTCCCCATGCACCGGCCATGGCGAATACGGGCAGCCAGGCCCACAGCCGGGCCTTTCTTGTTCTCATTCGAGCTCCCTGTGAGGCAGACCTCGCCAGGATGCCGGAAGCCCCTGACATGCCCCTGATGATCTGCCTCCGGAAAGGTGACGCATTACCCTCTGCGGGATACCGCACGGTCGGTTTTTAGTATCCTGGCCCCCCTCCCGAATGACGTCCTGACCAGACGCTCAATCGGCCCATACCTCTGACCAGGGGGCCTGATGGCCAAGCAGCAGCGGGCGATGCGTACACGTCGACTGATCCTCGACACGGCCGCCACGATGATCGAACGCAACGGGTACACGGCGACCAGCATCGACGGCATCTCCGCGACAGCGGGTACGACCAAGGGTGCGGTCTACTTCCACTTCCCGTCGAAACGCGACATCGCCGCCGCCCTCTTCGACGAGGCGCACGACTCGCTCCGCCAGATCGCGCTCGCGACCCGGGCCCGCGGCCCCGAGGCCTCGTCGCTGCAGAGCCTGATCGACACGACCCATCTGCTCGTACGACAGTTCAACCGGGACGCCGTGACCCGGGCCTGCATCCAGCTCTGCCTGGAGCCCCACAGCCCGGCGCCCCAGGCGCGTGCCTACCGGCTCACCTGGGCGAGCACCGTACGGCTGCTGCTTGAATCGGCTTCCGTCCGCCGGGAGTTCAGGGAGGGCGTCAGCGCCCACGCCGTCGCCGCCCTCGTCATGTCCACGGCCGCCGGCGCCGAACTGCTCGCCGGACGGGAGGGCAGGCTGCTGCGACCGCACCTGACGACCGCGATGTGGCGGGTGATCCTGCCGGGGCTTGTCACGCCGGAGCGCGCCGCGACCCTCCACCCGGAGGGCTCCCCCGGGATACGGCTCGCGGATCCGAGCCCTCAGGCACACTGAGGCACACCGGACGATGACGCGGGGGGGCTCCGCCCGGCCGACATCGCCCGGCGACCCGGCGGCCGACACCGCCCGGCGGCGCACCGCCGGGCGATCGTCACCTCGTCAGTCCGCGGAACCAGGGACTTCCGGGCCGTCGGGGAACGTCATCCCGCCCTCCGGCTTCAGGCCACGCAGCGCCTCCGGCGTGGCCAGGCCCGGCAGCACCACCTGCCAGAAGGCGGTGATCCGCTCGTCCAGGTCCTCCCGCTGGGTGAGCACCTGAGCCATCAGCTGCGTTCCCGTGAAGAGCGCGACGATGAGCTGGGCCACGGCCCGTACATCCACCTCGGGGCGCAACTCCCCTTCCGTACGGGCCTCTTCCAGCAAGGCGCGCGCCGGCTCCACCCAGCGCAGGTAGGGCTCGGGGTCCGGCTCGGTGAACGACCCCTGCTCGATGACCAGCCGTATTCCGGCGCGCACCAGGGGCACGTGCTTCAGCGCGTGGGCCACCGCGTGCGTGGAGTCGATCGCCTGCTGGAGGGGAGAGCCCTGCAGTTGCAGCTCCGCCAGGGCCGAGAACTGCGCCTCGATCACTCCACGGGCCAGTTCTTCCTTCGACGAGAAGTGGAAGTAGAGCGCCCCCTTGGTGGCGCCCGAGACAGCGATGATCTCCGAGAGGGGAGCCGCGGCGAAGCCCCGCTTCTCGAAGACGATCGATGCGGCTTCCAGAATCGCCCGGCGTGTCCGCAACGCCCGCTCCTGTACGACCACTTGGCTTACCTTGCCCCTCACGCCGGCAGCACTTCACAGTCATCTGGGCCCCCGACTGTGATGTCTACCGACTAAAAACCGGTTGGTAGGTATTGTACTTGTGAAGCAAGGTACACACTTCATCCACTCCTCTCCGATGCAGGAGTCACCACGTGTTGATGACCGACGCCACCCTCACCCACGGCACGTCCATCCCACAGGCGGTCCCGGCCCAGCGCTTCACCCGCACCGTGCCTCGTTCCTACGTCCATCGCGCCGCCATCGCCGAGGTACTGATCACCCACTGGCAGACGGAGGGCCCCGACAGCTTCTCCGTCGACGCGCAGTGGCCCCGTGCGCATGGCTTCTACGGCGCCGTGGGCGGCCGCTGGCACGATCCCCTGCTGGTCGGCGAGACCATGCGGCAGGCCCTGCTGCTCATCGCGCACGCCGAGTACGGCGTGCCGGCGGGCCATCAGTTCCTGATGGGGGACAAGTTCTTCCGGATCACCCCGGAGGGCCTGTGCCTCGAAGGGGCGCCGGCCGACGTCACCCTGCACATCCGGTGCCACTCCGTCCGCCGCACCGGTTCGAGGTTCGCGGGGATGCGCACCGAGATCACCTTCCAGCGCGACGGCGTGGTCATAGGCACCGGCGGAGGAAGCCTCAGCTGCATCAACCCCAACGCCTACGCGCGGGTGCGCAGCGCGCTCGGCGAGCTGCCGCGGCAGGACACCGTGCCGTCGCCGCTCACCTCCCTCGCCCTGCTGCCGCCCGTCGACGCGGCGCTGGTGGACCGCGACCGCGCGCGGGACGTGGTGCTCTCGCCGGGCGACCAGGCGGGCACGTTCCTGCTGCGCGCGGACCGCACGCACCCCGTGCTCTTCGACCACCCCGTGGACCACGTGCCGGGCATGCTGCTTTCGGAGGCCGTGCGCCAGGCGGCCCACCATGTGCTTCAGCCCCGGGACGTGCTCCCGGTCGGGCTGAGCATGAGATACGAGCGCTACGTCGAACTGCACATCCCGTGCACGGTCCGCGCCGTCGCGGAGGAGTCGCAGGACCGCAACCACCAGGTACGGGTGACCGTCGAGCAGTCCGGACGCACCGCCGCCGAGGGCACGCTCACCGTCGTCGAGCGGAACTGAGCGCCATGACCTCGTGAGCCGGCGGCGGAGGCACGAAGGCGGCTGCACGAAGGCGGCTGCACGAAAGACGCGGGCCCCTGTGTCAGGGGCCCGCGGCAGCGCGCCGGCACGCACCGCCGTCGCCGTTCTCGTGTGGTGCGCCGGGCCGCGCGCCCGGCCCGGCTCGCCCACCGGTCAGGCACGCGCCTCCATCGTCTGGAAGACCTCCGCGAGCCTGGCCCTGGTGGTGACGCTGACCTCGCGCAGGTGCTGGGCCACCTCCAGGTACGAACGGGCCTGCGACACCTCGTGGTAGGAGACGTCGTGCTCCTTGCAGTACTCCATGACCAGCGGCCGGGCGCGGCGCAGGTTGACCCGCGGCATGGACGGGAAGAGGTGGTGCTCGATCTGGTAGTTCAGACCGCCGTACATGAAGTCCGTGAACCTCGTCGAGTAGATGTTGCGCGAGGTGAGCACCTGGCGGTGCAGCCAGTCGACCTCCACGTCGTCGCGGTGGACGACCATGCCCTTGTGGTTGGGGGCGAAGACGGCACCGAGGTAGATGCCGAAGACGGCCTGGTTGACCAGGACGAAGAGGATGCCGAGGCCCGGGTCGAGGACGTAGAAGACGGCGGTCAGGTACGCGGCGAAGTGCACGAGCAGCAGGCCGAGTTCCATGACGGGGATGCGCAGCAGACCGGCCTTGGCGGCCGAGAAGCCGGCCTTGTGCATCCGGAAGGCCTCCTGCACCAGCAGGACGAAGAACATCACCGACTGGTGCCGGATGACGAAGCGGTGGAAGGGCGAGCGGGCCTTGGCGGCGTACTCGGACGGCGCGAAGATCACCTGGCGCCGCATGGTGTCCGGGTCCTTGTCGAGGTTGTTCGGGTTGCTGTGGTGGCGGTTGTGGTGGTTGACCCACCAGCCGTAGCTGACACCGAGCAGGACGTTCATGTGGATCCAGCCGAGCACGTCCTGGGTCTTTCGGGCGCGGCTGACCTGCTTGTGGCCGGTGTCGTGGGCGATGAACCCCGCCTGGACGAAGCAGAAGGCCAGGAAGACCGCGACGGCGAGCTGCCACCACGAGTTGCCGAGCAGGGCGAAGACCGTCCAGCCGGCGACGGTGAGGACCAGATTGAGCACGATCTTCACGGCGAAGTATCCGGGCCGGTAGTCCATGAGCCCGGCGGCTCGTACCTTCTTGAGCAGTTCGTCGAAGCTGGCACTGGGCGAGATCCGCAGATCCTGCCCGTCAGCGGGGAATTCGGCGGCGGCCATGGCCGCCGCGAGGTCCTGGGTCTTGGGTGACATGCGTGCGGAACTCCTGGTTCGGTGTCCTCGGGGAGGGGGTGCGGCGCGGCAGGGGGGGTCGGCTCAGGCCTGCGTCACCACCAGTACGGCGTTCTGGCCTCCGAAGCCGAACGAGTTGGAGACGGCGGCCCGGACGGGGACGGCCCGCGGCGCTTCCGTGACCACGTCCAGCTCCACCTCGGGGTCCTGCTTGACCACGTTGGCGGTGGGCGGCACCAGTTGCTGCTCCACCGCGAGGACGGTGAAGACCGCCTCCAGCGCGCCGGCCGCGCCCAGCGCATGGCCGGTGACGCCCTTGGTGGAGGTCACGGCCGGCCGGTCGCCGAACAGCCGCCGCAGCACCTTGGCCTCGGCCGCGTCGTTGAGCGGGGTGGAGGTGCCGTGGGCGTTGACGTGGTCGATGTCCTCGGGCGTCAGGTGGGCGTCGGCGAGGGCCGCGCGCAGCGCCCGTTCCACGCCCTGGCCCGAGGGGTCGGGTGCGGTCGGGTGGTGGCCGTCCGCGGTCGCTCCGTAGCCGCTGATCCTGGCGCGTACCCGGGCGCCGCGGGCGGCGGCGTGCTCGGGCGTCTCCAGTACGAGGATTCCGGCGCCCTCCGCGGCGACGAAGCCGTCGCGGTCGACGTCGAACGGCCGGGAGGCGGCGGCCGGGTCCTCGGTGCGCCGGGAGAGGGCGCCCATCCGGGCGAAGCCCGAGATGATCGAGGGGGTCAGGCACGCCTCCGTACCGCCGGTGATCACCACGTCGCAGGTGCCGGAGCGCAGCAGTTCACGGGCCGTGCCGATGGCGGTGGCCGAGGCGGCGCAGGCGGTGGAGACCACCAGGTTGGGGCCGAGCGCCCGGTGCTCGATGGCGAGCTGGCCGGCCACCATGTTGGTGATCAGCATGGGGATGAGCATCCCGGAGACCTGCTCGGCTCCCTTGTCCAGGAGCGTGCGGTGCTGTTGCTCCCAGGTGGCGGTGCCGCCGACGGCGCTGCCGAGGACCACGCCGACGCGGGTGCCGTCCCAGGTGGCCGGGTCGAGCCCGGCGTCCTCCAGGGCCTCCTTGGCCGCGACCATCGCGAGCTGGACGAAGCGGTCGAGGCGCCAGGCCTTGCGCCGGCCGATCAGGGCGTCGGCGTCGAAGCCGGGGACCCGGCAGCTGAAGTCGACCGGGACACCGGTGAGCGCCGGGTCGGTCGTGGCGGTGGGTATGCCGGAGCAGACGCGTTCCCAGCTGCCGGGGACGCCGACACCGGCCGGGGAGACGATCCCCAGACCGGTGACGGCGGCGTCGAACCGGTGTGTCGCGGGCCTGGTCATCAGGCGGCCGCGACCTTGGCGTCGACGATCACGGCGACCTCGGCCACCGTCTGGCGCGGCGAGAGCTCGTCGTCCGGGATCTCGACGGACATCTCCGACTGGACGACCAGGGTGAACTCGACCAGCGCGAGCGAGTCGAGGTCGAGCTGCTCGAAGGTGGCCTCGGGCGTGACCTCGTCGTCGGTGACGCCGAAACGCTCGACGAGGATGGCGGCGATGCGGTCGTAGGTGGTGACGGTGGTGCTCATGGTGTGGGTGTCCTTCCATGGGGTGGGGTGGAGATGTCCGCACGGACTGCGGAGACGGAACGGGTACGGGTGACGGGTGACGGGCGGCCGTCGCGGGAGAGGTCGCCGGCAGGGGAGAGCCCGAGCAGGGAGGCCAGCTGCCTGGCGAAGGCATCGCCGGCCGCCCGCGCCGCCAGGGCGCTCATGCGGGGGTGATGTCGGGCCACCGGAGCAGGCACGACCCCCAGGTGAGACCACCGCCGAAGGCACTGGCCAGCACCCGGTCGCCGGGGCTGAGCTCCCCGGCGGCCGCCGCGTCCGCGAGGGCGAGCGGAATGGAGGCGGCCGCGGTGTTGCCGACGCGGTCGATGTTGCTGATACGGCGCTCCGGCGGGACGCCGAGCCGGTCGGCGACCGCGTCCAGGATCCGCAGGTTGGCCTGGTGGCCGACGAACCGGTCGATCCGGTCCGTACCGTGCCCGGCTTTGGCGAGCACCCGCTGCGCGGACTCGGTCATGCGGAGCACGGCGTGCCGGTAGACCTGCTTGCCCTGCATGAGGAAGTACTCCTCGCCGGGGGCGGCCGGCCGGCCGCTGGAGCGCTGCCGGGAGCCGCCCGCCGGGATCATCAGCAGCTCGGCGAGGGAGCCGTCGCTGCCGAGGTCGAAGGGGCCGATCGCACCAAGCTCGTCCGGCTCCCCGGCGCGCAGGACGAACGCCCCGGCGCCGTCGCCGAAGATCGCCGAGGTGGAGCGGTCCGCCGGGTCGACGATGGTGGTGAAGGACTCGGCACCGATGAGCAGCACGCTGTCGGCGGTGCCGGAGGCGATGAGTCCGGTGGCGGTGGCGAGCCCGTAGAGGAAGCCGGTGCAGACGGCGGCGACGTCGAAGGCCGCCCGGCCGCCCAGGCCGAGACGGTCCGCGACCTGGGGGGCGGTTGCCGGGCTCAGGTGGTCGGGGGTGGTGGTCGCCACGACGACCGCGTCCACCTCGTCCACCCCGGCCGACTTCAGCGCGCGGGCCCCGGCCTCGAAGGCGAGGTCGCCGGTGGAGGTGCCCTGGTCGACCACGTGCCGCTGCCCGATGCCGGTACGGGACCGGATCCACTCGTCGCTGGTGTCGAAGCGCCGGGCGAGGTCCTCGTTGGTGACCACCCGTGGCGGCAGCCAGCCGCCGATGCCCGCGAGGACGGCCGCGCGACTCATGCCAAGGCCTCTTCCAGGCCCATGTACTTCAGCCGGCTCTCCTGCATCTCCTCGGTCCACTTCTCGGCCTGGGCCTGGCGCTCCTCGGGCGTCGTGTCGACGAGCCGGCGGCCGGGCCAGATCTCGTAGTCCCCGACGACGTCGGCGTGCTGCTCCAGGCCCTTCTGGAAGATGACCTCGCGCCGGTGGACCATCGCGTGGCCGGGGAGCACGTCCCACAGCCCCATGCCCTCGCGGATCAGCGCGACGGCGCGCTCGCGCTCCTCGGGGTGGGCCTCCAGGTACTCGCGGGCGGCGGCGGCGCCGACGGTGAGGTGACGGATCTCGTCGATTCCGGCACCGCGCTCGATGTCCGCGGCGGCCGGGTTGAGCGGACGCCACTTGCGCTCGCTGAGCTCGGCTGCGGGCGCGAGGACACCCTCGACGATGATGGTGAGGATCAGTACGCCACCGAGGAAGTCGCGCTGGTCCCGCATGACCTTGAGGGCGTACTCCTCCAGCGGGTCGAGGACCTCCGCCCGGTCCTTGGCGGCGATCTCGTGGATCCGCTGCCACAACTCCTCGCGGGGGACGCCCAGTTCGACGAGGTGGTTGCGGAAGACCATGGAGTGGCGGGCCTCGTCGATCACCTGGGTGGCGTAGAACTCCATGGTGTCGACGGTGGGCGCGATCGGCACGAGGTAGCCCAGCGCCCGGGTGGCCTTCTCCTCGGCGATGGCGCGGAAGGACAGCTCCTGGGTGATCGCCTCGCGCAGCGGCCCCTCCTCGCGCATGTAGTCCGGGATGGTCACCTCCGGGGCGTGTCCGGCGATGTGGCCGCGCAGGGTGGCGGGCATCGCCTTCAGCCAGTACGCGAGGTTCGCGCTCGCCGGGGTGAGCTCCAGGGTCTTGGCGCCCTCGATCAGGTCGGGCGCGGTGTCCCAGCCGGCCTCGGCGGGAAAGGTGTCGGTCGTCGACGTCATCTTCGTCGTCACTCCTGTGTCTGTGTGGTGGCGAACCGGCCCGCGTGGTAGACGAGCGGACTGCACTGCGTGGAAGCGGCCGCGCGCCGGGCGAAGAGGACCCGCGCCAGGACGAGGTCGTGGTCGCCGGCGGCCAGGACCCGGTCGACCCGGCACTCCAGCCAGGCGGCGGACCCGTCGAGCAGCGGCGCCCCGGAGGCGTCCCCCGCCGCGTACGGCACTCCTTCGAACTGGGTGGCGCCGGGCGACCGGCCGGGGGTGGCGAACCTGCGGGCGAGCACCGCCTGCTCGTGCACCAGGACGTTGACCCCGAACTCCCCGCCGGAACGGACCAGGGAGAGGAAACTGCTGGGCCGCTTCAGGCACACCGAGATCAGGGGCGGCCGGCGTGAGACGAAGGCGAACGACGACACCGTGGTGCCGTGCGGTCCGAGGTGGTGATCGGCGGTGAGAACGGCGACACCGGTCGGGAACTGCCGTGCGCTGTCCCAGAAGACCTCCGGATCGGGCTCCGTCAGCTCGTCGCCGGGAGGCGGCAGCCCCAGGGCCGCGGCCGGACCGGCGCTCACGCCGGGACCTTCCCGGGCTGCCGTGCGGTCGGCGCGGCGGCCGGGTCCACACCCTCCACCTCGTCGCGGAGCCGGGCGTACGCCGGGTGGGTCTTGGGCTCGAAGGACAGCGCGAACGGCTTCAGCGCGTTGCCGAACAGCGCCCGGTCACCGAAGAGGTGGATCGGGATCGCCAGCAGCGCCCACTCGAAGCCGAACAGAAGGACCCACAGGCCGATGACGGCCGCCTGCGTGACCAGGCTGTGCATGATGTTGTAGGCGACGTAGTAACCCTTGTGGATCTGGCCGTCCGGGCTGCGTCTGAAGGCGATGGCGCCGGGTATGTAACCGATCAGATCGATGTAGAGGAAGAGCGCCACGGCCGGCAGCCAGCGCACCTCGTCCAGGTGGGTGACGAAGAGTTCCAGGCTGACGCCCAGCGCCACCAGGTACTCCAGGCGCAACAGCCGGGCGGTGGTCTTCGTCTCGAAGAGATTGGCGGCGTCGGCCATCAGCGGACCCCCACCCCGGCCGCCGGGGCCGTCCGGTCCAGGTCGGTGAGCGCCTCGCCGCCCTCCAGGACGGTGGCCTCGCCGAAGATCCCCGTCAGCGCCGCGCTGATGGCACGCTTGATCACGCGCTCCGCGATCGGGTCCATGATGCCGCTGAGGCTGGGGATCCCGAAGTCGTACGTGACCTCGAACAGCACCTCGCAGGTGCCGTCCTCGCGCGGGGTCAGCTGCCAGCTTCCGTGGAAGTCGTCGAAGTCCCCGTCGGTCTGGTGGAAGGCGATGTGGAGCTCGTCCCGGCGGAAGTGCTCCTCCTCGTCCCAGCTCATGATCCCGCGGCGGAAGTTGACCCGCCAGCTGCTGCTGCCCCGGTCGTCGGCGCCGCCGGGGTGGACCACGACCTCGTGGACGTCCTCGGCCAGATCGGCGTAACGGGCGAATTCGGTGATCTGCGTGTAGGCGCGGGCCGGGTCGTCGGCGGGGACCAGGACCCGCAGTTCGATGCTGCGCATGCGGTGGAGTCTCGCTCTCTGGAAGCTCTCTGGGTGGGGTGGGAACGGCCGGCGGGTCAGTACGCGATCGCCGTCACCGAACGCTCGAAGGCGGCCAGCAGGAAGGCCACGTCGTCCTCGGTGAGCACGGCCGGCGGGGTGAGCCGGAGCACCATGTGCGAGTTGAGGGAGTGGTTGGCGACGACGCCCTCGTGGAGGAGCTCCAGGAGCAGGTCGCCGGCGAGGCCGGGCTCGGTGAACTCGATGCCGATCAGCAGTCCGGCGCCGCGCACCTCCAGGAGCAGGTCGCCGAGGGCGGCGCGGGCGATCCGGCCCAGCTCCGCGATCAGCCGCTCGCCCAGCACCCGGGACCGCTCGACCAGGTCGTCCTCCTGGATCGCCCGGAGCGCGCCCTGGGCGGCGGCCATGGCGAGGGGGCTGGCGGAGAAGGTCGAGGTGTGGATGAACGGGTCCTTGTCGAAGGCGGTGAAGGCCTCCTTCGTGGCCACCGCGGCCGACACCGGCACCACGCCGCCGCTGAGCCCCTTGCCGACGAGCAGGACGTCCGGGGTGACTCCCTCGCGGTCCGCGCCCCACCACTGGCCCAGGCGCCCGAGGCCCGTCTGCACCTCGTCGAGGACGAAGAAGGCCTCGTACTCCCGGCACAGCGCCTCGACGTCCCGCAGGTAGCCCTCCGGCGGCATGATCACCCCGGCCTCGCCCTGCACCGGTTCGACGATGAAGCAGGCGTTGCCACGGTGGGCGGCGAGCATCTCGCGCAGTGCCTCGGCGTCGCCGAACGGCACATGGGAGACATCGGGGAGGAGCGGGCGGAAGGGCTCCTGGAACAGGTCCTTCGCCGTCACGCTGAGCGCGCCGAAGGTCTTGCCGTGGTAGCCGTTGACGGTCGAGATCAGATGGCGCTTGCCGTGGGTGCGGGCCATCTTCAGGGCGGCCTCGACGGCCTCCGCCCCGGAGCCGGCGAAGTGCACCTTGTCGAGCCCGGCCGGGGTGACGGCGGTCAGCGCCTCGGCGGCCAGCGCCGCCTGGGGTTCGAGCAGCAGCCGGGTGGCCACCGGGTTGGTGTGCAGCTGACGCTCGACCTCGGCGACCACCGTGGGGTGGCGGGCGCCGGCGATCAGCACGCCGTAGCCACCGCAGTTGAGCAGCTTGCGGCCCGCGGCGGTGTACACCCAGGCTCCCTCGGAGCCGGTCTCGATGTCACCGCCGAACATCTCGCCGAGCGAGGCGCGGCCCTTGCTGAGGTGGGCGCGGTAGCGGTCGAGGATCTCGGCGGAGGTGTCCGCCGGTGCGACCGGGGTGGTCGTCATTTCGAGGATTCCCTTTCGATGTCCGGTCAGCCGACCATGACGGGCTGGCCGGACCAGTGCTCCGTCAGGCCCTCGGCCATGCTGGTGCGCGACGGCGGGTGGAAGGCGATGGCCTGCGCGGCCGTGGCGAGGCAGGAGCTGTCCGCCGAGGTGATGTAGGCCATGCCGCCGAGGAGTTCGACCGCGAGCCGCACGATGTCGGCCAGCGCGTCCTGCACCGCGAACCGGACCACCAGGGCGTTGCCCAGGGCGTCGTTGTCCACCTCGCCGGCGTCCACGGTCCGGGCGAGGCTCTCGACCAGGCCGACCGCTCCGCCGAGCCGGATACCGAGCGTGGCCCGGTCGGTGGCACTGCCGCGACGCTGCTCCAGCACCTGGCGGACCAGCGCGGAGGTGATACCGGTGTAGCCGGCCGCGATCATCATCTGGAACCAGATCAGGCCGACGGTCTGCAGCTCGTCGAGAGCCTCCTCCTGGCCCGGCTCGGGCTGGACGATCTGCTCGTCGGTGACGAAGACGTCCTCGAGGCGGACCTCGTCGCTCTCGGCTCCGGCCAGAGCCGGGTTCGACCAGAAGGGGCGCACCGAGACGCCCTCGGTGTCGGCGGGCAGCAGCAGGAAGCCCATCGCGGTGGAGCCGTCCTCCTGCGGCATGCCGACCGAGGCGGTGAGCAGGTTCATGGACCGGCTCAGGCTGCACGGCTTCTTCGAGCCGGTCAGCAGGTAGCCGCCGTCCACCGGGCGCGCCATCAGGGTCGGGGAGAGGATGCCCTGGTTCGTACGGCCCTCGGCGAAGCCGGAGGCGACGAGGAGCCGCTCGGAGACGACCTGGCCGAGCATGGTCTTCAGGTCGCTGTCCCCGGCGACGGAGTCCGCGACGGCGTAGAGGGTGCCGAGCGAGAAGTGGTGCATCATCGTGCCGACCGTCATCGAGGGGGCGACGGCGCCGAGCGCGCGGATGACCCGGGTGGCCTCCAGCGCGTTCACGCCTGCGCCGCCGTGCTCGGCCGGCACCAGCAGGTTGGGGCCGCCCGCTTCGCGGAAGATCCGGATGGCCGGGCTGTCGGGGGACTCCAGGACCGAGAGCGGCACGTCCCCCAGAGCCTTGCGCAGTCCGGGCAGGAAGGTGTCACAGGTCTCGTCCGCTTGGCGGAAGTAGCGCACGTCGAACTCCTTGGTGAGATGAGGGGTTTCAGTCGGTCGCCCCGGCGCGGGCCGCACGGACGGCGTCGTACGCGCCGAAGACGGCCTGGTGCGGACGGATGCCGCGGGCGATCGAGACACCCTGGAGGTGGGAGGTGCGCAGCATCGGGTAGTTGGCCTCGCCGAACACTCCGCCCGTCAGGCCGGTGCCGCCGTGGGTGGGCAGGTACGGCAGGAACCCGATGTGCGAGTCGTTGATCTTGAGCAGTCCGCCGTTGTCGATCTCCCGCTCGAAGCGGCCGAGCACGTGCTCGTCGCTCGCCCAGACCGAGTTGCGCAGCCCGTAGGGGTTGCTGTTGACGTAGTCGAGGAAGCGCTCGAGGAGCGCCTCGTCGGTGTCCGCCTCGGGCACGATCACGGGCAGCAGCGGGAAGAAGGTCTCGCGGCGCACCGCCTCGATCTCCCGGCACTTCTCCATGCCGTCGACCCGGAGCACGGTGGGCTCCAGGAACAGCCCGGTGTCCGAGGGCGATCCGTCGGCCTCCAGCCTGCGGGCTCCGTGGACCAGGCTGGCGCCCTTGTCCAGGGCGTCCTTGACCACGGTGAAGAAGCGCTCGCTGCGCAGGACGGGCGAGAGCAGCACGCCCTCCTCGTCCGGATAGCCGGGGCGCAGCTTCGCCACGGCGACGGACAGCCGCTCGAGCAGCTCGTCGGCGATCGCCGGATGGGCCAGGACCTGGTTGGGCACCATGCAGATCTGGCCGGAGCCGTAGAAGCACTCGGTGAGAGCCTCCACCGCCAGGTCCAGGTCGGCGTCGCGCCAGACGACCACGCAGTCGTTCCCCGCGAGTTCGAGGACCGGCTTCTTCCCGTGGCGTACGCACTCCTCCTGGAACGTGAGGCCGTTCTCGGTGGAGCCGATGTAGAGGATGTCGTTGATGTACGGGCTCTCCAGCCAGGACCGCATCATCGGACCGGGACGGCCGCACACGACGTTGAGCACGCCGGGCGGGGCGCCGATCTCCTCCAGGGCGGGGACGACGAACTCGCGCAGTGCGTACATCACCCCGAAGGGGGCGCTGCGCGGCGCGCGGACCACCACGGCGTTGCCCGCCATGAGAGCCGTGATGCCGAAGAGCGCGCTGGACGCGGGGGCGTTCTGCGGCGGGTTGACGCAGACGACGCCGTCGGGCCTGCGGCGCACCAGCAGCCGGCGCCCGCCGTGCTCGAACTCGCGGTGCATCAGCTCGCCGACCCAGGAGAGGGTCTCCTCGCTGAACGTCTCAAGGAGGCCGGCGACCTGCCACTCGGCGAGTGCCCGCGGATTGCCCTCGGCGATGAGGACGTCGACCATGTCGTCGCAGCCCTCGACGATCCTGCGCCGGAGGACCGCCCCGAGCTCCATGCGCCGTTCCTGCGGCCACCGGGACCACTCGCGGAACGCCTCGGCGGCGGCGCGGGAGGCCTCCTCCACCGTCTCCTGGTCGGCGAGCGCGACCCGCCCGACGACCAGGTCGCCGGCGTCCTCGGGACGCACCCGGCCCTGCTCCAGACGGCGCTTGAGGGTGAGGCTCTCGAAGACGTCGTCGAGGATCGACCTCGTGGTGACGGTGTAGACGTACTTCTCCGCGTCGATGTCCTTGCCACCGACGTAGGAGAGGTAGGTGGGGATGGGTTCGCGGACCGCATGACGCGCGCCCCGCAGCGCGGTCGGCCGGTCCGCGGACGCGGGTGCCTCCCCTCCGCGGGTCAGCACGCTTGCGTGTCGGTTCATTTTTCCCTGCTCGCTTCTCGGGTGTTCCTGCACGGCGGCCGCCCTGTCACTGCGCGCCCTGTCGAAACAGGATTCTGCGAGGTGCGCCTGATCTTCACCTGACGAATTCCTGACCCTGACGGCCTCCTGACGTTCCGGCTGCGCCACGCGGACGGACGGCCCGATACGCAACGAGGCGCATGGACAGGGGGCTTGACGTCGGCTTGACTGCTGCGGCTCAGGCGTTTCCACGACAGGGAGAGAGTGGAGAATATGACCGAGGGAACCGTTTCCCAGGACTCACTGCTGGGATCGCTCGACTCCTTCAGTGACAACCCGAGCGCGTTTCTCGCACTCAACAAGGGAAATCTCCACTTCACCGCTCCCGGACTCGACGGATTCGTCTCCTACCGTGAATCCGGCCGGTATCTCGTGCAGTTCGGCGGGCCCTTCGCGTCGGAGCAGGACTACATACCCCTGCTGAAGGCGTTCTCGGCGTACGCACGCAGCCGCCGTCGGCGCGTGGTCGCCGTCCAGCTGCAGACCGAGGACGCCCGCCGCTACATCGAGCACGGCTACACGGTCAACCAGATCGGCGCCTCCTACGCGGTCGACCTGTCGAAGTTCACCCTCGCCGGCAAGAAATTCGTGCAGCTCAGGAACAAGGTCTCCCGGGCACACCGGGCCGGGCTCGAAGTGATCGAGGCCCAGCACGACAAGGTCGAGGAGGCGCTGACCGAGATCGACGGCGTCTGGCTGCGCTCCAAGGGGAAGCACACCAAGGAGCTGGAGTTCCTGGTCGGCGAGACCGGCGGCCCGTTCCAGAGCAGCCGTCGCCTCTTCGTCGGATACATCGAGGGAAAGCCGATCGGCTATATCTCCTACTCCCCTTCCTACGGCTCGCGTTCCGGCTGGCTGCACGACCTCAGCCGACGCAATCCCGACAGCCCGCCCGGAGTGATGGAGGCCATCAACAAGGCGGCCATCCTGGCATTCCAGGAAGAGGGCGCCGACTGGCTCCACTTCGGATTCACCCCCTTCACCGGACTGAATCCCGAACTGGAACAGAAAGGCTCCAGCCGGGCTTTCGGCTGGTTCGTGCAGCAGCTGGCACAACGCGGCGACTCGATCTACCCGGCCAAGACCCAGCTCGCCTACAAGGAGAAGTGGGACCCCCATCTGGTGATCCCGGAGTACGTGGGATTCCAGGGCCGCGCGCGACTCAACGGATTCCTCCACATCATGCGCGCGTCGAACGCCGTGTAGGGAGGCGGACCATGCTTTCCGAGAAGCCCCCGAGCCGGGGCGGGAACGGCCTGTCGCTGCTCTTCCTCGGCTTGGCCGTCTTCGTGGTGTACGCGGGAACCACGATGGCCGACGTCGCCCTGCCCGCGGTCCGGGACGAGCTGCCCGCCACACCCGCACAGCTGCGCTGGGTCGCGAGCGTCTACGTCCTGGCCTCCGCCTGTCTGCTGCTCAGCGCGGGCACCCTCGGCGACGTCCTGGGCCGCAAGCGTGTCTTCCTCGTCGGTCTCACCGGGTTCGGTGCCACGTCCGCGTGGTGCGCCTCGGCCTCTTCGATCGAGATGCTGCTCGTCGCACGGGCCGCCCAGGGGGCATTCGGTTCCGTACTGATCCCGGTCAGCCTCGCCCTGGTCGCGGCTCTCTTCCCCGACCCGGCCGCCCGCGCCCGGGCCATCGGCATCGGCGCCGGTTTCTGCGGACTCGCCCTCGGCATGGGGCCGGTGCTCGGCGGCCTTGTGGTGGATGGCTGGGGCTGGCGCGCCATCTTCTGGCTGAACGTCCCGGTGACGGCAGCCGCCCTGGTGGGCCTGCGTTTCTCCCTGCCGGACGGACAGCCGCGCCGCGCCCGCCGGCTCGACGTGACGGGCCAGCTGCTCTTCATCGTGGCCGCCGCCGCGACGGTGTTCGCCCTCGCCGAGGGCAACGACCAGGGCTGGACCTCGACGCCGGTGGCCGTCTCGTACGCGCTGGCCGCCGTGGCCCTGCCGGGCTTCCTGTGGTGGGAGGCCCGGGCCGGGGAGCCCATGCTGCCGCTCGGGCTCTTCCGCAACCCGGTGGTCGTGACCGCCTGCACGGTCAATCTGCTCAGCCTCTTCGGCCTGTACGCCGCCATGTCCCTGGTGGCACAGCGCATGTACGAGCTGGAGCAGCTGACCGCGACCCAGATCGCGGTCCGGTTCCTGGTGCTCAACGGGGCGATCGCGGTGGCCTCCTGCGTGGCGGCCGTCATGGTCGTACGGACCGGCCCGCGCATCCCGGTCGTCACCGGCACCCTCGGCTCGGGAGCGGCGCTCCTGGGCCTCGCCCTGCTGGGACCCGCGGAGGGTTACGGCGCCTACTGGTGGCTGCTCGCCCTCCTCGGTACGGGCATCTCGCTGGCCGCGGCGCCTGCCACGGTGGCCCTCCTCGGCGCCGTACCGGTGGCCTGGGCGGGCACCGCCTCGGGGGTGTCCAACACCTTCCGCCAACTGGGCAGCGTCCTCGGGGTGGCGGCCTCAGGGGCGACGGTGTCCGCCCAGGGGCTCGTGTCCGGTACCACCTCCGCGCTGTTCCTGGCCGCGGGTCTGGCGCTGACGGCCGCCCTGCTCGCCCTGGTGCTGCTGCGGCGACGCGGGGAGGCGGGTGCCGCCGACGCGCGGGGGGTGGAGCAGGCCGCCGGAGTGGCGAGCGGCGTGTGAGCACGACCCCCGGCACCACCCCCGGCGCCGTACCCGGCACCACCCCCGACGCCCCCCTCACCCCCGGCGCCGTACCCGACCCCGTACCCGACGACCGCCTACGGTCACGCCACGGCGGGCCGGTGCGGCATGCCCCGCCCCCTGTCGTGGGGGATCACGTCCGCCATGTCGTGCTGGAGGATCGACTGCATCCGCGACTGGACGGTCGGCGTCGGATCCAGGCCGAGCTCACCGCGCAGAGCGGTCCGCAGCCGCCAGTACACGTCGAGCGCCTCGGCCGGCCGGCCGGAGCGGTACAGAGCGACCATGAGCTGCTCGGAGAGCCGCTCGTGCAGCGGATACAGCATGGTGAGCCGCCGCAGCTCCGCGACCGTACCGGCGTGCCGGCCGCCGTAATGCTCCAGTTGGATCTTGTCCTCCAGGGCGAGCAGCCGCTCCTCGTCGAGGCGGGCGGCGGCGCTGCCGCACAGCACACCGCCGCCGACGCCCTCGAGCGCGGAGCCACGCCAGAGCCCCAGCGCCTCCTCGAGAACGGCGGCGGACCGGGCTGGATCCTTGGCCATCAGCCGGTGCGCCTCGGAGCGCAGCGACTCGAACTCCCGGAGGTCGACCGTCTGGTCGTCCAGCCAGAGGCTGTACCCCGACTGCTCGGAGACCAGCCGCTCGCGGGCGAAGCCCGGTCCGCACCAGGCGTCCAGAGACCGTCTCAGCCGGGTGACGACGGCCTGCAGGGCGTTGTCGACCTGGGCTGGTAGGGCGTCGCCCCATATCTCCCCGATGAGTTGGTCCTTGGAGACGGAGGCGCCTTCACCGAGCAGAAGCAGCACCAGGAGGATGCGCTGGCGTCCCCCTCTGATGTTCGCCGGCCGACCCTGCACCCGGACCTCCAGGGGACCGAGCAAGTTGAAGCGCACCACAATTGCCACCCTTCTACCGAAGCCGACCGACAGTAGCGAGCATGCGACCGTCGGTGCATCGTCAGTAGAAAACCGACGGACCGGTTTGTCAATCCTCGAACAAGAGTCCAAAGGCTGTAAACGATCGGTGCAGAGGTGCGTGGGGCCTGTGAAAGCCCTGTGAGAGCGGGTGCCCCGCCCCGACCGGATCGAGGGCAAGCGGCTGAAAATGTTCGTCAGAAGCGCGTCAACTTCTCGCAGACGCACGCGCCGTCAGCCCCGGGCGGCGGCGCTCGTCGCGACACGACTTCTCGCCCCGGGAGTACCGGGCGGCGGCGCCCCTCGCGCCGCCGCCACCTGCGACGTCGCCGCTCACGTCTCCGTGCGGTACATCAGGTCCACCTCGTGGGTCGTGAAGCCCATGCCCTCGTACACGCGCAGTGCCGCCGTGTTGTCGGCGTCGACGTAGAGCATGGCCACGGGGAGGCCCTGGGCGGCCAGGTGGCGCAGGCCGATCGCGGTGAGGGCCTTGCCGAGGCCCATGCCCTGGGCGTCGGGGGAGATGCCGAGGACGTACACCTCGCCGAGCTGTTCCTCGGCGTGGACCTTCGTCCAGTGGAAGCCCAGCAGCGCCCCGTCCGACTCGCGTTCCGCCAGGAAGAAGCCCTTCGGGTCGAACCACGGCTCGGCCTTGCGGTCGTCCAGGTCCCGCTGGGCCAGGGCACCCTGCTCCGGGTGATGGGCGAACGCCGCCGCGTTCACCGCGAGCCAGGCCGCGTCGTCCTGGCCGGGAACGAACGTACGGATCCTGATGCCGGGCGAGACGGCCGGCTCGGGGATGTCCAGGGGCGTCAGCGGGCGGCGGAGCTGGCGGAGCTCGCGGAAGAGGGTCAGGCCGAGCACCTGCGCCAGATGGCGGGCCGCCGACTTGCCGCCGTGGGCCCAGACGCGCAGGCGCTTGCCGGACTGGGTCAGCAGGGCCGAGCCGAGCGCCCGGCCGTGGCCGCGGCCCCGCTGCGTCGGGTCGACGACCAGTTCGGCGGCCGGGGCCTCGACCGGGTCGGTGTCCTCCAGCTGGGCGTACCCCACGAGTCGGCCGGAGACGGTGAGGAGGAAGTGCCGGATGCCCTCGCGACGCCCCCCACGGAGCTGGAGGCGTCCCTGCTCGGAGACCGCCTGCATGCCGTCCGTCTCGGCGGCGGAGGCGATCAGGGCGAGGACCTCCTGGACCTGCTCCGGGGTGAGCTCGTCGACGATGTCGAAACGGCGGCCCGACTCGAAGGCTGTTGCGGGAGCTTCAGTCGTCATACGCCGAGCCTACGGGGCCATGGGCCGTTCAGCGGGTGTCCTCGGGGGCGCCGTCGAGTGATGGCAACCAGGTCGTAACCCGTATCCCCCTGTTGCGCTACGCGCGTTGACTCTAGGCTGCCCTCGGCAGACCAGCGGCCATGGCCTCACCGCCTGGAGCCTCCCGGGGAGGGGTGGCGACGGGCGGGGTGATGAAGTGTCAACAAACGCGCATCGCCGCTCTTCTCGCCACGACAGTGGCATCGCCGGATCCGTCGGGCATGCAGGGAAAAAGGGGACAGATGTCAGAGACTCGTCACAAGAAGCGTGCGGGGCGGCGGATACTCGCCACCGCCGCCGGGCTCGCCACCGCCGGCGCTCTCCTGGCCGCCATACCCGCCGGCGCGGCGCCGAGCAGCGGGCCGAGCAACGGCAACGGGCCGGGCAACGGCAACGGCTGGGGGTACGGCCACGGCCGTACCGTCGACGTGCAGCTTCTCTCCTTCAACGACCTGCACGGCAACCTGGAGCCGCCGGCCGGCTCCTCCGGCGAGGTCTTCGCGCACGGCGCCACCGAGGGCATCAAGGCCGGCGGCGTCGAGTACCTGGCCACCCACCTGCGGGGCGCCCGCAAGGGCAACCCGTACTCGATCACCGCAGCCGCCGGCGACATGGTCGGCGCCTCCCCGCTGATCTCCGGCCTCTTCCACGACGAGCCCACCATCGAGGCGCTCAACAAGCTCAAGCTCGACGTCACCTCCGTCGGCAACCACGAGTTCGACGAGGGCGCGGCCGAGCTCGCCCGCCTCCAGAACGGCGGCTGCCACCCGACGGACGGCTGCGCGACGGAGGGCGGGACCTTCGGCGGCGCCGACTTCCCGTTCCTCGCCGCGAACGTGACCCGTGAGAAGACCGGCAAGCCGATTCTCGACCCGTACTTCATCTGGCAGAGGAACGGCGTCAAGATCGGTTTCATCGGCGTGACCCTGGAGGGCACGCCGAACATCGTCAACGCCGAGGGCATCAAGGGCCTGAAGTTCGGCGACGAGGTCGAGACGATCAACAAGTACGCCAAGGAGCTGGAGCGCAAGGGCGTCAAGTCCGTCGTCGCGCTCATCCACGAGGGCGGACTCCCGGCCTCCGGCTCGTACAACTACGACTGCGACAGCCCGGGCCCCGGCGACGGCATCTCCGGCCCGATCGTCGACATCGCCAAGAACATCGACTCCCGGGTCGACGCGCTGGTCACCGGCCACACCCACCAGGCGTACGCCTGCACCATCCCCGACCCGTCCGGCAAGCCCCGCACGGTGACCTCCGCGGCGTCCTACGGGCGGATCTACACCGACACGACGCTGACCTACGACCGGAGGACGAAGGACATCGTCCGTACGGCCGTGACGTCCGCCAACCACGTGGTGACCCGTGACGTCGGCCGGGCGCGGGACATGGAGGACCTCATCAAGTACTGGGGCGCCCTGGCCGCGCCCATCGCCAACCGCCCGGTCGGCCACATCACCGCCGACATCGAGGGCCGCGGCTCGAAGGCGCTCGAGAAGCCGCTCGGCAGCGTGATCGCCGACGCCCAGCGGGAGGGCATGGCCCCGGCCGACAAGGGCGGCGCGCAGATCGCCTTCATGAACCCGGGCGGCATCCGCTCCGACTTCGTGCACGAGGGCCCGGTCGGGGGCGAGGCCGACGGCGTCCTGACGTACGGCGAGGTGTACACCGTCCAGCCGTTCACCAACATGATGACCGTCCAGAGCCTCACCGGCGCGCAGATCGTGACCGCGCTCCAGCAGCAGGTCAGCGGCCGCAACGAGGCGTCCCCGAAGATCCTCCAGGTGTCGGAGGGCTTCACGTACACCCTGGACCTCACCAAGACCGGCGCCGCCCGGATCGACGCCGCGTCCGTGAAGCTGAACGGACAGCCGCTCGACCCGGCCGCCACGTACCGCGTCGCCATGAACGAGTTCCTCGCGGGCGGCGGCGACGGCTTCCCGGTCTTCACCCAGGGCACGAACAAGCTGGTCGGCGCCTCCGACCTGGACGTCCTGCTCGACTACCTGGAGACCCACGCCACGGCCGGCGCACCGCTGGCGCCCCCGGCGGCGGGGCGGATCACCCTCGTGCAGTAGCAGTAACGGTTGCTCTCTCCTGTTGCAGGGAGACGGGGCGGCGGGTCCTTCGGGACGCGCCGCCCCCTTTCTTTTGTGGATTGACAGCGGGTGGTCCAGCAGACGAAGCAGGCCCTCCGGATGGGCCTCCTGGAGCCCGGCGACCGACTGCCCACCGCACGCGAGGTCATCGAAGCGACGGCCATCAACCCCACACGGTCCTCAAGGCCTACCGCGAGCTCGAACGCGAAGGCCTCGTCCCTCGCCGAGCAGGTCGTCGAATCCCGCACGACGGGCCGTCAACTCACCGCCCTCATCCGCCGCGAGGCCCCGGTCGAAGGCCCCTGGGAGACGACGGAACCCTCCCTGTACAAGCTGTCCCTCACCCAGTCGATCAGCCCGAAGGCCTGGCTCCGCGCCAAGCTCGTCACCGCGACCGCCACCCTCGCGGCCACACTCGCCCTCATGGCGGTCTACCTGCTCGGCTGGGTGCGGGTCTCGGGCACCTGGAACTTCCACTGGTCGGACAGGGGACCGTGCGACCACCGACCGGGCGTACGAGGGTGTGTCCCCCCTTCACGCGCCCGAGAACGGCATGCTCGTCGACCAGGGGCTGATCACCGCCTCAGGGCAGCGGCTGCCGGGCTGGTTCTGCTACTCCGACTCGGTCCCTGACGGCGGCTGCCGCATCGACGAGCCGATCGCGGCCCAGTACCTCGACTACCACCCCGAGACCCATTTCTGGCCCACCCAACTCATCGAGACCGGCATCGTCCTCGCCCTCGCCGCCCTCGCGGCTTTCGCCGCGTTCCGCGTCCTGCGCGCCCAGCACCCGTAGGAAGCCCATCGCCCGTAAGGGTGAATCGGGGGCGGGATCCTGACCAAGGGCCCCGCCCCCGATTCCCTCACGACACGTCCCCGTTACCGGCCATTCAGACGCGCTTGCGACGCTCACGCAATGAAGCGCTCCGTGTCCGCTCTCCCCAAAGGGAGACTTCCCTCCCCCACGGCCCGCTCCGACGCGCCTGAGCGGCCCCCCGCGCGGAAGAATGGGGGCATGAGCCAGCAGCCCGCCGAGGTCCCGGTCCAGTCCTCCGCCACGTCGAACGCCCAGTCGTCCGCCACGCCCGGCGCCGCGCCGTCCGTCCAGCCGTCCGTCGGTTCCATCGCCGCACACCGAGCGCAGGTGGTCAACGGCACCGTCGTGACCGACCTCGACCCCGACCTGGACGCCGACCCCGACACGTACGAGGACGACGGCGCACTCGGCGACGAGCTGCCGCAGGGCCGTTTCCTCGACCGGGAGCGCAGCTGGCTCGCGTTCAACGAGCGCGTCCTCGAGCTCGCCGAGGACCCGACGACCCCCCTCCTCGAACGAGCGAACTTCCTCGCGATCTTCGCCTCGAACCTCGACGAGTTCTTCATGGTCCGGGTCGCGGGACTCAAGCGCCGTATCGCCACCGGCGTCGCCACCCGCTCCGCCTCCGGTCTCCAGCCCCGCGAGGTCCTCGAACTGATCTGGACCCGGTCGCGCGAGCTCATGGCCCGGCACGCCGCCTGCTTCCAGCAGGACGTCGCCCCCGCCCTGGCCGACGAGGGCATCCACATGATCCGCTGGCCCGAGCTCACGGAGAAGGAGCAGGCGCGGCTCTTCACCATGTTCCGGCAGCAGATCTTCCCGGTCCTCACCCCGCTGGCCGTGGACCCGGCGCACCCCTTCCCGTACATCTCCGGCCTGAGCCTCAACCTCGCCGTGGTCGTACGCAATCCGGTCAGCGGCCACCGCCACTTCGCGCGCGTGAAGGTGCCGCCGCTCCTCACCCGTTTCCTGGAGGCCTCCCCGCAGCGGTACGTGCCCCTGGAGGACGTGATCGCGGCGCACCTGGAGGAGCTGTTCCCCGGCATGGAGGTGCTCGCGCACCACATGTTCCGGGTGACCAGGAACGAGGACCTGGAGGTCGAGGAGGACGACACCGAGAACCTGCTCCAGGCCCTGGAGAAGGAGCTCATGCGGCGCCGCTTCGGCCCCCCGGTGCGCCTGGAGGTCGAGGAGTCCATCGACCCGTACGTCCTCGATCTCCTCGTGCGCGAGCTGAAGGTCTCCGACGCCGAGGTCTACCCGCTGCCGGGTCCGCTCGACCTGACCGGGCTCTTCGGGATCGCCGGGCAGGACCGGCCCGAGCTGAAGTTCCCGAAGTTCATCGCCGGCACCCACCGGGACCTGGCCGAGGTCGAGTCGGCGTCGCCGCCGGACATATTCGCCGCGCTGCGCGAGCGGGACGTGCTGCTCCACCACCCGTACGACTCGTTCTCGACGTCCGTGCAGGCCTTCCTGGAGCAGGCGGCCGCCGACCCGGACGTCCTGGCGATCAAGCAGACGCTGTACCGGACCTCGGGCGACTCGCCGATAGTGGACGCCCTCATCGACGCCGCCGAGTCCGGCAAGCAGGTCCTCGTCCTCGTCGAGATCAAGGCCCGGTTCGACGAGCAGGCCAACATCAAGTGGGCGCGGAAGCTGGAGGAGGCCGGCTGCCACGTCGTGTACGGCCTCGTCGGCCTGAAGACCCACTGCAAGCTGTCGCTCGTCGTACGGCAGGAGGGCGAGCTCCTGCGCCGCTACTCGCACGTCGGCACCGGCAACTACCACCCGAAGACGGCCCGTCTCTACGAGGACCTCGGCCTGCTCACGGCCGACCCGCAGGTCGGCGCGGACCTCTCCGACCTGTTCAACCGGCTCTCCGGCTACTCCCGCCGCGAGACGTACCGGCGGCTGCTCACGGCCCCCAAGTCGCTGCGGGACGGTCTGGTCTCCCGGATCACCAAGGAGATCGTGCACCACCGCGCGGGACGGCCCGCGTACGTACGGATCAAGGTCAACTCGCTGGTCGACGAGGCCGTCATCGACGCCTGCTACCAGGCCTCGAAGGCCGGCGTGCCCGTCGACATCTGGGTTCGCGGGATATGCGCCGTACGCCCCGGGGTCACCGGCCTCTCGGAGAACATCCGGGTCCGTTCCATCCTCGGCCGCTTCCTGGAGCACTCCCGGGTCTTCGCCTTCGGCAACGGCGGCGAACCCGAGGTGTGGTTCGGCAGCGCCGACATGATGCACCGCAACCTGGACCGCCGGATCGAGGCCCTCGTACGGGTCTCGGACCCGGCCCACCGGGCCGCGCTCACCCGGCTCCTGGAGACCGGGATGTCCGACACCACCTCATCCTGGCACCTCGGCCCCGACGGGAACTGGACGCGGCACGCGGCCGACCCCGACGGACGGCCGCTGCGGCACGTCCAGGAGATGCTCATCGACGCGCGGAGGCGCCGGCGTGCACAACCCTGACCTTTCGCAGGACGTCACGGCGGGCGAGGTCCTCGCCCCCTACCTGCACGCCCGTGCCGCGGACTTCCTCCGCGGCCTCCGGCTCCACGCCGAGAGCGGCTCGGACACGGCCGGGTCGGAGGAGGCGGCCCGTACGCTGCGGGGCGCCGCCCGCCGGATCAGCGGCACGCTCCACACGTTCCGGCCGCTGCTCGACCAGGCCTGGGCGGACCAGCTGCGCACGGAGCTCGCCTGGCTCTCCGGCACCCTGGCCCTCGAGCACGCCTGCACGTCCCGCCTCGTCCGCCTGGTGGACGCCCTGTCCCGCCTGTCGAACGGATCGAACGGCGCCAACGGCGGGGGCGGGCCGGTCCCCGCCGCCCGGGGCGGCGACGCGGCCGGGCTCAGCGTCGGCGCCGCCCGGGCCGGCGCCCTCCTCGAACGCCAGCTGACCCTGGCCCGTACGCGCGCCCACTCGGCGTCCCTCCAGGCCCTCGGCTCGGCCCGCTTCCACGCCGTCGCCGACGCCGTCGCCCTCCTCGCGTCCGAGGTCCCGCTCGGCCCGGTCGGCACGGCCCCCGCCGTCGAGGTCCTGGACGGCCCCGCCGAGGTCGCGGAGCGCCGCCTCCTGGACGCGGTGGCCACGCTGCCCCTGACGCGGGCGGCCCACCCGTACAACGCGGACGCCCTCGGACTCGCCGCGGGGGAGGGCCAGGACGCGCCCTGGCACCAGACCCGGCTCCTCCTCCGCCTGCACCGGTACGCCACCGAAGCCCTGCACACCGGCGGCGAACCCGAACCCGTCCTGTACGAGGCGGCCCGCGCCCTGGACCGGCACCGCGACGCCGCCGAGGCCGCGACCGCCGCCGCCACCGCCGCCCGCACCCCCCGCATCGCCCCGGCGACCGCGTACGCCCTGGGCGTCCTCCACGCCGACCAGCGCCACGAGGTCGAGGCGTCCCGCTTCGCCTTCCAGCGCGCCTGGCGCAGAACGACGGCCCCGGTCCCATGACCGACCCCCGAGGCCCGATCCTCGCGGCGGGCTGCGTCCTGTGGCGCCCGGCGCCTTCCGGCCACGGCATCGAGATCGCGCTCGTCCATCGGCCGAAATACGACGACTGGTCGCATCCCAAGGGCAAGCGGAAGCGCGACGAGACGGCGGAGGCGTGCGCGCTGCGCGAGGTCCTGGAGGAGACGGGTCAGCGCTGCGAGCCCGGCGCCCGTCTGCCGACGGTCCACTACACGGTGGACGGGCGCCCCAAGGAGATCACCTACTGGGCGGCCCGCGCCCTGGGCGGCACGTTCACCCCGACGAAAGAGGTCGACGCGGTGCTCTGGCTGAAGCCCACCGCGGCCAGAGCCCGCCTCACCCAGCCGAGAGACCGGGAACTCCTGGACGCGGCAGTGGCGACTTCACGCCACTGAGCGCACCCCGCCGCACCCCGCCGCAGCCCGCCCAAAGGGGCCCCGCACCCGGGCTTACGGCACGGTTCACTTCCCGTTCACCCTCTTCGGTCGACGGCTTCACCTGTTCTGCCTAATTTCGGACGTACACGGTGCTCGGAGCACAGCGACGCACCACCAACCGACACACGCCGCCGTAGAACGTTCAGGACACTCGGTCCGCGACAAGGCGGCTTCTGGAAGGAACACCCGAAAGTGAAGCTTTCGCGCAAGAACGGGCTTCGCGCCTCTGCGATCGGTGCCCTCGTCGTCTCCGGTGCGCTCGTCCTCTCGGCGTGTGGCTCGGACGACAACACGGAGACCCCGGCCAAGGAGGGCGGCACCAAGTCCGCCACCGCCGCGTCGAGCATCGCGTGCGAGGGCGCCAAGGGCCAGCTCCTCGCCGCCGGCTCCAGCGCGCAGAAGAACGCGATGGACCTGTGGGTCAAGAACTTCCAGGCCGCCTGTGAGGGCGTCGAGATCAACTACCAGGGCATCGGCTCCGGTGGTGGCATCACCAAGTTCAACCAGGGCCAGGTCGCCTTCGCGGGCTCCGACTCCGCCCTGAAGGAGGAAGAGGTCGCCGAGTCGCAGAAGATCTGCAAGGGCGGCAAGGGTGTCAACCTCCCGATGGTCGGCGGCCCCATCGCCGTCGGCTACAAGCTGGAGGGCGTGGACAACCTCGTCCTGGACGCCTCCACGATCGCCAAGATCTTCGACAACAAGATCACCAAGTGGAACGACCCGGCGATCGCCAAGCTGAACCCGGGCGCCAAGCTCCCGGACAGCACGATCCAGGCCTTCCACCGCTCGGACGAGTCCGGCACCACCCAGAACCTGGGCAAGTACCTCTCGACCGCCGCCGCGGCAGACTGGAAGCACGACCCGAAGTCGAAGTCGTGGCCCGCCCAGGGCGGCCAGGCCGCCAACGGTTCCTCCGGCGTCGCGACCGCCGTCAAGGACGCCGAGGGCTCCATCGGCTACTTCGAGCTCTCGTACGCCACCGCGAACAAGATCTCCACCGTCAGCATCAACACCGGCGCGGCCGCCCCGGTCGCCGCCACCTCGGAGAACGCCTCCAAGGCCATCGCCGCCGCCAAGGTCAAGGGCACCGGCAACGACGTCGCCCTCTCCCTCGACTACGCGACGAAGGCCGAGGGTGCCTACCCGATCGTCCTCGTCACCTACGAGATCGCCTGCGACAAGGGCAACAAGGCGGAGACCCTGCCGACCCTGAAGGCGTTCCTCAACTACACCGTGAGCGAGGAGGGCCAGAAGGTCCTCGCCGACGCCGGCTACGCCCCGCTCCCGGCCGAGATCGCCGCGAAGGTCCGCGCGATCGTCCCCACCCTGTCCTGACCCCCGGCCGGGCCCGGCCCCTCCTCCAGGGGGGCCGGCCCGGCATCCGGTGCACCGCCGCCAGGAGCCCTCACACCCGTAAGGGCACCGCAGACCGGAGAAGCAGATGGCTACCACCACACCAGACATACAGAGGAGCCGGCGCGCCAAGAGCGCGTCCCGCCCCGGGGACCGCATCTTCAGCGGTCTGTCCCGAGGCTCCGGCATCACCCTCCTCGTGATCATGGCCGCGATCGCCGGCTTCCTCACCTACCGTGCCGTCCTCGCCATCTCCAAGGACAGCACCAACTTCTTCACCACCTTCGAGTGGAACCCGGCGGGCAGCCCGCCGGTCTTCGGCATCGCCGTCCTCGCCTTCGGCACCGTCGTCTCGTCGATCATCGCGATGCTCATCGCCGTGCCCGTCGCGATCGGGATCGCGCTCTTCATCTCGCACTACGCGCCGCGCAGGCTGGCCAAGCCGCTCGCGTACGTCGTCGACCTGCTCGCCGCCGTGCCCAGCATCATCTACGGCCTCTGGGGCGCGATCTTCCTCGTCCCGTACCTCGACGGCCTGAACCTCTGGCTCGACGAGTACCTGGGCTGGACGTACCTCTTCGACAAGGCCAACGAGGGCCCCGCCCGGTCGCTCTTCACCGTGGGCATCCTGCTGGCGATCATGATCCTGCCGATCATCACCAACGTCACCCGTGAGGTCTTCCTCCAGGCCCCGAAGATGCACGAGGAAGCCGCCCTCGCCCTCGGCGCCACGCGCTGGGAGGTCATCCGCATGTCGGTGCTGCCCTTCGGCCGCTCCGGCATCATCTCCGCCTCCATGCTGGGCCTCGGCCGCGCGCTCGGCGAGACCATGGCCGTCGCCGTGGTGCTCTCCCCCAGCTTCCTGATCTCGGGCCACCTGCTCGACCCGGGCGGCGGCACCTTCGCGCAGAACATCGCCGCCAAGTTCAACGAGGCCAACGAGTACGGCCGGGACGCGCTGATCGCCTCCGGTCTCGTCCTCTTCGCCATCACCCTGCTGGTCAACGGCGCCGCACGCTGGATCATCGGCCGCCGCAAGGAGTACTCGGGGGCAGCGGCATGAGCCACGCCATTCAGGATCGTCCGGTCACCGCGGCCCCCCGCCCGGGGTCCCTCTCCCACGCCCGGCTCCCCCGCTGGACGCCGGCCGCCGTCGCCGCCGGCTCGATCGCCGCGGCGATCGGCATCGGCCTCGCCGCCGGCTGGCACAGCAAGGTCCAGTGGGGCATGATCGCCGCGCTGATCTTCGTCATCGCCACGTACGCCGTGACCACCAAGGTCGAGGGCAGCCGCCAGGCCAAGGACCGCGTCGCCACCAGCCTCGTCTGGGTGTGCTTCATCCTCGCCGTCGTCCCGCTGCTCTCCCTCGCCTGGGTCACGATCAGCAAGGGCATGGGCGTCCTCGACGGCTACTTCCTGAGCCACTCGATGAACGGCGTCCTCGACGCCGAGGCCGGCGGAGGCGTCTACCACGCGCTGCTCGGCACCATCGAGCAGGTCGGCATCGCGACCGTGATCGCCGCGCCGATCGGTCTGCTCACCGCCGTCTACCTCGTCGAGTACGGCGGCGGGAAGCTCGCCCAGGCCGTCACCTTCTTCGTCGACGTCATGACGGGCATCCCGTCGATCGTCGCCGGCCTCTTCGTCCTCGCCACCTGGAACCTGATCCTGGGCTTCGGCCCCTCCGGTTTCGCCGGCGCGATGGCCCTGTCCATCCTGATGATGCCGGTCGTGGTCCGCTCCACCGAGGAGATGCTCAAGCTCGTCCCGAACGAGCTCCGCGAGGCCTCCCTCGCCCTCGGCATCCCGAAGTGGCGCACCATCCTGAAGGTGGTCCTGCCCACCGCGATCGGCGGCATCACCACGGGCGTCATGCTCGCGGTCGCCCGTATCACCGGCGAGACGGCCCCGGTCCTGCTCCTCGTGTTCGGTACGAAGCTCATCAACCCGAACCCCTTCGAAGGCGCGCAGTCCTCCCTGCCGCTCTACGTGTACGAGCAGTTCGCGGTCGGCACCGACGCCGCGATGGCCCGTGCCTGGGGCGCCGCGCTCGTCCTGATCGCCTTCGTCATGATCCTCAACCTGGTGGCCCGCGGCATCGCCCGCTGGAAGGCCCCGAAGACCGCCCGCTGACCAGCGGCAATTGGAAGTGATTCACATGGCCAAGCGAATCGACGTCAGCGGCCTCTCCGCGTACTACGGCGCCCACAAGGCGATCGACGACATCTCGATGACCGTCGAGCCCCGCTCCGTGACGGCCTTCATCGGCCCGTCCGGCTGCGGCAAGTCCACCTTCCTGCGCACCCTGAACCGGATGCACGAGGTCACCCCCGGCGGCCGCGTCGAGGGCAAGGTGATGCTGGACGACGAGAACCTGTACGGGACGAACGTCGACCCGGTCGCCGTGCGCCGTACGGTCGGCATGGTGTTCCAGCGCCCCAACCCCTTCCCCACCATGTCGATCTTCGACAACGTGGCGGCGGGCCTGCGCCTCAACGGCAACTACAAGAAGGCCCAGCTGAGCGAGATCGTCGAGAGGTCCCTCAAGGGCGCCAACCTCTGGAACGAGGTCAAGGACCGCCTCAACAAGCCGGGCTCCGGCCTCTCCGGCGGTCAGCAGCAGCGTCTGTGCATCGCCCGCGCCATCGCGGTCGAGCCCGACGTCCTGCTGATGGACGAGCCCTGCTCGGCCCTGGACCCGATCTCGACCCTCGCGATCGAGGACCTGATCGGCGAGCTGAAGGAGCGCTTCACGATCGTCATCGTGACGCACAACATGCAGCAGGCCGCCCGCGTCTCGGACCGCACGGCCTTCTTCAACCTGGCGGCCGTCGGCCAGCCCGGCAAGCTGATCGAGCTGGACGACACCGAGCGCATCTTCTCCAACCCGAGCATCCAGGCGACCGAGGACTACATCTCCGGCCGCTTCGGATAAGGAACGTCCTACGGTGCTGCATGGCGGTGCCACCGTAAGACGAAGGGCCCGGCTCCCCCACCAGGGAGCCGGGCCCGTTTCCGTACGAGAAGTGGTCTCAGCCGAAGAACAGCTGCACCACGTAGAAACTCGTGGCGGCGACCAGAGCAGCCGCAGGCATGGTGATGAACCAGCCCAGGATGATGTTCTTGGCGACACCCCACCGCACCGCGTTGACCCGCTTGGTCGCACCCACGCCCATGATCGCGGAGGTGATGACATGGGTCGTCGAGATCGGCGCGTGGAAGAGGAACGCCGAGCCGAACATGATCGACGCGCCGGTGGTCTCCGCCGCGAAGCCCTGCGGCGGGTCCAGCTCGATGATCTTCCGGCCGAGCGTCCGCATGATGCGCCAGCCGCCCGCGTACGTACCGAGCGAGAGCATCACGGCGCACGCGATCTTCACCCACACCGGGATGTCGTCGCCCGCTTGCTGCACGTCGGCGATGACCAGGGCCATCACCACGATGCCCATCGTCTTCTGCGCGTCCTGCAGACCGTGACCGAGCGCCATGCCGGCCGCCGAGACCGTCTGCGCGATACGGAAACCGCGCTTGGCCTTGTGCGGGTTGGCCTTGCGGAACATCCACATGATCGCGCACATCACCAGGTAACCGGCCACGAGACCGACCACCGGCGAGATGAACATCGGGATGATGACCTTGTCGAGCACCCCGCCCCAGATGACCTCCGTGCCACCGGCGAGCGCCGCGCCCACCATGCCGCCGAACAGCGCGTGGGAGGATGAGGAGGGCAGACCGAAGTACCAGGTGACCAGGTTCCAGATGATCGCGCCGACGAGCGCGGCGAAGAGGATGCCCATCCCCTTGTCGCCGTGCGGCGTCTCGATCAGACCCTCACTGACCGTCTTGGCGACCCCGCTGCCCATGAAGGCACCGGCGAGGTTCATGACCGCCGCCATCGCCAGCGCGGCCCGGGGGGTCAGCGCCCGGGTCGACACCGAGGTGGCGATGGCGTTGGCGGAGTCGTGAAAGCCGTTCGTATACGTGAAGCCGAGCGCGACACCGATGGTCACGATCAGAGCGAAGGTGTCCACGAAGCTCAGGACTCCTTGACCGCGATGGTCTCCACCGTGTTGGCCACGTGCTCGAACGCGTCGGCCGCCTCTTCCAGCACGTCGACGATCTGCTTGAGCTTGAGCACCTCCATGGCGTCGTACTTGCCGTTGAAGAGCTGGGCGAGCAGCTTGCGGTGGATCTGGTCGGCCTGGTTCTCCAGCCGGTTGACCTCGATCCAGTACTCGGTCAGGTTGGACATCGTCCGCAGGTTCGGCATGGCCTCGGCGGTCAGCTCGGCCGCCCGGTTCAGAACCTCGATCTGCTGCTCGACACCCTTGGGAAGTTCCTCGACGTTGTAGAGGACGACCAGGTCGACGGCCTCCTCCATGAAGTCCATGATGTCGTCGAGGGACGACGCGAGGTTGTAGATGTCCTCGCGGTCGAAGGGTGTGATGAAGGAGGAGTTCAGCTGGTGGAAGATCGCGTGGGTGGCGTCGTCGCCGGCGTGCTCCGCTGCCCGCATCCGCTCCGCGATCTCGGCCCGGGCGGAAGGCTCCGCTCCGAGCAGTTCCATCAGGAGCTTGGAGCCCGTGACGATGTTGTCCGCGGAGGCGGCGAACATGTCGTAGAAGCTCGTCTCCCTGGGGGTCAGACGAAATCGCACGTGAGGTCCTCGGGGTGCTGGGTTTCGGTCAGGCTGATGCTAGGCGCATCATCCGGCCACGGCTAACCGGCGTCCTCTCAGTGTCGCCCATCAGGCACAGTGAACTGCACGGACCCCCGCCCGGATCGGCGGGGATCGGTACCATATACCCACGAGGGGTATACACCCCCTTAATGGACAACGGGAGGACGCCATGACGACCACCGAGACGGACCAGGTCACCCCCGAGGCCGTCGAGGCCGTCGGGCCGGCCGACCACGAGCACGGCGTGCACGGCTACCACAAGCAGAAGGACGAGCACCTCAAGCGGCTCCGCCGGATCGAGGGCCAGATCCGCGGCCTCCAGCGGATGGTCGACGAGGACGTCTACTGCATCGACATACTCACCCAGGTCTCCGCCTCGACGAAGGCACTCCAGTCCTTCGCGCTCCAGCTCCTCGAGGAGCACCTGCGGCACTGCGTCGCGGACGCGGCGGCCAAGGGGGGCGACGGCATCGACGCCAAGGTCGAGGAGGCCACGAAGGCCATCGCCCGCATGCTGCGCACCTGACGCCGGGCCGGCCGACGGAGCCGTACCGTCAGCGATCCTCCACGGCCCGCTCCGCCGCCACCCGCAGCACCTCGTCGATCCGGTCGGCGCTGAGCCGTTCCCCGTCGGCGGTCGAGGCGGCGATGATCAGTTCGCCGCAGAGTTCGATCTCGGCGAGGGCGACGCAGTCCGGGTCTGCGGGCACGGTTGCTGTACCGGGCGGGGCCACACGCATCCACCTCTTCCTGCCGGCGTCGGTCTCCCAGCGGTCTCCCAGCGTAGGGAGGACGACACGGACCGCGCATGACACGTCCGGACCATTTGCCGATGGCCCCCGCGGCAGCGGGCCAGGTCAGGCCTTGATCTTCCCGGCGTAGATGTCCCGGCGGTCCGGCAGCACCACCTCGACGCGGACCCCGAACCCGTACAACAGGGTCGTCGACGCGACCGCGACGGTACGGCCCTGGTTGCTGAAGCTGAACTGGTGGCGGACCTTCCGCAGCCGCCCCTCCCCGTCGAGATACGCGTCGAAGGGCACCGTGTCCTCGGCGAACCCTTTCGCCGCCGCGGCGAGCGCCCCGCGCAGCTGCGGCGAGGCGGCCCGGGCGGCCTGCGCCATGTCCGCGACCCCCCGGTAGTGGCTGACTTTCACCCCTGCCAGCTCGATCTCGCCGAGGTACGTGACCTTCCGGGCGCCCCGGAGCAGCTCCGCCGCGGCGGCCGGGTCGGTGGCCCCGCCCGTGACGAGGTTGCCGTCGTCGAGCGTCGTGGTGTCGACGCGGACCCATTTGTCGGCGGGCACCCCGGCCCCCCGGTTCTTCATGTAGAGGGCGCCGGGGGTGAGGAGCTCGGTGATCGGCCGGTGCCCGCTGGACCCCGCGGGGTCCTTCGGCAGCACCACCTGGAGCCGGCCGGTGCGGCGCCGGAAGTCGTAGCCGCCCTCGCCCCGGATGGTGACCCGGGTCCCGCCCGTGGCCATCTCCATGGAGGTGCTCGCCTTGGCGGTGCCGGCCTTCGTCAGGACGTCGGCGGCGCTGCGTACGGCGAGCGCGGGATCGACCGTGGGCTTCGGGTCCTCGGGGGCCGCGCACCCCGTGACCGCCGCGGTCCCGACGAGGGAGCCGACCAGGACGGCGGTGACGGCGAACGCCCCGCCTCCGCGACCGTGCGGACGCCCGTACCGCTGCACCACCATCGCCTGCCAACCCCCAACGCCTCACCGCTGTCCGCCCGGGTCCCGCCCTTCCCCGGCGCTGCGGGTCCCGGGGGGACACCCGATCCGCATAACGACGGCCGAGGCGTGCCGTCACGCGCAGTACGGTGGTGGTGTGCACGCGCAGTCCAGCCCCCACACCGCCACGACGACGGAGCGCGGCTCGTTCGCGCTGGCACGGTGCAGTTGCGGCTGGACGGGCCCGGCCCGCCGGTCCCGGGACCGCGCCCGTACGGACGCGGCGGACCACGTCCGTACGACCTCCGGCGCGGAGGCCTAGGGCTTCTGCCCGATCAGGCCGCGAGGTCGTTCCGGTCCGTCCCGGGGGCCGGGCCGCCGATACGGGGCTCGGGGATGCCGACCGCCTCCGGGCGCCGCGGCCCCTCGGCCCGGCCGGAGCGGACGAGCCGGGCGCCGAGGCCCGAGCGGGCGACGGCGGAGACCACCGGGGTGAGCAGGGCGAGCGCGAGCGGGGCGAGGAGCAGCGCGACCGCCGTACCGAGGGCGAAGCCGCCGATCACGTCGGTCGGGTAGTGGACGCCCATGTAGACCCGCGCGAAGCCCTCGGCGAGCGCGAGGCCGATGGCCGCGAGCCCGAACCTGCGGTGGGCGACGAAGACGGCGACGCCGAGGGCCATCGCCAGGGTGGCGTGGTCGCTGACGAAGGAGAAGTCGGTCTTCCCCTCGATGAGCACGTCGAGCCCCTGGTGCTCCTTGAACGGCCGGGGCCGCTCGACGAAACCGCGGATGGGGATGTTCACCAGGAGGGCGATGCCGGCGGCCAGCGGGGCCCAGACGAGCCCGGCGACGGCCGAGACGGAGTCGGCGAGGGTGCCGCGGCGGCGGACGCTCCACCAGCACCACAGGCAGACGAGAGCCATCGCGAGCATGATCCCGTACTCGCCGACGAACTCCATGACGCGGTCGAACCACGGCGGTGCGGCCTTGGCCAGCCCGTTGATGTCGTAGAGCAGGCTGACATCGGGGTTCGAACCGTCCGATGCGAGTCCAGCCATCTGCTGCGGCCCCTTGCTCTCGTGTCTGGTGGTTTCCAACCCCCGTGGTCAGCGTGGTCGGATCAGGGAACGAACCGCCTGAGGCGTACGTTCCGCTCTCTCCGGTGGATCATGATGACGTTATCGAAGAGTGACGGCGTACCGCAGCTCAGGGCCTCTGCATGACGGAGAGTTCCGGCCATGTCCGGTACGACCCACGGCCCGGCGCCCCGGCGACCCGACGGTCCGTCTGCTCGGCTCAGGCCCCCGGGAGATGGGTCGGCAGCGCCGCCGCGCCCTCCGCGGTGACCCGGGTCGCGCCGAAGTAGTCCGGGGTGTCGATCCGGTCGAAGCGGATCACCGCCCCGGTGCGCGGCGCGTCGATCATGTACCCGCCGCCGACGTAGATGCCGACGTGCCGGATGGTCCGGGAGTTGGTCAGGTCGTCGGAGAAGAAGACCAGGTCCCCGGGGAGCAACTCGTCCCTGCTCGGGTGCGGACCGGCGTTGTACTGGTCGTTGGCGACGCGCGGCAGATCGATGCCGACACTCTCGTACGCCGCCTGCGTCAGCCCGGAGCAGTCGAACCGGCCGTTCTGCGCGGCCGTGCCCGTACCGCCCCACAGGTACGGGGTGCCGAGCTTCTGCTGCGCGTAGTGGATCGCGCCCGCCGCCTGCCGGGAGGGCTCGACGCGGCCCAGGGGCCGGGCGAAGCTCTTCTCCAGGGACCGGATGATGCGCACGTAGTTCTGCGTCTCGGTGTACGGCGGAATCCCGCCATGCTTGATGACCGCGTACGCGCCCGCGTTGTACGCGGCCAGCATGTTGTTCGTCGGGTCGCCCGGCGCCTTCTTCACATAGCCGGCGAGCTCGCAGTCGTACGAGGCGGCCGACGGGATCGCGTCCTTGGGATCCCAGATGTCCCGGTCGCCGTCCCCGTCGCCGTCCACGCCGTGACCGGCCCAGGTGCCGGGGATGAACTGGGCGATGCCCCGGGCGTCGGCAGGGGAGACGGCCCGCGGGTTCCAGCCGCTCTCCTGGTAGAGCTGGGCGGCGAGCAGCGCCGGGTTGATGGCGGGGCAGAGGTTCCCCCACCGTTGCACGAGCCCCTGGTACAGCGTGGGCACCGCACCCTTGGCCAGCGCCACGGTGCCGTTCTTGGAGCTCCCGGCGCCGCCGACGAGACCGGCCGCGGCGGAGAACGTGCCGACGACGAGCAGTGCGACGAACCCGAGACAGACCCCGAGGGACCCCCCGGCCACCAGCCACCCCTTGCCAGCCCTACGCACCGTCAACCACCCCTCGGCTCATGGCAGTACGCCCCGCCGACCGAGTCTAGGCGGCGGGGGCCCCGTGGGGACGTCCACCGGTTCGACGCGGCCCCAAGAGTGCAACAACGACAATCATTGCCCGGAGTCACTCTCCGTGATACACAGAGTGACCATACGCGTCTTCGCATGGAAACCGGCCACACCACCGCAGGTCAAGACGGTCAGACCGGTCAAGTGTGCGGGGATCGGGTAAAGAGACCCGTCAAGCCGTCGCACACGGGCGGTTTCATCAGCGAAGATAGGGCGATGACCCATGCCGTCCGGCAGGGGCAACTAACTACCCAACAGGGGCGGTGAGTTACATGTACCTGGCGGCAGAGAAGGGCGACATCACCACCATCATCGGTGGAATCGCCCCGAACTGGGGGCCTTTCGGCAGTCTGGGCGCCGAAGCCAAGATCATGATCGAGGTCGTGATGGCCGTGGCCATCCTGCTCTGCCTCGGCATCGCCATCTGGGGCGCGGCCAAGCAGCGCATCGGCGCGACCGCCCTCCGCGACACGTTCAGCGCGGAACAGGGCAAGGGTCTGATCGTGGCCGGACTGACCGGCGTCTTCATCATCGGATCGCTGGGGACGCTGTTCACGATCGTGTACGGGATGGCCGTCTGATACCCCGTCGGACCCCGTCCACCTGAGATTGCGTTCCCTGATGTCCAGTCACGTTGCAGCACTGCCCGTACCGCGAACCAGTGAGGGGGCGTACCCGGCATGAGTCCCGGTGACGAGCACGACAGCTTCGGCGGCGTGGGCGGCTCGGGCCAGACCCGGACCCGCCTGCCCGAAGGCAACAGCGGCGACGTCTACGGAGGCGCCCGCCGCCCCGTCCGCAGCTCCCGCTCCCTCATCACGGTCGTGGGCGTGGTGGTCCTCCTCGTCGCGGCCATCGCCTTCGCCAACCGAGGCGGCGGCGCCCCGGCGGACACGGCGGGCACCCCACCCCGCAAGGGCGCGTCGGCGAGCGACCCCACAGCGGCGACGGGCGTCCGCCCGGTCAAGGCCAAGACCGGCACGATCCCCACGGGCTACGCCCACGACGAACAGGGAGCACAGAGCGCGGCGTCCAACTACGCGGTGGCGCTGGGCTCGGCCGAGATGTTCACACTCGCCGGGCGCGGCGAGATCGTCAGCACGGTCTACGCCTCCGACGCCGCGGCCGCCCTCCAGGACGACCTCGACAAGGCGTACGGCGACAAGGAGATCCTCGCCCGCATCGGGCTGCAGGAGGACGGCACGGCACCACGGGGCATGACGTTCGTCTCCCGGGCCGTTCCGGTGGGCGCCAAGATGGAGGACTACACCGAGGACCGGGCCACGGTGTCCGTCTGGTACACGTCGCTGTTCGGGCTCGCGGGCGAGGGCTCGAAGAACCCCGTCTCCGAGGCCTGGTACACCGACACGATCGAGCTTCGGTGGGCCGACGGCGACTGGAAGGTCACCAAGTCCACCCAGAAGGACGGCCCCGTGCCCGTCGGCCGCGACCAGAGGGCCTCCGGTGCCCAGGACATGGCGGACGCCGTCGGTCAGTTCGGAGGCTTCACCTATGCCCGGTAAGCCCCTCGTCCGCAGCGCCGGGATCACCGCCGTACTCGGTCTGGCCCAGGCGGCCGTCATGCTGTTCGCCGACCGTGCCTCCGCGGCTCCCACGCCCACCCCGAGCCCCAGCAACAACCCCTGCGAACTCCTCCGCGACTCCGCGCGGGACTACTGCGAGGGTGGCGGCGGAAGCGGCGGAGGCGGCGGCTCCACCCCTTCGGTGAACGACCCCGCCACGGCCCTGGACCCCCTCGCCTCGCTCTCCCGCGGCTGCGCCGACGCCGCCATCGCCACCATCGACTACCTCTCCAAAGCCGTCAAAGAAACCGCCGACGTCGACTTCACCAACACGGAGTTCCTCGGCCGGTACGCCATCGTCTTCGCCGCCTCCACCGTCCTCACCCTCCTCCTCTGGCTCCTCGCCGTCGCCAAGCGAGCCATCCGCGGCGTCCCCCTCACCACCGCCCTCTCCGAAGCCATCGGCTTCCTCTGGCTGACGGTCCTCGCCTCCGCCTTCACCCCCCTGATCCTCTACACCGTCGTCAACGCCACCGACGCCGTCACCGAGGTCATCGCCTCCGGCACCGGCCAGCAGACCGACGTCTTCTTCGGCAGCTTCAAGCAGGCCCTGCAGAAGGGCGACAGCATCGGTGGCGGCCCCATCATGCTGATCATCGTGTCCCTGGTGACCGTCATCGCCGCGGGCGTCCTCTACCTGGAGCTGTTCCTCCGCGCCGTCATGCTGTACGTCGGCGCGCTCCTCGGCGTCGTCGTCTACTCCGGGCTCGTCGACAAGAACATGTGGGGCCACGTCCGCCGCTGGGCCGGCATCATGATCGCGATCATCCTCGTGAAGCCGGTCATCGTGATCGTCCTGGGCCTGGCCGGCGCGCTCTCCTCCGGCACCGGCCCCGACGCGTTCTCCGCCGTCGTCTCCGGCCTCGCGATCATCCTGCTCGCGATCTTCGCCTCCGCGATGATCTACCGCTTCGTCCCCGGCTTCGGCGACGAGATCGCCGCCTCCCGCAACAATCGCCTCCACCGCGCCGGCGAGAACGCGGCCGCCGCCGTCATCTCCTCCCCCGCCTCCCTCGTCTCCCAGGGCATCAAGACCCACAGCTCCCGCGGCGACGGCGGCGGCCAGGGCTCCCAGCCCGCCCGCCCCGCCAACCCCGTCTCCGGCGGCATGGCCGCCCACAGCAGCCGCGGCGGCAGCGGCGGCGGTGCGACTCCCCCACCCCCGCCCCGTAGCAGCAGCCCCACCGCGGGAACCCCGCACAGCAACCGCAAGAACTCTGGAGGTGCAGGGCGTTGACGACCCAGTCCCAGCCGGTCGCGCCCCGCCGTACGTATCTCGTCGGCCGTGCCCGGCCGAACGCGATCGTCGGCAAGAACCGCGAGACCGGCGAGATCGCCCTGATCATCGTCGGTGCCTTCCTCGGCATGATGAGCGGACTCCTCGTCCCCCTCCTCCCCCTGCGGATCGGGCTCCTCGCCGGCCTGCCGATGCTCGCGATCGCCGCCGTGTACCTCCCGTACAAGCACCGCACGTTCTACAAGTGGTTCGAGATCAACCGCAGCTACAAGCGGATGCTCAAGCGCGGCACGGCCTACCGCTCCGTCGTCACCGAGGCCGGCACCCGCCTCGACGGCCGCGAGGTCGAGGTCGGCCCGCCGCCCGGCATCGGCCGCGTCGGCTGGCTCGCCGCCCCCTTCGGCCCCGACGAGATCGCCGTCCTCCTGCACGCCGACCGCCGCACCGTCACCGCCGCCATCGAGATCGAGGGCCCCGGCGTCGGCCTGCGCGACAGCGAGGACCAGGAAGCCCTGGTCGACCGCTTCGGCACCCTCCTCAAGCACGTCGCCAACGGCGACGGCTTCGTCACCCGCCTCCAGATGCTGGCCCGCACCCTCCCCGCCGACCCCGACGCGCACGCCAAGGACGTCGGCCAGCGCGGCGACCCGCACGCGCCCGCGTGGCTCATGGAGTCGTACGACCAACTCCAGTCGATGGTGTCCACCTCCAGCGAGCAGCACCGCGCCTACCTCGTCGCCTGCATGCACTACACGCGCGAACTCGCCGCCGAGGCCAACGCCATGGCCCGCGCCGCCAAGCACGCCTCCGGCGCCCGCCGCCTCGACCGCGACGCGGGCCTCGCCGTCGTCATGGCCCGTGAGCTCACCGACATCTGCGCCCGTCTCGCCGAGGCCGACATCCGCGTACGCCAGCCCCTCGGCCAGTCCCGCCTCGCCTCCCTCGTCCACTCCATGTACGACCCGGACCACCCCATCGACCACATCCAGGCCATGACGAAGCGAAACGCCTGGCCGGCCGAACTCGACGCGATGGAACCGACGTACCTCCAGGCCAAGACCCGCGAGTCCTCCACCCGCGCCCCCTGGTGCCACGCCACGGCCTGGGTGAAGGAATGGCCGATGACCCCCGTCGGCGTCAACTTCCTCGCCCCTCTCCTCGTCCACACCCCGGACGTGATCCGTACGGTCGCCGTGACCATGGATCTGGAGCCCACCGAGGTCGCCATCGAGCGGATGCTCACCGAGAAGACCAACGACGAGGCCGACGCCAGCCGCGCCGCCAAGATGAACCGCACGGTCGACCCGCGCGACATCGCCGCCCACGGCCGGCTCGACCAGCGGGGCGAGGACCTCGCCAGCGGCGCCGCCGGAGTGAACCTCGTCGGCTACATCACGGTGTCGTCGCGTTCCCCCGAGGCCCTGGCCCGGGACAAGCGCACGATCAGGGCATCCGCCGGCAAGTCGTACCTGAAGCTGGAGTGGTGCGACCGCGAGCACCACCGGGCCTTTGTGAACACCCTGCCGTTCGCGACCGGTATCCGCCGCTAAGGCCTAAGGGGCACAGACCGATGCGAGACCCGCTGTCCGTCCTCACCGACGCCTTCACCTCCTTCGTCTTCGGAAAGGTGGAGACGACCCGCCTGCCCGTCCGCACCTCCACCGGGCAGGCCCAGGCCGTCTACCTGCCGACGGCCGCCCCCGGCCTCGGCGACTCCGGCGTCATCATCGGCCGCGAGGTCTACAGCGGCAAGGGGTACATCTACGACCCCTTCCAGCTGTACGGGCAGCAGCTCCCCGCCCCGCACTGGCTGGTCCTCGGCGAGTCCGGCAACGGCAAGTCGGCCCTGGAGAAGACGTACGTGCTCCGCCAGCTCCGTTTCCGGGACCGGCAGGTCGTCGTCCTCGACGCCCAGGGCGAGGACGGCGTCGGCGAATGGAACCTCATCGCCCAGGAGCTGGGGATAACCCCCATCCGCCTGGACCCGATGGTCGCCAACGACTCGGGGATCCGCCTCAACCCGCTCGACCCGTCGATCACCACGACCGGGCAGCTCGCCCTGCTCCGTACGATCATCGAGGTGGCGATGGGCCACGGCCTCGACGAGCGCTCCGGCTTCGCGCTCAAGGTCGCCCACGCCTACGTCATCGACCACACCACCGACCGCCAGCCGATCCTCACCGACATCGTGGAGCGCCTCCGCCACCCCGAGGCGGAGTCGGCGGAGGCGATGAACGTCGACATAGACGATGTGCGGGCCTGGGGCCTCGATGTGGCACTGGTGTTGGACCGGCTCGTCGACGGCGACCTGCGCGGCATGTTCGACGGCCCGACGACCGTCGGCATCGACCTCGACGCGCCCCTCATCGTCTTCGACCTCTCCCACATCGACCGCAACTCCATCGCCATGCCGATCCTCATGGCGATCGTCGGCGTCTGGCTGGAACACACCTGGATCCGCCCCGACCGGAAGAAGCGCATCTTCCTCGTCGAGGAGGCCTGGCACATCATCAACAGCCCGTTCGTGGCGCAGCTGTTCCAGCGGCTGCTCAAGTTCGGCCGCCGCCTCGGCCTCTCCTTCGTCGCCGTCGTCCACCACCTCTCCGACGTCGTCGACGGAGCGGCCGCCAAGGAGGCCGCGGCGATCCTCAAGATGGCCTCCACCCGGACCATCTACGCCCAGAAGGCCGACGAGGCACGCAACACGGGCCGGGTCCTCGGCCTGCCACGCTGGGCGGTCGAGATCATCCCGACCCTCACCCCCGGCATCGCGGTCTGGGACGTCAACGGCAACGTGCAGGTGGTCAAACACCTCATCACCGAGAAGGAACGCCCGCTGGTCTACACCGACCGCGCCATGACCGAGTCCTCGGCCGTCGACCCGGAACTGGAGTGGGAGACGGAACAGCGCGCGATCCTCATCGAGCAGCAGCTGAACGGCACGTCGCAGTCGACGGTGGCGTAGATGGAGACGGCACAGAAGGGCGGGGGAGTCTCCGACGGGCTGCTGCTCAGCCTGTTCGGCCTCCTCCTCTGCCTCACGGTCCTGGTGTGGACGGCGACCGGCCTGGCCGGCCTGTTCTCCCACGGCGCCTGGCCGGACGGCATCACCCTCACGGGCACGCCGTCCGCCCTGCGCTCCCTGGTCACCGCCCCGACCGACCTCCCGGCGGCCTGGCCCACCACCCCGCCGGGCCAGCTCTCGGGATACGGGCTCTTCTGGGGCCTGCTGATCGGCGAGGCGATGATCCTGCTGGTCCTCGCCATCTTCACGCTCGGCACGGTGGCCCGCTGGCGAGCGGTCAGGGCGAACCGGAAGGCGGGAGCGTACGAACACGCCCTCGGCGCTCAAGTACGGGAGGAACGGCCCCCGTCGACACCCACCGAGGCGGTACGGGTCACTCCGCCCCGGCCGGAGGAGAGCACGGCGCCCCCAGCGGGCCAGACGCCCCTGACGGCCTCGCCGGCCCCGGCGCCCGTCTCCCCGGCCCCGGCCGCCCCCTGGCCACCGCCCACCGGCCACCCGGCGCCCGCCACAGGCCCCGTCGTCCCCGCACCGACCGCGCCCGCTCCCCACCCGGTGGCCCCCGGCCCGCCGGCCCGCACCTTCTACGGCCCCCCGGACGCCCGCCGTCCCGCCGCCGTCCAGGCGATCCAGGACGCCGAGGGCCCGGTCCTGGTCGTCACCTCCGACCCGGCCATCTGGTCCGCCACCAAGGACGCGCGCGGCAAACTCGGCCCGGTCCTCGTCCACGACCCCGGCCACCTCTGCGACACCCCCGCGCGGCTCCACTGGTCACCGTCCGAACACTGCGAGGACCCGGACGTGGCCACGGAGCGGGCCGTCGCCCTGCTCGCCCCCGTACGCCCGCACTCCCGCCTCGACGCGGCCACCGCCGACACCGCGGAAACGCTCCTGCGCTGCTGGCTGCACGCCGCCGCCGTCGACGGGCGCCCCTTCCGCCAGGTCCACCGCTGGGCCCAGGGCACCGGCGCCCACGAGCCGGTACGGATCCTCCGCAGCCACCCGAAGGCCGCCTCGGGCCACGCGGGCCTCCTGGAATCGGCCCTGACCGCCCACCCCGAAAGCCGCCGCCTGGCCCAGGAACTGACGGCACGTGCGCTCGCGGCACTGTCCTCGATCCACATCCGCGAGGCCTGCACCCCGAATCGGACGGATTCCCTGGCGCTGGCATCTTTCCTCCCCGAAGGGGGCACCCTCTACGTGGTGGGGGAACCGATCGAGGATCCCCGCACCCACCCCGGCGCGATGCCGCTCCTGACGGCGCTCGCCGCAAGCGTGGTCGAGCACGGCCGCCGCATGGCCGCACGGTCATCCGACGGTCGGCTCGACCCACCACTGACGCTCGTCCTCGACGACGTCGCCGCCGTGGCCCCGCTCCCCCAGCTCCCGCAGCTCCTCGCCACCGGCCACGACCAGGGCCTCCCGACCCTGGCGCTCCTCCGCTCCCGCGAACAGGCACGCACCCGCTGGCCGGAGACCTCCCTCAGCCACTGACGGGACCCGCCGGCCAGACCGGCCGCTCAGGCCCGCCGCAGCTCGTACTCGACCTCCATCGCCGTGTCGTGCCCCGGCACCGCCACCCGGGCCCCCGACGCCACGAACCCGAAGCGGCGGTAGAAGGCGGCAGCCCGCGCGTTCTCCTCGTGGACGTACAGGCGCACCCGCTCGACCGACACCGGAATCGACCAGGACCACTCCACACCGGCCCGGAACAACGCCTCCGTCACACCCGTCCCCCGCACCTCGGGGCGCACGTAGACGGCCACGATGTGCGTCTGTACGACCTTCGCCGGCTCCCCGAAGCGCAGCTCGTCCGACGGCCGCTCCACCAGGACCAAGATGGTGCCCACCCAACTCCCGTCCGAGGCCTCGGCCACGAACTGCCGCGCATTCCCGTCACCGCTCTCCGACGCCCCCTCGGCCCGCTCCCGCCAGAAGTCGTCCGGCCGTCCGACCGCCGCCTCGTACGTGTCGAGGAACGCGAGGTGCGCGACCGGGTCCCGCAGCGCCGTCAGCCGCAGCTCACGGGCCTTCTCCCACTCGTCGGCGCGGATGACACGTATCGAAAAGTCCATGGCCGGATCCTCCCTACGGCGCCTCCCGCGTGACAAGCGGGTTTCCTCCGTACGTCGTACCCCGGTACTACGCCCCCGCCCCGGCTCCCGCCCCCGGTCGGACGTCCCGCCGCCGCCCGCTCCCTAGCGTCGAAGCATGATCCGAGCAGAGCACCTCACCAAGCGGTACGGACCCACCACCGTCGTCCAGGACCTCAGCTTCACCGTCCGCCCCGGCGCCGTCACCGGCTTCCTCGGCCCCAACGGCGCCGGAAAGTCCACCACCCTCCGCATGATCCTCGGCCTCGACGCCCCCACCCGCGGCCACGCGACCATCGGCGGCCGCCCCTACGCCGCCCACCGCGCGCCCCTCACCCAGGTCGGCGCCCTCCTCGAAGCCCGCTCGGTGCACCCCGGCCGCTCGGCCCACCACCACCTCATGGCCCTCGCCCACACCCACGGCATCCCCCGCGCCCGCGTGGAGCGGGTTCTCGCCCTCACCGGCCTGACCCACGTCGCCCACAAACGCGTCAAGGGCTTCTCCCTCGGCATGGGCCAGCGCCTCGGCATCGCCGCCGCCCTCCTCGGCGACCCGGCCACCGTCATCCTCGACGAACCGGTCAACGGCCTCGACCCCGAGGGCGTCCTCTGGATCCGCACCCTCCTCAAGTCCCTGGCCGCCGAGGGCCGTACCGTCCTCGTCTCCTCCCACCTCATGAGCGAGATGGCCCTCACCGCCGACCACCTCATCGTCATCGGCAAGGGCCGGCTCCTCGCCGACACCACCGTCGACGAGCTCGTCCGCACCTCCGGCCACGCGACCGTCAAGGTCGTCACCCCCGAGGCCGACCGGCTGCGCACCCTGCTGCCCGGCGCCGGCATCACCGAGGAGGCCCCCGACACGCTCCTCGTCACCGGCCCGGACGCCCCGGAGATCGGCCGCACAGCCGCCGCCCACGGCCTCCCCCTCCACGAACTCACCCCCCAGGCCGCCTCCCTCGAGCAGGCGTTCATGGCCCTCACCCACGACTCCGTCGAATACCAGGGAGCCCCGGCATGACCACCACGTCGACGACCACCCCGACCCTCACCCACGCGCGCGTACTCCGCTCCGAGTGGCACAAACTGTGGACGGTCCGCTCCACCTGGATCACCGTCGTCACCGCCACCGCGCTCGTCCTCGGCGTCGGCATCCTCATGGGCGCCACCTACACCTCCGACGGCGGCGACTCGGACGTCGACACCGTCGTCCTCTCCCTCTACGGCTCCCAGCTCGGCGGCATCGCCCTCGCCGTCCTCGGCATCCTCGTCACCGCCGGCGAGTACGCGACGGGCATGGTCCGCGCCTCCCTCACCGCCGTCCCGAGACGCCTCCCGGTCCTCTGGGCGAAGGCCGCCGTCTTCACCGCCGTGACGTTCACCCTCACCTCCGTCACCGCCCTGCTGACCTTCCTCACCGCCCAGCTCTTCCTCTCCGACACCGACCAGGCCGCCTCCCTCACCGACGACGGCGTCATCGCCGCCCTCGCGGGCAACGCCGCAGGCGTCACCCTCCTCGGCGTACTCGCCCTCGGCCTCGGCGCCACCCTCCGCTCGGTCCCGGGCGCGATCGGCGCGTTCGTCGGCGGGGTGCTGATCGTCCCCGAGATCCTCGGCATGCTCCCGTACGAGGCCATGGACACCGCCGTCCGGTACTTCCCCACCCAGGCCGCAGGCGCCCTCGGCTCAGCGACCCCCATGCCGGGCGCCGCCTCCCCCGGCGCCGCCCTGCTCGCCCTGCTCCTCTGGGCGGCCGCGTCCCTCGCCGTCCCCGCCCTGTTGCTCAAGCGCCGTGACGTATGAGGATGATGACGGGGTGACCACGGAGGAGATACCGCACCCGACAGACCCGACGGGCCTGAGCCGCCACGTCCAGCGCCTGCTGACCCGCCTCCGGGCCTTCGACACCCGGCACCCCTGGCCGTGGGACGCCACGCTGACGATCCTCTGGACGGTGGCGGCGCTCGTGGACGCGGCCGGCGGCTGGCGGAACACCGCCCCCGACCCGACCCTGCCCACCTGGTTCGTGACCGTCCTCAGCCTGGGCCTCACCCTCCCCCTGTACTGGCGCCGCCGCCACCCCACGGCCGCCCTCGCCGTGATGGCCTGCGCGGCACTCGTCAGCGACGCCTCGGGCGCCTTCCTCCAGGCCTCGTACCTCCAGCTGCTCCCTGTCTTCCACATCGCGCTGATACGGCCACCCCGCGCACTCCTGTGGTGCCTGGGGCTGGTCGCGACACCGTTGGTGACGGGAGCGCTCCGTTTCTCCCGCGAGGTCTGGGACCAGCGCGTGATCCCCGCCCTGTGGGCGTACGCCCTGGTCGCCCTCCTCGGCATCGCGGTCCGCGCCCGCAGGGACTACACGGCGGGCCTCGTCGACCGGGCCCGCCGCCTGGAGATCGAACGCGACCAGGAGGTCCGCCTCGCGGCCGCGGCCGAACGCACCCGTATCGCCCGCGAGATGCACGACATCATCGGCCACAACCTCTCGGTCATCACCGGCCTGGCGGACGGCGGCCGTTACGCGGCCACCAAGAACCCCGAGCGCGCCGCCCAGGCCCTCGACGCCATCGGCACGACGAGCCGCGAGGCCCTCGGAGAACTCCGCCGCCTCCTCGGCGTCCTGCGCGACGACGAGGAAGCGGCGGTACGGGACCCCCAGCCCACCCTGGCCGACCTGGACGCCCTGATCACCGGCGTACGAAACGCAGGCCTGCCGGTACGCTTCGACCTCCGCGACGAACCAGCGGCCCAACCACTGGCCCCAGGAGCCCAACTGACGGTCTACCGGGTGGTGCAGGAAGCCCTGACGAACACCCTGAAGCACGCCGGCGAGGGCGCGAGAGCAACCGTGCTCCTCACGTACACCCCCACGGAGGTACGAGCGGAGGTCACCGACACGGGAACAGCGAAGCAACCCCCTTCCCCCGGCCAGGGACAGGGCCTCACGGGCATGCGCGAACGCGCGGCCCTCTACGACGGCACACTCGACTGCGGCCCCCTGCCGTCCGGCGGCTGGGCCGTCCGGCTCCGACTTCCCCGGGAGGACTCCCCCTCGTGACGACCGTTCTCATCGCGGACGACCAGCCGATGCAACGCTTCGGCTTCCGCATGCTGTTGGAGAGCCAGGACGACATGACCGTCGTCGGCGAGGCGTCGAACGGCGCCGAAGCGATCCGCCTGGTCGACCGCTTCCACCCGGACGTCGTCCTGATGGACATCCGGATGCCCGGTCTCGACGGCATCGAGGCCACCCGCCGCATCATCGCCACCGGCGCCCGCACCCGGATCCTGATCGTCACCACCTTCGACCTGGACGAGTACGCGTACGACGGCCTCCGCGCCGGCGCCAGCGGCTTCCTGGTGAAGGACGCCCAGCCGGAGGAGCTTCTCGCGGGCATCCGCGCGGTCGCCAGCGGCGACGCGGTCGTCGCCCCGAGCCTCACCCGCCGCCTCCTGGACGCCTACATCCACCACCTGCCGCCGTCGGCGGCGACGGCGACGACCCCGAGCCCCGAGGACCCCCGCCTCACCTCCCTGACGGACCGGGAACGCGAGATCCTCACGGTCATCGGCCAGGGCTGGACGAACACGGAGATCGCCGAGCGCCTCCACCTCGCGGAATCCACGGTGAAAACCCACGTGGGCCGCATCCTCGCCAAAACCGGCGCCCGCGACCGCGTCCAGGCGGTCATCCTGGCGTACGACACCCAACTGGTGGCGCCGGCCTGAGAGAAGCCCGGAAGGGCTCAAAAGAGCCCGTGAACGCAGAAAAGCCCCGCACCATAAGGTGCGGGGCTTTCCCACAATGATTGTTCGGCGGCGTCCTACTCTCCCACAGGGTCCCCCCTGCAGTACCATCGGCGCTGAAAGGCTTAGCTTCCGGGTTCGGAATGTAACCGGGCGT